>NZ_JAFCGW010000005.1:0-299051 GCF_018604485.1 Sphingobium sp. BHU LFT2
CGATCCATCCGGCCGTTTTGTCATCGCCAGCGCTGACGAAGTGATACAGCCGGTAGAGCAGGCAAGCACGACAATCTATCGCTCGCGCTGATCGCGTTCAGCCTCGAACGCACGCTTGCCCTTGCGCTGCCATAGGGCCAGCGCCTGTTGCCGATCCTCGCCGCGCAGCCTGTCCGCGACGGCGAGAAAGGCGCCATAGAGGGTGGCACGATCGTCATCGACGAGATCGACCAGGCCGGCCTTGATGACGAGGCCGCCCAGTTCGATCAGATGACGAGTTCTCCCCCGGCGTTTGACGGCCCAGTCCCGCATGTCGGTGCGTGCCTTCTGTGCCTCAAGCCGATGCCGAGCCGCCGTCGAGCGGGAGAGTACCGCTCTGGAGGCGATCAGGTCCGCCCGCAGGCTGGCGCTTGTCGCCGCGAAAGAAGGCGGCGCCCGCCTTGCGCCACGCCTCCTTGGCTGTCGCATCCTTGCTGCGCGCCGCATGAATGAGCGCCCCGGCCAGCATATCGGCGTCGAGCCCATCCGCGCCGGTTGCCGCGACCAGTTCGCCCAACTGGCGTACGCGCCGTTCTTTCAACTGCTTGGCCTTGTCAGCCAGCGCCTTCAGCTCCGAATCAAAATCGCGGGGTTTGCGCATGATCAAGTCTCCGTTGAATGATGATGCACTCATAATAGAAGAAGGACCTGTGGCACGCAGTAGAGTCGCCGGGACAGTCTGACACCGCCTAGTCCCTTCCAGGAAAATTTCGAGAAGGGCGCGCTTATACGTCGTTCCGACGTGCGGCTCAGCATAGTAAATGGACGATCGTTATGGCGATCTTCCATTTTTCCGTTCAGGTCATCAGTCTCGCAGCGGGCCGCTCTTCCGTGTCGGCGGCTGCCTATAGGGCAGGCGAGCGGCTGCATGATGAGCGCCTCGATCGCGACCATGATTTTCGCGCTCGGTCTGGTGTCGAGCATAGCGAAATCATGTTGCCCGAAGGCGCGCCGGAGCAATGGCGCGACCGCGAACGGCTCTGGAACGATGTCGAGGCGTTCGAGAGCCGCAAGGACGCGCAACTCGCGCGCGAAATCGAATTCGCCATCCCGCGCGAAATGACCAGGGCGCAGGGCATCGAGCTTGCCCGCGACTTTGTTGTCCAAGAGTTTGTCGATCGCGGCATGATCGCCGATCTTAATGTCCATTGGGACATTGCCGTTGACGGCCAGGCCAATCCCCATGCCCATGTCATGCTCACCATGCGCGAGGTGACGCCCGACGGCTTTGGCCAGAAGGTGCGTGAGTGGAACGATCATGCGAATGTCGAGCGCTGGCGCGAGAACTGGAGCGCCCATGTCAACGCAAGGCTGGCTGAACTCGACATCGATGCTCGGATCGATCATCGCAGCCTTGCCGAGCAGGGCATCGATCTGGAGCCGCAAAGCAAGATCGGCGGCCCCGCGCACCGCATGGGCGCGCAAGGCCTCGAAGCCGACCGTATCGAACTCCATCGCGAGATTGCGCGTGAGAATG
Source organism: Sphingobium sp. BHU LFT2 (assembly GCF_018604485.1). Lineage (NCBI taxonomy): Bacteria > Pseudomonadati > Pseudomonadota > Alphaproteobacteria > Sphingomonadales > Sphingobiaceae > Sphingobium > Sphingobium sp. BHU LFT2. The sequence continues at coordinate 1,517 of NZ_JAFCGW010000005.1, forward strand.
GCGAACGCATCATCGCAGATCCCGGCGTTGCGCTCGATGCCATTACCCGTGGCCAGGCGACCTTCACCCATCGTGACCTCGCCATGTTCATCCACCGGCACAGCGATGGGCAGCAGCAGTTCAACGAGGCGATGCGCGCGGTGCGCGGCTCGCCAGACCTGATCGCGCTCGGCAAGGATGGATGCGGCGAGGATCGCTTCACCAGTCGTGAGATGATCGAGGTCGAGCAGCGGCTGGAACGCGCGGCGGACCGGCTTGCACTGCAGCAGGAGCCTGGTCTCCCGACAGCAACGAACTACGCCATTCGTGCCGCCGAGAGTAAAGGCCTTGCTCTGGGAGCAGAGCAAGACGCCGCGTTGCGACATGTAACAGGCGGCCGGGGATTGTCACTGATCCTCGGCTATGCCGGCACGGGCAAAAGCGCCATGTTGGGTGTGGCACGCGATGTATGGGAGCATGCCGGCCTAAACGTGCGCGGCGCGGCCCTTGCGGGCATAGCTGCCGAAGGACTGGAAAATGGCTCGGGCATTGCCTCTCGCACCATCGCCAGCATGGAGCATGGCTGGGCGCAGGGCCGCGATCTTCTGACCGCGCGCGACGTGCTGGTGATCGACGAGGCCGGCATGGTCGGTACGCGCCAGATGGAACGCGTTCTCTCCCATGCCGACGAGGTTGGCGCACGGGTCGTGCTCGTAGGCGATCCGCAGCAGTTGCAATCGATCGAGGCGGGCGCCGCGTTCCGGGCACTGCATGAGCGTCATGGTGGCGTCGAGATCACCGAGGTCCGCCGTCAACATGAAGGCTGGCAGCAGGATGCGACCCGGCATCTGGCGACCGGCCGCACCGGAGAAGCGATCGGCGTCTATGCCGACCAGAACATGGCCCATGCCGCCGATAGCCGCGAGCAGGCGCGCAGTGCATTGATCGACGGCTGGGATCGGGATCGACAGGCGAAGCCGGATGCCAGCCGGATCATATTGACCCATACCAATGCGGAAGTACGCGACCTCAATGAGGCGGCGCGGGAACGCATGCGCGAGGCCGGCGAACTGGGGCCGGACATTGCCGTAAAGACCGAACGCGGGGACCGGCAGTTCGCGGCCGGCGACCGCATCATGTTCCTGCGCAATGAGCGCAGCCTTGAGGTCAAGAACGGAACGCTCGGTACCATCGACAAGATCGGCAATGGCCATATGGCCGTGCGGATCGACGATGGGCGATCAGTGGCGTTCGACACCAAGGATTATCGCGATCTCGATCATGGCTATGCCGCCACGATCCACAAGGCGCAGGGCATGACCGTTGACTGGTCACATGTGCTGGCGACGCCGGGCATGGATCGGCATGGCGCCTATGTCGCGCTGTCGCGACACCGGGATGGAGTCGCCCTTCATTATGGGCGCGATGATTTTCGCGACCAGGCACGGTTGGTTCACACACTCTCGCGTGAACGCGCCAAGGATATGGCGACGGACTATGGGAAGGCCGGCTCCGGGCACGAACTGCCAACCGAGGACAAGCGGGCCTTTGCCGAGCGGCGGGGCATCAGCTTCCGTGAGCGGGTGGTGGAAAGTGCACGCGCAGGCGCCCAGAAGGAGCGCGGACTCTTTGACAATTTCCGGCCCAAGGCAACGCCTGCGCAGCAACAGCCCGCAGTCCAGCATGATCGAGGCAGTGATCCTCAACCAGTCCGGGCCGGTGGTCTGCGCGGTGCCGTGGAGCGCTATGCAAAGGCGGCGTATGAAATTCATCAGGTGCGGGTGCAGGGGGTGGAAGCCATGCCGCATCAGCATGTGGCACTGGAGAAGGCCCGGCGGGCGCTGGATGCGATCCGCCCCGAGGGCGCATCGGATCTCGATCGCGCATTCCGGCATAGCCCTGAACTGGTCAGGGATGCCGCAGAAGGACGAGGCCAGGCGGCTGTCCGCGCAATGCAGTTGGAAGCGGAAATCCGCGTCGATCCCTATGCCCGAGCGGATCGGTTCGTAGAGGGCTGGCAGCAACTTCAGCGGCAGCATGACGAGCTTGTTCGCGACGGCAATTTCCGGGGTGCCAGAACGGCTTCGCAGCACATGACCGACATGGCCAAGAGCCTGCAGCGCGACGCCCAATTGGAGTCTGTGCTGGGGCTACGCAGCTGCGAGCTTGGCCTTGAGATTGGCCAGCACGCGCAGCGCAGCCTTTCCCACCAACTCACCGCCTCAATCCCCTTCGACCATGGGCGCGACATTGGTCGCGGTCTTGGCCGCTAACTCTCAGGAGGAATGGATATGGATCAACAAGGAAGTGCGAGCGATCCCGAGCCCGATCTCGCGGCTGAAGCCTTTGCCCGGCTGGAAATGCGGATCTCCGAGATGGATGGTCGGATCGCGCTGATGACGCGGGCGCTCGAGCATGTTGCCATCGAAAAGCAGGGCATCGAAATACCCGATTACACGCCCACGCTCACCAAGATGAATAGCTATCTGGTGGAGCTGGCGGCGCAGGCTCAAAAGATGGCCAAGGCGCCGGCGCTGCAAATGACGCCTGAGAATATGGTGGATCGCATCGATCAGGTGGCTCGGCAGGCGCGGGAGGCGGATCGGGTCAATATCGAGCAGGCGCGTATGCTCCTCAATGATGCCCGTGAAAACCAGATGCGAGCGATCGGGCACCTTCGGACCAGGCGAGAGCAAATCTGGCATATGGCCTACAGCGCGATGGGCGCGACTGTGGCCGTCATGCTGCTCTGGCTGCTCTATCCTGGCTGGGCGGCGAGTATCGGGCCGCAAAGCTGGTTTTGGCCCGAAAGAGTGGCGAGCAGGGCGATGGGCGAGCCGACCTTATGGGACGCGGGCATCCGCTTAATGCGCACTGCTGATCCAAAAGTTTGGAAGGCGATCGTGAAAGATGTCGATCTGGCACGAGCCAATCGAGCTGCCATTGACGATTGCATGCAAAAAACTTCGAAGGCGGAGAAGCCAACAAAATGTGTCATTCTTGTCGGACCCGAAACATTATGATTGATTCACTGCACCTGCTGACTTGCCCCCCCGTCAGTCCCTCGATCATAAAGAGAGTCCATCCGTCAAATACGACGCCCCCTCCGCGCCTGCACAAGCGCGTCGGGCGTAATGGTTTCGTTTTGCTCGAACGCTCGACGCGCTTGTGGACGCGTCAGATTTCCCAAAGATGAGTGGGGCCGGACATTGCTGTAATCGTCGCGCCAGATGGCCAGCGTCCGGCGGGCATCGGCCAAGCTGTCGAACAGTTCCTCGTTGAACAACTCGTCGCGCAGCGAGCCATTGGAGCTCTCGATGAAGCCGTTCTGCTAGGACTTTCCCGGATCGATGTAGTACCATTCAACCTTGCTTTTGCCCGCCCATCCCGAGGGACAGGCCAATGCGAGTAACGTCGGAAATAAATTATACGTAATTTACGAAATAAATTACAAATTTACTGTATGTCACTGTGACAATAATCGTCACTGATATATTTTTTTCATATGCGCGGAAATTTGCATTGCAAATCGGTGGCCTATAGGATTGTTTTAGCCTCCCTTGAAAAGGAGATCAAAGAATGAAAAAGGAAACTGTATTTTCGCAGAAGGTCCGTAGCTGGACTGCCGAAGACCTCCTGAAGGTCGCCGGCGGCAACGGCACCCTGAAGGGCCCGAAGCAGGATTCTGGCCAGGATAACACCGGCAAGACCGGCTTCTATCAGAGTTGATCAGCCTTCAATAATAGAACATGCATTGAATTGGGTCGACTGCAGCGGCCCATTTTTGGATAATTGATTTGCTCATAGCGCGATTCAGGTTGGAACAGAGCGACAACTCTGTCGACGTCACCGAAACAGGCATCATTCGATACGGAAATAGTCAGGTTGAGAAATTCCAATCCGATTTTCTCCGGCAGCATGTTGAATATGATGAGGAAAATGGCGTTTGCCATATCGTCATTTGGGAGCTTGGGGCATTTTCTGCGCCCAGCGCAGGAGTTGATTACGATCGCCTGATCTCGAGCGCAGAGGCGCAAGCAATCTATGTGAGATTAGATTCGGCTTCTCGGTCCAAGGTTCAGATTTCACGAAGCCAAACAATTGGGGCTCCTCTCTATGTGGGAGTGGCTGATGGCTATCTCATCGCGACCTGGAAGTTTGAGGATATAGCCGGGAGCATCAAAAACCCCGTTCCCCATCGCGATTCCTGCAAGATTTACATCGAGAATGGTCCATCTGTTATCCGGGATCAGATCATAGATGGGATCAAGATGCTATGGCCAGGCGAGGCGGTTAGTTTAGTTGATGGTGAACTTGTCTTTCAGCTTTGTTCATCGAACAACATCGTCGTTCCATCGACAATATACAACGGCGCGCGAGTTACCGACGCGCTTCAGAGACGGATTGCGGACGTCATGCGCCCCGCATTGGAAGTGGCTAAGCGTCCGCTTATCGAATTGAGTGGAGGGATGGACTCGTCCTGTGTGGCTGTTGCTGCAAAATCGGTTCGATCGGATCTCTACTCATATGCCTTGATGCACAAAGGCGCCGTGGGTCGGCAGCAGATGGAGCGAAGAATGGAGCTAGTCGGACTTCTGCAGGTACAGGATCACCTCTATCCGTCTGACCAACCCAATCAATTTCAAGCGCTCGAGTGGGATGAAGCCGGACTAACGCCATTTGATGATAATCATCGGATGCCTTGTGTCTTGGCGGTCGATGAGCATCCAGCCGGACCCATAGACTTGATCTTGACCGGAATAGGGGGCGACGAACTCTCCTCAGGCCTGAACATCGGCCGCGATCCATGGGAGCTTCCAGGTGTTCACTGCATCTCAACTCTCATGGCTGCGACCGCGAGGGCTGACATGTTTATGCGACGCGGAATCTGGACACTGAATCCCCTCGCACATGAGCATGTCGTCAATTTCTGCCGGGCTCTGCCTGACAAGTTGCGAGACAATAGAATGATTAACCTGCTCATGCTCGCTCGGGCAGGCTTAAGCGATGGCTTCCTCTTTCCTCGCTACGTGGAGGGCTATGGCCATGGAATGCAGAGAGAGGCGGCCCTGATTGACTTCGATGAGCTATTTTCTGTGTCAATCATCGCGGACTACCGTGTCTACAACTTCTCACATCTATTGAAGGCGGCCCGAGAGGCGAGCAACGGTGGCCTCTCCTATGAACTGATACTGAGGCTTTTCTGGCTAGCTAAGCTGGAATGCATCCTCAAAAAATATGTTCGGTGAGAGTGCCCGTAACGCACGATACTCAAGGGTGAAAATGATGATTTGGTGTTTGCCTGGAGGCGCGAGACAATGTTTGAAAGGTCTCATTCAAAGCGGGACTGCCCGCGCCTCCCTGAGCCTATCCATTCTTGCCATTTCTGGCCATGCGAGTGCGACAATGGTGGCTGAAACCCAACATAAAATCACAATTGATGACGTCCTTAACACAGTAAGCTTGGATACCGCCGCTTTATCACCGGATGGACGGGATCTCGCCGTCGTAATCCAGCGCCCCGCGCAGGCTGGGGAGGTTTTTGGCAGGACCGCCTATGAGGTCGATCCGTCGCGAAGTGATGTCTGGCTCATTTCTCGAAATGGAGAGAACAAGCAGAATTTGACAGATGGAAAGTCCGACGCCGCTGGTTTCTGGTGTGCCGCTTGGTCGCCAAATGGACAGAAATTGGCGATGCTGTCTACGAAGCCGGAAGGTGCAGAGCCCCATGGCGGAAACAGCGTCCGGCTATACGTCTGGGAGCGATCTACAGGAGCGACGAGACGGATAAGTGCATCACCGATGCTTACTCAGACACGTTACGGGTCCCCAATGGATGCTGTGGACATTCGTGGAGGCGCCGATCGGCTGTCGTATGCTCACAGTTGCAAAGCTTATGAAGAGAACAGCCCATTTGTCTGGTTGGATGACCACCGGATCCTGGCCGTTGCGCTGCCCAACAGCGTAACGCCTGCTCTTCTGGACCAATTTGGACGCCCTTTTACTCATGCAGCGTTGACGGCGGAGGAATTGCGCGGCGGAACTAGGCCTACCGCCTCGGTCCTCGAAAGTGGGACGGATTCCACGAATTCTATGACCGATGTGGGGCAGGCCGTTGTACGGCTGATCGATATCGAAAAGGGCACGCAACAAGATATTGCCAAATTGCCCCTTTATCCGTTTCAAGGTGCGCTGACGCTCAGCATTTCGCCCGACAGTAAAACTATATCAGTGTTGGTTCCAATCGGCGCTATCCCCCCGAATTCGGCTCAAAAGCAGCCCCATTTTGGCGATGAATGGCAAGTTCAAAAAAAATTTGGGATAGTCAGTCTACTAGCAGCTGGCTCGCTTCGATGGGTCGATATGCCGAAGGAGGCGAAATATCCTGTCGAGATGCTCGGCTGGAGCCCGGATGGAGCGAGATTGCTCTTTCGCGCTCGAGCCCAAGCTGGCGACGTCGACACGCCCTTATTCAAACTCGATACTGTCAATTTGGATGTCGCGCGGGTTGGGGATATTATGGTCGGAACCACGGGCGTCGGGCCGGGGCCTCATGATAATTCGGCCTTTTGGGTCGATGATCAATCTCTGTTGGTCAATGGGCGTCGCTCAAATGCAGACCTTCTAAGCTGGTGGCTTGTCGATGGTACATCCCCGGCAATCAATTTGACGGCCACCTTTAAGAATGTTCCAAACATGTTCCGGCGTGCAATTGATGGACGGCTATTCTCAATTGCCGATGACAAAATTGTTTTTCTAGATCCAAAGGCCAGAAGGCTCATTGCGGAAGGTCGGTACCGGCTACCGAAGGATGCTGCCATTGCTTATCCTTATGACAATGAAAGGCCAACTCGGCAAATACTGATTACTTCAGGCGCGCAGACAGGCCAGACCTATCATCTGGTGACGTTAGATGCTCCGCGAGCAATGTCTCAAGTCAAGCTGCCGCCCAAGGGCGAACCGCTGGATCTTGGAAGTGATGTACTTGTTTGGAGTGATCCTACGCCCAGCGGAAGCATACTCCGCGAAATATCCCTGAGCTCGGGCGAAGAGCGTGAGTTGTTCCGATTCAATGAGCATCTGGCTGATGTTCGATGGGGTCGAGCGACGTCGATCGACTACGTGAGCGCCGATGGTAAGCCACTAATTGGGGAGGTGATCCTTCCGCCAGATTATCACCCCGGCCTGCGCTATCCGACTCTGGTTTGGGTCTACGGCGGCTACGTCTCCAGAGGGATTGAGCAAAGCTATTGGCTCAATCCCTATATGCCGGGCTTGTACAACCTGCAGCTATATGCAGCGCACGGATATGTGGTCTTGATCCCATCCATGCCGATGAAGCGGGATGGGCCTAAGAATGATAGCTACGAAGATATTCCTAAGGGAGTGCTGCCAGCTATCGACAAATTAGTAGAGCTTGGAATTGCGGACGGCGACCGGCTGGGTGTTTTTGGCCAAAGCTATGGGGGCTACTCTGTCTATTCTTTGATCACGCAGACTCATCGTTTCAAAGCGGCTGTGGCGATGGCTGGCGTAACCGATCTTGCTCAAGCCTATCTGCAATTTGATCCGCTTGCCCGTGGCTACCAGGGGATCGAGCACATGAAGTCGGTGGAACCGTTTATCATGGAGGTGGGCAACGGGATGGGCGTGCCGCCTTACGAGGATCAGGCGCTCTATTGGCGAAATTCGCCCATAGCCTACGTCGATCGTGTTGAAACGCCGCTCATGCTGATTCATGGTGAATTGGACATGCGCGGTGCAATGGCCCAGGCTGAAACATTTTTTTATGGGCTGTACCGCCAAGGGAAAAAGGCGCGCCTGCTTCGGTACTGGGGCGAGAGCCATAGCTTGGCTCAGTCGCCGGCCAACATCCGGGATATTGTCTCGCAGACTCTTAGGTGGTTCGACCAACATCTGTTGCCAGCATCGACTGACGATAACTCTAAAAATAATTAACGTCAAATGCGGAAAAGTAATAGTCAATCTGTGCGCGATGTCGAAAGTCAGTCGCTGTTCCGGCAGGAGGTCATAGACGCCCGGAGGAATAGAATTGAAGGGGCAATAGCCCTATCCACTCCGGTGGCGTGGCACATGATTGGCGTAATCTTCTTCCTTTTCGTTTTCTTCGGTACCACTTATCTGGTTTTTGCAAAGTTTCCGCAGATTCAGATCGCTCAAGGTACGCTCGTCCCAGAGCAGGGTTTGGCCGCGATCCATCCGTCCAGACAGGGAATAGTCGCTGAGGTACGGGTGTCTGAAGGCGAAGCTATAAAGTCTGGTGATGTCCTCTTTGTGATCCGTACCGAAGATAATCTTACCCGTGGTGGCACTTTGTCATCGGAATCTATCGCGGCGATCCAAAGTCAGCGCGCTGAAGCCAATAATCGGCTCAAGGCGTCACAAGAGGCGGCTTCTGCGGAAGAAGCCAAGCTCAAGGCGCAGATCGATGGTGCCAGATTGGAAGTTCAGCAGATCGAGCTTCAGATTACGGACCAAGAACGAATCTCTCAGATAATGAATAGTGATTTCAAGCGAATTGAAGCGCTGAAGGCCAGCGGGTTCATCAGCCAGCGGGACATATCTGCAAGGGAAGCGGAAGCGATTAGGGTCCGCCTTCAGATTGTGCAGTTGCGCCAACAAAAAATTGCACGGGAGTCACTGATTGCGGAAGCCCAGAGCGCTATTGCGAAAGAAAGAGCAAATGCACGGGCAGACGCATCGATGCTTATTGCATCCCGGGAAACGCTTCGCCAACAGGCGGTCCAATTTGATGCAGGGCGTGGATATGCTGTCGTGGCGCCGATAAATGGAATAGTCACGGCCGTTACCGCCGGTGTCGGCTCTGCAGTCACCTCGGACCAGGCGATCCTTAGCATAGTTCCATCAAATGCGAAGCTTCGTGCTGAAGCCTATTTGCCTTCGGCGTCGGTCGCGAACGTCGCGCCAGGCCACGAGGTGCGGATCGCGATTGATGCATACCCGCAGGCGCGTTTCGGAACTGCTAAAGGGCATATTGTATCGGTTTCTCAAGACATTATCGCCCAACCACGCAACCCAGATTTACCGGTCGGCTATCTCGTGGTGATCGAAATTGATCGCCCGTGGTTGGATGGCAAAGGTAGTCGATTACGTCTGTTGCCCGGCATGCGCACGACGGTAAAAATTGTGACTAGCCGACGTACAATTTTTCAGTGGCTATTCGCCCGATACTAAACGCGAGGTAGAATGACCACGGCTAATGAATTCTCTGCGCGCAAAAGGGTTCGGCACATCCGACAATCGGAGGCAACCGAGTGCGGTTTGGCATGTCTTGCGATGGTGGCAAGCTATCATGGGTTCGAGGCTGGATTAGGGACATTCAGGCGCCGGTTTAAGTCTTCCTCCCGGGGAACTGCACTGGCGGATCTCGTTCGAATTGCGGATTTCCTGTCGTTGAACGCCCGTCCGATGAGGATCGAGCTGGAAGAGCTCAACGACATAGAAATGCCGGCGATCCTGCATTGGGATTTGAATCATTTCGTGGTTTTGGAAGCCGTGCGCAAGGGCAGAGCGCTCATCCATGACCCGGCCGGATCCTCTCAATGGATGTCGATGGACCAGTGTTCGTCCCATTTCACGGGTGTAATTCTGGAGATCTCTCCTGCTGCAAATTTCGAAGCCAAAATTCATAATGACCGGATGAAGCTCAGCCAGCTATGGCAGAGCTTGACTGGATTGAAGCGGGCAGTCTTTCAGTTTGCTCTTCTTAGTATCGTTTTGCAGGCCTACATTCTGACCGCGCCATATTTTTTGCAGCTCGTGGTAGATACAGCCATCCCTGCATTTGATCATAAGCTCATCTCTGTTCTGGCCCTCGGGTTCTGCCTATTCACTTTAGTGAACGCAGGCGCCGAACTTTTGAGAAGCTACGTGATGCTGTCGGCCGGCACGTCATTTGGATTTGGCGTGGCCACAAATGTCGGCCGGCGACTGATCCGATTGCCAGTGAGCTGGTTTGAACGGCGCCAGATTGGCGACGTTTTATCTCGGTTCCAATCAATCATGCCTATCCGGCAATTCATGGTTGAGGGTGCTATAACGGCCGTCTTGGACGGCTGTCTCGCTGTTCTGACCTTAGCATTGATGGCTTATTACAGTCTGGCTCTCACAGCTGTCGCGTTAGCTGGATTTGTTACTTATGTCGTGATTCGGATCGCAATCTACCATCCTCAACGTCGGGCGCAGGAGCAGCACATCGTTAAGGCGGGGCTTGAACAGTCCACCATGATTGAAACTATGCGAGGAATTAGTACCTTAAGAATTTATAATAGGGAAGCAGAACGTCTGAGTATTTGGCGAAATCGACTGATCGATTCGTTATCAATGTCCTTGAAGGTTACGAAATTTACGGAAATTCAGAATGTTTCCAGTAAGACTATTGTAGCGCTAGAAGGTATATTTTCGATCTGGGTAGGCTCCTATGCGGTTTTGTCCGGCGGTATGAGCCTCGGGATGCTTTTTGCGTTCATGGCCTACAAAACGGAATTCATCGCCAAATCCAGCTCATTTGTCGACCGTTTTGCGGAGTATCGATTACTAGGCCTGCATCTTGACCGCCTGTCCGATATCGCTTTTTCAGAACCCGATAGAAGCTTCTCAGAGCACCGTGCAGCGCTGAAACCGTTGGTGGGTAAGATCGAACTGCGAGGAGTGACCTATCAGTACAGCCCGACCGAGCCCATGATTTTGAAAGGAATCGATCTTGTAGTTGAAGCCGGAGAGCATGTTGCGATAACCGGACCATCGGGGGGAGGGAAGTCCACCTTAATGAAGGTCATCCTGGGGCTGGTCGATCCGACCGAAGGTGAAATTTTGATCGATGGGGTTCCGCTGAGGCAGTTTGGCTATCGAAACTATCACGAGCAATTGGCGGCTGTGTTGCAGGAAGATCATCTTTTTGCAGGCACCTTGGCGGACAATATAGCGCTATTTGATGACCAGCCAGATTTTGTCAATGTCGAGGCCGCAGCCAAGATCGCGGCTCTAGATTCAGATATCGAAGCTATGCCCATGGGTTATGAAACGTTGGTTGGAGATATGGGGTCATCGCTGTCAGGAGGGCAGAAACAACGCCTATTGCTCGCCAGAGCGCTGTATCGCCAGCCCAGGCTCCTGATTATGGACGAGGGGACATCTCATTTGGATCCGGCGAAGGAGCGTCAGGTCAATCGGGCGACCGCCGACCTGGGCATCACACGTGTAGTCGTAGCTCACAGATCGGAGACTATTGCGAACGCCGAACGCGTCGTGAAGCTGGAAAATGGAAAAATCGAGGAAGTGGCTACGCGCTCGATGCTTAACGCGCGTGTGAAGGGTGAAGATCTGTAATTGCAGATCTAGGCGGTGCCGATCCCTCGAGGGAGCCATAGATCTGTCGGCGCTGGTCGAGCTGAAGCTCGGCCGTGCTGTGTCGGGTCTCGCAAGGCGAACGTTGCATTGACTCGAAGCGGGCTTTTCGGTCCATCTGACCACCTTCGCAGATCGTTTATCTCTGCGCTCCCTCTCGCAACGCCGCCCTCGGAGCAGCTTTGACGCTTCACCCCTGGCAACCAGATTCCACCTTGCCTCATGCTTGGAACAAAGGACCATCGCGCATCATAACGTGCGTGATGACCGCGAACCGGCGGGCAAGGGCGCATTATGGACCCATCCCGATGCCGAAGGACGGTGGCGACGAAAAGCTACACAACGCCGTGGGGAACGATCCCGAAGTTGAACGGTAGAGGTTGGCGTACTGCGATGAGATATCTATTTCAAATGAGTTACGATAATGGTGTGCCAGCGGAGGCGGGCAGCACGTCGACGCCTGCCTTTTCTGGTATGAGGTAATATGATTCGACCGAAGGCGCGGTGACTGTCGCTTTCACTGGACGCGCGCTTGGTGTTGGATGCGGACATGGCGCGCCAATAACAGAAATGTCCCGCTGGGCATTGACCCGCTTCACGCAAACTCAGATCAAATGAGGGAGCACCTGTGGTATCGGCTGAACTAAAAAAGCGAATTATCACGCAAAATCAATACGATAAATCGCTTGACTGGTGACCCCTACGGGAATCGAACCCGTGTTTCAGCCGTGAAAGGGCCGCGTCCTAACCGCTAGACGAAGGGGCCGTTCGTTGTCGCCGCCGTGGCAGCGCTGCGAAGCGAGGGCGCAATTAGGCGGGACCGGCGAAAGGGTCAACCCCCTTTGCGCAAGAAAATTGCAATCTTTCTCAATCGGCCCAGGCAGCGTCCTCCAGATGCAGCTCTGCGGCGGGTCGGCTGCCCCAGTCGTCGATCTTCGCACGGCCCGCCACCCACAGGCGACGGTCACGCGGCGCACCCAGAATCGCCTGACCCAGTTCCGATTCGGCCTGGCGGAAGGCGATCGTCTTGATCGACCGGCCATCATCGCCCGCCATGATCGCCCGCAAATGGCCATTGCCGACCACATCGGCGCGAATCACCCGCATCGGCCCGGCGGCGATCAACGGCGCGGGCCAGCCTGCGCCATAGGGGCCGCCCGCCTCGATCGCGGCGACGAAGTCGGGATTGACCCCGGCCGGCGCCAGCACCGCGTCGATCAGCAGCGCCCGCTCGTCCCGCGCACGGGCAACGGCAGCTGACAGGCGATCGTCCAGGAAGTCGGCCAGCGCATCGACCTTATCGGCCATCACGGTAAGCCCCGCCGCCATCGCATGGCCGCCGCCCGCGACCAGCAGGCCGCTATCCTTGGCCGCCAGCACCGCCGCGCCCAGATCGACGCCGGAAATGGAGCGGCCCGACCCTTTGCCCACGCCATCCTCGTCCAGCGCGACGACGATGGCGGGACAGCCGGCCCGTTCCTTGAGCCGCCCGGCGACGATGCCGATGACGCCGGGATGCCAGCCCGGCCCGGCGACCAGCGCCACGGCCCGATTGCCCTGCGCCGCCAGCAAGGCCTCCGCCTGTTCCTGCACGATCGATTCGATCGCGCGCCGTTCCTCGTTCAACCGATCCAGTTCGGCGGCGATTCGCGCGGCCTCGGCCGGATCTTCGGTGGTCAGCAGCCGCACCCCCAGATCCGCCTTGCCGACGCGCCCGCCGGCATTGATGCGCGGCCCGAGCGCGAAGCCCAGATCATGGCAGAGCGGCGCACGATTGAGGCGACTGGCATCCATCAGCGCGGCAAGGCCGATATTGCGCCGCTTGGCCATGACCTTGAGCCCCTGCGCCACGAAGGCACGGTTGAGCCCCTTGAGCTGCGCGACGTCGGCGACCGTGCCGAGCGCGACGATGTCGAGCAACTCCATGATCGCCGGTTCCGGCCGGATCGCGAACCAGCCGCGCGCGCGCAGCGTCCGCAGCAAGGCCGCACCCAGCAGGAAGGCCATGCCGACGGCGGCGAGATGGCCATGGACGGCAGCGCCCGCATTCTCGTCCAGCCGGTTGGGATTGACCAGGGCCAGCGCCACCGGCAGCGCCGCCGCGCATTTATGATGGTCGACGACGACGACATCGACCCCGGCGGCCTTCGCCATGTCGAGCGCCTCGAACGCCTGCGCGCCGCAATCGACGGTGACGATCAGTTGCGCGCCATCCCCCGCAAGCCGCACCAGCGCCTCGCCCGAGGGACCATAGCCTTCCATCAGCCGGTCGGGGATATAGGGCCGGGCATCAAGGCCAATGTCACGCAGCAACCGGATCAGCAGCGCCGCGCTGGTCGCGCCATCGACGTCATAATCGCCGAAGATGCGCACATCCTCGCCGCGCTGGACTGCATCGGCCAGCCGTTCGGCCGCCGCATCCATGTCGCGGAACAGGCTGGGGTCGGGCATGAAATGGCGGATGGTGGGATTGCGATGCGCCTCCACCCCGTCGGGCGGACAGCCGCGCGCCAGCAGCAGCTGCGCCACCAGATCGTCGGGCTGATAGCCGGGCGAACGCGCGTCCGCCCCCAGGCCGCGCCAGCGCCAGGGCTGGCCAGTGATCGAACGGGTGATGTCGAGCGCAAATGTCATGAAGCGGCTCTAGACCGGCGGGGGCACCGATGGAAGCGCCGCGCCGCCGGGCGAAATCGTCACGCAGGCGGAACCGTTGCAAGTCATTGGGCGTATTGCCTGTTTGCCGGACATATGGGATGCCCGGTGCGAAAGGGGCATCGCAGACAGATGAAGAAGCGGCAGGCGAGATATGTTCGGCATGCGCTGGGCATGATCATGGCAGCCGCCTCTCCCCTGCCCCTGATGGCGCAGACGGTTCCGGCCAGCGCCCCCAGCACCACAGCGCCCGCCGACGAAGAACCGATCCTGCCCGACGACGAGTTCAACGCGCGCCTGCCCGGCGCCGGCAACGTCGACGACAAGGCCAGTAATAGCGGGACCGGCAGCAAGGCCCCCTTGCCCTCGATCGACGACTGGCTCGACCAGCAGATGCCGGCCCAGGGCAGCGCGCCGACCAGCGGCACGACGCCCGCGACCAGCGCCGAACTGCCCCCCGCCACCGAACCGCCGGTCGAAACCGAACTGGCCCAGCCGCTGCCCGCGCTCGACAGCGTGACCGTGCCGGAAAATGTCGCCGATGATGACAGCGATGAAAAGACGCCCGAGGTCCGCTACGCGACCCAGTTCGACGGTTTCGGCAAGACCGGCCTGGAGGATGAGTTCCGTGCCGCATCCGCCCTGGTCGACGGCAAGGGCAAGGCCGAGACCGCATCGATGGTGCAGCAGCGCGCCCAGGCCGACGAGCAACTGGCGGTGCGGCTGTTCCATTCGGAGGGCTATTATGATGCCACCGCCCTGGCCTCGCTCGACCAGCAGCAGGATGGCACGCTGAAGGCGATCCTGTCGGTGACGCCGGGCAAGCGCTACAAGATGGGCGAAATCGTCATCCATGCGCCCGAGACCATCCCGCCCGGCCTGATCCGCGACAGCCTGACGTTGAAGACCGGCGACTATATCGTCGCCACTGCGGTCGAGGCGGCGGAGGCCAATGTCGCGCTCAAGCTGCCGGAACAGGGCTATGCCTTCGCCAGGATCGGCGACCGCGACATCTTGCTCGATCCCGCGACCGTGACCGGCGACTATACGCTGCCGGTCGAGCCGGGCCCGCGCGGCACATTCCGCACCATCACCACCAGCGGCGAGAAGCAGGCGTTCGGCGCCGACCATATGGCGGTGATCGCACGCTTCGACAAAGGCGACCTCTATGACAGCCGCAAGGTCGACGATCTGCGCAAGGCGCTGGTCGCGACCGGCCTGTTCGCCAGCGTCGCGGTCGACCCGGTCCAGACCGGCGAGCCCGGCCCGGATGGCACCGAATATGTCGACCTGCATGTCGATCAGGAAGCCGGCCCGGCCCGGCGGCTGGCCGGCGAACTGGGCTATGGCACCGGACAGGGCTTCCGCGCCGAAGGCAGCTGGACCCATCGCAACCTGTTCCCGCCCGAAGGCGCCCTGATCGCCAGCGTCATCGCCGGCACCCAGGAACAGGGCGTATCGGGCACCTTCCGCCGGTCCAATGCGGGCAAGCGCGACAAGACCTTCCAGGCCGGCGCCGGCGTCAACCATCAGAAATATGACGCCTATGAAGCCTTCACCCTGGGCCTCAACGCCAGTTGGTCGCGCCAGTCGACACCGATCTTCCAGAAGCGCTGGACCTATACCTATGGCGGCGAAATCCTGCTTTCGAACGAAAATACGACAATCGACGAAAGCGGCGAAAACAAGCGGCTGACCTATTTCATCGGCGCGCTGCCGGTGCAGGTTGGCTATGACCGCTCCAACGACCTGCTCAACCCCACCAGCGGCTTTCGCGCCAATCTGCGCGTGTCGCCCGAAGCGTCGTTGCAGGGCAATGTCTCGCCCTATGTCCGCGCCAGCTTCGACCTGGCCGGCTATTATCCGATTTCCGACAGTTTCGTGCTGGCGGCGCGGACCAAGATCGGCACGATCAACGGTGTCGCCCGCGACGATGTCGCCCCTTCGCGGCGCATCTATGCCGGCGGCGGCGGATCGGCGCGTGGCTATGGCTATCAGGAACTGGGGCCAAAGGACGCGAACAATGATCCGATCGGTGGCCGATCGGTCAATGAATTTGCGGTCGAGGGCCGCTATCGTTTCGGCAATTATGGCGTCGTCGCCTTCGTCGACGCGGGTCAGGTCTATGAAAGCCAGATCCCGCAATTTTCCGACATCCGCTATGGCGTGGGCCTGGGCGGACGTTTCTACACCAATTTCGGACCCTTCCGCGCAGATATAGCCATGCCGATCAACCGCCAGCCCGGCGAATCCAAATTCGCCCTCTACATCGGTATCGGACAGGCCTTCTGATGGCGGAAGATACCCCTCTCCCCGCGCCCGAAGCGACCGAGACCGTGGTGATCCGCCAGGGCCGCCCGCTGTGGCAGAAGATCGCCATCGGCCTGGCCGGCCTGATCGTCGGGCTGGTGGTGCTGGTCGCGGGCCTGCTGCTGTTCCTCGATACCCAGCCGGGCAAGCGCTTCCTCATCAAGCAGATCGCCGCGCTCAAAATGGAATCGGGCATGGGGATCGAGGTCGGCCGGATCGAGGGATCGATCTATAGCGACATGACGATCCACGACCTGATCCTGCGCGATCCCAAGGGCGTGTTCGCGGTCAGCCCCAGGGTCCATGTCGTCTGGCGCCCGTTCCGCTACCTCCAGAACCATATTTCGGTGCAGAATCTGGAAAGCCCGCTGGTGGTGCTGGCGCGCAGCCCGCAATTCAACCAGACCCCGACTGATCCCAATGCGCCGATCCTGCCCGACCTCGACATCGACGTCGACCGGATGCGGCTCGACCGTTTCCTGCTCGCCAAGCCGGTGATCGGCCAGAAGCGCGAGATCGCGATCGACAGCATCGTTCATATTGCCGACGGCCGTGCCCAGCTGTCCGCCAATGCTGTCGTCGACAGCGGCGATCGGCTGCAGGCGAAGCTGGACGCAGTGCCGGCACAGAATCGCCTGGCGATGAGCGGCACGCTGACCGCGCCCAAGGGCGGCGTGATCGCGGCGATGAGCGGCCTGCCCGACGGCATGACCGCCTCGCTCGACGGCAAGGGCACCTGGCAGGCCTGGAACGGCAAGCTGATCGCCACCACGCCCAGGGGCGAACTGGCCAATATCGCGCTCGCCGCCCGCGACGGCAGCTTCACCGCCAAGGGGCCGCTGCGCCCCGGCCTCGTCTATGGCGACATTGCCGACCGGCTGACCCGGCCGCAGCTCGACGTCGACCTGTTCGCCGGCCTCAACGAACGGCGCGTCAACCTCAAGGGGTCGCTGCGCTCGCCCGCCATGTCGGCCGATGCGCAGGGTCTGGTGGACCTGGGCAAGAGCACATTCAGCGCGCTCAAGATCAACGCCGCGCTGCTGCAACCGGGCGCCTTCATGGACAAGGTGAAGGGCAAGGATGTCCGCGCCTCGATCATCCTCGACGGGCCGATGGCGACGCCCTTCATCGATTATGACATCAGCGCCGCATCCCTCGCCTTCGACGCCACCGGCATCGAGAATCTGAAGGCCAGCGGCCGCGCCGTGATCGACGCCGATCGCATCCGCATCCCCGTCAACGCGACCGCGAAGCGCGTCACCGGCCTCAATGCTGCCGCCGGCGGCCTAATGACCAATTTGCGGGTGAAGGGCGACTTTGCCTATGCCGGCGGCAAGCTGATCAGCGACAATCTCAAGCTCGACAGCGACAAGATCGATGCCACCGCCATCGTCCTCGCCGATCTCGACAATGCCATCTATCGCGGCGCGCTGAAGGGCCGGGTCAACGACTATCGGATTGACGGCGTCGGCATCGTCAACCTCAACACCGACGTCAAGCTGATCCCCGGTCCCAAGGGCGGCTTCGGCCTGTCGGGCATGTTCGGCGTGCGCACCGCGCGCTGGGAAAATGCCTCGGTCCGCGACTTCCTGGGCGGCAATGCGGTGATGTCCGGCCGGATCGGCATGACGCCGGAAGGCAGGTTCACCCTGGCGGGGCTCAAGGGCGCCGCACCCAATTTCCAGATCAAGTCCGGTTCGGGCAGCTACGACACCAACGGCCAGCTCGCCTTCGACACCGAAGCCTATTCGAAACAATATGGCCCGCTGTTCCTGACCGTGCGCGGCACGGCGGACCGGCCGCAGGCAGTGCTGCGCGCGCCGCGCCCCAATGTTGGCGTGCAGCTGACCGATGTCGTTGCCAAGCTGAATGGCGAACCGGCCGGCTATCGCCTCGATGCCACCGGCGGATCGCCCTATGGCCCCTTCTTCGCCAATGTCCTGATCCGCACCGCGCAAGGGCCGCTGACGATCGACGTAACCAAGGCGCGCTTCGCCGGGGTCGACATGAATGGCCGCATCCAGCAGTCCAATGCCGGCCCCTTCACCGGCCAGCTGGCGATGAACGGATCGGGCATCACCGGCGCGGTGAAGCTCAATGCCGTGGGCAAGGTGCAGGGTGTCGACGTCAACGCGGCCGCCAGCAATGCCAAGCTGCCGGGCGAGGCCGACATCGTCATCGGCCGCGCCGTCGTCACCGCCTCCATGCTGCTGAGCGACCAGCCCAAGGTGATCGCCGACGTGCAGATGGCGAACGCCGCCTATGGCGACTATGTCGTGCGCAAGGCGCGGGCGAAGCTCGATTATCAGGGCGGCCGGGGCAAGGCCCAATTGGTTGCCGATGGTTCCAGCGGCGTACCCTTCTCAGTCGCGGTCAACGCCGCACTGCGCCCCGACCTCTATGCCGTCGCGTTGCAGGGCAAGGCCAGCAATGTCGATTTCCGCCTGAACCAGCCGGCGATCATCCGCGCGGAAAAGACCGGCTATCGGCTGGAACCGGTCAGCCTGGTGCTGCCGCAGGGCAAGGTCGATCTGGCTGGCCATTTCGGCACCGACACCGCGCTGCAGGCCCGCTTCAAGGATTTCGACCTCGCCATCGCCAATGTCGCCAATCCGGGCCTGGGCATCGGCGGCAAGGCGACCGGCATGGTCGATTACAGCCAGAGCGGAACCGCCTTCCCGACCGCGACCACGCGCCTGGCGATCAGCGATTTCCGCCGGTCGAGCCTCGCCGCCGTGTCCGACGCAGTGTCGATGAATGTCGAGGGCAAGCTGTCCTCCGCCGGCGGCGACATGCGCGGCCTCATCCGCAAGGGCAACAGCACGATCGGCCGCTTCGTCGCCACCATGGCCCCGCCGGGACCGGGCGCCAACTGGTCGGAACAACTGATGGCTGCGCCGCTTGGCGGCGGCATTCGCTATGCCGGCCCGGCCGATGTGCTCTTTTCCTTCGCCGGCCTTGCCGATCAGCGGCTGAGCGGCGGCATCGCGGTCGCGGCCGATTTCGGCGGCCGGCTGACCGCGCCACAGCTCAACGGCCTGGTCCGCGCCAATGCGCTGACCTATGACAATACGAGCTTCGGCACCCGCGTCACCCAGATGAAGCTCGACGGCCGCTTCACCAACGACCGGCTCGACATTCGCGACTTTTCCGGCCGCGCAGGCAACGGCACCGTGCAGGCCAGCGGCACTGTCGGCCTGGCCGCCGACAGCGGCTTCCCGATGAACATCGCGGTCAAGATGGACCATGCCCGCCTCGCCCGCAGCGAAGCGATCACCAGCGTGGTCAGCGGCACCCTCAACATCACCAACAGCGCGGAAAATGGCGGCTTGATCAAGGGCGACCTGTCGCTGCCCGAGACCCGCTATCGCGTCGCGTGGCAGGGCGGCACCGAGATACGCGAATTGCAGGGCGTCCGCCGCAAGGGCGAGGGCCAGGATGTGCTGGCGCAGCGCATCGCCGACCGCAAGGCTGCCGCGGCATCGCCGACCAACTGGAAACTCGACATCCGCCTGCGCGCCGACAACCAGATCTATGTCACCGGCATGGGCCTCGATTCCGAATGGAAGACCGACATGCGCGTCACCGGCACCGCGACCAAGCCGCGCGTCAGCGGCAAGATCGAGGTGATCCGCGGCCGCTACAGCTTCTCGGGCCATCAGTTCGACCTGGATCAGGGCGTCATCACCTTCAACGGCGACATGATGAACCCGACGCTGGCAATCAAGGCGCTGACCGAGATTGACGATGTCAGCGCCGGCATCGCCGTCGCCGGCACCGCGCAGCAGCCCGACATCACATTCGTGTCGACGCCGACATTGCCGCAGGACGAGATTCTCTCGCGCATCCTGTTCGGTGACAATGTCGCCAATCTGTCCGCCACCCAGGCGATCCAGTTGGCGGCCGCGCTCAACGGCCTGCGCGGCGGCAGTGGCGGGCTCAACCCGATGGGCAAGCTGCAGGGCGCATCGGGCCTCGACCGGATCGGCATTGTCGGCGGTGATGAGGATACCGGGCGCGGCACGTCGCTCGCCGTCGGCCAGCATATCTCCAACAATATCTATGTGGAGGTGGTGACGGACTCGAAGGGCTTCACCGCCACCCAGCTGGAAGTCGCCCTGTCGAAGACGCTGAGCATCTTGTCGAAGACCGGCACCAATGCGGGATCTTCCGCCGCACTTCGTTATTCCAGGGACTATTGATCCGGCGCCAGGGTGGCGCCGCCACAACAGGAGAATATGTGCCCTTCGCCCCGTCGCTCTGCCGCCCGCTCATCTGTGCCGTCGCCCTCTCCGCAGCGCCGGCCGCGCTGGCGGAAACCCCGCGCGAACTGCTGACCGCGGCCGCCTTCCAGACCAGCGACAAGGCGCGGGCGCTGAGCCTCATCGGCCAGGCCATCAGCGCCGCCGACCGCATATTGATGACCGCCCCCAATGATCATGAGGCGGTGCTGCAACGCGCGGTCGCGATCGGCTATCGCGCCAAGCTGACCCGCAGCCGAGCCGATGCACGCAGCTCGCTTTCCGCGTTCGAGGCGCTGGCCGCGCGCAATCCGCGCGATGCCGAGGCACAGATGGTGATCGCCGGCTGGCATCTCGACGCGATCGACCAGCTTGGCAGCTTCATCGCCCGCACAGTGCTGGGCGCCAAGGAACAAGTGGGTGAAGCCGCCCTGGGCAAGGCGGTCGCGCTGGGCGGCAACCGCGCCTTCTATTCAGGCCTGGCCGCATTGATGCGCATCCGCGCCGATCATAATGATGTCGCCGGCGCGCTGGCGCTGGCCGAACGGGCGGCCAATGCCCCTGCCCCCGCCCCGCTCGACCAGTTGATGAAGCGCAATGCCGCCGCCATCCTGCCCGCGCTGCGCGCCGGCAATGGCAAGGCGGCCGCGGCCCAGGCGCGCAAGCTGCTGCCGTTCGGCAAGCTGCCGGAATAGCGCGACAGCGGCCTGCAGCATCGGCAGGATGACATCTTGCCGAATCTCTCCTGAAGGATGGCCATGCGCCTCGCGATCGAAGCGACCCTCGACTATGAATTTGCCGGGCCGACCGATGTATTGATGGCAGTCGAGGCCGCGGCCATGGCCGACCAGCGCATCGTCGAACAGTCGCACATCATCGACAATGCCGGGCCGCTGACCAATTTGATGGGCGGCAGCGCGATCGGCCGGCGCACCTGGACGCGCAGCGGCACCGGCCGGATGCTGAGCCGCTACAAGGCGCTGGTCGATGTCGATCGGCCCGCGCCCGATCTCTTCTCGCTGGCCCGCTCGCCGCTGCCCAGCCTGCCGCAGGATGTGCTGCCCTTCATCTGGCCCAGCCGCTATTGCGAGGCGGACAGGTTCGTCAGCTTCGTCTGCGGCCATTTCGAGGGGCTGGACGGTGGCCCGCTGGTGCAGGCACTGGTCGGCTGGGTGCATGACAATCTGCAATATGTACCCGGCAGTTCGGACATCACCACTACCGCTGCCGATACCTTCGTCGCCCAGCGTGGCGTGTGCCGCGACTTCGCGCACCTCACCGCCGCGCTGATCCGCGCGCGCGACATTCCCGCCCGGCTGGTGTCGGTCTATGCCGCCGATCTCGACCCGCCCGATTTCCACGCGGTGGTGGAAGTGTGGCTCGACGGCGCCTGGCATATGGTCGACGCGACGGGATTGGCCCCGATCGAGGGGATGGTCCGCATCGCCGTCGGCCGCGACGCCACCGACATCGCCTTCATGACCATCTTCGGCAGCGCCCAGATGAACGAACAGGCGATCCATGTGACGCGGATGGAAGAACCCAGGGACGTTACGGCCCCTTGACCCCGCCCCTGCCGCCCGCCTAGCCTATACTCAGACAAATTGAGGAAGGGGATGGCATGGGCGTGCAGCTTTCGGGACGGGCTTGGGTGCGGACGCGGCGGGCGCTGCTGGCGGCGACAGCAGGCCTGCTCGCCGGCCTTGCCGGCGCATCGGCCCCGGCGGCTGCGCCCGGCGACAGCGCCGTCCTGACCGTCGACACCGGCAAGCCCGGCGCCACCATCGATCCCAATATCTATGGCCAGTTTGTCGAGCATCTTGGCCGCGGAGTCTATGAAGGCATATGGGTCGGGCAGGACAGCCCCATCCCCAATGTGCGCGGCATCCGCAGCGATGTGGTCGCCGCGCTGCGCCAGGTGAAGGTGCCGGTGATCCGCTGGCCGGGCGGCTGCTTTGCCGATGGCTATCATTGGCGCGACGGCATCGGCCCGGCCGCGCAGCGCCCTGCCGGCATCAACGCCGCCTGGGACAAGTCGGCCGAAACCAATGCGTTCGGCACCCATGAATATATGGATTTCCTGGACCAGATTGGTTCCAAGGCCTTCGTGTCGGTCAATGTCGGATCGGGCAGCGTGCGCGAGGCGGACGACTGGATGCGCTACATGACCGCGCCGGCCGACAGCCAGCCGGGCAAGGAACGCGCCGCCAATGGCCATGCCGCGCCCTGGGCCGTGCCCTTCATTGGCGTCGGCAATGAAAGCTGGGGCTGTGGCGGCAACATGACCGCCGACACCTATGCCACCGCCTTCCGCCATTATGCCGCCTTCCTGCGCGCCTATTCGAGCGAGCGGGTGAAGCTGATCGCGGTGGGCGCGGATACCGACGATTATGAATGGACCGAAAAGGTCATGGCGCAGGCGATGAAATGGCGCCCCAATCCCACGCCGCTCGCCTACAATACCGAACGCCCGCTGATGTGGGGCCTCTCGCTCCATTTCTACAGCTTCGCCGGCAATGACTGGCGCAACAAGGGGCGCAATATCGGCTTTGGCACCGACCAATGGGCCTCCGCGCTGGCCCGCGCCCATCTGACCGACGAACTGATCCGCCGCCATGCCGCGATCATGGACCGCTATGATCCGAAAAAGCAGGTGGCGATCGCCGTCGATGAATGGGGCGCCTGGTTCGACAGCGAGAAGGACGCGCCCTCGCAACTCTATCTCGAAAGCACGCTGCGCGATGCGGTGATCGCGGGGATGAGCCTCAACATCTTCAATAATCATGCCGACCGGGTGCGCATGGCCAATGTCGCGCAGATGGTGAATGTCATCCAGTCGCTGGTGCTGACGCAGGGCGCCAAGATGGTGGTGACGCCGACCTGGCATGTGTTCGACCTCTACAAGGTCCATCAGAATGCGACGATGATCCCGGTCGATGTGCAGGCGCCCGACTATGTCGAGGGCGCGGTGCGGCTGCCGGGGCTCAGCGTGTCGGCGTCGAAGGATGCGGCGGGCGCGCTGCATCTTAGCATCGTCAATCTCGACCCCGCCGCCGCCCGGCCAGTGCGCATCGACCTGAAAGGGGGCGCATGGCGCAAGGCGAGCGCCCGGACGCTGACCGCCGCGACCATCGACACCCGCATCCGCTTCGAGGGCGCCGATCCCTTCGTGCCTGGCCCGTTGCCGGCACGGCTGGCGCAGGGCCAGCTGGCGCTGACCCTGCCATCCAAGTCGGTGACATTGGTGACGGTGGAGTAAGGGCGCCTAGCCCCTTATCCACCTCCGGAGCCTTACCCCTCGGCCGCCTTCAACCGCGCGGCCGCATCGTCGAACGCCGCCCAGCTGATCTGGGCCAGGCTGGCGCCGATGCTGCAACGGCGCACGCCCAGCGCCGCCAGCGCAGCGATCCCGGCCGCGTCATAATCATGGATGACGACATTGACCGGCTTGGGCGCGACCGCCGCGACCAGTTCGGCGACGGCGCCATGGTCCAGCAGAAAAGGCACGAACAGGCAGTCGGCGCCCGCCTCCGCATAGGCGACGGCGCGGGCGATGCTCTCGCTCGGCGCCATGCCGGGCACGCGGAAATTCTCGCTGCGCCCGACCAGCATCAGCGCCGGATCGACCCGGTCGATCGCTTCGCGCGCGGCCGCGATCCGCTCCACCGCCAGCGGCAGGTCATAGAGCGCGCTGCCCGACCAGTCCTCGATCGACAGGGCCGCAATGCCGGTCTGCGCCGCCAGCGTCACATTGGTGGCAACATCCTCGGGCGCATCGGCAAAGCCATTTTCGAAATCCGCGTTGACCGGCAGGTCGGTCGCCGCGACCAGCATCTCCAGATGCGCCAGCACCGCGTCGCGGCCCAGTTCGCCATCATCCTTGCCCGCCGCCCAGGCCGCGCCGGCACTGGTCGACGCGATCGCGCGAAAGCCCTTCTTCGCCAGCCGCACCGCGCTGCCCCCATCCCAGGCATTGGGCAGCAGGAAGAAACCATCCTGATGCAGGGCACGGAAATCGGCGCGTTTGCGGGCGGTGTCGGTCATCGGGAAATCCTTCTTTGTCCTCTGGATTGGCAAGCGGATTGACTCGGGCAGCCAATAAAGTGAAATAAGAACATATCAGGAACAAATGCAATGAGCGAGTCGATCAAAAGTCTCGCCGCGCTGAAGCGGCATATCGCGGCGCTGGACCGGACGCCAGCGCCGACGGTCGGCTGTGCCCGGCTTGCGACCGGCCATGCCGGGCTGGACGCGGCGCTCGACGGCGGCCTCCTGCGCGGGCGGGTGCATGAATTGTTCGGCGCGGCGGAGGAGGAAGGAGCGGCGGCCGGCCTGGCGCTGATCCTCGCCCGGCTGGCGGCGGATGACGCCCCCCTGCTCTGGCTGCGCACCACCACATCGGCCAGGGCGGGTGGATCGCCCTATGGCCCCGGCCTCGCGGCGCTGGGGCTGAACCCGGCCCGGCTGCTGATCGGGCTGATGGCCGATGACGCGATGCTGCTGCGCGCCGCGGTGGAGGGACTGCGTTGCCCCGCGCTTGGCGCGCTGCTGATCGAATTGCGCGGGCGGGCGCCGCTGCTCGACCTCACCGCCAGCCGGCGATTGGCGCTGGCGGCCGAACAATCGGGCGTCACCGCCTTCCTGCTGCGGGTCGGCGGCGATCCGGTGCCCAGCGCGGCGGAAACCCGCTGGCAGGTGGCGGCCGCCCCGTCCGATCCGCTGCCCGGCAATGCGCCGGGGCACAGCGCCTTCGCCCTCAGCCTGTTGCGGCGACGGGCGGGGCCGGACGGACTGGCGTGGCGGCTGATATGGGATGGCGAAAAGGGGGCTTTTGGAGACGGACGGCATGAACGCCATGAGCATGGACAGGACGGACAGCAGGACGGCGCGCCGCTATCTGGCGCTCTGGTTCCCCTTCCTGCCGATCGATCGGCTGCGGATCGCGCGGCCTGACCTCTGGGCCGCGCAGGGCGATGCGCCCGCGGTGGTGGTGGAAAATGTCCGCGGCGCGATGCGGCTCGCGACGCTGGATGCCGATGCGCTGGCGGCGGGCCTCACCCCCGGCATGACGCTGGCCGATGCGCGCGCCCGCGAGCCGGAGTTGCGCGTGTTCGAGGCCGATCCCCATGGCGACCAGGATTGGCTGGAGCGCCTGTGCGACGGTTGCGCCCGCTACACCCCCAATGCCGCGCTCGATTCCGGCCATGGCCTGATGCTCGACATCAGCGGATGCGGTCATTTGTGGGATGGCGAGGCGGAACTGGCGCAGGCCGCGACCGACCGGCTGGAACGGCATGGCATGCGCGTGCGCCACGCCATCGCCGGATCGCCCGAGGCCGCCCATGCGCTCGCCCGTTTCCCTGCCGCCCCCGCGCCGGACGAGGATGCGGCGGTGCGCCGCCTGCCGGTCGAGGCGCTGGAGCTGGAGGCGGAGAGCGCAGTGGCGCTCCGCCGGGCGGGACTGCGCACCGTCGGCGATCTTGCCGCGCGCCCGGCCGCCGCGCTCGCCGCCCGCTTCGGCGAGGAGGCTGTGGATGCGCTCCATGCACTATTGGGTCTGGGCCACCGCCCGCTGGCCCCGCGCCGCCCGCGCCCGGCAATCCGGGTCGAGCGGCGTTTTGCCGAACCGATGGGCAGCAGCGCCCACGCGATCAAGGTCGTGGCGGAGATGGCGGCGGAAGCCGGCGAACAACTGGCCGAGCGCGGCCAGGGCGGCCGCCGGTTCGAAGCAGTCTTCTTCCGTAGCGACGGCCTCGCCTTCCCGATCCGGGTCGAAACCAGCCTGCCGATCCGCGATGCGCCGGCGATCATGCGCCTGTTCCAGGAACGGATCGACAGCCTGTCCGATCCGCTCGATCCCGGTTTCGGCTTCGACATGCTGCGCCTCACCGTGCCACGCGCCGATCCGATGGCGCCGACCCAGCTCGCACTCGAAGGGGGCGAGGCGCGCAAGAGCGAGGGCGTGGAGGCGCTGGTCGATCGCCTGTCGATCCGTGCCGGGCGCGCCCGCATCCAGCGGCTGGAGCCGCGCGACAGCCATATTCCCGAACAGGCGCAGCTGGCACTGCCGGCGGTCGAGCATCGCGCGCCCGAAGGCTGGGCGCCGGTCGGCGAACCCGGCGACCCGCCGATGCGCCCGCTCCATCTGTTCGATCCGCCCCAGTCGATCGATGTCGTGGCGGAAGTGCCCGACGGCCCGCCCCACCGTTTCCGTTGGCGCCGCACCCTGCATGAAGTCACCCGGTTCGAGGGGCCGGAACGGATCGCGCCGCAATGGTGGCAGGCCAGGGACGGCGCGATCGAGGGCGAAAGCACCGGCCGCACCCGCGACTATTACCGGGTCGAGGATGCGCGCGGCCGCCGCTACTGGATCTTCCGCCACGGCCTTTATGGCGCGGAGACAGTCCATCCCGGCTGGTATATCCACGGCCTGTTCGCATGAGCGGCCGGCGCCCGCCGCCCGATCCCGCCAAACCCCGATCGATCGACCGGCGCGAATTGAACGCGATCGAGGCAGCCCGAGAAAAAACCAAACCCGCCCCGCCGCGCCCGACACCGGCCGAGCCGCCCTTCGCCGAGTTGGTCGCCGCCACCAATTTCTCCTTCCTGCGCGGCGCCTCCCACGCCAGCGACATGGTGGAACGCGCCATGGCATTGGGCCTCACCGGCATCGGCATTGCCGACCGCAACAGCGTCGCCGGCGTGGTCCGCGCCCATGTCGCCCTCAAAAAGGCCCCGGACAAGGCGCGCGCCGCCCTGATGAAGGCCAGGGAAGCGGCCGGCCTGCCGCTCATGCTCAGCCCGGAAGAGGAACAGGGCTGCGAGAGCGACCTACGCCTGGTGGTCGGCGCCCGGCTGGTGTTCGTCGACGGCACCCCCGACATCATCGCCTATCCGCGCACCCGCCGCGGCTGGGGCGAACTCACCAAATTGCTGACGGTCGGCAATCTCCGCTCGATCAAGGGCGACTGCATCCTGCGCTATGAGGATCTGACCGGTCATCTCGACGAATTGCAGCTGATCGTTCTGCCCTATGCCAGCGCGACCGAGCAGCAGGCGCATCGCCACCCGGTCGATTATGATTTTGCCGATCGGCCGCCCGGCGAGGCGATCCGCCAGAAGCATCTGAGCCTGGTGCCGCCACCGCGCCCGACCGAACTGGAAGCCCTGCTCCTGCGCCTCCATCGCCTGGCCCCTGGTCGCATCTGGCTGGGCGCCGCGCTGCGCCGCGACGGGCGCGATGCGCGGCGGCTGGCCGGCTTCAGCGATCTGGCGGCGCGGACCGGGGTGCCGCTGCTGGCGACGATGGACGCCCTTTATGCCAGCCCCGAACAGCGGCCGCTGCAGGATGTGCTGAGCTGCATTCGCGAGGGCACGACCATCGCCAGGGCAGGCAAGAAACTGGAGGCCAATGCCGAGCGCCATATCCATGCCCCGGCCGAGATCGCCCATCTGTTCCGCACCTGTCCGCAGGCGGTGGCCGAAACGATCCGCTTCCTCTCCACCATCCGCTTCACCCTGGACCAGCTGCGCTACGAATATCCGCACGAGCCGGTGCCGGAGGGCTGGAGCGCGCAGCAATGGCTGGAGGAACTGACCGTCAGCGCCGCCCATGCCCGCTATGGCCCGGTCATCCCCCACAAGGTGCGCGCGCTGATGGCCGAGGAGTTCAAGCTGATCGGCGAGCGCAACTATGCCTATTATTTCCTGACCGTACACGACATCGTCGCCTTCGCGCGTAGCAAGGGCATATTGTGCCAGGGGCGCGGATCGGCGGCCAATTCGATGGTCTGCTTCCTGCTGGGCGTGACCTCGGTCGACCCGCAACAGCATGACCTGCTCTTTTCCCGCTTCGTGTCGGAGGAGCGGGACGAGCCACCCGACATCGACGTCGATTTCGAACATGAGCGGCGCGAGGAGGTGATGCAATATATCTATGAGCGCTATGGCCGCCATCGCGCGGGCATCGCCGCGACCGTGATCCATTATCGTTCGCGCAGCGCCGTGCGCGAGGTCGCCAAGGTGCTGGGCCTCAGCGAAGATGTCGCGACCCGCCTCTCCAGCACGGTCTGGGGCAGCTATTCGGGCGATGTCGGCGACCAGCGCATCGTCGAGGCCGGCTTCGCGCTCGACAATCCCCAGATCATGCAGCTGCGCGCGCTGATCGGCCAGTTGCTGGACGCCCCCTTTCCCCGTCACCTATCCCAGCATGTCGGCGGCTTCGTGCTGACCCAGAATCGGCTCGACGAGACGGTGCCGCTCCATCATGCGGCGATGGCGGACCGCAGCTTCATCGAATGGGACAAGGATGATATCGACGCGCTCGGCCTGATGAAGGTCGACATATTGGCGCTCGGCATGCTGACCTGCATCCGCAAGGCGTTCGACCTGATGCGCGATCAGGGGCTGGGCGATCATCGTCTGACGGTCGACCTCAATTCCAGCGATCCGGCCGTCTATGACATGCTCTGCAAGGGCGAGAGCATCGGCGTGTTCCAGGTCGAAAGCCGGGCGCAGATCAACATGCTGCCGCGCCTCAGGCCGCGCACCCTCTATGACCTGACCGTGCAGGTGGCGATCGTGCGGCCCGGCCCGATCGAGGGCGACATGGTCCATCCCTATCTACGCCGCCGCTGCGGCGAGGAAAAAGTGACCTACCCCTCGCCCGGTCCCCAACATGGCCCGGCAGATGAACTCAAGACCCTGCTTGGCAAGACCTATGGCGTCCCCCTGTTCCAGGAACAGGCGATGAAGCTCGCCATCACGGCCGCC
Source organism: Sphingobium sp. BHU LFT2 (assembly GCF_018604485.1). NCBI lineage: Bacteria > Pseudomonadati > Pseudomonadota > Alphaproteobacteria > Sphingomonadales > Sphingobiaceae > Sphingobium > Sphingobium sp. BHU LFT2. The sequence goes on from NZ_JAFCGW010000005.1 coordinate 30,859, forward strand.
GAATTTTCCAATGTGGAAGCCAACCAGTTGCGCCGCGCCATGGCGACCTTCCGCAATGTCGGGACCATTCATCATTTCCGCGAGAAGATGATCAACGGCATGACCGCGCGCGGTTATGAGGCGGAGTTTGCCGCGCGCTGCTTCAAGCAGATCGAAGGGTTCGGCAGCTATGGCTTTCCCGAAAGCCATGCGCTGTCCTTCGCCCGGCTGGTCTATGTCTCGGCCTGGATCAAATGCCACCAGCCCGCCATCTTCGCCTGCGCCCTGCTCAATTCCCAGCCGATGGGCTTCTATGCCCCGGCCCAGCTGGTCCGCGACGCGCGCGAGCATGGCGTCGCCATCCATGATGTCGACGTCAATATGAGCGACTGGGACAATGGCCTGGAACCGCTGTTGCGCAGCCGCCGCGCGGACAAGGGCGAAGGCACCGGTCGGGCGCTGGCGCTGCGCCTTGGCCTGCGCCAGGTCGACGGTTTCCGCGAACAATGGGCAGCGCAGATGATGGACGCGCGGGCGCAGGGCGGCCTCTTCACCAGTATCGAGGATATGGCCCGGCGCGCCGGCCTGCCCGCGCGGGCGCTGCGGCTGCTGGCCGATGCCGATGCCTGCCGCTCGCTGGGACAGGACCGGCGCACCGCTTTATGGGAGGCGCGGCGCACCCCGTCGGACGAACTGCCGCTGTTCGCCGCCGCCCGCCGGCACGACCGCGCCGCCCGCGAACTGGGGGAGGAGGCCGATGCGATGCTGCCCGCCATGCCGCTCGCCGAACAGGTGATGGACGATTATGCGGTGACCCGCCTCTCGCTCAAGGGCCATCCGATGCAGTTCCTGCGTCCGGTGTTCACGGCCGAAGGCGTGCTGAGCTGCGCCCAGACCAGTGCGGCGAAGAATGGCGCGCGCGTCCGCACCGCCGGCGTGGTGCTGGTGCGCCAGCGGCCGGGCAAGGGCAATGCCGTCTTCATCACCATCGAGGATGAGACCGGCATCACCAATATCCTGCTCTGGGCGCGTCTGTTCGAGCTGCAGCGCCGCCCGGTCATGGCCAGCCGTCTGATGCTGGTCGAGGGCGAGGTGCAGCGCAGCAAGGAAGGCGTCGTCCATCTGATGGCCAGCCGCATCCATGACCGCACCGCTGACCTCAACAGATTGTCGCAATCCGAACCGCCGAAACAGGCCGCCCCCGCCGCCCGTCACCCCCGCGACGTGCGCATTCTACCCAAATCGCGCGATTTCCATTGAGATTGCGAGGACGGCTAGCGGCCATTCAATGTCGTCGGCTTGTTCGATCGTCGGTCAGAAAAGCGGACCTCGCCGGTTCCGTCATCCCGGACTTGATCCGGGATCCATTCAGCGCTCCCCATCCGCCATAGCGCAGAATGGATCCTGACTTTCGTCAGGATGACGCCGGCTAGAACTTGCAAGAAACGACCAAGTGCGGACATTCCTCCCCGTACCGGGGAGGAATGTCCGCTCCCCACCCATCCTACACCACCGGCGTCAGCAGCGCCTCCCCAGCAAACCAGGCGTCCAGATTGGCGACCACCAGGTCGGCCATCGCCTTGCGGGTGTGGACGGTGGCGCTGCCCTGATGGGGTTGCAGCACGACATGGTCCATCGCGAACAGCGCTTCGGGCACATGCGGTTCGTGCGCGAACACATCCAGCCCCGCGCCGGCGATGCGCTTATCGGCCAGCCGCTCGACCATCGCCGCCTCGTCGATCACGCCGCCCCGGCTGATATTGACGATCACGCCGTCCGGCCCGAGCGCGTCCAGCATCGCGCCGTCGACCAGCTTGGCCGCTTCCGGCCCGCCCGACGTGGCGACGATGATGACCTCGCTCTGGCGCGCAAAGTCGATCGCGTCGGCGACGTAGCGATAGGCCGTATCAGCCGCCGGCTTGCGGTTATGATAGAGAATCTCGCCCGCCACCGGCTCCAGCCGCTTTGCGATCGCCCGGCCGATCCGGCCCAGCCCCAATATGCCGATGGTCGCGCCGGTCACCCGGCCCGCCAGCGCCGGCTTCTCGCCCCGCGCCCAGCCGCCCGACCGCACCAGCCGGTCATTGGCGGCGATGTTGCGCACCGTCGCATAGAGAAGGCCAACGGCCAGGTCCGCGACATCGTCGGTCAGCACATCGGGCGTGTTGGTGACGCGGATGCCTTTCGATCGCGCATGATCGACATCGACCTTGTCATAGCCGACCGAGAATAGCCCGATCATCTCCAGCTTCGGCAGCGCGTCCATGATGGCGGCGGGCGCCCCGACCGATCCGAAGCTGACCAGCGCGCGCGCCTCCAGCACCTCCGCCGGCAGCGCGGACAGATCCGCATCCGCTGCCACATTATGGACGGTGAAGCGCTGCTCCAGCTGGTCGGTCAGATAGGGATAGAGCGGGCCATAGGCGACGATGGTCGGGCGGGTCTGATCGGTCATGCCCTCCATCTAGGCACGGCGCAGGCCGATCGCCACCCCGCCCCGCCAATTGACAGCCTCTTTCCCTCGTCTTAGCCCGATGTCATGGCCAGCGTTTCCCCTGACACACGGTTCGGCCTGCGCCGCCAGGCCCGCCTTCCCGGCCCGCTGCCGCTATCGAGCGGCGCCAGCCTGTCCCCGGTCGACATCGCCTATGAGACCTATGGGCAGATGAATGCGGACAAATCCAACGTCATCCTGATCTGCCACGCGCTGACCGGCGACCAATATGTCGCATCGGACCATCCCGTCACCGGCAAGCCCGGCTGGTGGTGGCGGATGGTGGGCGAGGGCAAGCCGGTCGACCCGGCGCGCCATTTCATCATCTGCTCCAACGTCATCGGCAGCTGCATGGGATCGTCCGGCCCCGCCAGCATCGACCCGGCGCTGGGCGATCCTTACGCCATGCGCTTCCCGGTGCTGACCATCGCCGACATGGTTCGGGCGCAGGCGATGCTGCTCGACCATCTGGGCGTCGATCGGCTGGCGGCGGTGATCGGCGGGTCGATGGGGGGCATGCAGGCGCTGACCTGGCCCACCTTGTTCCCCGACCGGGTCGAACGCTGCGTCGTGATCGCCTCGACCGCGCGGCACAGCGCGCAGAATATCGCCTTTCACGAAGTCGGGCGCCAGGCGATCATGGCCGATCCGCTCTGGCGCGGCGGCGACTATTATGCCGATGGCAAGGTGCCGAGCGCCGGCCTCGCCGTCGCCCGCATGGCGGCGCATATCACCTATCTTTCCGAAGCGGGCCTGACCGAGAAATTCGGCCGGCGCCTGCAGGGGCGTGACGCCAAGACCTTCGGCTTCGATGCCGACTTCCAGGTAGAGTCCTATCTGCGCCATCAGGGCTTGAGCTTCGTCGAGCGGTTCGACGCCAACTCCTATCTCTACATCACCCGCGCCATGGACTATTATGACATAGCCGAGGATCATGGCGGATCGCTGGCGCGGGCGTTCACCGCGACGCGGGCGCGCTTCTGCCTGGTCAGCTTCGATACCGACTGGCTCTATCCCACCGCCGAATCCCGCGCGATCGTCCATGCGCTCAACGCCTCGGGCGCGCAGGCCAGCTTCGTCGAACTGTCCAGCCCCTTCGGCCATGACGCCTTCCTGCTCGAAAGCCCGGAATTGAATCGTGTGGTCGACGGCTTCCTGCGCGGTGGCCGGGCATGAGCGATCTCCTCCGCCCCGATCTCGCGCTGATCGCCCGCACCGTGCGGCCGGGCACGCGGGTGCTGGATGTCGGCTGTGGCGACGGCGCGCTGATGGCGGCATTGCGCGACACCAGCCAGGTCGATGCCCGCGGGCTGGAGATTGACGGCTCCAATGTCGCCGCCGCGGTCGGCCGCGGCCTATCGGTGGTGCAGGGCGACGCCGATACCGACCTTGCCTATTATCCCGACGCCAGTTTCGACTATGCCATCCTCAGCCAGACGCTGCAGACGACCCGGCGCCCCGACCTGGTGGTGGATGAATTGCTGCGCATCGGCCGCCAGGCCTTCGTCTCCTTCCCCAATTTCGCCCATTGGCGCGGGCGCCTGTCGCTGCTGTGGGGCGGGCGCATGCCGGTGACGCGGCTATTGCCCGACACCTGGTATGACACGCTCAACATCCATCATGTGACGGTGGATGATTTCCGCGCGCTGGTGAAGGATCGCGGCTGGACCATCGACGGCCAGTGGTTCCTGAAAGGGGACAGGGAAACCACCCATGCGAACGCCAATCTGTTCGCCGAACATGCGGTGTTCCTGCTGCGCAGATAGCCGATCGTCAGGCCGGCACCGCTTCCACGAAGGGCGCGATCACCGCCCGCGCCCGTGCGACATAGTCGGCCTTCTCGCCCACCGGCGCGACATAATGGAGCGCCGCTTCTGCATCCGCCATAGATCCGCCCCGCGCGATCATCCAGGCGGCGAGATAGGGCGCCGACAGGCATCCGCCGGCCGTCGCGACATTGCCATGGGCGATGAAGGGCGCATCGATCACCCGCACCCCCGCCTCCACCACCCAGGGCTTGGTGGTCAGGTCGGTGCAGGCCGGCAGGTCGCCGACCAGGCCCAGCTTCGCCAGCAGCAGCGTGCCCGAACATTGCGCCCCGATCAGCTGGCGCGTCGGGTCGAGCGCGATCCGCCTCAGCATTGCGGCATCGGCCGCAATCTCGCGCGTGCGGATGCCGCTGCCGATCAGCACCGCGTCCGCTTGCGCCGCAAAGTCCAGCGGCCGCTGCCGCTGCACCGTCACCCCGTTCATCGACGTCACCGTCTCGTCGGGCGCGGTGATATAGGCGGCCCAGCCCTGCGGCTTCATCCGGTTGAGGATGGCGGCGGCGATGAAACTGTCCAGTTCGTTGAACCCCTCGAACGTCAGTATCGCAATCTGCATGGCCATCCTCCTGCGCCGTCACCCGCCTGCCATAGCCCCTTGCCCGGCCACGCCCATGGCCAGTTTGCAGGCCATGGCCCGGCCAGATATCGCCACCGCGCCCGCCCCGCCCCTTTACGCCGCCGCCCCCGCCGGGCCATGGTCCACGCACTAGAGGAGAGGCGATGGACGGGGATTATGGCCGCTGGGATTATATCATCCTGGGCGCGGGCAGCGCGGGATGCGTGCTGGCCAACCGGCTGAGCGCCGATCCGCGCAATCGCGTGCTGCTGCTGGAGGCCGGCGGCAAGGACGACTGGCTGTGGATAAAAATCCCGGTCGGCTATCTCTATTGCATGGGCAATCCGCGCACCGACTGGTGCCTGAAGACCGAGGCGGAGGCTGGCCTTGGCGCCCGCGCCATCGCCTATCCGCGCGGCCGGGTGATCGGCGGCAGCAGTTCGATCAACGGCATGATCTACATGCGCGGCCAGGCGGCCGATTATGATGGCTGGCGCCAGGCCGGCAATATCGGCTGGGGCTGGGACGATGTCCTGCCCTATTTCGTGCGGGCGGAGGATCATCAGGACGGGGCCAGCGCCACCCATGGCGCAGGCGGCGAGATACGGGTCGAGCGGCAAAGGCTGCGCTGGGATCTGCTCGACCGTTTCCGCCAGGCCGCCAGCCAATATGGCGTGCCCGAAACCGCCGACTTCAACGGCGGCGACAATCTGGGCTCGGGCTATTTTCAGGTGACGCAGCGGCGCGGCCGGCGCTGGAGCGCGGCCGACGCCTTCCTGCGCCCGGCGATGAACCGCCCCAATCTGCGCATCGTCACCGGCGCGACGATCGACCGGGTGACGATCGCGCAGGGCCGCGCCACCGGCGTGCGCTTCCTGCTGGACGGCGACGCCTGCACCGCGCAGGCCGATGGCGAAGTCATCCTGTCGGCCGGCTCGATCGGCAGCCCCGCCATCCTCCAGCGATCGGGCATCGGCGACGGCGCCCGGCTGGCCGCACTCGGCATCGACGTGCTGGCCGACCGGCCGGGCGTCGGCGAAAATCTGCAGGATCATCTCCAGATACGCTGCGCCTATCGGGTGAACGGCATCGCCACCCTCAACGGCCGGGCCGGATCATGGCTGGGCAAGGCATGGATGGGCCTGCACTATCTCGCCAGCCGCTCCGGGCCACTGTCGATGGCGCCCAGCCAGCTTGGCATGTTCGTCAAATCCGACCCGCGTCATGCCACCGCCAATCTCGAATATCATGTCCAGCCCTTGAGCCTGGCCGCGTTCGGCGGTGCGCTAGACGCCTTTCCCGCTTTCACCGCCAGCGTCTGCAACCTGCGCCCGCACAGCCGGGGCGATGTGTGGATAAGGTCTGCCGATCCGCTCGCCCCGCCCGCCATCCGCCCCAATTATCTGTCGGCGGCGGAAGACCGCCAGGTCGCGATCGAAGCAGTGCGCGTCACCCGCGCGATCGTCGGCCAGCCGGCCCTCGCCCCCTATGCGCCGCAGGAATTTCGCCCAGGGCCGGAGCGGCAGGATGACGCCGCCCTGCTTGAAGGGATCGGCGCGATCGCCAGCAGCATCTTCCATCCGGTCGGCACCGCCGCCATGGGCAGCGGCCCGCGCGCGGTGGTCGACCCGCAATTGCGCGTCCATGGCATTGCCGGGCTGCGCGTCATCGATGCCTCGGTGATGCCGACGATCACGTCCGGCAACACCAATGCGCCGACTATGATGATCGCGGAAAAGGGGGCGGAAATGATCCTCGCCGCCGCCCGTTCCTGAACTATCGGGCCTGAGCTTTCTGGCCTGAGCCTTCGCACCTCAGTCAGCGCCCGGTCGCCGATGCCCCCGTGCGATAGCCCGGCTGGGCCGGTTCGCCGAACGCCGCCAGGATCGTGTCGAACCGGCGGGCCAGATCGTCGCGATATTCGGGATGGGTGATGATGTAGGGCTGATCCTGCTCGACCGCGCGCACCACCGCCCGGCCCAGCCAGATCGGCTCCATCATGTTGGCGCGAATCTGCGCCAGCCGCGCCGGGTCCATCGCGCCCGGCCCGACCGTGTCGGATTCCGACATGCGGCTGCGGGTCAGGCCGGGAAACAAAGTGGAGACGCCGACGCCATGGGGCGCCAGTTCCTGCCGCAGCGAATCCGACAGGCCCAGCACGCCGAACTTGCTCGCCGAATAGGCTGCGAACAGGCCGAAGGGGTTGAGCCCGTTCATCGACGATGTGTTGACGATATGCCCCACGCCCCGATCGACCATCGCCCGCGCGAAACAGGCGATGCCATTATAGACGCCGGTCAGGTTGACCGCGACCAGCCGGTCGAAATCGGCCGGGTCCATGTCGATCAGCGGCGCAAAGCCCGACGCGATCCCGGCATTGTTGCAGAGAATATCCACAGGCCCGAAGCGCGCTTCCGCCGTCGCTTTCGCCCGCGCCCAGCTGTCGCGGCTGGTGACGTCGATCGGCAGCGCCATCGCGTCCGTCCCCGCCGGCAGCTTCGCCGCCTCCGCCTCGGCAAAACCCGCGTCGATATCGGCCAGGATGATGCGCCCGCCCTGCTCGGCAAAGGCCTGCGCCATCCCCCCGCCGATACCGCCGCCGCCCCCGGTGATGAATATCGTTCTGCCTGCGATCTGCATCCTGCCCTCCTTTATATTTACAACAATAGTGTTGCAAATTAAGACCAGCAGGAAAAGGGGCTATTGGCCCCGGCTGTAACTGCGCGTTTCCCCTTCCGCCGCCAGCTTCTTGTCCAGCATTCCAGTGGCGCGGTCGGCATAGCGGCGGCAGGCGGTCGGATCGATGAAGGCATTGGGCACGCGCTTCGCCCGCAGGCGCGCCAGCTTCGCCGGGTCGGCCGGATCGGGATGGGCGGTGATCAACAGGTCGCAATCCATTGCGCCCACCTTGGCAAAGGTCGCACGAAAGGCCTCGACCACCGGCCGGTGCGCCGGATCGGAAAACGCATAGCCATCGGCCGCGATCGGATTGAGGCTGGAGCCGAAGACCATCGTCGCGCATTGCCGCCCCTCGCAGCTTTTCCAGCGCCAGCTCATGCTGCCCATCGTATGGCCCGGCGTCGCGACAGCAGTGATGACCGTGTCGCCCAGCCGGATCTCCTCCCCATCCTTGACCGCGCGCAGCCGGCGCACGGCGGGGAAACGCTCCAGCCAGGCCGCCTGCGGATCGGCCGGATCGATGCCGCCGGTGCGCAGCACGGCCACCGCCGGCGCGCTCGCCACCACCGTCGCGCCACTGTCGCGCGCCAGCGCGGCCAGCCCGCCAGCATGGTCGAAATGCGGTTCGGTGCTCAGGATCAGCTTCACGTCGCGGATCGAAAAGCCCAGCGCCTTGATGTTCGCCTCCACGTCGCGCACTGCCTGCGGCACGGCACCGTCGATCAAGATCAGCCCGGCACTCGTCCTGATGAGCGCGACATTGAGGCCGCCAAACCCGACCAGATAGGTCTGGCCATGCAGCCGGGTCGGCGCCTGCGGCGCCAGCCAGCGTTTGGAAGAGGCAAGCGCGATCGGTCGCAGCAACGGATCGTCCGCCGCCTTCGTCCAGGCCGGGCCGCCCAGAAACATCGCAGCCATGCTGATACCTACGCCCATCCAGTTGCGCATCGCCCTACCCCTATATGCTTGGTGATGGGCAGAGATTGCGGGAGATATCGGCTTGCGACAAAGCATCAATTCTCGACACAGACATTAGCTGATCTTATGCACAGACCATGGATCGCGCCCAACTGCCGCTCAATGCCCTGCGCGCCTTCGAGGCGGCCGCCCGGCATCTCAGCTTCACCCGTGCCGGCCTCGAACTCTGCGTCAGCCAGGGCGCGGTCAGCCAGCAGGTCGCGCAGCTTGAGGCGCGGATCGGCGCGCCACTGTTCCGCCGCCTGCCGCGCGGCCTCGCTCTGACCGATGAGGGGCTGGCGCTGCTCCCGGTGCTGGCCGATGCGTTCGACCGGGTCGGCGGCACGCTGGAGCGGATCGAGGGTGGGCGGCTGCATGAAGTGCTGACGCTGGGCGTGGTCGGCACCTTTGCCGGCGGCTGGCTGTTGCCGCGCCTTGCCGATTTCGCCCGTGCCTGCCCCCATGTCGATCTGCGGCTGATGACCAACAATAACCGGGTCGACCTGGCCGGCGAAGGGCTGGACCTGGCGATCCGCTTTGGCGAGGGTGCCTGGCACGGCACCCATGCCCAGCCGATCCTGCGCGCGCCGCTCGCCCCGCTCTGCACGCCCGCCCTCGCCGCCCGCCTGGCCGATCCCGCCGCGCTCGCGCGCGAGCCGCTGCTGCGCTCCTATCGTGCCGACGAATGGCCGCGCTGGTTCGCCGCCGCCGGTGCGCCCTGCCCGCCGTTGCGCGGGCCGATGTTCGACACCTCGCTGCTGATGGTGGAGGCGGCGCGCGCCGGCCTTGGCATCGCGCTCGCCCCGGTCGCGATGTTCGCCGCCGATCTGCAGGCCGGACGGCTGGTCCAGCCTTTTCATGAGAGCGTCGATGTCGGCGGCTATTGGCTCACCCGCCTGCTGTCCCGACCCGACAGCCCCGCCATGGCCGCCTTCCGCGCCTGGCTGGCGGATGCTGTCCTACAGGGCTGATCGCCCCTATAATGGGGATGGTCCGCGCAAGGATATTATAGGGGTTGGAAATTATATATCGAAATGTGCGGGAAATATGGGAAGTTAAGCGATCGAAATCCTATTGCGGATAGCTGATCGCCATCACCTCATATTCCTTCTCGCCGGCGGGCAGATGCACCCGGCGCAGGTCGCCGATGGCCGCCCCGCGCAGGGCACGGGCGATCGGCGATCCCCAGCCGATCCGGCCGGCGTCCACATCGGTCTCGTCATTGCCGACGATCGTCACGGTGCGATGATGATCATCCTCGTCGGCGATGGTGACGGTCGCGCCGAAATAGACCCGGCCCTTGTCGGGCTGCTGGCGCGGGTCGACGACCTTGGCATCCTTCATCTTCTTCGACAGGCGCTTCAATTGCCCGTCAATCTCGCGCATCCGCTTGCGGCCATAGAGATAGTCGCCATTCTCGCTGCGATCGCCATTGCCCGCCGCCCAACTCACCACCTCGACGATGCGCGGCCGCTCGACACCGAGCAGATGGTCATATTCGGCGCGCAGCTTCGCAAACCCCTCGGGGCTGATATAATTGGGATAGGGACCGCTCATGCCGCCCCTTATCCACAGCCTTGGCCGACGCGCAAACCGGAAAGATCAGCCCGGCGTCTGCTTGCCCAGATAGCGGCTGAGCACCGCATTGCTGCCCTTGAACTTGGCCCGCTCCGGGTTCATCGCCTCATAGACGACGGCATTTTCCAGCACCCGCTGCACATAGTTGCGCGTCTCGAAGATCGGAATCTGCTCGATCCAGCGCAGCATGTCGGCGCCCGGCAGGCGCGGGTCGCCATTGGCCTTGACCCAGCGATTCACATTGCCCGGCCCGGCATTATAGGCGGCCACGGCCAGCGGATAGCTGCCGCCATAATAATCCAGCATGCGCTGGAAATAGCCCGACCCCAGCATGATGTTGTAGCTGGGATCATTGAGCGAGCCTGCGTCATAGCTCAGGCCCAGCTTGCCCGCCTGCTCCCGCGCCGTGCCCGGCATCAGCTGCATCAGGCCGCGCGCGCCGGCATGGCTGACGATCTGCTTGTCGAACTGGCTTTCCTGCCGCGCGATCGCATGGACCATGGTCCAGTTATATTGCGCCGTCGGCGGCACCGGCACACGCGGGAAAGCGCTCGCGCCATAGCCCGTCAGGCCGTTGGACACGGCGCGACGTCCGACCATCACGCCCATGTCGGGACGGCCCAGATTCTGCGCCAGCTCGGCGGCCAGGAAATGATCGCCATCGCTGTCGGCACCATTGGCAATGGCGCGCACGAACTTGCTCTGGTCTTCCCAATAGCCCATCTGGCCCAGCGCCCTGGCGGCGCGCACCACTGACCGGTTGTTGAATTCGCTGCGTTCTGCGGCCGAGATCGACACCGCCCGTTCGGGCGGCGGCGGCACTGGCCGGCCCAGCCGCTCCAGCGCCAGCTGGCCATAATATTGGTCGGGGAATTGCGCCGACTGGTTGAAATAGCTGTTGGCGCTGGCGGCATCGCCCGCCTGCAGCGCCGCGCGCCCGGCCCAATAATAGCCCTTGGCCTGGACCTGGGGCGACTTGCCGCCGGTCGCATAGCGGCGGAACATCGCCACCGCATCGGTCGGACGGTTGAGATTGTAGAAGGCGGTCGTGCCCGCCAGCCAGGCAAGGCTGGTATAATCGTCGCGCTCGCCGATCGGCCGGGTCGACACGTCCGTGCCCGGCGCATAGGCGTCGTCCAGCTTGCTGGCGATGCCATAGGCAAAGCTCCACTGGCTGTCGTTCGCCGACGACCGCGCCTGGGTCAGCAACGTCTCATACCATTTTTCGGCATTGCCGGGGCGGAAGGTCAGCGGCTGGCGATTGGCCAGATATTGCCGCCCGGCGATCCAGTTGCCGCTGTTGAGCAGCCAGGTCGCCTTGTCGGCGATGAAGCCCGCATCGCTCGCCCCGCCGGCCGGCTCGGCCGTCTGCATCTTGATCGCGGCGTCCGGCGACTTCTGGCGAAAGGCGATGCGCGCATCATAGATCGCCCGACGCGCCGGGCTGACATAGGCCAGCATCCGCATCGCGCCGATCGTGTCATTGGACCACAGCAGCACGTCTGCCCGCTGGTCATGATCGGCCACGGTAAAGCCTGATCCAAACAGCGACAAAAGCCGCGCCTCGTCAGTCGGGCTCAGCGTGCCGGTGATCCAGGCGGTGCGCGCGGCCACCCGCGCCTCGTCCATCCGCCCGGCCTGCATCAGCGCCACGGCATTGCGCGCATGGCCGGTCGCGGTGCGCGCCGGGAAGCGGGCGAAGAAGGCGATCACCTGGCGCGGATCAAAGCTGTCGGGATTGATCCCGGTCTCGGCCAGCCGCCGCATCCGGTCCTCGCCCGGCCAGCCGGGATTGGCCATGATGAAGCTGGCATAGGTGGAAAAGCCCAGGCCATCGCTCTGCTGCAAGGCGCGCCACTGGCTGATCGTGCCGGCGATCGAAGGATCGGACGGCATGCCGACGCGGCTGGCCGCCTGGTTCCAGGCGCTGGGCTGAGTCGAGCCCGGCTGGCCCGGCAAAGGCTGCACCATCGCCTGGGCATAGACGGTGGGGGTTTCGGTCTGGGCGCCGGCACCGGCGGTTGCGAGCAATAAAGCAATGACAGGCATGCGGATCAGGTAACTTTCGACAGTTCCGGGCTTCGGCATGCTGGACATAATCGCTATTGCATCCTTATCAGGCCCTGAATGACGCGCTATAGCGCGCCGCTTGCCCGATCATGCCCCGGTCGCCCGGAGAATTGAAGGAGTTTAATGATGTTTTCCGGGTCGATTCCAGCCCTGGTGACCACTTTCCGCGACGGAGCGGTGGACGAGGCCGCCTTCCGCGCCCTGGTCGACTGGCAGATCGAGGAAGGGTCGAGCGCGCTGGTCCCCTGCGGCACCACCGGCGAAAGCGCGACCATGACGGTCGAGGAGCATAATCGCGTCATCGCCATCTGCGTCGACCAGGCGGCCGGCCGCGTGCCGGTGATCGCCGGTTGCGGATCGAACGACACCCGCATCGCGCTGGAGCATATGTATGCGGCGCAGGCCGCCGGCGCCGACGCGGCGCTGGTCGTCGCGCCCTATTACAACAAGCCGAATCAGGACGGCGTCTATCAGCATTTCGCCTATCTGGCGCAGCGCTGCGACCTGCCGATCGTCCTCTACAACGTCCCCACCCGCACCATCACCGACATCGGCGTGCCGGTGATGCACCGGCTGAGCCAGGAATATCAGTCGATCGTCGGGGTGAAGGACGCCACCGGGAATCTGGGGCGGGTCACCGCGCAGCGCCTCGCCTGCGGCCCGGACTTCTGCCAGCTTTCGGGGAATGACGAAACCGCACTCGGCTTCAACGCGATGGGTGGCCGGGGCTGTATTTCGGTCACCGCCAATGTCGCCCCGCGCCTGGTCGCCGATTTCCAGGCAGCCTGCGCCGCGCAGGATTGGGATGGTGCCCTGGCGCTGCAGGATCGTCTTTATCCCCTGCATGATGCCCTGTTCAGCGATTCTTCACCCGGCCCTGTCAAATATGCCCTTACCCGCGTGCGGCCCGACATGCCCGGCGAGCTTCGGCTGCCGATTACCTGGCCGTCGGAATCGAGCCGCGCCGCGGTCGATCGCGCGCTGGAGATCGCCGGTCTGGTTTGACGCGCCGGCGTCCCTATATGATGAATTGAGTTAAGTAGCAGACTATGGCCCGCCCCCGCCCCGCAACCTTCGACAAGAAGAAGATCGTCGCCGAGAACCGGCGCGCCCGTTTCGATTATTTCATCGAGGACGTGTTCGAGGCCGGCATCGCGCTGCAGGGCACCGAGGTGAAGGCCCTGCGCGGCGGCGAGGGCAATATCGCCGAAAGCTATGCCGAGGTGAAGGGCAACCAGGTCTTCCTGGTGAACAGCAACATCCCCGAATATAGCCATGGCAACCGCGAAAATCACGAGCCCAAGCGGGTGCGCAAGCTGCTGCTGCACGAGCGTGAGATCGAGAAGATGCACAGCGCGGTGTCGCGCAAGGGCATGACGCTGGTGCCGCTGATGGTCTATTTCAACAGCCAGGGCCGGGCCAAGGTCGAACTGGCGCTGGCCAAAGGCAAGCAGAATCACGACAAGCGCGACACGATCAAGGAACGCGACTGGAAGCGCGATCAGCAACGCATCATGAAGGCGCATAGCTGATCCATGGACAATCGCTTCTCCCGCTGGTGGCACGCCAACGCGCCGACCCGTGAATCGCTGGAGAAGAGCCGCGTCCTTGCCCCCGTCGCCCATCGCGTGCTGGAACCCTCGCTGTGGCGCTTCACCCGCCGGTCGGTGCCGCGCGGCGTCGCGCTCGGCCTGTTCGTCGGCATCTTCCTGCTGATCCCCGGCGTCCAGATCGCTGGCGCTGCTATCTTCGCCCTGCCCTTCCGCGCCAATATCCCGGTCGCGGCGGCGATGACCTTCCTGTCCAACCCGGCCACCACGCCGCTGATCCTGATGGCGTCGGTGTGGCTCGGCAACTGGATGCTCGGCCGCAGCGCCGACGCCTCGGGCTTCATGGCGCTGGTCGATGGCCATGCTTCGATCGGCCAATGGTGCGCCTGGCTCTTTTCCGAAGCCGCCCCGGCCATGCTGCTCGGCCTCTTCCTCATCTCGCTCGCCAGCGCGGTGCTCGGCTATGTCGGCGCCGACTGGTTCTGGCGTCGTCGCATGGGGCGCAAGTGGCAGGCGCGCAAATTGAGGATTGGCAAGCGCACCGAAAGCAGCGCATTGGAAGAGATCGCCCGGGTCTGATCCGTGGCGTCATGGTTCCATTGTAAGGGCTTAAGGGGACGGCGCCGATGGTCGCGCGGGTAAACAGGGATGATGAGGCGTGGATGGGGCAGGCCCCGTCGCGCAGCTTCGTGCCCCTGCTCGCGCTCGCCGCGGCCGCCTCCGCCGCGATCGTCCTCTATGCCATCGGCGACTGGGCGCTGGCCGCCGGCTTTGCCGCCACGGTCATCACCATCGCCGCGCTGCTCGCCTGGTATCGCCGCCTCTATCCCCCACCACTGTCCGCCAGTGATGCCGTGCCCGACTGGACCGTGGCGCGTGCCGCCGCCGACGCCTCCAGCATGGCGATCGCCGTCACCGACCGCGCCGGCCGGCTGGTCTGCGCCAGCGACCTGTTCGGCGAATGGTTCCCCGGCTATCCCTCGCCCCCGGCCGTCAATGCCGATGCCTCGCTGATCGAGAGCCTGACCGCCGCCGCCCGCGCCGCCTGGCGCGATGGCGAGGCCAAGGTGGAGGCGATCGCCCATGCGACCCTGCGCCTCGACGTCGACATCACCCGCACCGGCCGGTCGGAAGATTATCTGCTCTGGCGCTTCACCCCGATGCGCCAGCCCAGCGCGCTCGACGATGTCCACCGCGTCCTGACGGGCGAGGCCGGGCGGCAACTGGGCGAAGCCGGCATCATGGCGGTGATGATCGGCGGCGAGGGGCGCATCCGCGCCGCCAACGGCGCCTTCCTGCTGCGCGCCGCCGGCCGGATCGACGCCAACATCACCGGCCGCGATTTCGCCGCCCATATGCGGGTCGATGACAAGGGCCGGCTGTTCCTGGCGCGCGAGGAAAGCGGTGGCCTGCCGCTGCGCCTGCTGCAGGTGCCGTTGCGCCGCGCCACCCAGCCGGGCGGCATCCAGAATGGGGCGCAGGACGGCCCGATGCTGCTGCTGCTGATCGACGAGCCGGTCGGCGGTGGCGGCACCTCTGCCCTTTCCTATATCGAAACCCTGCTCTCGCTGCTGCCCTTCGGCCTCGCCATGGCCGACCGCGACGGCCGGGTGCTGTTCGTCAACAAGGCGTTCGCCCGCGCCGCCGGCATCAAGGATGCCGAAACGCCCAGCTATCCCGGCGACCTGGTCGTGCGCGAGGATCAGGCGGCGGTGGCCGACGCGGTGCGCCGCTTTGCCGTCGGCCCGCAAATGTCGGGCGACATCGCCGTGCGCATGCGCGAACAGCCCGAAGAACCGATCGCGCTCAGCCTCGCCGGCGTGCGCGGCCTGGGCGAGGCCGCCGTGCTGCTCAGCCTCAAGGACAATAGCGAGGAATCGAAGCTCAAGCGCCAGGTCGCGCAGGCGACCAAGATGCAGGCGATCGGCCAGCTGGCGGGCGGCGTCGCCCATGACTTCAACAATATCCTGACCGCCATCATCGGCCATTGCGACCTGATGCTGATGCGCCATACGCCGGGCGACAGCGACTATGACGACATCACCCAGATCAAGTCGAACAGCAATCGCGCCGCCGGCCTCACCCGCCAGCTCCTCGCCTTCTCGCGCCAGCAGACGCTGCGCCCGCAGATATTGCAGCTGCCCGACATCGTCGCCGACGTTTCCAACCTGCTGAAGCGCCTGCTCGGCGAGAATGTGAAGCTCGACGTCAGCCATGGCCGCAACCTCGGCGCGGTGCGCGCCGACCCCGGCCAGCTGGAACAGGTCATCATCAACCTGGCGGTCAATGCCCGCGACGCCATGCCCGAGGGCGGCACGCTCAATATCCAGACCTATGGCGTGCCGGCGAACCGCGTGCGCGAGATGCGGCAGCAAATTCTGCCGATCAGCGACTATACCGCGCTGCGCGTGTCCGACACGGGCCTGGGCATCCCGCCCGACATCTTGTCCAAGATCTTCGAACCCTTCTTCACCACCAAGGAACTGGGCAAGGGCACCGGTCTTGGCCTCTCCACCGTCTACGGCATCGTCAAGCAGTCGGGCGGCTATATCTTCGCCGAATCCGAACTGGGCCGGGGCGCCAGCTTCGTCATCTATCTGCCGGTCTATGCCGGCGGCGACATTGAACAGGCCAAGCCCAAGACGCCGATCAAGCGCAGCGAAACCTGGGGCACCGGCACGGTTCTGCTGGTCGAGGATGAGGATATGGTCCGCGCCGTGGCCGAACGTGCCCTCACCCGTCAGGGCTACAAGGTGCTGACCGCCAGCGACGGCGAACAGGGGCTGGAAGTGCTGGGCGGCGGCGAGAAGATCGACCTGCTGATCTCCGACGTGGTGATGCCCAATATGGACGGCCCGGCGATGGTGGCGCAGGCGCGGCGGAGCTTCCCGGACCTGCCGGTGCTGTTCATGTCCGGCTATGCGGAGGAGCAACTGCGCAAGTCGATCGACATCGCCAATGTTGCCTTCCTGCCCAAGCCCTTTTCCGTCAACCAGTTGGCCGAAGCGGCGCGCGACGCACTGGCGATGCGACCGGCGGCGGAATGAACTTGGCCGCCGGCAAACGATTATGCTGGGCATCGCCTGCCCCTTTGGCTAGCGATGGGAAGCAAGAACAAGGGACAAGGGCGCATGGCTGACGGCAAGTCCATCCTCATCGTCGAGGATGAAGCAATGATCGGCATGATGCTGGAAGATTATCTCGACGCGCTTGGTTATCGCCTCCACGCGACCGCAGCGTCGGTGGACGAGGCGTGCGCCCTGGCGCGCGAGGGCGGGTTCGACGCCGCCCTGCTCGACTGCAATCTCCAGGGTGAAAAAAGCTGGCCGGTCGCCGACATATTGGCCCAGCAGTCGATCCCCTTCCTGTTCGCCACCGGCGGCATGGCCGACGATCTGCCGCAGGGTCATGCCGATCGGCCGACGCTCGCCAAGCCCTTCACCATCGGCGCCGTGGAACGCGCGCTGGAGAAGATTCTCGCCGACTGAATAGGCAGGATAGGAAATTTCCGTTCCCCTCTTGTTCCACAGGAACAAACAGGATACATCATTGGCAGGCGCCGAGTGACTCGACGCGATCCGCTTGACAGGGGATAGGCCGATGACCGCTATGCTCTCACTCATCGATTCCAAGAAGACAGGCACAATGGACAGACAGAAAGCATTGGAGGCGGCGCTCGCCCAGATTGATCGCGCCTTCGGCAAGGGCAGCGCGATGAAGCTCGGCAGCCGTGAGAAGATCGAGATTGAATCGATCTCGACCGGCTCGCTCGGCCTCGACATCGCGCTCGGCATCGGCGGCCTGCCCAAGGGCCGCATCATCGAGATTTACGGGCCGGAAAGCTCGGGCAAGACCACGCTGACGCTGCATGCGATCGCCGAGGCGCAGAAGGCCGGCGGCACCGCCGCATTCGTCGACGCGGAACATGCGCTCGACCCCATTTATGCCAAGAAGCTGGGCGTCGATATCGACGAACTGATCGTGTCGCAGCCCGACACCGGCGAACAGGCGCTGGAAATCGTCGACACGCTGGTCCGTTCCAACGCCATCGACATCCTCGTCGTCGACTCGGTCGCCGCGCTGGTGCCGCGTGCCGAGATCGAGGGCGAGATGGGCGACAGCCATGTCGGCCTGCAGGCGCGCCTCATGAGCCAGGCGCTGCGCAAGCTGACCGGGTCGATCGCCCGCTCCAAGTGCATGGTGATCTTCATCAACCAGGTGCGCATGAAGATCGGCGTGATGTACGGCAATCCGGAAACCACCACCGGCGGCAACGCGCTCAAATTCTACGCCTCGGTCCGTCTCGACATTCGTCGCACCGGCCAGATCAAGGATCGCGACGATATCGTCGGCAACGCGACCCGCGTGAAGGTGGTGAAGAACAAGGTCGCCCCGCCCTTCAAGCAGGTCGAATTCGACATCATGTATGGCGAGGGCATTTCCAAGATCGGCGAGATGCTCGACATCGGCGTCAAGGCCGGGCTGGTCGAGAAGTCGGGCTCCTGGTTCTCCTATGACTCGGTCCGCATCGGCCAGGGTCGCGAAAACGCCAAGACCTTCCTCAAGGAAAATCCCGAAATGGCAGACCGCCTGGAAAAGGCGATCCGCGGCAAGACCGAGGAAGTCGCCGAAGGGATGATGGCCGGACCCGAAGCGGGGGATGACGACTAAGCAGGACGACCGCGCCCGACCGGATCAACCGGGCGCCTGATCCTGCCTTTCGTCCACCTCTGGCTTCACGCTCTGAAAAGGCCCGTTGCGCGATGGCGCGGCGGGCCTTTTACCTGCCGGGCGCAAGACAGGGCTGTCGCCATGCAGGCGCAACGGAGGGGAAAAGACCGCTATTCGTGCGGCCGCAGGGCGCGATTGAGCGAATCCAGCACCTCGGCGATCGGTTCGGTCACGGTGACGCTGCGGCCTTCGCCAAAGCGGATGCGGGTGCCGTCGGTCACGGATGAGACGAAGGTCACCTGGGTAGGGTTGACCGCGGTTTCGGTGCGATCGACGCCGACGAACATGACAAGCATGATCTTCTCTCCCATTTTCGGCCCGTGCCGGACCCATTGGGTGCAAGACTAGCTGCTTTTTGCGCCGTTACCAGAGGCTTTGTGCGGTTCAGCCTGCCTCGATCGCCTGCAGGAACCGGCTCGCCCGATCGTCCAGCCGGTGCGCGACCGTCGCCAGCTGCCCCGCCGCAACGCCGATGTCATGGGCGCCTGCCGCCGCCGCGCTCGCATTGTCGCTGATCTGGCGCGCACTCTGGCGGATATGGTCGCTCGACGATCCGGCTTCCGACAGGCTCGCGGCGATCGACCGGCTGAAGGCGCCATGGCGCGCCACCGCTGAAAAGACCGATGCCGACACCTCGTTCGCGGTCGCCATCGCCGCGTCCATGTGCATATGTCCCTGCGCCACCGTCTCGACCGCCAGCCGGACATGGCCGATGCGCTGGCCGATCTCGGCCGCCGCCTCGCGCGTCTGGCTCGCCAGCAGCTTCACCTCGCGCGCCACCACGGCAAAGCCCTGCCCCGCCTCGCCGGCCCGTGCCGCCTCGATGCTGGCATTGAGCGCCAGCATGCTGGTCGCCCGCGCAATATCGTCGATCAGGGTGATGACCGCGCCGATCCCGTCCGCCTCGACCCGCAGCGCCGCCGTCTGCTCGGCCCCGACCTGCGTCTGCGCCACCGCCGCGCGGATCGCCTCGCCCGCCGCGCGCACCTGGCTTTCCATCGCCTGGAACAGCCCGCCCAGTTCCTGCCCGCCGCTGGCGATGCCGTGCAGGCTGTCAGCCGTCTGCTCCGCCGCGACCGCCATGCCGGCCGCCGCCTCGCCATTGCCCGACGCCCGCTCCACCGCCTGTTCAGCGCGCGCCGACAGCATGTCGGCCATGCCGACCAGATCCGCGATCAGCGCCTCGACATCCGCGCGAAATGCGCCGCTCTCGCGCGTCACATGTTCCAGCCGCCGGGTGCGGGCCAGCGCATCGCGCGTATCCCGCTCCGCCGCCAGCCGCAGCAGCAGCGGGCCGCCGACCACGCCGGCATAATGGCCGCCCTGCGTCACGATCAGCCCCTCGCAATCACTCCCCTGCGCGGCATAAAGGTCGATCAGCCGTTCGACGCTGGCACTCTGCTCCACCATCGCACACGGCCGCACATGCTCATCCAGCCGCCCGCCGAAACTGGGATTGCGCAGCAGCGCATGACCGAAGGGGTTGAAAAGGATGCGCCGCATGTCGCGCTCATAAATGGCCCCCACCGGCCGATCGGCGGCGTCCACCACCGGCAGCAGCCGCAGCGCCGCATCATCCTGGAAGCGGTCGACGGCCTGGCTGAGCGGCTGGCCCAGCCGGACCGCAGCGCAGCCCTGCGCAAAGGGCAAGGCGGTGCCGGCGGCAACATGCGGCTCCGGGTCGGGCCGATCGAGCATCTGGGGCGCGTACATGGCGCCCGGCCTAGAAGAAAAGGGTAAATGACCGCTTAGTATTTGATGACGCTTTTGTTACAGATCGTTGTTTTTACGGAATTATTTGGCCGGTTTATAACCAAATGCCTCGCGCGCCAGCTTGATCACCTCGGGATCGGGCGCCGGGAAATCCATCGGCACCAGTTTCTCCAGCCGCTCCGCCACATAGGTTAGCGCCGCGATTCGTCCGGCCTTGCGATTATTATTGTCGATCACCTTCCAGGGCGCCTGCTTGGTGTCGGTCTTCTCGAACATGTCGTGCATCGCATCCCAATATTCGGCCCGCCTGGCCCGGTTGCGATAATCGTCGGTGCCGGTCTTCCACCGCTTCCACGGCGTATCCAGCCGCTGCGCCAGTTGCTCGTCCTGCGTCTCCTGGGTGATGTGGACGAACAGCTTGATGATGTTGGTGCCGGTCTCGACCTGCTGCGCCTCGAACGCGTTGATATCCTTGTATCCGCGCTTCCATTCCGCCTTGGTGGCATATTTCTCCACCCGCTCGACCAACACCCGGCCATACCAGCTGCGGTCGAACAGGCCGATATTCTGGCTGGCGGGTAACCGGGTCCAGAAGCGCCAGAGGAAATGATGGTCCAGTTCCTCGCGTGTCGGCGCGGCAATCGGATGGACCTGATAGTAACGCGGGTCCCAGTCCGCGGTCATCCGCTTGATGATCCCGCCCTTGCCCGCGCCATCCCAGCCTTCCAGCATGATGACGGTCCGGCGGCGATGCAGGATATGGGCGACCTGGATCTTCGACAGGCGATGCTGCAGCGCCAGCAGCGCCGCATCATAATCGCCCTTGAACTTCGCCCCGGTCTCATAGTCCGACAGATTGATCGTCATGCGCCGCTCTCCTGCAAGGGGACGGCCGATTAGATCGAACCCCGACGTCAAGAGCAAGCGCGGCCTCAGTGCAGCACGGCATCGGTATCGACCAGCCGCACATCGTGCATCATGTCGAGATAGGCCTGGAGATAGAATTTGTGCGAGGCTCCGACGATCACCAGCATGCGCTGGCCCGGCGCGGCGGCGAAGACGTCGCGAATATTGGCCGCCATGCGCAAATTGCGCACCTCCCAATAGCCGGCATAGCCGCGCCCGAAACGCTCGGGCGAAGGCTCCTTGAGCGCCGCGCCGAAATCACTGTCATAGATGGTCTGCGCCTGATCCGGCGCATTATAGGCGCGATAGAGTGCCAGCACGCCGGCCCCCGTCCGGATGCCGGGCTGCAGCGCCGCATCGGCCGCCTTGCGCCGCGCCGTCGCTTCATTGTCCCACGCCTTCATGATCGCCGCGCCCGCCGCCTTCTCCTCCTCGGCATTGCGATAAGGCCGGTCGGCGCTGTGGTCGTCCATCGGTTCCAGCCGCTCCAGCCCCAGTCTGGCAGCCAGCGGCGCGGCAATCAGGAACTCCTCGTTGCGACGCTGGCGCAGCGTTTCCAGCCGCGCCACCAATATGGCGTCCAGCCCATCCCCCGCATGCCGGTCCGCGCCGTCCAGCCGCAGCCATTGCACCAGCGCCGATCCCTGATCCGCCGCCGCCAGGAACAAGGCCGCCAGATGGCGCCGATCCGATGCCGTCGGTCGCTCCGGCCAGGCGGCCAGACGCCGCTCGACCTCGGTCGTGGCAGCCGGTACGTCCAGCCCGGTCGCCTGGCGCGCCGGCGTCGCGTCCCAGCAATAGGTTTCCACCGTCTCCGCATAGCGGAACGGCGCGCGGCGCAAGGCGTCGCATTGCAGGCCAGACAGGGACTCGACCGCGATTGATTGCGGCTTCCACGCCCCCAGCCGGTCGATCAGCGGCCCCAGCGCCTTTGCATCGAAATCCTTTGGCCAGCCCGACAGATGGGGCGTGCCCAGCACCATCACCTCATTGGGCGGCCCCGCCACCGCCTTCAAAGCGCGCGGATCGAAACCGGGACCAGCCGCCTGCACCGACACCGCCGCAAGCCCCGCTGCCAGTCCCGCCACCAGCGTCGCCATGATCGTCCGCATCATCCGCCCTGCTCCCTTGCCGCGACGTGTGTTATCATAACAATACAGCAAGGCAAGACGGCAAAGAAAAAGGCCCCCGCCAGATGGTGGGAGCCCTGTTCTTTCCAGCCGATGGAAAGGGTTATGCCTTCGCCTGCGGCTCCACCACGCGGACATGCAGTTCGCGCAGTTGCTTGAACTCGGCGGCGCTCGGCGCCCCCATCAGCAGGTCTTCGGCGCGCTGGTTCATCGGGAACAGCGTGATCTCGCGCAGATTCTGCGCGCCGCACAGCAGCATCACGATACGGTCGACACCGGCGGCCATGCCACCATGGGGCGGCGCGCCATATTGGAACGCGCGATAGAGACCACCGAACCGCTCTTCCACGTCTGCCTGGCTGAGGCCGACCAGCTCGAACGCCTTGACCATCGCCTCGGGCGACTGGTTACGGATCGAGCCCGACGCGATCTCATAGCCGTTGCAGACCATGTCATACTGATAGGCCTTGAGGCTCAGCGGATCCTGATTGTTGAGCGCGTCCAGCCCGCCCTGCGGCATCGAGAAGGGATTGTGGGCGAAGTCGACCTTCTTCTCGTCCTCGTCATATTCATAGAAGGGGAAGTCGACGATCCAGCACAGGTCGAACCGGTCCTTGTCGATCAGGTCGAGCGTCTCGCCGACGCGGATACGCGCCAGACCCGCCAGCTTCGCTGCCTGCGATTCCTTGCCGGCGGCGAAGAACACGCCGTCGTTCGGGCCAAGGCCCAGCGCCGCGATCAGCTTGGCTGTCGCTTCCTCGCCATGATTCTTGGCGATCGGGCCGCCGGGCACGCCATCCTTGATGTTGATATAGCCAAGGCCCGAATAGCCTTCGCCGCGCGCCCAATTATTCATGTCGTCGAAGAATTTGCGGCTGCCCGCGCCTGCGCCCGGCGCCGGGATCGCGCGGATGACATTGCCGCTCTCGACCAGGCTGGCGAAGATGCCGAAGCCCGAGCCATGGAAATGCTCGGTCACGTCCTGGATGATGATCGGGTTGCGCAGGTCCGGCTTGTCGCTGCCATATTTCAGCATGGCTTCGGCATGCGGAATGCGCGGGAAGCTGCCGGCCGGGGTGACCGGCTTGCCCTGGGCAAATTCCTCGAACACCGACGCGATGACCGGCTCCATCGTGTTCCAGACATCCTCCTGGGTGACGAAGCTCATTTCCAGGTCAAGCTGGTAGAATTCGCCCGGCAGGCGATCGGCGCGCGGATCTTCGTCGCGGAAGCAGGGGGCGATCTGGAAATAGCGGTCGAAACCGGCAACCATCAGCAGCTGCTTATATTGCTGCGGCGCCTGCGGCAGGGCGTAGAACTTGCCCGCATGGATGCGGCTGGGCACCAGGAAGTCGCGCGCGCCTTCCGGGCTGGACGCGGTCAGGATCGGCGTCGAATATTCGGTGAAGCCGGCATCTTCCATGCGGCGACGCATGTCGCGGATGATCTTGGTGCGGGTGACGATATTGGCGTGCAGCGTTTCGCGGCGCAGGTCCAGGAAGCGATAGCGCAGGCGGATATCCTCGGGATATTCCTGCTCGCCCGCCACCGGCAGCGGCAGTTCGGCCGCGGTCGACAGCACGGTCACCTTGTCGGCCACGACCTCGATCGTGCCGGTCGCCATCTTCGGGTTGGTCGCTTCCGGGCCGCGCGCGACCACGGTGCCGTCGATCGTCACGACCGATTCCGCACGCAGGCCGTCCAGGATGCACAGCGGCTCGCTGTCCGCCTTGGCGACGATCTGGGTCAGGCCATAATGGTCGCGCAGGTCGATGAAGAGAACGCCGCCATGATCGCGCTTGCGATGCACCCAGCCGGACAGGCGCACATTCGCGCCGACATCGGCTTCACGAAGGGCGCCGCAATTGTGGGTGCGATAGGCGTGCATGGCGTTTCGATCTTTCAAATTCGTTTTACGGAAATGACAAATTGTTGCGGCCCGGCTATGGGCTTGCCTTGTCGACTATCGACCAGCCCGCAGGACGCGGGCCAGCCCATAATAAGATCGAAGACCATATGCAAATTCATCCGCTGATTACCGACAGCAAGACGCTTTCCGATTTCTGCGCCCGCATGGCCAAATCCCCCTATGTCGCGGTGGATACCGAGTTCATGCGCGAGAATAGCTACTGGCCCGAACTCTGCCTGGTCCAGGTCGCCGACTCCAGCGAGGCCGCGGCGATCGATCCCAAGGCGCCGGGCATCGACCTTACGCCCCTGCTCGACCTGCTGGTCAATAATGAGGACGTGCTCAAGGTCTTCCATGCCGGCGGCCAGGACATCGAGATCGTCCATAATCTGACCGGCAAGACGCCGCATCCGATGTTCGACACCCAGATCGCCGCCATGGCACTCGGCCTTGGCGAACAGATTGGCTATGGCAATCTGGTCGACGCCTGGCTCGGCGTGCAGCTCGACAAGGGCGCACGGTTCACCGACTGGGCGCGCCGCCCGCTCGACAAGCGCCAGATCGACTATGCGATCGGCGATGTCACCTATCTGATCGAAATCTTCCCCAAGATGCTGGAAGAACTGCGCAAGACCGGGCGCGGCGACTGGCTCGACCAGGAAATGGAGCGGATCAGTGATCCCTCCAATTACGAGAATGATCCGTCCGAAGCCTGGAAGCGCGTCCGCATCGCCAGCCGCAAGGCCGATGTCCTGGGTCGCCTCAAGGCGCTGGCCGCCTGGCGCGAGAAGGAAGCCCAGGACAAGAATCTGCCGCGCGGCCGCATCGTCAAGGACGAGACGCTGGCCGACATCGCCAGCCACCCGCCGCGCGCGCAGGAGGATCTGGGCAAGGTGCGCGGCCTGTCCGCCACCTGGAAGAGCAACGACATTGGCGGCCGGCTGATGGCCGCGCTCGGCGCACACAAGCCGCTCGGCAAGGACGAGATGCCCGAGCGCGATCCCAAGCGTCCGGGCCTGGGCAAGGATGGCGCACTGGTCGCCGACCTGTTGAAGCTGTTGCTCAAGATCCGCTCGCGCGACATCAATGTCGCCCCGCGCCTGCTCGCCCGCACCGACGATATCGAAGCGCTGGCTGCCGGCGTGCGCGACGATCTCGCGATCCTGGAAGGCTGGCGCTATGACCAGTTCGGCCGGGACGCGGTGGACCTGGTCGAAGGACGCCTTGCCTTTGCGGTCAAGAATGGCCGGCTCAAGATGACGCGGACTGAATAAGGAGACGGACGATGCGGATGCCGGTGCCCATGCCGATGATGGCGATGATACTCCTGCCCCTGGCCGCCTGTGCCGGAACCGGCAGCGAAGGCCCCGGCTCCGCATCACCGCCTGCCATGGCGCAGGGGCCGTGCAGCCATGACGGGCTCGACCGCTTCACCGGCCAGAAGGCGACGGCCGATCTGGGCGCGGAACTGCTCAAGGCATCGGGCGCCAAGACGCTGCGCTGGGGCGGCCCCAATATGGCCATGACCATGGACTTCCGTCCCGACCGACTGACCGTCAGCTATGACGATCAGATGGTCGTCACCAGCGCCCGCTGCGGCTGACCCGCGCCCGCCTCATTCGGCGGCGCGCGGTAACTCCACCACTGTGCTCCCATCGAGCGCGGTGATCAGCACCACCGCCCCCTCGGCGCCATAGGCGCCGTGCAGGGCGACGATAGAGGCCTTCACCGCCACCGCCTCGCCGCGATTGCTCAGCAGCATGGTCTGCACGCATTGCGCGCCCTGCCCCTGCATCGCTCGCTCCAGCGCCTGGCGGAATGCCGCGCGGCCATGGGTGAGGACCAGGTCGGTCAGTTGCACGCCCATCACCCGTTCGCGCGGCAGGCTCAGCATGTCGGTGAAGGGCACATCGACCGCGTCGATCGTGCCGCGCACCGACAGGCGGACATAGCCGACATCGCCATGGGCGGTCATCGCCTCGATGATCGCGGCCTTGGCATCGGCCAGCCGATGGCGGCGCACATCCTCGGTAATGTCGCGGAACATGATGACGGTTGACCTTCCAAGGGGAAAACTCTGCAGCCGCAGCCAGGCGCCGTCGGCAAAGGGGGAGGGAATATCGGCTGCGCTCGGCTCGCCGCCGCTCACGGTGCGGCGCACATGCACTTCCATCAGACTGCCGCTGATGGAAGGCAGGACGACGTCCAACTTCGGACCGACCATCTGCCCCACCGGCTTGCGACAGATGGCGCTGGCGACCCGGTTGACGAAGTCGACGCGCATATCCTGGTCGCAGATGATCACCGCCTGATCGACCCAGTCGGCCAGCGCGAACAATTTCTCCTCGGCGCTCTCCTGACCGGCGTTGCCCGACTGGGCTTTGAGCGCCCGGAACTCGTTGACGCCCAGCAGCACATGGGTCGCCCGGCCATGATGGGTGATGTAGAGCGGCGTGCGTGTCGCCATGTCGCGACATTCGGAAAAGCCGCGGACCAGGTCGGCCGCGGTGACGACCGGACTTTCGGCCGGATAACCACCCTCTCCCTCCATTCCATCACTCCCTACTGGGTTCAGATGGCGCGTAGCGCGCTGGGTCATGTCCCTTGATGCCATAATTATCGGCCCTCCATCAATCGGACAAAAACAGAAACAACATGCCTTTCACCGGCCGGCGCAGCCTCAAGAAGGAATGACGGGCATTTCCACATCCAAGTTTCCCTTGCTCAGGCCGGAAACGCGTGTTTCCGGTCCATCTGCGTGCCCATGGCCATCACGACCAGCACCGGCACCGCCCAGATTGTCGACATGGCGTAGAAGAATTTGGTGAGGTAGGCGGGTGACACGATCACCGCGACCTGAACCGCCGCCACATTCAGCTGGAAGGCGGCGACGATGATCGGCCAACGCCGGCTGCTCAACATCGAAATGATGATCTTGAACAGCAGCGAGGCGCATTCGATCGCCAGGATCGTGCGGATCAGCACCGCCTCCGGCCGGATGGTCAGGACCGCCGTCTGGGCCAGGATGAACCCTGCCCAGACGCCGACGATGCTCCAGCGCCCGGTCGCGCCGCCATAGCGCACCACGAAGATCGAGGTGGCGATCAGCGCGATCGTATAAGCGAGGAAGATCTGCACGATCCTGCCTTCCGGTCCGGTCGCGTCAGGCGACCAGGCGCAGGGCGTCGGCCTGCTTTTCTTCCAGCGCGCTCCACGGGCTGTAGCAGCCGTCGGCGCGTTCGGCCTGGTTGGTCTTCATGCGGATCTTGGTCGCTTCCAGATGGGCGCCCAGCAGCTGCTCGCGGCTCTGCATCATCGTGTCGATGCAGCCATGGAAGCGCTTGAACAGCTTCTGTCCCTGTTCGGGGGCCAGGCCGATGGTGCGGGCGGTGTCGATCATGTCGGCGCTCATCCGCAGCGTATGGGCCAGAACATCGTCCAGCTTCACATAGGCATCGCGGACCTGGCCGCTCAGGTTGAAGAAGGTGTCGTCCGACATGTGCATTTCGCTCTTGGCGGCGCGCTCAGCGCGGCGGGCATTGGACATGGCAAGGCTCCCTTTTCAGGCCAGCGCTCGCTGGCCCATCAGATGGTTGGATTGTTGGAGACCGTCAGCCAAACAGATGATTGAGCCAATATCCCATCGTGATCAGCGCAGCCAGGGAACCCCCTGCCCATAACGCGACCCGGAAGATGGTCGTCAGGATCTGCCATCGATTCAGCCCATGCGGTTCCCCTCCCATGGTTGCCAGAATCCGGTTACCCAATTGGCGCAAGCGACCCTTTTCCTGCCGCTCTGCATCAGCCGGGATGTCGCCGGTCCGGGTCGGCCTGCTTGGTGCCGACGCCTCCTTCTCACCCGCCATCGCCGGTTCAACAAGCGGCTCCGGCTTTAATTCAAATTGCTTGAATTGCGCGTTTTTCTCGGCCTCCACCAATATCCGGGCGGCTTCGCGTCGATCCTTGGCGCCCAGCGCCACGGTCGCGCGATAGACATATTGGTCGACCGTGCCGGGGGTCAGCGATGTACGCTGCGCGATCTGCTTGGAGGTATAGCCCTGTGCCACCAGCCGCAGGCATGCCCGCTGATTATCGTCCAGACTGGCAACCGCATTCGACATTCCAACCCCTCTGATCGCCCACAGGGAATCATGCCCCGGAACGGATGTAAACTTCTTCTATGATCAATTTTTTATGATGCCGGCCAAGCCATTGATTTATATCAGATACACTTCATCCATATCGGTGAGACGAAAAAGGCGACGCCTGTGGGCATCGCCTGTTTCCGTTACGGAATCCAGTCATGACATGACTCGATCCGCAATAGCTGCAATCGGGAACCCGGATAGCGCCCCGAAAGGCGCCGTCTACAGTTCCAGGCCGATCAGCGTGCCGCTGCCGATCCGGTCGACATAGCGCTTGCCATCGACCTCCAGCCAGTCCGGCGTCACTTCCAGCCGGCGCCCGTTGATCGTAGTCCGCAGATGCTCGACCGCGATCCGGTTGCGCGCAACGATACGCAAAACGCACAATCCGTCGCCCCGCGCCGCCATCATCGAATAGCGGTCGCCGCGCAACAGGAAATGCCAGCTGCCGTCATGCGGCTTCCATTCATTGCCATCGATCACCTGCATCGGCGTGCCGTCGGCCGCGCCCAGCCTGACGCTGATCCGCGTCGCCCCCATGGATCGGCGCGGCGGCGCGAAGATCAGGATCGGTTCGCCGTCCAGAGTGATGGGAATCGGCGTATCGCGCAGCAGTCGCGATCCACCGACGATGAGTTGTGGCAATTCGTTAGAGAAAGGCAGGCGATCGCGCGCGAAATGGCGCTGGCGCACCACCGGATTGGCATGGAAGCTGTGGACCTGATTCGCGGTCAGCCGCCCCTCTTCCACCAGTCCATGACAGGTCGGGCAGAGCAGCGTCGCCCCCGGCCCGTCTGGCAGCCCCAGATAACGATAGATGGTGACCCCGCAGCGCACGCAGGCAAAGCCGCAGGACTGCCGAATCTCGGCCCGCTGATCGGCCGTCAGTTCCGGCAACAGCGGCATTACGCGCAAACCCACCATCAAGGCGCCCCCTTTTTCCCGCCGTCCGCCTGATGCGGATCGACGTTGCTTGTTCCTGGCGTCCTCGTGCGGGTGGAAAGCTCTGCCGGCCCCTGGGCTCCTATTGGTTAAAATAAATGCGCCCAAGTCAAGGGCCTAGACATTATGTTCGACAAGAAAATGGCAGATTTCGTGCGCTTTCCGTGCGCACCGCCCCTGCCCGAGCGTTCAGCGCTGGGGCAGCAGGTCCAGGTTGCGGGCTGCCGCAATCGCCCGAATCCGGCCCGGTCGCGGCATGTTGCGGATCGCGATTTCCGCTACGTCACCGGCGCTGAACAGCTCGACATTGCCGACGTCGAACAGCCGCTGGCCGAAGGTCTGCGTGATCCGCACGCTGCGGATGCTGGACAGCGCGATCTCGGTCCGCTGCTTGGCCAGCAAGCCACGTTCCAGCAGCACCTCGCGCTCGCTCAGCGCCAGCCGCTCGCCCTTGTGCATCACCCACCACACGCCGATCGCCAGGATACCGACCACCGAAACCAGCAGCAGCAGGAACAGGAAGGGATGCGCCCGGACCATCGCCGGATGCTCGTCATACAGCCATGCTTCGCTCACGCCGCCTCCTTCATCTGGCTTCCGCGGTTTTTCACCATGCCCCCGGCGCGGCGTCAAGGCGTCGTCCGCCGCCCCCTGCGCAACCACCATGGTTAACCAAAAATTTCCCAATATTTACTAGCGATAGCCTCCGATTGGGGATGAATCATGGCCTATAGCCTGCATGATATTGGTGACGAAGATCGGGATCGGTCCGGCCATTGGCTGAATGACAAGCAGGATCAGCGCCGCGCCATCGTGCCGCTGCGCCTCATCCTCATCGCCCTGTTGATGGGGGCACTGCTGCTGGTCCTGATGCGCCATGTGCTGCCCGCCACGTCGGCGCCAGCCACGCCGGCAGCCGAAGCTCCCGCCACCATTTCCGTCCGCTTTGCCGCCTGTGACGATCTGGATGGCCAGGCCTGCGTCCTTGCCACCGACGCCTATGCCTATCAGGGCCGCCGCTACCATCTCGCCGACATCAGCGCACCGCGACTCGAGGGCGCCACCTGCCCGCAGGAAGCCGCCCTTGCCCGCGCCGGCCGCACCGCGTTGCAGGGCATGATGAATGGCGGCAGCTTCGAAGCCCATGCCGATTCCGCCGACAGTGATCCGACCGCCCGCATCCTGCTCCGTGACGGCGTCTCGCTGGGCCAGCTCCTCATCCTCAAACGCTATGCCCGCCCCTGGTCGGCCAAGCCAATCAACTGGTGCGCGGCCGGCTAAGGCCGCGATCCCGCACGGGGGACAAAAGACGGGACGTTCCAGATTGGGACCGACAGCGCCCGTATCCGCCATTTGCGCATTGCGCGTTAACCAAGAAAATATCCCATTCGTTGCTCGATCATTGCTATGAAGCATCATGGTCGAAACGAAGCCGAAACGGACAAGGCTGAGGGAGCTGGACGCGTTGCGCGGCATCGGCGCCTTGTGCGTGCTGGTCTTCCATTATTCGACCCGCTTCCATGAGCTGTTCCCGCAGGCCAGCCATGTGCCCTTCAGCTTCCCCGGCGGCAATTACCGCGTGCTGCTGTTCTTCACCATTTCCGGCTTTGCGATCTTCTTCACGCTGGACCGGATTGGCACGGTCGCCGACTTCATCGTCAACCGCTTCGCCCGCCTCTATCCCGCCTATCTGGTGGCGATGCTGGTGACGCTGTCGATCGAATATCTGGCGCAGGCGACCCAGTTGCTGGTCGGCCCCTTTGCGATTCTCGCCAATCTGACGATGCTCCAGGGCTTTGCCTTCATTCCCGAAGTGGACGGCGCCTATTGGACGCTGACGGTGGAGATCGCCTTCTATTTCTGCATGGTCTCGATCTGGAAATGGATCGGCCTGCGGCATCTGGAACCGACGCTGGTGGTCTGGCTGATCCTGCGCTGGGTGATGCAGCTCTGGCCCGATATCGTGCCCGAACGGGTCGTGATGCTGCTGGTGCTGCGCTATACGCCCTTCTTCATCATCGGCATGCTGGCCTACCGCATCTGGGCGGGACAGCGCAGCTGGCAGCAACAGGCGCCCTATGCCGCGCTGGCGCTGCTATCGATCGCGACCATGGAAACATGGGACGTCACGATTGTCGGTCTTGTGCTGATGGCGACCTTCGCAGCGCTGATCCGCAACCATCTGCGCTTCCTGGCGATCCGGCCGCTCGTCTGGATGGGTGGAATCAGCTACAGCTTCTACCTGATCCACCAGCATGTCGGCTTCGTCGTCATGCTGGAAATCGCCAGGGCCGGCTATAGTCCCTGGATCGGCTTTGCCGCTGCCTTCCTCGTCGCGCTGACGCTCGGCACGCTCATCAACCGCCTGGTCGAGCGACCGGCGGGAGAGATCATCCTGCGCTGGTGGAAGAAGCGGCGACGGGAGCCAGGCCCGCTTGCGGAGATTGCGCCGAGCGGATGAGGGCGCTGCCGCAGCGGCAGCGCCCCCTCGTCATCAGGGCTGCGCGACCGGTGCCGCCGCCGCAGCATTGTCGGGCAGGCCGCCCAGCTGCGTCACCAGCTTTGTATAAGCGTCGAGATAGGCGAGCACGATCACCTGGCCGATCTCGGTATTCTGATAGCCACCGCCACCGGCGCCGGCAAAACCGCCCCACCAGCTCGACCCGCCGCTGGCGTTGAAGCTCAGGTCCGACTTGCGGGCATAGCCTTCGGTCAGCGCCTCTTCCTCGGTGGTGCGGGCATTGACGACCGAGAGGGTGACATTGGCCTCGCTCTTCTTGACGTTGATGCCGCCGGCGATCCGGCCCCAGGTGCTGCCACCCATGAAGCCGCCGAGCACGCCGCCCAGCGAATTGCCGCCGCTGTTGCGGTTGGAGGAGACGATATCCGGCTCCAGGAAATAATCCGCCGCCTTCACCTGGCCACGGCCCAGATTGCTGTTCGCCTGCAACTCGCCATTGTCAGCCATGGCGCGTTCCATGTTGCGGCTCGCCATCGACCGGCCGCGATTGACGAGGCCGAAGCAGCCCGACTGCTGCACGAAGATCTTCAGGATCGCCTCGGGGCTGCCCAGATTGAGTTCGCGCCACCACTGATTGTCGGGCTCGACGATCGCGACGGTGCCAAGGCGGCGGGTGCAGCGCGGGATCTCCGCCTGCTTTCGCGACTGTTCCTGACGGGCCGACGAACCCTTTTCGGCGGCCATCGCCATCGGCGCGGCCGAACCAAGGCAGACCGCAGCCGCAGTCAGCATCTTCAATACACGCATTTTCAAAAACCCCGTTTCCTGTCTGGTCGAGAGAAATTGGTGCGCCCCGGATATTTTTCTGGAACGTAACACAGCCGCAGGGGGCTTCCAAGCAAAGGGGGTTAATGACGATGCTTGTCATCGCACGGCAATTTCGCATGCCATGCACTACGTGATCCTGCTGACAGCGCCCGCAACTGCTGCTATCGGGCGCCGATGACCGACCTGTCCCATATCCGAAACTTTTCGATCATTGCGCATATCGACCATGGCAAGTCGACGCTGGCCGATCGCCTGATCCAGCGCACCGGCGGCCTGACCGACCGTGAGATGAGCGCGCAAGTCCTTGATAACATGGACATCGAAAAGGAGCGCGGGATCACCATCAAGGCGCAGACCGTGCGCCTGGACTATACCGCCAAGAATGGCGAGACCTATGAGCTCAATCTCATGGACACGCCGGGTCATGTCGACTTCGCCTATGAAGTGTCGCGGTCGCTGGCCGCGTGCGAGGGCGCGCTGCTGGTCGTCGACGCCGCGCAGGGCGTGGAAGCGCAGACGCTGGCCAACGTCTATCAGTCGATCGAGCATGATCATGAGATCGTGCCGGTGCTGAACAAGATCGACCTGCCCGCCGCCGAGCCGGAAAAGGTGCGCGCGGAAATCGAGGAAGTAATCGGTCTCGACGCGTCGGAAGCGGTGCTGGCGAGCGCCAAGTCCGGCATCGGCATCGACGACATCCTGGAAGCGATCGTCACCAAGATCCCGGCGCCCAAGGGCGACCGCAACGCCCCGCTGGAAGCGATGCTGGTCGACAGCTGGTACGACCCCTATCTGGGCGTCGTCATCCTGGTGCGCGTCGTCAACGGCGTGATCAAGAAGGGCCAGGCGATCAAGTTCATGATCGGCGGCACCGAACATCTGATCGACCGTGTCGGCTGCATGCGCCCCAAGATCGAGGCGCTGCCAGAACTCGCCGCCGGCGAGATCGGCTTCATCACCGCCCAGATCAAGGAAATCGCCCAGACCCGCGTCGGCGATACCATCACGACCGTGAAGAATGGCGCCGCCAAGCCACTGCCCGGCTTCAAGGAAGTGCAGCCGGTGGTATTCTGTGGCCTGTTCCCAGTCGACGCCAATGATTTCGAGAAGCTGCGCGAGTCGATCTCGAAGCTGCGTCTCAACGACGCCAGCTTCTCGTTCGAGATGGAAACTTCGGCCGCGCTCGGCTTCGGCTTCCGCTGCGGCTTCCTGGGCCTGCTGCATCTGGAAATCATCCAGGAGCGGCTGAGCCGCGAATATGATCTGGACCTGATCACGACGGCACCGTCGGTCGTCTATGACATGCACATGAAGGATGGTCGCACCCTTCACCTGCACAACCCGGCCGACATGCCCGATCCCAACCATATCGAGATGATCGAGGAGCCCTGGATCGAGGCCGTGATCTATTGCCCCGACGAGTATCTCGGTTCGATCCTGAAACTGTGCCAGGACCGTCGCGGTATCCAGAAGAACCTCACCTATGTCGGCGGCCGCGCCCAGGTGACCTATGAACTGCCGCTCAACGAAGTGGTGTTCGATTTCTATGATCGCCTGAAGAGCATCAGCCGTGGCTATGCCAGCTTCGACTATCACCAGATCGGCACGCGTGAGGGCGACCTCGTCAAGATGAGCATCCTCGTCAACAACGAGCCGGTCGATGCGCTGTCGATGATCGTCCACCGCTCGGCCGCCGAAGCGCGCGGCCGCCACATGTGCGAGCGCCTCAAGGATCTGATCCCGCGCCACCTGTTCAAGATCCCGATCCAGGCGGCGATCGGCGGCAAGGTGATCGCGCGCGAGACGATCGCAGCGATGCGCAAGGACGTCACGGCGAAATGCTATGGCGGCGACATCACCCGCAAGAAGAAGCTGCTGGAGAAGCAGAAGGAAGGCAAGAAGCGGATGCGCGAATATGGCAGCGTCCAGATTCCGCAGGAAGCCTTCATCGCCGCCCTGCGCATGGGCGACGAGAATTAGGATAGGCGCCGGCGGGCGGGATCGTCCGCTGCCCAAACATGACATCGCCCATGATCCGCTATGGGATCATGGGCGATTTTCGTTTCATTCTGCCTTGTACAGTGATCCTGTCAGTCGGCGACCTTGAACCGAGTGCCGACGAATAGCCCCACGGCGAAATGTGTATCCTCTCCGGCAAAGGCGCGGCCGAACAATTTTGCGCCGGCGTGCAGTCCCTCCGTGGCGCTGGTGACGAAACTGATCGGCACGTCATATTCCAGCCGGTCCCTGGAGAAATTCCAGCTCGCCTTCGGCGCGATGCCGAGCGGCAACTTGATATTGCTCATGTCCCAGCGGAATTCGGCGCCGAGCTTCACGAACCAGTTCTTGTCCAGCGGCGCGAGGTTGGTGGTAACGCAGTGCGTGGTTCGATCGTCCTGATCGGGAGTCGGGCAGACAATCTGATCTTTGTTGTCATCAGCGATGGATAGTTCCTCCCCCATTTCCAGCAAGGCGGCGAGCCGGAAGGGGCGGCGATTATCGACGCCCTCGGGCCGACGCTTGCCCAGCAGCACGCCGGCGCTCCCTCCGATCGACCAGGGCGTCCCATCGGTCTTTCGCGATTTTATCCCCAGGGGCTCGTCCGCCTTCAGATAATCGGGATCGAGGCTGGCGAGATCACGATATTCGTCCGATGCATGACCGATGCTCGCCGTGATGGTCCAGTCCCACAGCGGATCAGGTACACCCCATAGCGCATTGGACAAAGCTTCCATCCCGGCTGCCGACTTGACGCCTGTCAGCATCGATTGTGGGGACGTGCAGTTCGCCTTTGCCTGACTGAGATCCGTTTCGGCGTTGAGCCTGTCTGCGGCGTCGACCACTGCCGGCGGCGGCTGAAGTCGCTGGTCGTGTGTGTAAGCCGTGGCCGTGACTTCGCGCTGGCAGATGGCCGTTATGATGGCGGCCGCGTCATACAGGGCCTGATCCATTTCCGCGCGGCTGCGTCGGCGCGAATAGGCGCGGCTATAGGAAATCTTGAACTTGGCATCGTTGCCAAAGCCGTCGGACGATCGAAGGACGGCATCACCGTCCTTCAGCTTGGCTGACAGCTCGAACGCCAGTTGGTCCGTCATGGGCCGATCACCAACGATTTCGCCGTTCACCCGGAACAGCTTCTTAGCATTGATTGGCCAGCTATATTTCAGCGCAACGCGTGAACCGCCCTCTGCCATCGTGAGTTGCCCAGCTAAGCCGATGCTGCTGACGTCGCGCTCCAACGGTGCTGTTGGAATCGCTTCCAGGACCCGCACATCATATGCGCGCCGAGCCGCCAGGAAGTCGGCGCTAGCTTTATTGGGACGGTCAAAGAATCGCTCTGTATCGAACTGCGGTGCCGGTGGGATAATGGGCGGTGGCACGGGTATGAACGCAGCAAGCTCCTTGCGGGTCTTGGCCAGGGCGTCGCGTGCTGCAACCGCGTTTCGATCGGCGACGTCGGCTGCGGCCATGTCCTTTTTCAGTTGCGCCTCTACCTCATTCCGAAACTCGACGGATTGCGAGGACGCTGACTGCCCGGCTGCCTTCAACCGATCGTTCAGGATGTCCAGAAAGGCCTTTGTCGCTTCCGCCTTCTTGCGCGCTTCCAAGGCATCGGTTTCGGCCTTGGTGGCGGCCGTTTCCGCACGCGCTAACCCATCGGAGAGGTGGTCCTTGGATGGCCGCATATGGGATATGGCCTGTCCATATATGGGTGCTGCGGCCAGAGTTCCGGACAGTCCGGTAATGGCCAGTAAAAATTTCGTCCTCCGCATCGTCATCCCCCTGATAATATAACGATATCGAAACGATATATTCTTCCCTGTTCGAGGCAATCATTCTTAATGAGCGACCAACATCAGCCGGTGGGGCGATATATTGGGAACAATGGGCAAATCGCGCAGGATTTGCTTGCGGCGGGCGCGATATGTCCGGGGGCAGGTAGCGGGGGGCCGCTTAATTGCCCGCCAGCGCGCGCCGTCGCCGGATTTCCTCAAGGACGCGTTCAACCGCAGCGATGGCCGCGGGGCTGCCGGGGCCGCTATTGAGATCCGGCGTGGGGGCCTTGCGACCGGCATGCGCCGGCGACAATGGAGTGAAGCGGTCGGGCGCGCGGCACCGCAGCAGGAACATCAGCAACCGGTCATTATAGACCCGCCGGGTGCCGACCAGCTTGCCATAGCTGTAGACCGGTACTTCGACGCCATGGATGGCGCGCTCCATGGCGATATCCTCCAGTCGGCGCACGCCCTGGTCGAGTGCGGCCTGCCAGGCGGCGGCAAAGGAGTCCGCGTTGCGCGCGCGGCGCAACTGATAGGCGGAGACGGTCGATTTGCCGGCCTGGGCGGCGGCATGGGTGACCGAGCCGGAATCGGCCAGCGCTGCGATGAAGATATGTTGTCGCGCCACGGTCCAGCCATCGTGCCGACCGCGCCGGGGGACCGGCTGGAAATCGGTCAGGGCGTTGGCCTGGGTTGGGGCAGCGGCCGCAGCATCAGGCGATGGCGGCCAGGGCGGAGGGGGTGAGGGGATCGAGTTCATAGCGGCAAATATAACCTATATGGTTATATGTAGGACAGCCCTTAACGCGCGCCAGTCGATCGGCCGGTTCGACCAGGGCCGGGCATGATATTTGAGGATCGGACGCTGACCGAGCGAGACGCCGTCGCGGACAAGGATGCGGGCATCCGGATCGCTGTCGGCCGGGGCCAGATGGGCGACGAGAACCAAGCATCTTCCATCGGGTTGGAGGTCATCGGGCTTCCACTCCGATTTGCTATTGCCTGCCGGCGCGGTCGCGCGTCAGCCCTTGCTTTCGGCCGCCCGCTTATACCCGTCGAGTTGCTCCACCAGCACCTTGTCGACGATCGGTGCGATCGGCGCCAGGCCACCGCGCATATAACCGCCCACCGAATAGGTCAGCGTTACCTGGCTGCCGCCGGGTGCGGCCGCAATGGCGAAGTCCAGCACGCCGGTCACCGCTTCGCTCTGCAGTGGCCCCAGAGCCCCGCTCAGCCGCAATCGCTGGCCCGGCGCGGCGTAGATGACCCGCGCATGTTCGATGCTGCCAGAGACCCCCTTTCCGTTCTTGTCGGGAAGGGTCTCGCAGAAGCAGCCCCCGGCCTTCGCCTCCAGCACCATGTTGCGCGCATCGCCGCTATAGGTGTGTGCGCTGTTCCACCAGCGCCCCGGCTCCGCCAGCAGCGCATAGGCCGCGTCGGGCGCCAGCGCCACGTCCACGCTCGCCTGCACGACAAAGCCGGCATCGCTGCTGGCCACCACCCCACCCTGTCCGGGCGCGGCCGCCAGCGCCATGCCGGCGCCTGTCAGTATCGATTTGATTGGATAGGCCATGTCCCCTCCCCGCCTTGTCGCCGGGGAGGGAGAATAGCTCAGGCCGGAACGCCGTCCAAGATGGCGACGATCGCGCCGCTGACATCGTTCATGTCGGCCATGCCGTCGACGCGGCTGACGATGCCGCGCGCTTCGTAGATCGGCAGGATCGGTGCGGTCTTGGCGCGATATTCGGCCATGCGGGTCCGCACCGTTTCCTCATTGTCGTCGGGACGACGCTTGAATTCGTGCCCGCCGCACTTGTCGCACGTACCCTCGACCTTGGGCTGCTTGAAGGCATCATGATAGCCTTCGCCGCAGGTCGCGCAGGTGAAGCGGCCGGTAATGCGCTCGACCAGCGCATCCTCGTCCACTTCCAGCTCGATCACATGATCGAGCGTGCGGCCGCGATCGGCCAGGATGGTGTCGAGCGAATGGGCCTGGGCCTCGGTCCGCGGATAGCCGTCGAAGATCACGCCGGTATCGGCCGCCAGCGCATCAAGCGCTTCGCCGATGATGCCCGAGACGACCTCGTCCGGCACCAGCGAACCCGATTCCATCAGCGCCTTGGCCTGCAGGCCGACCGGAGTCCCCGCCTTGACCGCAGCCCGCAGCATGTCGCCGGTCGACAGCTGAACCATGCCACGGCTGTCGACGAGCCGCGTGGCCTGGGTGCCCTTGCCGGCACCCGGAGGACCAAGCAGAATGATATTCATTGCGCGCATTCTCCCCTTGTACTTGCGCTTGCCTGTCTGCGCCCCCTTAGCGCAGACGGCCCTTCAGCTTCGCCTTCTTGATCAGATCCCCATATTGATGGGCAAGCAGATGGCTCTGGATCTGGGTCACGGTATCGACCGTAACATTGACGACGATCAGCAGGCTAGTCCCACCAAGGTAGAAGGGAATTCCCGCC
Source organism: Sphingobium sp. BHU LFT2 (assembly GCF_018604485.1). Classification (NCBI taxonomy): domain Bacteria; kingdom Pseudomonadati; phylum Pseudomonadota; class Alphaproteobacteria; order Sphingomonadales; family Sphingobiaceae; genus Sphingobium; species Sphingobium sp. BHU LFT2. The sequence goes on from NZ_JAFCGW010000005.1 coordinate 69,560, forward strand.
CGGGCGATGGCAAATTCCGGCACCAGACAGATGAAGGCCAGGTAGGCGGCGCCGATCACGGTGATCCGGGTCAGGACATAATCGAGATAATTCTCGGTATTCTTGCCCGGACGGATGCCCGGAATGAAGCCGCCATTGCGCTTCAGATTGTCGGCCGTCTCTTCCGGATTGAACACCACGGCGGTGTAGAAGAAGCAGAAGAAGACGATGCCCAGGCCATAAAGGCCCATATAGAAGGGGCTGCCGTGCGACAGATACTGGTTGATGGTCAGCACGATGCTGCTCCAGCGGCTGTCATCGTCCGCCTTCACGCCCATGAACTGCGAGATGGTCAGCGGCAGCAGCAGCAGCGAGCTGGCGAAGATCGGCGGGATCACGCCGGCGGTGTTGACCTTCAGCGGCAGATGGCTGCGATCGGCCTGCATCAGGCCCTGGCGCGTCTGGCGCTTGGGATACTGGATCAGCACCCGGCGCTGCGCCCGTTCCATGAAGCAGATGAAGGCAATCAGACCAAAGCCCAGCACCACGACCAGGAAAATGACCAGGCCCGAGATCGAGCCTTCGCTGCCCGACTTGAACAGGTTGCTCAGCGTCACCGGCAGCTGCGCGACGATACCGGCCATGATGATCAGCGAGGTGCCGTTGCCGATGCCGCGCGAGGTGATCTGCTCACCCAGCCACAGCAGGAACATGGTGCCGCCGATCAGCGAGATGATCGCCGAGACGACGAACAGCATGCCGGGGTCCACGACCACGCCCTGCGCCTGCCAGTTGGCGGCGGCGGCATAGCCCTGCACGGCGGTCAGGCCGACGGTGCCATAACGGGTATATTGGTTCAGCTTCTTGCGGCCGCTCTCGCCTTCCTTCTTGATCGCCGCGAGCTGCGGCGAGAGGGAGGCGGCCAGCTGCACCACGATCGACGCGGTGATATAGGGCATGATGCCGAGCGTGATGAGGCTCGCGCGCGACAACGCACCACCCGAGAAGGTGTTGAAGATGTCGAGGATGCCACCGGCCGACTTCTGCGACCAGGCCGCGAGCGCGGTGGGATCGATACCCGGCAGCGGCACGAAGCTGAGGAAGCGGAAGACGATCAGCGCGCCGAGGGTGAACCACAGGCGCTTCTTGAGGTCGGTCGCCTGGCTGAACTTCGCGAGGCTGAGATTGGATGCGAGCTGGTCGGCTCTCGATGCCATTGTGGCTGCCCTTCAAATCATTCTTGCCGGAGCCATCGGGCTCCGTGGCGGAATCGCTACCCCCTTAGCGGGGCGGGAAGACCATGTCGAACGGGAGTTGCCGCCGTTGCGACGAACATATGCTCCCCCCGATACACATAGCCCCGCCAACCCATATCGGGCAGCGGGGCCGTGCTTGCAAGTCTCGGGCGAGACTTAGGCCTTGGCGGCCTTCTTGGCGGCAAGGGCGGTGCCCTTCTTCGCCTTGGCCTTCTCGGCTGCCGGGACGACTTCGATCACGTCCAGCTTGCCACCGGCCTTGGCGACCGCTTCGACGGCGCTCTTCGAGGCACCGGCGACCAGGAAGCTGACCTTGGCGGTCAGTTCGCCCTTGGCGAGAACGCGGACGCCATCCTTGCCACCACGGGCCAGGTTGGCTGCCTTGAGCGCAGCATGGTCGATGACGGCAGCGGCGTCCAGCTTGCCGGCGTCGATCGCGGCCTGCACTTCACCCAGGTTCACGATCGCATAATCGTTGGCGAAGATGTTGTTGAAGCCGCGCTTCGGGATGCGCATGTGGAGCGGCATCTGGCCACCCTCGAAGCCGTTGATGCTGACGCCCGAGCGTGCCTTGGCACCCTTCTGGCCGCGACCGGCGGTCTTACCCTTGCCCGAGCCGATACCGCGGCCGACGCGCATACGACCCTTGCGGGCACCGGCATTGTCGTTGATTTCGTTCAGTTTCATGTTCGCACTCGCTTTCGCTTTTGTCGCGCTGATCCCGTGCGGGATCATCTAAAGGAAGCGCCCGGTAGCGCTTCCGCTGAAAAAACGAAAGAGGGGTTTCCCCCTCTTTCGCTTCATTTCGTCGGATCGAAACGGCTTAGCCCTCGACCACTTCCACCATGTGGGGGAGCTTCTTGATGGCACCGCGGACTTCCGCCGTGTCTTCCAGCTCGACCACGCGATGCATCTTGCCAAGGCCCAGGCCGATCAGAATCTTCTTCTGGCTTTCGGGGCGACGGATCGGCGAACCGATCTGCTTGATCTTGATCTTCGCCATGTCAGTTACTCCGCAATCGCTTCGGCGTCAGCCTGCGCGACTTCGGCCGAGGCACCACCGCGACGCAGAAGGTCAGCGACCTTCTTGCCACGACGCTGCGCCACCGACTTGGGGCTGGTCTGCTCGCCCAGCGCCGCGAAGGTCGCACGGATCATGTTGTAGGGGTTCGAGGTGCCGTTCGACTTGGTCACGACGTCAGCGACGCCGAGGCTTTCGAACACGGCGCGCATCGGACCGCCGGCGATGATGCCGGTACCGGCCGGAGCCGAACGGACAGTCACCTTGCCAGCACCGAAGTGGCCGAGGCCGTCATGGTGCAGGGTGCGGCCTTCCTTCAGCGGAACGCGAACCATGGCCTTCTTGGCCGAAGCGGTCGCCTTGCTGATGGCTTCAGGCACTTCGCGCGCCTTGCCATGACCGAAACCGGCGCGGCCCTTGCCGTCGCCGACGACGACCAGAGCAGCGAAACCGAAGCGCTTACCGCCCTTGACGGTCTTCGAGACGCGGTTGATGTGAACCAGCTTCTCGATCAGCTCTTCGCCCTGTTCCTCGTCACGGTTGCCGCCACGGCGGTCGTCGCGACGGCCACGGCCGCCACGCTCGCCACGGTTGCGGTCACCGCCACGGCCACGGCCACGGCCGGGACCACGACCTTCGGTCTGAGCCTCGGCACCCTCGACGGGCGCGACGACTTCGTTGGTGTTTTCGTCAGCCATGATCAGAACTCCAGCCCGCCTTCACGGGCGGCATCGGCCAGCGCCTTGACGCGGCCATGGAACAGGAAGCCACCGCGGTCGAACACGACCTTGGTGACGCCGGCCGCCGTAGCAGCGGCAGCGACGCGCTTGCCGACATCGGCAGCGGCTTCGGAAGAGGCGCCGGTCTTGCCCAGAGCCTTCGAGCCAACATCCTTGTCCAGGGTCGAAGCGGCGGCGACGGTGGTACCGGCGACGTCGTCGATGATCTGGGCGTAGATGTGACGGCCCGAACGATGGACGCTGAGGCGCGGGCGGGTGCCCGAAACAGCCTTGAGCGCGGTGCGAACGCGGCGACGACGCCGCGCGAAGAGGGAAAGCTTAGCCATCTTACTTCTTCTTCCCTTCCTTGCGGAAGATGAATTCGCCGGCGTACTTGATACCCTTGCCCTTATAGGGTTCGGGCTTGCGCCAGCGGCGGATCTCGGCGGCGACCTGGCCTACCTGCTGCTTGTCGATGCCGCTGATCTCGACCGTGGTGTTATCCGGGGTCTTGATCTCGATGCCTTCCGGAATCTCGAAATCGACGTCGTGGCTGTAGCCGAGCTGCAACTTCAGGGTCTTGCCCTGCGAGTTCGCACGGTAGCCGACACCGGTGATCAGCAGCTTCTTCGAGAAGCCCTGGGTCACGCCGGTGATCAGGTTCTGGATCAGGGTACGCTGCATGCCCCAGAAAGCGCGAGCGCGCTTGCCGTTGTTGGCGGGCTTTACAGCGATGCTGCCTTCTTCGACGGTGTAGGTCACTTCGTCGGCCAGCGGCATGGCGAGGGTGCCCTTGGGGCCCTTCACCGACAGCTGACCGTCAGCGATCGACGCGGTCACGCCCGCAGGCACGGTGACCGGCTTCTTGCCAGTGCGGCTCATCAGAACACCTCCGCCAGCACTTCGCCGCCGACATTCTGTTCACGCGCTTCGGCGTCGGACAGAACGCCCTTGGGCGTCGAGACAATGGTGATGCCCAGGCCGTTGCGGATCACCGGCAGTTCCTTGGAACCGGAATAGACGCGGCGACCAGGCTTGGACACGCGGGCAACATGCTTGATCGCAGGCTGGCCCTCGAAATACTTCAGCTCGATGCGCAGGCCGGGGTGATTGCCGAGGGTTTCCTCGGAATAACCACGGATATAGCCTTCGCGCTGCAGCACGTCGAGCACGCGGGCACGGAGCTTGCTGGCGGGGGACACAACGCTGTCCTTCTTCGCCTGCTGCCCGTTACGGATGCGGGTGAGCATATCACCCAGGGGATCGGTCAATGCCATCTCAAATGATCCTTACCAGCTCGACTTGGTGACGCCGGGGATCAGGCCCTTGTTGGCCAGATCACGCAGCTGCACGCGGCAGAGACGGAATTTGCGGTAGTAAGCGCGCGGGCGGCCCGTCAGTTCGCAGCGGTTGCGAATGCGGGTCGGGTTGCCGTTGCGGGGGACTTCCGCCATCTTCAGACGCGCAATCAGACGCTCGGTGTCGTCGAGAGCGGTATCGGCTGCGATCGCCTTGAGCTTCGCATAGCGGCCGGCATACTTCTTCACCAGCTTCTTGCGGCGCTCGTTCTTGTTGATCGAACTCAGTTTCGCCATGACTTAAGTTCTCTTCCTTAGCTTAAGCGTTGGGAGAGAAGCGGGGCCTGTTAGGCCGCCTGCTTCTCTTCAATCGGGAAGGGGAAGCCGAAGAGGCGCAGCAGTTCGCGCGCTTCGTCGTCAGTCTTCGCCGTGGTGGTCACGATGATGTCCATGCCACGCACCTTGTCGATGCGGTCATAGTTGATCTCGGGGAAGATGATCTGCTCCTTGATGCCGAAGGCATAGTTGCCACGGCCGTCGAAGCTCTTCGGGTTGAGACCACGGAAGTCGCGCACGCGCGGCAGGGCAATGTTGATCAGGCGATCAAGGAATTCATACATGCGCTCGCGGCGCAGCGTGACCTTGGCACCGATCGGCATGCCTTCACGCAGCTTGAACTGCGCGATCGACTTCTTCGCCTTGGTGATGACCGGCTTCTGGCCGGCGATCAGTTCCATTTCCTCGGCGGCCGAAGTGACCTTCTTCTTGTCCTGCGTGGCTTCACCGACGCCCATGTTGAGCGTGATCTTCTCGATCTTCGGGATTTCCATCACATTCTTGTAGCCGAACTTCTCGACCATCGCCTTCACGATGGCGTCGTCGTAGATCGACTTCGAGCGCGGAATATACTTGTCGGCCATTACAGCACCTCACCGGACTTGACGGCGACGCGGACCTTCTTGCCGTCGCGGTCCTCGAAACGGACGCGGGTCGGCTTGCCATCCTTGTCGGCGACAGCGACATTCGAAATGTGCATCGGGGCCGGCTTGCGGTCGATGCCACCCTGCGGGTTCGACTGGTCGGGCTTGCGATGCTTCGCATGCACGTTGATGCCTTCGACCAGGACCTTGTCGTCCTTGGGCATCACCTGGAGGACGGCGCCGGTACGGCCCTTGTCCTTGCCAGCCAGGACGACAACCTTGTCGCCCTTCTTGATCTTAGCAGCGCTCATTACAGCACCTCGGGAGCGAGCGAGATGATCTTCATGTGCTTCTTGGCGCGCAGCTCGCGAACGACCGGGCCAAAGATACGGGTGCCGATCGGCTCCTCGTTCTTGTTGATAAGCACAGCGGCATTGCCGTCGAAGCGAATCACGCTGCCATCAGCGCGACGCACGTCCTTGGCGGTGCGCACGATGACGGCGCGATGCACGTCACCCTTCTTCACCTTACCGCGCGGAGCAGCTTCCTTGACGGAGACGACAATGATGTCGCCCACGCCGGCGAAACGCCGCTTCGAGCCGCCCAGCACCTTGATGCACTGGACGCGCTTGGCGCCGCTGTTGTCCGCGACGTCAAGATTGGATTGCATCTGGATCATGGATCCGGTTCCTTCTTATTTGGCCTACCGGGACTATCCCGGCGGTTCCGAATTTCGTGAGTCGACCCGGTGAATCGAAATGCACGAAGCGCGGGCCTGTACCTCCTCCCGAAGGAAAAGGCCAGCCCCGCGTCCGAACTTTTTCGACTCTAGAGTCGGTGACTGCCCTTAGGCCGCCGATTCCGGCGACTTGTGGGTGTCCACACGCTCGATGACCTTCCAGGTCTTGAGCTTGGAAATCGGAGCGGTCTCTTCGATACGGACCGTTTCGCCTTCCTTGTAGACATTGCCCTCGTCATGGGCATGGTACTTCTTCGACCGGCGGATGATCTTGCCGTAGAGCGCATGCTTAACCTTGCGCTCCACGCGAACCACCACCGTCTTGTCGGTCTTGTCGGAAACCACCGTTCCCGTCAGCACGCGCTTGGGCATCGTGTGTTTCCTTTACTTCGCGGCCGAGCGCGAACGCTCGGTCTGCAGGGTCTTGATCTGCGCGATCGAACGACGGACTTCACGAACGCGGCTGGGCTTTTCCAGCTGGTTGGTGGCCGCCTGGAAACGCAGATTGAACTGCTCGCGCTTCAGGTTGTTCAGCTCGGTCGACAGCTCGTCGTCCGACTTGGTCTTGAGGTCTGCAACGTTGGCCACAGCTTAACCCTCCAGGTGCGAGGTGTCGCCGAGGCGGGCAACGACCTTCGTCTTGATGGGCAGCTTCATCGCGGCGCGCGAGAAGGCCTCTGCTGCGAGCGGACCGGGAACGCCGTCCAGTTCGAACAGGATACGGCCGGGAGCGACGCGAGCCGCCCAATATTCGACCGAACCCTTGCCCTTGCCCTGGCGGACTTCAGCCGGCTTCTTGGTGACCGGAACGTCGGGGAACACGCGGATCCACAGACGACCCTGACGGCGCAGGTGGCGCTGGATCGCGCGGCGAGCCGCTTCGATCTGGCGCGCGGTGATCCGCTCGGGCTCCAGAGCCTTGAGACCATAGGCGCCGAAGTTCAGCGCAGTGCCGCCCTTCGCATCGCCCTTGATCCGACCCTTGAAGGTCTTGCGGAACTTCATCTTCTTCGGTTGCAGCATGACGCTATTACCTTCTTATTCTCAGCGCGCCGGGCGCACGCCGGAGGTCTGAGCCTCCAGCATCAGCCGGTCGGTAGCCATCGGATCATGGCCGAGGATCTCGCCCTTGAAGATCCAGACCTTGATGCCGCAAACGCCATAGGCGGTGTGCGCCGTGGCTTCAGCATAGTCGACGTTCGCACGCAGGGTGTGCAGCGGAACGCGGCCTTCACGATACCATTCGACACGCGCGATCTCCGCGCCGCCCAGACGGCCGCCGCAGGTGATCTTGATGCCTTCGGCGCCCAGACGGAGAGCCGACTGCACCGCACGCTTCATGGCGCGACGGAAGGCAACGCGGCGTTCCAGCTGGTCGGCGATGCCCTGTGCGACGAGCTTCGAATCGATTTCCGGCTTGCGGATTTCGACGATGTTCAGCGACACGTCCGACGAGGTGAAGGCACCCAGCTTCTTGCGAAGCTTTTCGATGTCTGCACCCTTCTTGCCGATGATGACACCGGGACGGGCAGCGTAGATCGACACGCGGCACAGCTTGGCCGGACGCTCGATCACGACCTTCGAGATCGCGGCCTGCGGCAGGTTCTTCATGATGTACTGGCGGATCTTGAGATCTTCCAGCAGCAGGCGACCATAGTCGGCGCCTTCGGCGAACCAGCGGCTGTCCCAGGTACGGTTGATCTGCAGACGCAGACCGATCGGGTTGCTCTTGTGACCCATGTGCTTACGCCTCCGCTTCTTCGCCAGCTTCACGCACGACGATGCGCACGCGGCTGAAGGGCTTGAGGATCCGGGTCGACTTGCCGCGGCCGCGAGCGTGGAAGCGCTTCAGGGTGAAGCTCTTGCCCACCGATGCTTCCGCGACGACCAGGGCGTCGACGTCCAGATTGTGGTTGTTTTCCGCATTGGCGATGGCCGAAGCCAGCACCTTGCGCACGTCGACAGCCATCGCCTTCTTCGAGAAGGCGAGGATGTTGAGCGCGTCCTCGACCTTGCGGCCGCGGATCAGCGTGGCGACCAGGTTCAGCTTCTGGGCCGAACCACGGATCTGCGTGCCGACGGCGAGCGCTTCATTGTCGGCGACGCGACGGGGAGCCTTTTCCTTGCTCATTAGCGCTTGCCCTTCTTGTCGGCAGCGTGACCGGGGAAGAAGCGGGTCGGAGCGAATTCGCCCAGCTTGTGACCCACCATATCCTCGTTCACGAGAACCGGAACATGCTTGCGGCCGTTATAGACGTTGAACGTCAGGCCAACGAACTGCGGCAGGATGGTCGAACGGCGCGACCAGGTCTTGATCGGACCCGAGCGGCCATTGCTTTCCTGCGCGACTTCCGCCTTCTTCAGAAGGCTGAGGTCCACGAACGGACCTTTCCAGACGGAACGAGCCATCTCGCTTACCTCTTCTTCTTCGCGTGGCGGCTACGGATGATGAACTTGTCCGTTGCCTTGTTGTGACGGGTGCGCGCACCCTTGGTCGGCTTGCCCCACGGGGTGACCGGGTGACGGCCGCCCGAGGTCCGGCCTTCACCACCACCATGCGGGTGATCGACCGGGTTCTTCGCAACACCGCGCGTCAGAGGACGGATGCCGTTCCAACGGTTGCGGCCAGCCTTGGCAAGGTTGGTGTTGCCATTGTCGGGGTTCGACACGGCGCCAACGGTGCCCATGCAGTCCGAACGGATGTAGCGCTGCTCACCCGACGACAGACGCACCATGACCATGCCACGGTCGCGACCGACCAGCTGGGCATAGGTGCCTGCCGAACGGCAGAGCTGCGCGCCCTTGCCCGGCTTCATCTCGATGTTGTGGATGATCGTGCCGACCGGCATCTGACCCAGTTCCATCGCATTGCCCGGCTTCACGTCGGTCTTCTTGCCCGCGATGACCTTGTCACCGGGAGCCAGACGCTGCGGCGCAATGATGTACGCCTGCGTGCCGTCGGGATAGTTGACCAGCGCGATGAAGGCGGTGCGGTTGGGGTCATATTCCAGACGCTCGACCGTACCTTCAACGTCCCACAGGCGACGCTTGAAGTCGATGATACGATAGCGCTGCTTGTGACCGCCACCGATACCACGCGAAGTGACATGGCCCTTGTTGTTACGACCACCGGTCTTGCGCTTGCCTTCGGTCAGCGCCTTGACGGGCTTGCCCTTGTGCAGGCTCGACTTGTCGACGAGGATCAGGCCGCGCTGGGCCGGGCTCGTCGGATTATAGTGCTTGAGTGCCATCTATCTCGCCTCAAATACCGGTGGTGACGTCGATGGACTGACCTTCGGCCAGCGTGACGATCGCCTTCTTCACGTCGTTGCGCTTGTAGGGCTTGCCCTTCCAGCGCTTGACCTTGCCCTTCTGCACCAGCGTGTTGACCGCCTTGACGGTCACGCCGAACAGCGCCTCGACGGCAGCCTTGATCTCAGGCTTGGATGCGTCGTTGGCGACCTGGAAAACAACGGCGTTGTTTTCCGAGAGAAGGGTCGACTTCTCGGTGATGACCGGCGCAACAACGACGTCGAAGTGACGGTTGTCCACGGTCGCGGCTTCTTTCTTAGCCATTGAAACGGGCCTCCAGCTTTTCGACCGCGGCGCGGGTGAGCACCAGCGAGTCGGCCTTCAGGATGTCGTAGACGTTGGCACCAACGGCCGGCAGCAGGTTGACGCCGACGATGTTGGCCGAAGCCTTGGCGAAGCTGACGTTCACGGCGTCGCCGTCGATGAACAGAACCTTGTTCAGGTTCAGCTTGGCCAGGTTGGCGACCAGCGCCTTGGTCTTGCCTTCGGCAACGTCGAGATTGTCGAGAATGATCAGCGAACCATCCTTGACCTTCGACGACAGCGCCATCTTCAGACCCAGCGCGCGAACCTTCTTGTTCAGCGAGGGGTTGAAGTCGCGGACGCGGGCACCGTGAGCCTTACCACCGCCGATGAAGACGGGAGCGCGGCGATCGCCGTGACGAGCGGTACCGCCGCCCTTCTGGCGACCGAACTTCTTGCCGGTGCGGGCGACATCCGAACGCTCGCGCGTGCCGCGGGCAGTGCCACGACGCTTTTCGAGCTGCCAGGTGACGACGCGGTGCAGAATGTCGGCGCGGGGCTCGAGGCCGAAAACGGCATCGTTGAGCTCCAGCTCACCGGCAACTGCGGCGTCGAGGGTCTGTACATTGACCTTCATGGTTTAGCCCTCCTGGCCTTCGGTCGCTTCGGGAGCGGCCGCTTCCGCGGGCGTCTCGGCCGGCGCGGCATTGCTGTTTGCAGCCTGCTTCAGACTGGCGGGATAGGGCGCGTCGGCGTGACGGGGAACCTTCACGGCGTCGCTGACGGTCAGCCAGGTGCCCTTGGCGCCCGGAACCGAACCCTTGACGAACAGCAGACCACGCTCGACGTCCGTGCGGACGATCTCGAGATTCTGCTGGGTCCGCTCACGATCACCCATGTGACCGGCCATCTTCTTGTTCTTGAAGACGCGGCCCGGATCCTGACGGTTACCGGTCGAACCATGCGCACGGTGGCTGATCGACACGCCGTGGGTGGCGCGCATACCGCCGAAGCCCCAGCGCTTCATAGCACCGGCAAAGCCCTTACCCTGGGTGTGACCGGCAACGTCGACCAGCTGGCCAGCGACGAAGTGGTCAGCGGCGATTTCGGCGCCGACGTCGAGGAGCGCATCCTCGGCGACGCGGAATTCGACCAGACGCGCCTTGGGTTCAACTTCCGCCTTGGCGAAGTGACCGCGCTGCGGCTTGGCGACATTCTTGGCCTTGGCAACGCCAGCGCCCAGCTGAAGGGCGACATAACCGTCGCGCTCGACTTCCTTACGTGCGACGACCTGCGTACCCTCAAGGCTGAGGACCGTGACGGGGACGTGACGTCCGTCGTCCTGGAACAGGCGGGTCATCCCGACTTTCTTAGCGATCACGCCAGTGCGCATCACTGATTACTCCCATAGAGGCCCGCCATAGCAGCGGGCGTATCCAACGAAAAAACCGCTCAGCATCTCTGCTTCGCGGCCCAACCCAATGTATAGATCACCCCGTCCGGGTTGGATGCCGATCCCTCTCGGGAAAGGCGACGGGGGACCAGGACCACGCGCCTTGGCCGGTTCACCGGCGGGCCGTGCGGTATCCCTTGTGTCGTTTGAGCTTCCGCCTCTCCAGAGAAGAGGAACAGAATACCCGATACCCCGCCTACCTTGCGGAAGGCGGGGACTTGCCGACCTTAGGCCAGCTTGATTTCGACGTTCACGCCGGCAGCCAGGTCCAGCTTCATCAGCGCGTCGACCGTCTGCGGCGTCGGCTGCACAATGTCAAGCATACGCTTGTAGGTGCGGACTTCGAACTGCTCGCGCGACTTCTTGTCGATGTGCGGACCACGGTTGACCGTGAACTTTTCGATGCGCGTCGGAAGAGGAATCGGACCGCGAATGAGGGCGCCGGTGCGGCGGGCGGTTTCGGCGATGTCGCCGGTCGCCTGATCGAGCACGCGATGATCGAACGCCTTGAGGCGAATGCGGATGTTGCTGTCCATTGTTCCTGTACCGATGCGAAAGAGCCAATAACCAGCGCATTTTCATGAATCAGCCGGAGCAGCCGTTGATTTACAAAAACACGCCAACAAAAAAATATCCGCCCCGTTTTGCCCTTCTAGCTCATTCGAGCCGGAGAAAGGCGATCCGGGGCGGGTAAAAAACTTCAGCGGCGCGAATCGGGCGATTCGCGCCGCTGCGGTCCTATATTACTTCGAGATCGTGCCGACAACCCCTGCGCCGACGGTACGACCGCCTTCACGGATTGCGAAGCGCAGACCCGAGTCCATGGCGATCGGAGCGATCAGCTTGACGCCGAGCTTCACGTTGTCGCCAGGCATGACCATCTCGGTGCCCTCGGGGAGGATCACTTCGCCGGTCACGTCGGTGGTGCGGAAGTAGAACTGCGGACGATAGTTCGCGAAGAACGGGGTGTGACGGCCGCCTTCTTCCTTCGACAGCACGTAGACTTCGGCGTCGAATTCAGTGTGCGGGGTGACCGAACCGGGCTTGGCCAGAACCTGACCACGCTCAACTTCTTCACGGCCCACGCCACGGATCAGCGCACCGATGTTGTCGCCGGCCTGACCCTGGTCGAGCAGCTTGCGGAACATTTCGACGCCGGTGACGGTGGTCTTCTTGGTGGGCTTGATGCCGACGATTTCGACTTCTTCACCAACCTTGACGATGCCGGTTTCGACGCGGCCGGTCACGACGGTACCACGACCCGAGATCGAGAACACGTCTTCGATCGGCATCAGGAAGGGCTTGTCGACCGGACGGTCGGGCTGCGGGATCCAGCTGTCGACGGCAGCCATCAGCTTCAGAACGGCGTCGTGGCCGATTTCCGGGGTCTTGTCCTGCAGGGCAGCGACAGCCGAACCGGCGATGACGGGGATGTTGTCGCCATCGAAGTCGTACGAGCTCAGCAGCTCGCGGATTTCCAGCTCGACCAGCTCGAGGATTTCGGCGTCGTCGACCAGGTCAACCTTGTTCATGAACACGACGAGCTGCGGCACGCCGACCTGCTTGGCGAGCAGGATGTGCTCACGGGTCTGCGGCATCGGGCCGTCGGTGGCCGAAACGACCAGGATCGCGCCGTCCATCTGGGCGGCACCGGTGATCATGTTCTTGACGTAGTCAGCGTGACCCGGGCAGTCGACGTGCGCGTAGTGACGGGCTTCGGTCTCATATTCGACGTGGGCGGTCGAGATGGTGATGCCGCGCTCGCGCTCTTCGGGAGCCTTGTCGATGTTGTCGTACGAGGTGAAGGTCGCACCGCCGGTTTCGGCGAGAACCTTGGTGATCGCCGCGGTCAGCGAGGTCTTACCATGGTCAACGTGACCGATGGTGCCGATGTTGCAGTGCGGCTTATTCCGCTCAAACTTAGCCTTAGCCATTTTATCCTACCTTCTAATCAAAATCAGCTTGGGTCTGACCGCTCGGCCGCGCCTCGCGAAGGCGCGTCCATAGCAGCATATTCACAGATTACCAGCCCCTATCCGAGCCGATTGCACGGCCCGGACAGGGAAACTCGTCAGGCCATCTTCGCCTTGACTTCGTCCGCAACATTCTGCGGCACTTCGTCATAGTGCGAGAAGATCATCGAGTAGTTCGCGCGGCCCTGGGTGAAGGAACGCAGCGAGTTCACATAGCCGAACATGTTGGCCAGCGGGACCATCGCCTCGACCACCTGCGCGTTGCCGCGCGTATCGGTGCCCTGGATCTGACCACGACGGCTGTTCATGTCGCCGATGACGTCGCCCAGATATTCTTCCGGGGTCACGACTTCGACCTTCATGACCGGCTCGAGCAGGGTGATGCCCGACTTCTGCGCCGCTTCGCGCATTGCGGCGCGGCCGGTGATTTCGAACGCCAGCGCCGACGAGTCGACGTCATGGTACGCACCGTCATAGAGCAGCACTTCGAAGTCGATGATCGGGAAGCCGATCAGCGAACCGGTGGCAGCGGTTTCGCGCATGCCCTTTTCGATCGCGGGGATATATTCCTTGGGAATGTTACCGCCCTTGATCTCGTCCTTGAAGACGAAGCCCGAACCACGCTCGCCGGGGGTCAGCTTGACCTTGATACGGCCGAACTGACCGGTACCGCCCGACTGCTTCTTGTGGGTGTAGTCGACGTCGACGGCCTTCTTGAGATACTCGCGATAGGCCACCTGCGGCGCACCGACATTCGCCTCGACCTTGAACTCGCGCTTCATGCGGTCGACCAGGATTTCGAGGTGAAGTTCGCCCATGCCCTTGATGATGGTCTGACCCGATTCGTGATCGGTCGAGACGCGGAACGAGGGATCTTCGGCGGCCAGGCGGTTGAGGGCGACGCCCATCTTTTCCTGGTCGGCCTTGGTCTTGGGCTCCACCGACAGCTCGATGACCGGCTCGGGGAATTCCATCCGCTCCAGGATGATCGGCTGGCGCTCGGCGCACAGCGTATCACCGGTGGTGGTTTCCTTCATGCCGGCCAGCGCGACGATGTCGCCGGCATAGGCGGTGTCGATGTCTTCACGGCTGTTCGCATGCATGAGGAGCATACGGCCGATCTTTTCCTTCTTGTCCTTCACCGAGTTCAGGTAGGTGCCCTTGGTCAGGGTGCCCGAATAGATGCGCAGGAAGGTCAGCGAGCCGACGAACGGGTCGTTCATGATCTTGAACGCCAGGCCCGAGAAGGGCGCGTCGTCCGAGGTCGGACGGCTGTCGGGGGTTTCGCCATCCATCTTGACGCCCTGGACGTCTTCGATGTCGAGCGGGCTCGGCAGATAGTCGACGACGGCGTCGAGCAGCGGCTGAACGCCCTTGTTCTTGAACGCCGAACCGCACAGCACCGGCACGAAGGCGTGACCCAGCGTACCCTTGCGGATCAGCTTCTTGAGGGTCGCGGTGTCGGGCAGATTGCCTTCCAGATAGGCTTCCATCGCGGCATCGTCCTGCTCGACGGCAAGCTCGATCAGCTTTTCGCGATATTCGGCAGCCTTGTCGGCGAGGTCGGCCGGAATTTCTTCATAGTAGAATTCGGCGCCCAGGCTCTCATCCTTCCAGATGATCGCGCGGTTCTCGACCAGGTCGACCAGGCCCTTGAAGTCCGACTCTGCGCCGATGGGCAGATACAGGACGGCCGGGGTCGCGCCCAGACGGTCGATGATCGTCTGCACGCAATAATAGAAGTCGGCACCGGTGCGGTCGAGCTTGTTGATGAAGCACATCCGCGGAACCTTGTACTTGTCCGCCTGGCGCCACACGGTTTCCGACTGCGGCTCAACGCCGGCAACGCCGTCGAACGCGGCAACCGCACCGTCGAGCACGCGCAGCGAGCGTTCGACTTCGATGGTGAAGTCGACGTGGCCGGGGGTGTCGATGATGTTCAGGCGGTGGTCGTTCCAGATGCAGGTCGTTGCAGCCGAGGTGATGGTGATACCACGCTCCTGCTCCTGCTCCATCCAGTCCATGGTCGCGGCGCCGTCATGGACTTCGCCGATCTTGTAGGACTTGCCGGTGTAGTAAAGGATACGCTCGGTCGTGGTGGTCTTGCCGGCGTCGATATGCGCCATGATACCGAAATTGCGATAGCGTTCGAGCGGATGGCTGCGGGCCATGATGCTTCTCCGTTGCCGGCGCGCCGGCGGTTGGGGATTCGTTAATTCTGCGCGTGGCCCCTAAACCAATCCGTTCGCCATGGGTAGCCACCCACGGCGAACGGACCGATTTTGGAAACCAAATAACAAGGCGGGCACATAAGCGCCCGCCCTGCTGTTACCAGCGGTAGTGCGAGAAGGCGCGGTTCGCTTCCGCCATGCGGTGCGTATCTTCGCGCTTCTTGACGGCATTGCCGCGGTTGTTGGCAGCGTCCAGCAGCTCACCCGACAGACGGGCAGCCATGGTGGTTTCGCTGCGGTTGCGCGAAGCCGTGATCAGCCAGCGGATCGCCAGCGCCTGGGCGCGCTCGGGGCGCACTTCGACGGGGACCTGGTAAGTCGCACCGCCGACGCGGCGGCTGCGGACTTCGATGCCGGGCTTCACATTGTTCAGCGCGTCATGGAACATGCCGATCGGGTCCTTCTTGGACTTCGCTTCGACAGTATCGAGCGCACCGTAAACGATGGACTCGGCGACGGCCTTCTTGCCGTCCTGCATGATGCTGTTCATGAACTTCGACAGCACGATATCACCGAACTTGGGATCCGGCAGGATAACGCGCTTTTCGGGGCGACGACGACGTGACATATTACTGTTCTCCCCTTACTTCGGACGCTTGGCGCCGTACTTCGAACGGCTCTGCTTGCGATCCTTGACGCCCTGGGTATCCAGAACGCCGCGAAGAACGTGATAGCGCACGCCCGGAAGATCTCGCACACGGCCGCCACGGATCAGCACGACGCTGTGTTCCTGGAGGTTGTGGCCTTCACCCGGGATGTAGGTGATGACTTCGCGCTGGTTGACCAGACGCACCTTCGCCACCTTACGGAGAGCCGAGTTCGGCTTCTTCGGGGTCGTCGTGTAGACACGGGTGCAAACGCCACGCTTCTGCGGGTTCGCATCCATCGCAGGGACCTTGGACTTGGTCTTCTGCAGTTCGCGGCCCTTGCGGACCAGCTGGTTGATTGTTGGCATGAAGCCCTTCACCTTTTCAGTTACTTTACCGGACGCCACCTGCGTTCCTGACCGGCCGGAATCACGAAAATTCCGAACGGCAAAGGCCCCCGACGGACAAGATCCGCCCGGAGCCGCAGGGACAGCCGATAATGTTCAGCTCTAGTGCTTGCCCCGGAAAGCGGCGGGAAAACGAGTCTTCCAGACGCGTAGCGCGGGGCAGCGGCCCTATAGCGACGGGGGACGGAAGGGTCAAGCACGGCGCCCGAAGGCGCGCGGAGATGCACGCGCGACATAGTGAATGACATTTTATCATTTTGCTAACATGCTGCAGATTATGGGATCTTTCCCCGCAGCCCCCATATCCAGATGGACCAGTCGTGATTGCACTTTCCCGCATTAGCGGCGAATTCCACAGCCCGGAACGGGAGGCCGCCTTCCAGGCCGATCGACTACCCGAATCGCGGCGCCACGCCCATCTGCTCTTCGCCTTGTCGGCGCTGCTCAACACCCTCTTCCTGCTGAGCGACTGGCGCTTTGCCGGGACGCCCCATTTCTGGGTCGCGGTGCCCGCCCGACTGGTCGTGGTCTTCTGGTCGCTCGTCAGCCTGGGCCTGTGCCGCTACATGCACAGTTTCAAGGCAGTCGAACGCATCTGTTTCGTCTGGCAATGCATCACCGCCATCGGCGTCGCCTTCCTCGTCTCCTCGCGCAGCGACATCGCCATCTTCGTCCTGGTGATGCTGCCGCTCGTCTTCTACCTGGTGGTGCCGACCAGCTTCCGCGGCAATGTCGGCGGCGGCCTGGGCTGCGGCGTCGCGCTGCTGATCGGCTATCTGGCCCCCGCCCCTCTATCGCCGACCATGCCCGGCATGATCATGGCGGTGCTGATGCTTCATTGCGGCATGTGGATCGCGATCGCCCGCACCAACCGGCTGCAGCGGTTGGAATGGACCGCCAGCCAGGATGCGCAGGCCGCCCGCGTCGCGCTCGCTGCCAATGGCGAAGCGCTCGAACGGCTGTTCATGACGGTGCCGCTGCCGCTGATCGTCATCCGCGACGACGGCACCGTCCTGCGCATGAACGATTCCGCCGCACGCAATCTGGGCACCGCGGACGATGTCGCCCGGCTGGCGCTGATCGTCGACCATGCCCCGCCGCTGCGTCTGCTCGATCGGCTGACGCGGGGCGACAGCATCGACAATGACGAATGCTGCCTCGCCAATGACGAAGGCATCATCCGCGATGTCCTGCTGGGCGCCCGCCCGATCCTGCTCGCCGGCGAACAATGCATCCTTGCCAGCATCGTCGACATCACCGACCGCAAGCAGGCCGAACGCCATCTTGCCCATCTGGCGATGACCGACGCCCTTACCGGCCTCGCCAACCGATCCCATTTCATGGCCAGCCTGATGCAGGCGGCCCAATCGACCGAACGATCCGGCGGCCAGATGGCGGTCGTGCTGATCGACGTCGACGAATTCAAGCGGATCAACGACAGCGCCGGCCATGATGCCGGCGACGCTCTCCTCTGCGCCGTGGCGGAACGGCTGCGCGACTCGGTGCGCCCCGCCGACATGATCGCCCGCATGGGCGGCGACGAATTCGCCGTCATCCTCACCCGCCTGCGCGGCCTGGCCGACCTCGACACCATCCTCAGCCGCATGATCGCGCGCCTGCACATGCCGCTGCGCCATGGCGGGCGGGACATTGATTGCCGCGTCAGCATGGGCGTCGCCCTCTACCCCGACCATGCCGGCGACATGATCGACCTGATGAAGCATGCCGACATCGCCCTGTATGAGGCGAAGAATAGCGGGCGCGGACGCGCCTGCCTGTTCGAGCCCGGCCTGCTGGAAAGCTGGCAGACCGAGGCGCGGATGCTGGAGCGGGCACGCGATGCGCTCGCCCATGCCCAGCCCGTGCCCTGGTATCAGCCCAAGGTCGACCTGCAGGATGGCCGCGTCATCGGCTTCGAGGCGCTACTGCGCTGCGTCCGCCCGGACGGCACGCTGATGATGCCCGACCAGATATTGGCCGCCTTCGAACATCCCGAACTGGGCCGCAAGATCACCGAGCGGATGATCGACCAGGTGCTGGCCGATTGCCGGGCCTGGACCAGCGCCGGCATCGATTTTGGCCATGTCGCGGTCAATGTTCCCGGCGTCGAACTGCATGACCGCGCCTTCCCCGACCGGTTGCTCGCCCGCCTCGCCCATGCCGATGTCGAACCGCGCCGGATCGAGCTGGAAGTCACCGAATCCGTCTTCCTCGGCCGCAATGTCGATGTGGTGGAACGCAATCTTCAGCGCCTCAGCCAGGCGGGCATGGCCATCGCCCTCGACGATTTCGGCACCGGCTACGCCTCGCTGTCCCACCTCAAGCAGTTTCCGATCGACGTCATCAAGATCGACAAGGGCTTCGTGCGCGACCTGGAAACCGACCCGGATGATGCCGCAATCGTACGCACTGTGCTCAACCTCGCCTACAGCCTGGGCGTGAAGACCGTGGCCGAAGGCGTCGAAACGATTGAACAACTGGAATATTTGCGATCAGGTGGTTGCCATTATGGCCAGGGCTATTATTGGAGCGCTGCCGTTCCGGCATCGCAATTACCCAGCTTTCTTGAGCCCTCCCGCTTTGCCCGTCGAAGCTGAAGCGGATCGCGAAAAATATTTTCAAAGCCAGGGAACCAAATGGGACGAAGATCATTTCGTCCCGGTTTAGCTTCGACTCGTCACGAGTCCGCGGCTGTGGATTCGCGCGTCCGATCTTCTTTTGCTACCGGCCCGACTCACCGAAATAAATAGTTACGGGGTCGCAATTGTCGCAGCGCAAGAAGAAGGGGGTCGCCACCCTCTGGGCCAGGCTCAGTGCCTTGTGCCCGGAGCGGGAAATCTTCCTGCGCTCGGGCGGCCAGGTAAAGTTCATCCGCATTTCCAAGCGCGCCCAGCTCATGGCCCTCGGCATCCTGTCGACCGGCCTGGTCGGCTGGGGCGCGGTTACCGTATCGATGCTCGCCAGCAGCGCCGCCGTCGCCCATGACCGCGCGATGCTGGATGCCAAGGGTGCGGCCGTGGCCAGCAAGGCACGCAAGGTCGACGGCTATCGCAAGTCGGTGAACGACCTCGCCCATGACCTGGAAGCGCGCCAGGATTTCATCGACGATCTCTACAAGACCCATTTCGGCGAGTCTGGCGATGCCGCAGCCAATGCCCCGGTCGGCAAGGCGGACGCCGCCACCGAAAAGGGCGGCCAGGGCAAGCTCGACGCCAAGATCAGCATGGCGCCCGAAGCCGCACCGCTGATGCAGGTCGATGCCCGCCAGCGCCGCTTCGCCGCCCTGCTGACCAGCGCCGTGGAAGCCCGCACGCAAAAGGCCGCCGCCGCAATCCGCAGCTTCGGCCTCAATCCCGACGCGCTCGCCCGCAATGCGGCCCGCGCCCAGGGTGGCCCGTTCGTGCCCTGGCATGGCGACGAGGATGCGATGCCGGCCGAGCTGGAAAAGCTCGCCACCGCGCTTTCCCGCATGGAATTTCTGGAAACCAGCCTGCTGCGCATCCCGTCGGGCCAGCCGACCGGCACGCCGATGCTCAGCAGCTCCTATGGCTATCGCCGCGACCCGTTCAACGGTCACGCCGCCTTCCATGCCGGGCTCGACTTTCCCGGCCGCTATGGCCAGCCGATCCTGGCCGCCGCCCCCGGCAAGGTCAGCTATGTCGGCCAGCGCAGCGGCTATGGCAATGTCGTGGAGGTCACCCATGGCAATGGCATCATGACCCGCTACGCCCATCTGTCCGGCTTCAACGCCCGTGTCGGCCAGCAGGTCGCGCGCGGTGACCAGATCGCCCGCATGGGCTCCACCGGCCGCTCGACCGGCACGCATCTTCATTTCGAGGTGCGCGTCAACGGCGATCCCATCAATCCCCGCCGTTTCCTCGAGGCCCGCAAAGATGTTCTCCAAGTCCAGCAAATCGCCACGGCCCGTCTCGCCGATGTCGGCAACCGGGGCTAAGCACACCCCCTTCTCGCTGATCGGCAGCGACGTGACGATCACCGGCAATCTCGCCGCGACCGTCGACCTGCATGTCGACGGCGTGATCGACGGCGACATTCGCTGCGCCGCGCTGGTCCAGGGCCCCGACAGCCGCATCATCGGCCATGTCACCGCGCAGAGCGCGCGCTTGGCGGGCCTCGTCGACGGATCGATCAGCGCCGAGGAACTGGTGGTCGAAAGCACCGCCCGCATCACCGGCGACGTGACCTATGAGCGGATCACGATTGAGGCCGGCAGCCGGGTCGAGGGTCGCTTTGCCCATAAGGATAATGGCCCGGTCGCGGCCGCCGACCTCAAGCTCATTACCAGCGACAGCGCAGCCTAAGCACTCAGTTGACCGGCGCCCGCCGCCGGTAGCTCAGCGCCTCGGCCACATGCACCCGGCCGACCTGCTCCGCGCCGGCCAGGTCGGCGATCGTGCGCGCCACCCGCAACACCCGCGTATAGCCGCGCGCCGACAGCTTCATCGCGGCGGCGGCCTGTGCCAATAATTGCCGCCCGGCCTCGTCCGGCCCGGCCACATCCTCCAGCCGCTCGCCATCCACCTCGGCATTGGTCCGCACCTTGCTGCCGGCATAGCGCCGGGTCTGTAGCGTGCGCGCCGCCGCGACGCGCGCGGCCACCTCCGCCGATCCCTCGGCCGGCGGCGGCAGCACCAGGTCGGCCGCCGTCACCGCCTGCACCTCGACATGTAGGTCGATGCGATCGAGCAGCGGTCCGGACACCTTCGCCTGATAATCGCTGGCGCAGCGCGGCGCGCGCGAACAGGCCAGGGCCGGGTCGGACAGATGGCCACAGCGACAGGGATTCATCGCCGCGATCAACTGCACCCGCGCCGGGAAGGTCACATGCGCATTGGCGCGCGCCACGCTCACCTCGCCGCTCTCCAGCGGCTGACGCAGCGAATCGAGCACCACCCGCTGAAACTCCGGCAGTTCGTCCAGGAACAGCACGCCCAGATGGGCCATGCTGACCTCGCCCGGCCGCGCCTTGAGGCCGCCACCGACCAGGGCCGCCATCGACGCGCTATGATGCGGATTGCGGAACGGGCGGGCGCGGCTGATCCGTCCGCCCTCCAGCGTGCCGGCGACGCTCGCGACCATCGATGTCTCCAGCGCCTCGGTCGGCGTCAGTTCGGGCAATATGCCAGGCAGGCAACTCGCCATCAGCGACTTGCCCGCCCCTGGCGGCCCGACCATCAGCAGATTATGGCCGCCGGCCGCCGCGATCTCCAGCGCGCGCTTGGCGCTTTCCTGCCCCTTCACCTGGCGCAGATCGGCCGTGCGCAGCGGCGGCTCGACCGCGCCGGGCTGGGGCGGCGACAATACCGCCGTGCCCTTGAAATGATTGAGCAGGCTCAGAAGATCGGGCGTGGCCACGACCTCCACCTGCCCCGCCCATGCCGCTTCGCTCCCCTGCGCGGCGGGACAGACCAGCCCCAGATCCTGTTCGCCGGCATGCAGCGCCGCCAGCAGCACGCCGGGTGACGGCGCGGTGCGCCCGTCCAGCCCCAGTTCGCCGACGACGATATAGCCTGCCAGCGTCTCGGCATCGATCACCCCCATCGCGCCCAGCAGCGCGATCGCGATCGGCAGGTCGAAATGCGATCCTTCCTTGGGCAGGTCGGCAGGCGAGAGATTGACGGTGATCCGCTTGGGCGGCAGCGACAGGCCGATCGCGGCGATCGCATTGCGCACCCGCTCGCGGCTTTCGGCCACCGCCTTGTCGGGCAGGCCGACGACGATGAAGGCGGGCAATCCCGGAACAAGCTGGCACTGCACTTCGACCGTGCGCGCCTCCAGGCCCAGATAGGCCACCGTCGAAACCGTCGCTACCAAAGGCCCCGCCCCCTTCTTCCCCCATGAAGGCGGCCGATCGCTTGTCCCCGTTACTCTTGCGCGTCCGGCCGTCCCTTGAATCCCTGCGCCACGACATACCATTCGACGCTGCCCTTGCGGCTCGCCGGCGGCTTGGCATGCTTGATCGTGGTAAAATGCTTCTTGAGCACCGCCAGCAGCTCCGCATCGGTGCCACCGGCAAAGACCTTGGCGACGAAGGTGCCGCCCTTGCGCAGATTCTGCACGGCGAAATCCGCCGCCGCCTCGACCAGCCCCATGGTGCGCAGATGGTCGGTCTGGGCATGGCCCACCGTATTGGCCGCCATGTCGGAAATCACCAGATCCGGCTCCTGCCCCAGCGCCTCGCGCAGCAGGTCGGGCGCCTTGTCGTCCATGAAGTCCATTTCGAACAGGGTGACACCCGGAATCGGATCGACCGGCAGCAGGTCGATGCCGACCACCGCCGCCTTCGGCGCCATCTTGCGGATCACCTGTGCCCAGCCGCCCGGTGCCACGCCCAGGTCGACGACCGCGCGCGATCCCTTCACGAAATGGAACTTCTCGTCCAGCTCGATCAGCTTGAAGGCGGCGCGGCTGCGCCAGCCTTCCTGCTTGGCCTTGTGGACATAGGGGTCGTTGAGGTGCCGCTCCAGCCAGCGCACCGACTGCGCGGTGCGCCCCTTGGCGGATTTCACCCGCACCTTGCCTGCGCCAGAACCCCTCACGTCGTTGCTCCATGGCGGTCCATCAGACCGCGCAATATGCCCTCGCGAATGCCGCGGTCGGCGACGCCCAGTCGCTCGGCCGGCCAGATGTCGAGGATCGATTCCAAAATGGCACAGCCCGCGACCACCAGGTCGGCGCGCTCCGTGCCGATGCAGGGCAATCGCTGCCGATCCGCCAGCGCCATGGTCGACAGCCGTTCGGAAATCGCACGCATCGAACTGCTCGGCACGATCAACCCATCGATCGCCTGCCTGTCATAGCGCGGCAGGTCAAGGTGCAGGCTGGCCAAAGTGGTCACCGTGCCCGACGTGCCCAGCAGCCTGATGCCGGCTTCGCCCTGCGGCAGGCGCCGGGCAAGCGGCGCGAACGCCTCGGCCACGCGCGCGCGCATCCGGCCATAGGCGGCCAGCCGCTCGGCCGGATTGGCATGGTCGAACAATTCGCTCTCGGTCAGCGACACCACGCCCCAGGGCGCGCTCACCCAATCGACGATGCGCGGCGCGCCGTCGCAATGGGAATCGACCAGCACCAGTTCGGTCGATCCACCGCCAATGTCGAAGATCAGCGCCGGGCCATTGCCCTCTTCCAGCAGCGCATGGCATCCCAGCACCGCCAGCCGCGCCTCTTCCTGTGCGCTGATGATGTCGAGCGCGATCCCGGTCTCGCGATAGACGCGCTGGATGAACTCTGCGCCGTTGCTCGCCCGCCGACAGGCTTCGGTCGCGACCGACCGCGCCAGCGTCACATGGCGCCGCCGCAGCTTGTCGGCGCAGACCGACAGCGCAGCGATGGCCCGGTCGATCGCCGCATCGCTGATCCGACCGGTAGCCGCCAGCCCCTCGCCCAGACGCACGATCCGGGAAAAGGCATCGACCACGATGAACCCGTCCGCTGACGGCTTGGCGATCAGCAGACGACAATTATTGGTACCCAGATCGATTGCCGCATAGGATCGGCGGTCACGCGCCGTGTAGGGATAAAGGCCCCGTTGCTTCGACGGGGGCGTAATGGCCGCAGCCTTGCTCCCATTACCCGAACCGGAACGGGCGGACTTGCCCGAAACGCGGCCAACCGGGCCGGAACTCTGCGGCGATGGGCGGCTATGCTGCACCAAGGCCGTATCTCACTTCATCAATCGCCGATCGCGCAAATCCGATCGGAACTTGCCTTCATGCTTAAGCGGAACCGCCCGCTTCCGCAAGTGGGCGGGAAACAAGCCGAAAATCCCCGGCATTTCTTCAACCCATTACATTTGCATAAATTACATAAACGATACCGTTAACATAGAAAACGGCATGACCGCCGGATCAGTCAATCAACTCTGGATATTCATAACGCAAAGATAACATTGTGTCTTTTTGGATACATGACAGAAACTTTCATTTTTGGACAATTGTCTTGCGCCTGATAGCTGCATAGCCTCGCCAACGGTCTTTGGGGAGTTAACATCATGCGCATTCGTAAGAATGGCGCGGGCCTGTTGGCACGCGCCGGTCGTTCTGCCCTTTTGGCATCGGCCGCTCTGTCCGCTCTGAGCATCGCACCGGCAGCCCATGCCGTCGTGCCGAACGACAATAATACGCCGGCCGACATCGTCGATGGCACCGATGTGAACGGCGTCGGCATCATGTATCGCGCCGACGGCTATGTCTGCACCGGCACGCTGATCAATCCGCGCACCGTCATTTTCGCCGCCCACTGCGTCAATGATTATGACCCCAGCACCTACAGCACGGTGAATGACGGCATTCCGGTCGCCTTCGCCTTCCAGAGCAACGCCCGCCCCGGCCTCGTCAACTGGATCAACAACGGCTATCGCACCAACACCGCGCTCAGCGTCTACAACGTCAACAATATCGCCTATAATCCGGACTCGCTCGATCCGCCGGCGCTCAGCTTTCTCTATGGCGACACGGCGATGGCCACGCTCGACACGCCGGCCAGCGATGTGCCGACCTGGGCGATGCTCTTTTCCGCCCTGCCCGCGCCGGAAAGCATCAGCGACACGACCGGCACCGGCTATCATGTGACGATCACCGGCTATGGCCGCAGCGGCAGCGGCACCACCGGCAACAGCTATGGCATCGATTATCGCCGCAAGGTGGCCGAGAATTTCCTCGGCATGCTCGGCTCGCTCGACGATATCGACATTTTCCTGTTCGGCGAGGGCGGTGGCTATACCCAGAATCTCTACCAGACCGACTTCGACGATCCGACCCGGACCAACGAATTCGACTTCAATGTCTTCAAGGACGATGCGCTTCCCAATGAAGGCAATACCGCTGGCGGCGATTCCGGCGGCCCGCTGATCCTCGACCAGACCTTCGACCAGAAGGTGGTGCTGGGCGTCCTGTCGGGCGGCAGCCGCTACTTCCTGGAACAGCCGCAAAGCTCTTATGGCGGCTCCGCCTTCTATCAACCGCTCTACCTCTTCTGGGACTGGATCGCGCAGAATAATCCCTATCGCTACGCCACTGCCAAGGCCGGCGACGGCAAATGGAGCGACGCCAGCCACTGGGTGACGGCGCTCGATCCCAATTACATGATCATCGACAGCAACGGATCGCTGGTGAACGGCGTGCCGACCACGCCCGGCGCCGGCGCCTTTGGCGAGGATGATGCGCAGAAGTTCGGCCAGGTCTGCTACCAGCCCAATGATGGATCGGACGACGCCTGTTACGACGTCGGCACCGACACGCTGCTGATCAATGGCGAGCCGGTCGAGGCGACCGACGCGACCACCACCAGCGGCAGCAAGACCGTCGCCGACAACAAGGGCAAGGTCGAGATCGCCGAGCGCAGCCCGTCCGATGGTGCCGCCAGCCTGGCGGACGAGGCCATCGTCGAGGCCCAGGCGGAGGGCGATGCCGTCCTGCCCGCCGCGACCCTGACCAATGGCCTGCCCGGCGCCACCAATTTCGTGCCGAACAATATTGACCCGGTCGCCGCGCAGGGCGTCGTGGGTCGCTATTATGACGTCACGCTGAGCGCCGCCGGCAAGACCACGCTCGACATCGACGCCACCGTCGATCGCTTCACCATCTCGGGCACCGGCTCGACGCTCGACGTCACCAGCGCCGGGTCGCTGACCAGCCTGATGGACATCAACCATCTGGCCGGCGTGGTGAATGTCGACGGCACGGTCGAAACGCCGGGCGACTATCTGCTGCTCTCGGGCCTGCTCTCGGGCAAGGGCACGCTGCGGACCCCCTATTTCACGAACATCATGGGCGTGGTCGCGCCTGGCGGCATCGGCACGGTCGGCACGCTCACGGTCGAGGGTAATGCCATCCTGTCCTCAGGCAGCACGCTTCATGTCGACCTTGGCAGCAGCGGTTCCGATCTGCTCGCGGTCAAGGCCACCGATGATGTCGAAGGCGTCGCGGCGGTCGATGGCAAGGTCGTCTTCGGCGCGGCGACCGGCGCCAAGCTGCGCTATGGCAGCCGCTACACTTTCCTGAACGCGGAAGGCGGCGTCGAAGGCACGTTCGACACGCCGACCAACATCAGCGCCATCCTGAAGCCCGTCCTGACCTATGGCGCCAACAGTGTCAGCGTCACGATCGATGCCGGCACCTATGCCGGCGTCGTCAATGGCGGCTCGCAGGTGCAGACCAGCTTTGCCCGCCTGCTCGATCAGAACCGCGCCCTCTACGGCAATTATGCCACCCTCTATGGTGAGGCCGACCTGCTGAGCGTCGCCGCGATCCAGGCGTCGCTCGAAGCCATGGCACCGCGCACCGAAGCGCTCCGCACCTCCATGTCCGAAGTGCTGAACGACAATATGGCCCGCTTCTATCGCGATCGCCTGGCACGCGTCAGCGGCGGCAGCATGGGCGGCACGCTGACCATGACCGGGCAGCCGCTCCAGCTCGCCGCGCTCAGCATGAACAATCTGAACCTGGGCATGGATCAGGGCGGCGGCAACGAAACCGTCACCCAGGAAAATGCCCTGCCTGAAGACGTCAGCGCCTTCATCGCCGGCGGCTATATCGACGGCAAGAGCGATCCGATGCGGGGCGCCATCACCACCGGCCGCGACAAGTTCGACGGCTGGTATGGTGCGGCCGGCATCGAAAAGATGATCGGCGACGATGCCGTGATCGGCCTGGCCGCCTCCTTCAGCGAGCTCAAGGGCAATACCGGCATCGGCGACACCGCCCGTGCCCGCCTTTACCAGGCCACCGTCTATGGCAATTGGGATCTGGGCGGCGTGGTTCTGGATGGCGTCGGCAGCGCCGGCACCCTCACCAGCAAGACCAAGCGCGCCTTTGCGGTGGGCACCACCCCCTACACCCTGCGCGGCAGCGATCAGCAGCTGGCCCTGTCGGGTGAGATCGGCATCGGCGCGCCGCTGGGTGGCAACGCCTTCACCATCACGCCGCGCGCCTCGCTGCGTGGCGCCTATATCAGCGGCGGCAACCTCGCTGAATATGGCGGCGACACCGCGCTGGTGATCCATCGCCATGCGATCCAGAGCGCGCAGGGGCGCCTGGGGGCCACGGCGAAGATCGATGTCGGCGGGTTCAAGCCCTATCTGACCGCCAATTATGTCCATGAGTTCCGCGACCAGCCGGCCTATTTCCTGGCCAATTTCGTCGGCGGCACCGGATCGCTCGCGCCCTTCGCGCTGGGTGGCTCGGACAAGAATTGGGGCGAAGTGGGCGGCGGCCTGACCCTCAGCACGGGCAATGTCGACATCAGCCTGTCGGCCGACACCACCGCCTGGCGCGGCAACCTCAGCTATCAGAGCTATCGCGCCGCACTCAAATTCCGCTTCTGACAGCAGCTCCCCGGCAACAGAAGCATTGGGCCGTCCCGCATGGGGCGGCCTTTTTTTTTTGCGGGCAGCCCCCTCGGGCCAATTACCGATTGCCTCTGCGCCTCTCCGCTCGGACAAATGCAGCATGAAAGACCATGGCCCGCCCCTGTCCCGCCGGCACATGCTGTCGCTGACGGCGGGCGCCATCCCGGCCCTGTCCTGCGCGCCCGGCCTGGCCGTCGCGCCGCCTTCCGGACTCGACGCCATCGCCCGCAGCCGGGGCCTGCGCTTTGGCACCGCCGTATCGCCCACCCATCTGGACGATCCGGCCTTTGCCCAGTTGATCGTCCGGGAATGTTCGGTGCTGACCGCCGAGAATAATTTCAAATGGAAATATCTCGAAGCCAAGGAGGGTCAGCGCAACCCGGCGAAGGCGCTACGCGTCCTGCGCTTCGCCAGCCGCCATCGCATGTCGCCGCGGGGCCATACGTTCGTCTGGAACCAGGATGATCGGGTGCCCGGCTGGCTGATCGCCAATGAGGCAGCGCTGGCGCAGAAGGGAGGCGCGCCGCTCATCGCCCTGATGAACGATCATGCCCGCTATCTTGCGACCACCTTCCCCCAGATCGAATCATGGGACTGCGTGAACGAGGCGTTCGTCGTCCAGAGCGGACAATTGAAGAACTCGATCTACACCCGCATCCTTGGCCTGGGCTTCTTCGACCTCGCCTTTCAGTTGATGGCGCAATATGCCCCCCATGCGCAGCGCGTCTATAATGGCAATATGAGCTGGGAGCAGAATCCCGATCATCGCGACGCCGTGCTGCGCGTGCTGGAACAGGCGCTCAAGCGCGGCGTGCCGGTCGATGCCATCGGCATCCAGAGCCATCTGGGCAACACGCTCGGCCGCGGCCGCGACGAACGGGCCTGGAATCGCTTCCTTGCCGAACTGGACGCCATGGGCATGACGGTGCTGATCACCGAACTGGATTGCGCCGACCGCCATCTGAGCGACCAGGAGCCGGCCAGACGCGATGCCGAAATCGCCGCCTTTGTGAAGGGCTATCTCGACATCACGCTCAGCCATCGCAAT
This sequence comes from Sphingobium sp. BHU LFT2, assembly GCF_018604485.1. NCBI lineage: Bacteria > Pseudomonadati > Pseudomonadota > Alphaproteobacteria > Sphingomonadales > Sphingobiaceae > Sphingobium > Sphingobium sp. BHU LFT2. Next base: position 98,114 of record NZ_JAFCGW010000005.1, read on the forward strand.
GTTTCCCAGATCATCTGCTGGGGCCTCAGCGATCGCTATTCCAATCTCAATCGCGACAGCTATCCGACCAAGAGCCGCCGCCCGGATGGCCTGCCCATGCGCGGCAACCCCTTTGACGATGCGCTGCGGCCCAAACCCTTTTATGATGCCATCGCCACCGCCCTCGCCGCCTGTCCGGTGCGATGATCGGGCGGACCGCTGGACAGGATCGGCGCCCCTATTAGGGTAGGGCGATCGACAGACAGGGGCCAGGCCGATGCATCCGGTGGAATTGTTCGAACTGCTGGTGGCCATGCTGCTGGCGATCATCGCGCTTCATTATGCCGCGCATCGGCTGGGCCTGCCGCCGGCGGTCGCCTTGCTGACCGGCGGCACCTTGCTCGCCTTCGTGCCCGGCCTGCCGGTCATCTCGCTTGACCCCGAACTGGTCCTGGTCATCTTCCTGCCGCCGCTGTTGATGGACGGCGCCTGGTTCATTGCGCTGGGCCATCTGCGCCGCCACCTGATCGGCATCATGTCACTGGCGATCGGCGCGGTGATCTTCACCACGCTCGTGGTCGCCGCGGTCGCCCATGCCCTGATGCCGTCCCTGCCCTGGGCCGCCTGCGCCGCGCTGGGCGCGATCGTCTCGCCGCCCGACGCCATTGCCGCCCGCGCCGTGCTGCAACGCGTCCATCTCCCCCGCCGCCTGTCGGTCCTGCTGGAGGGCGAAAGCCTGTTCAACGACGCCAGCGGCCTAGTCCTCTTCCGCTTCGCCATCGCCGCCGTCGCCACCGGCAGCTTCAGCGCGGTCGCGGGCCTCGAAAGCTTCATCCTGCTCGCCGTCGGCGGCCTGATCGTCGGCGGCGCGATCGGCGCCATCTGGGTGCTGCTGGTCCGGCGGCTGGGCGACGATTATCTGATGATCGCCTCCTCCATGCTGGTTCCCTGGTCGGCCTATCTGCTGGGCGAAGCCTTCCATGTCTCCGGCGTCATGGCCACGGTGGCCGCCGGCCTCATCTGCGGCTGGTATCAGCATATCGTCTGGTCCGCCTCGGTGCGGATGCGCGGCACCGCCTTCTGGGCGGTGATGATCTTCCTCATGGAAGCGACCGTGTTCATGCTGATCGGCTCGTCGCTGCGCGGGGTGGTCGACCGGGTCGGCGGCTTTGCCGTCGTGCTCGACAATATGGCGGTGCCCGTGCTGCTCATCCTGCTCGCCCTCACCGCCGCCCGCTTCGTCTGGGTGTTCGGCTCGGACGCCATCATCCTGCTGCTGCGCGCAATGGGCCTGCGCCGTTACAGCCCGGTCGGCCCGCGCGGCGCCACCGTGCTCGGCTGGGCGGGGATGCGCGGTGTGGTGACACTGGCGGTCGCACTCTCCGTACCGGAGGGCTTTCCGGGGCGCGACTTCCTGCTGGTCGCCGCCTTTGGCGTGATCCTCGGCACCGTCCTGATCCAGGGCACGACGCTCGGCCTGCTGATCCGCTGGGCGGGCCTCTCCGACCCGATTCATGATCGCCCCCGCCTCAGCATGAGCGATGCCGAAGCCGTCATCGCCAGGGTCCAGGCGGTGCGCGTCGAACAGCTCGCCTATGATGCAGCCGGCGAACTCATCCACCCGCAACTGCTCGAACGCTATCAGCGGCGCGCGGTCCTTTCGAAAAACTATGCCGGACAGGAAGAGCAGTTCGCCGACCGGCTTCATGCCCATTTCGATCTGGTGCTGGAAGCGATCGCCGCCGGCCGCGCCGAACTGCTGCGCCTGCACCGCGCCGGCGACATCGACGAACATGTGCTGCAGGAACTGGAGCGTGACCTCGACCTGGAGGAGCTGACCGCCTGGTCGATGAAGTCGTAATCCGCATGGAAGCCCGGTTGCGCGACCTGCTGAACGCCGATCCCTGGCGCATGGCGATCCTGCATCGGCTCCGCGCGCTCGACCTGCCCGATGGCTGGGTCGCCGCCGGCTTCGTGCGCGATGCGGTCTGGGACCATCTCCACGGCCACGCCCCGTCGATACCCGTCGGCGATATCGACATCATCTGGTTCGATCCCAGCCGAACCGACCCCGCGCTCGACCGGCAGATCGAGGGGCAACTGGCCGCGCTGCGCCCGGACGTCGACTGGTCGGTCAAGAATCAGGCGCGGATGCACCTGCGCAATCGGGACGCCCCCTATGCCGATGCCGCCGATGCGATGCGCCACTGGACCGAGACGGCGACCGCCATCGGCGTCCGCCTGACGCCCGACGACCGGCTGGAGGTCAACGCCCCCTTCGGCCTTGATGATCTGTTCGGCTTGCGGCTGGTGCCCGGCCCGGCCTTTCTCGGCGCGAGGCGGGCGATCTTCGATGCGCGGGTCCGCACCAAGCGGTGGCTGACCCGTTATCCCCGACTCCAGCCCGACTGATCAGAGCGGCAGCAGCGCGGCCACGATCCAGCGTTCCTCGGCGCGCAGCACGCCCCAGGCACGGGCGGCGGCGCGGCTGTCCATCGCCTCGACGCCGATGCCGCGCGCTTCCAGTTCCCGCACGAAGGCGCGGGGCGGCTGTTGCAACCCGCTGCCCGTGCCCAGCAGCAGGAATTCGGGCTTCAGTTCCAGATGGTCGAACAAATCGCCCAGCGCCGCAACGCTCATCGCCGACACCGCCGGCGCCTGCATCCAGGCCAGTGCCCGGACGGGGCTGAGCAACAGCCCGTCCGGGAAGACATCGTCCTTCACCCGGAAGCCCCGGCCCTGAAAGCCGGTGACGATCGGACCCTGGCCGCTATCGTCGCGGCGCAGTTCGATTCCGGTTTGACGGTCGCTCAGGGCTGGGCTCCGTCACGCGGGCCCATGCGCTCCGCCTGGGCGGCGATGCCGCCCTTCTTCGCCTTCTTCTCGGACGTCTGCGGGCTCAGGCCCAGCGTGATCAGCAGCGAGGAGGAGACATAGACCGACGAATAGGTGCCGACGATGATGCCCAGCATCATGGCCGCGGTGAAGCCGCGCAGCACATGGCCGCCCAGCAGCAGCAGCGCGCCCAGCGCCAGCAGGATGGTGACCGAGGTCATGACCGTGCGCGGCAGCGTCTCGTTGACCGACAGGTCGATCAGCGACTTCATGTCCATCTTGCGGTATTTGCGCATATTTTCGCGGATGCGGTCGTCGATCACCATCTTGTCGTTGATCGAATAGCCCACGATGGTCAGCACGGCGGCGATGATGTTGAGGTCGAACTCCAGCTGGGTGATCGCGAAGAAGCCCAGCGTCATCAGCACGTCGTGGACGATCGCGACGAAGGTCGACACGCCGAACTGCCATTCGTAGCGGAACCAGGAGAAGATCGCGATGCCGATGATCGCTAGCACGACCGCCAGCACGCCATTCTGGATCAGTTCGCCCGACACCTTGCCCGACACCGTGTCATAGCGCGAGAAGGTGACGCCGGGGAACTGCGCCTCCATCGCCTTGCGGGTCTTTTCGACCACGGCATTGGCGGCGCCGGCGCCGCCCTGTTCGGGCAGCGGCAGGCGGATCTGCACCGTCTTGGGATCGCCGAACTGCTGCAGCGAGCTTTCGCCCACGCGCAGCCCCGCGATCGTGTCGCGGACCTTGTCGGTCTCGACCGCCTGCGGGAACTTCGCCTCGATCATCAGGCCGCCGACAAAGTCGACGCCCAGGTTCAGGCCCTTGTAGAAGGTCGCGCCGACCGCCAGCACGGTCAGCAGCAGCGTCAGGCCAAAGGCCCAGTGGCGCAGCTTGACGAAGCCGATATTGGTGTTGTCGGGGACGAGCTTGAGAAGTTTCATGGGTTGTTCCTCCCGCCCCTCTTAAATGTGGATGTCCGTGGGACGGGTGCGACGCACCCAGCCCGAGACGAGAACGCGCGTGAAGGTCACGGCGGTGAACACGCTGGTCGCGATACCGATCAACAGCACGATGGCGAAACCCTTGACCGGGCCGGAGCCCAGCGCGAGCATGATGCCACCGGCGATCGCGTGGGTCACGTTCGCTTCGAAGATGGTGCGGCTGGCTTCCTTATAGCCAAACTCGATCGCCTGCACGACCCCGCGCCCGCGTCGCCGCTCTTCACGGATACGCTCATAGATCAGCACGTTGGCGTCGACCGCGGTGCCGATCGTCAGCACGAAGCCGGCAATGCCCGGCAAGGTCAGCGTCGCGCCCAATATGCCCATCACGCCCAGGATCACCAGCACGTTGATGGCCACGGCCAGGTTCGCATACATGCCGAACCGGCCATAGCTCACGAACATGAAGGCAGCGACCGCGACGACCGCGACGATCGACGCGACCAGGCCGGCGCGGATCGAATCGGCGCCCAGGCCCGGACCGACGGTGCGTTCCTCGACCACGACGAAGTTGACCGGCAGCTTGCCCGACCGCAGCGCGATCGCCAGCTGGTTGGCACCCTCGACGGTGAAGCTGCCCGAAATCGTCGCCGACCCGCCCAGGATCGGCTCATTGATGTTCGGCGCCGACAGCACCTTGCCATCCAGGATGATGGCGAAGGGGCGGTTGACATTCTGCGACGTCACCTTGGCGAACTTGTTGCCGCCCGATCCGTTGAAGCGGATGGTGACATTGGGTTCGTTGGTCTGCTGGTCATAGGTCTGCTGCGCGTCGGTCAGCTCCTCGCCCGACACCATCACCTGGCGGTGGACGGCGATCATCGGCGGCCCGGCCGGATTGGTCGGATAGGGCAGGACTTCGCTACCCACCGGCGCGCGGCCCTGGGCCACCTCGCTCGGATTGGCACTCATGTCGACCAGCTTGAATTCCAGCTTCGCGGTCTGGCCCAGCAGCGCCTTCAGCGCCTTGGGATCCTGCAGGCCCGGCACCTGCACGACGATGCGGTTGGCGCCCTGCTGCTGGATGGTCGGCTCGCGCGTGCCCATTTCGTCGATGCGCTTGCGGATGACTTCGGTCGCGACCTGCATCGCGCTCTTGACCGCATTGTCGATTCCCGCCGGGGTCGGCGTGATGACGATGGTGGAGCTGTTGACCACCTCGACATTGAAGTCGCGCTGGCCGGTCAGGCCCGCACCCTGGGTCAGCGGGCGAATGCGCTCGACGGCGGCATCCACTTCGCTGGGGTTGCGGACCATGAAGCTGAGCTTCCCGTCACGGCTGGAGATATCGCCGATCGCGATCTTCGTCTCGCCCCGGCGCAGTTCCGTGCGGACCTGCTCCTCCATATTGGCGAGCCGCTGCTTGGCCACATCCTGGGTCGACGCTTCCAGCAGCAGATGGCTGCCGCCGGCAAGGTCGAGGCCCAGATTGACCCGCGTCTGCATGAAGGGGGGCAGCTTCGCCACCGTCGAATCGGGCAGGAAGCTCGGGACGGCGCAGAAGATGCCGATGATCAGCGGCAACAGGATGCCGGCGATGGCCCAGCGCGAGAAGTTCAGCATGGTTGGATCAGTCGTTCGCGGGCTTGGCGGTGGTCGGGTCGATCACGTCGGCCAGGGTCGACTTGACCGCCTTGACCTTCATGTTCGGCGCCAGCTCGATTTCGACATAGATGTCGTCGACGCGCGCGACCTTGCCGACCAGGCCACCGCCGGTCACGACCTGATCGCCCTTCTTCACGGCGTCGATCTTGCCCTTATGCTCCTTCATCTTCTTCTGCTGCGGACGGATCAGCAGGAAGTAGAAGACGACGAAGATGAGGACCAGCGGTGCCATCTGCACCAGGATACCGGCGCCGGAGGCTTGCCCGCCCGCGGTCTGGGCAAAGGCTGGAGTAATGAACATGGTGGGACTTTCGCCTTGTTTTTCGGTCTCCCCAACCCGCAGGGCGCGGGCATGGGATCAAGCGCGGGCGGCTAACACAGATGGCCGGGGCAAGGCAACATGCTTGGCTTTTCGCGCCCGGAATGGCGGGCTTTGAAAGCATCGGGCAACGGACGGGAAAGCCGGTGATTTGCACGCCCCGCAAAAAGCCTGCATCGAATCCCTTGCAACTTCCAATTCATCCCTCTATTGGGCGCCCTCCGGTCGGGACGTAGCGCAGCCTGGTAGCGCATCACACTGGGGGTGTGGGGGTCGGAGGTTCGAATCCTCTCGTCCCGACCAAGGAAAACCGCCGTTTCTTGCCAAGTGCAAGGAACGGCGTTTTCGTTTCAGCAATCACATAGCAAGCATCGCGATGTGATTCGATCATTCTGTGCGCGATCGGGAGGGAAGCTATATGCCCACTGATTGGACTGCTTTGGCGACGTGGAAGGACGTGGTATCCATCGTCGCAGCATTTGCCTCACCGTTCATCGGTGCGTGGTCAGCAGGACGCACGTTGAAGGCTCGCGATCAGGCTCGACTTCACGGCTACATAGATTGGGAAACTCGCTTCGACGAAGAAGGCGTGATCCAATACCCCTTCCTGGCGCTTCAAAATATCTCCAGCCGCAATGTCCTTGTCACCGCCATCGACCTGCGCAGCGACTTCTTCTTTTTGCACCGAGCCGGCATCGCACTCCGATATGACGATCCGTCGGATTTGCCTTTCCCTGCCGAGATCGAGGCTGGGAAAATGAGAGTTTTCGCGTTGGATGAAGAACGCGCCCAGGAGGTGGCTGAGAAGAGTTGGCGGATCAGCGCCATCCCTACCCTGCTGTTCAAGCGTCCGAGAATCAAAGTCAGGATCGAAACCTTAACTGGAGAACGGCTCGTCCTTCCTGCGGAGCGCGCAATCGAATGGCGCCACAGAACTTGGCGCTTTCGCCCATAGGTTGCGGATGAGCGAGCCCGCCGCAATTGGCGGGATATCTATGTCCCCGATCTTCGCGTGAAGCGAGCCGAGCAGATATTTTGGCTAGCATTTCGAGGCGTGGTCGACATCGACATGGCAGTCGGATGGATCGTTATGGTGCGCTAGCAGATTCAGCCTTCCTTACCCTTCGCCCAGATATAGGGTCGGGATCAACAAGGGAGGCGATATGAATTTCACAACGGTTGACCTAGAACTGGCGACGCTTTTCTATCCCTCGCTTGTCGAGCTTGTGCGACGCAACGAAACACGTTCATATAAGGCTTTCCTGACTGAGGTTCAGGCTCTGCATCCCGAAAATGAGACTTTGGCCCGCGCTGTGCCGTTGAACGTGGGGCGCCGATTGGACGTCATCCGCGTCTTCACCCGTTCAAAGAATTATCCCGATCTGGGTTGCCTGATAGTCAGCGGAGCGACCGGGGCGCCCGGCACCGGATATGACGGAAACGTCACCTTGGAACGTGAACGGGTCGCGAACTTCGACTGGTCTGGCGTTACCGATGAATTTAGCCTTGAAGTACAACGGCAAAAACAGGCGATCGCGAAAAAGCCCAAACGCGACCGCCAGGAAGCCATCAAACTCATGTCCGAATATTACCAGCAGAACCGATCCGCCTATGATGCCCGCATCGTTGAGCGCCGCGAAGACCTCATTGCGCTGCTGATGCAGGGCGAAGAAACGACTGACGCCTTTGAGATGGCGACCGGCGAGTTTCGCAAGGTCGCCTGACGGCGCAGCGGTGCCTTAGTAGCCGAGCGGTGCGATCGCCGCTTGGCTACCAACTCCAGCACCGAACATTCCCAGCCGCTTCGGGCGTGCGCGCGCTTGCCGCAATCACGACCGGCTTGCCGACGCTGGCCTATCCGCTTGATGCGGCGTTGAAGGGCACGATACCGGACACTTAGCCCGCCGCCCCTGCTGCCTCCTCCCTCTCCCCCGCCATCGCCAGCAGCAGATCGATCTTGTCGTGCAGGCTGGCAATCTGCGCCTCCGATCGCAGGTTGGTCTCATAGTCGAGCCGCGCCTCCAGCCGGTCCTTCGCCGCCTGGCGATTCTGGCTCATCATGATGATCGGCGCCTGCAGCGCGGCCAGCATCGACAGCATCAGGTTCAAAAAGATGAAGGGAAAGGGATCGAAGGCATGGCGCGCCAGCACCAGCGTGTTCAGCAGCGCCCAGGCGACCAGGAACAGGCTGAAGCCGATGATGAAGCGCCAGGAACCGCCGATCGCCGCGACGCGGTCGGCCAGTCGCTCGCCATAGGTCTGGCCGTCATCGAACAGGCGGTTGAGATCAGGGGCCTGTGGCCCGCGGCGCAGGGAGCCGACGAGAAAACGGATGGCTGCATTCATGGATCACCTCGTGCGACCGCGCCTTCGGGGCGGGCGGGTGATCCAAACCTGTCAGTTCGCCCCCATGCCCGAACGCGCGGTCTTTCGACTATGGTCGTTGTCGGACATGATTTCCTCGAAAGGATGGGCGGAATATTCCGGTTGGAACAGGGGCGCAGCTAGACCCGGCGCCGCGCCGGATCAATCCGCGCGATCATGAAATTTTGGTCATGTTGGGGTGGGGGGCGGACTGTCAGCCTACCCTCTCCCGTTCACGGGAGAGGGAGGGGCCCGCGCCGAAGGCGCGGGAGGGTGAGGGTCTTCCGAAACAAGCCGCCCTCATCCAACTTCGCCTAACCGGCTTTGCCGGCAAGGCTTCGTATCCTTCTCCCGCCAACGGGAGAAGGAATGAGCGCTCCTGCTCGCTTCGCGCCAGGCAGCTTTCCGCCCGGAAGCGGACCGAGCGCTATCCGAGCAGCGCCATGCTGGCCCCGCCCCGACATCCCCTTTCCTACGCCCCCTCTCCCTGCTCTACACTTGGTGATGCGACCGAATGCGCCCGCGCCAATCGACCGGCGCGTGCCGCGTGCAAGCAAGGCGCGTGGGTGTCGCGTCAGGGGCGCGGGCCGCGCGCGGCGTTGACGCGGCACGATGGCCCAGCCCCTGTTGGACGGGACGCGTTCCAGTGCATGACCGACGCGCAGCAGAGGCGTTGCCGACGCGTTTCAAGCGCGAACGACCCCAGAAGCCCGTTTACACTGTGAACTTCGACAGACGCGCCCATGCCATTGCCCCCTGTCCTACAGATAACCATATGGGATAAATGATTCGCCATCCACGAACCATGGAAGGGCCAATCATGGACATCGACACATTGCTGGACGAGCTGATCGCGCGGGAGGGTGGCTATGTCGACCATCCCGCCGATCGCGGCGGGCCGACCAATATGGGCATCACGCTGGGCGTCGCGCGGGCGAACGGCTTTGCCGGCGACATGCGGCGCCTGCCGGCCGCGACCGCGCGCACCATCTATCGCCAGCTTTACTGGGATCAGCCGGGCTATGCCGCGGTCGCGCAGCAGAGCATGGCGCTCGCCGCCGAACTGTTCGACACCGCCGTCAACATGGGGCCGGGGGTCGCCAGCACCTTTCTCCAGCGGGCGCTCAACGCCCTCAACCGCAACCAGCGCGACTATCCCGACCTGAAGGCCGATGGCGCGATCGGCGCCCGCACGCTCGGCGCGCTGCGCGCCTTCCGCACCCTGCGCGGCGCGGCTGGCGACGCCGTGCTGATCAAGGCGATCGAGGCGTTACAGGGCGAACGCTATCTGGCGCTGGCCGAAAGCCGCCCGGCCAACGAAGCCTTTCTCTATGGCTGGCTCGCCAACCGCATCGGTTGAAGGGAGACGCGATCATGATAAGGACCGACGATATTCCTCTCCCCACCGAGCCGACCGACCTGTGGACCCAGCGGTCGCGGCCGGCCTTTCTCTACGTCATCTATGCGCTGCTGCTGTGGTCGATCCCGATGGGGCTGATCTCTGGCTGGCAGCCGGAGGTGGCGGGTGCGATCATCGCGGGCATGCGCGCCTATCTCGACGCCCTGCCCGAGCCACTCTACGCGCTCTTCGGCACCGCCTATCTCGGCTATACCGCCGCCCATGCCTGGGGCAAGGCGAGGGGCACGGAGCGCTGACAGGAACGGGCGGGGCGCCAGCGCGCCCTGCCCCACTCAATTATTGACGTAGAAGTCGCGCAGTGCCCGCGCATCATGCAGGGCATTGTGCGGCACCCGGCTGTTCGCCGCCGCGCTGAAGCCCGCCGCATTGATCAGTTCCAGCCGCAGCCCATAGTCGACCGCCGCCATCTGCCCCGGCCCGGTGGTCAGCAGCGCGCAGAAATGGGCCAGATCCTCGGGCCAGTCGGCGATGATCACCGGATCGGAATCGCCATCCAGATAGGCGGCGATATGGTCGGCCGCCTCGATCCGGCTGAGTTCATGGTCCAGCCCCGGCGGCACATGGCGCAGATAGGGGATGACATGGCGCTCGACCCAGGGTTCGATCACATCGGGCAGCGGCAGCGACGCATAGAAATCATCGTCGCCATGTTCGGGCACCAGCGCCACGCTGATCAGCGCGCCGCCAAAGCCGTTGAATTCGGTATCGAGAAAATAACGCATGATGGGGGTGCCGATAGACCCCTGCGCCGCCGCTGGCCAGCCCATAGGCGGCGAACCGTCCATCGGGCCGCCATTGCGCAGCGGCGCGCGACCTGTCATGCGGCCGCTTTCCCCGCCCTGTTTGAGGACCATTGCCATGACACCGCGCGAATTGCTGGGCACCGCCGCCGTTCCGGGCGGACAGGAACTGCGCCTCTATCGCCGCGGCGGCGACTTCATGATCGTGCTCGACCGCAACGAGCTGATGAGCAGCCGGATGAGCGGGTCGGAAAAGGCGCTGGCGCTGATGACGCTGGAGCGGCTGGGCAAGCGCGCCGGCCTCCATATGCTGATCGGCGGCTATGGCATGGGCTTCACGCTGCGCGCCGCGCTCGCGGAAATGGACGCCAAGGCACAGATCACGCTCGCCGAACTGGTGCCGGAAATCATCGAATGGGCGCGCGGCCCGATGGTCGACCTGGCCGCCGGCTGCCTGGACGACCCGCGCGTGCGGCTGGTGATGGACGATGTCGCCCATGTGATCGCCGCCGGCCATGGCAGCTATGACGCGATCCTGCTCGACGTCGACAATGGCCCGGACGGCCTGACCGCCGACGCCAATGACCGGCTCTATACCAATGCGGGCCTCTCCAGCGCGATGCGCGCGCTCAAGCCTGGCGGCATATTGGCGATCTGGTCGGCGGGATCGGACGCCGCCTTCACCCGGCGGTTGCAGAATGCGGGCTTCTCGGTCGAGGAAGTCGCGGTCAAGGCGCGCGACAATGGCAAGGGCCCCCGCCACGTCATCTGGTTCGCAACCCGCCGGCGGTAAGAATCCTGTTTGAGAAAGCCGGTTCCAGCCCGCTCCCCCGCCCAACCGCCCGACAGGATGACACTGGATCGGGCGGTTGGGCGGGGGAGCGGGCCGGCACCGTACCGAGACATCGCCCTTTCGCGATGTCTCAAAAAAAGGCGCCACACCCCAGACATGAGAGGGGCCGCCGGGACGCAATGCCCGACGGCCCATCATGTGCATGGTCAGCGGCCGGAAACCGCCCAGAAGGAAGACTAGTTCGCGCTAAAGCCCCTGGCGGAGACGGCCTGTATGTCGGCGCTCTTGGTCTCTACACCATGAAGGGTTTGTACCGACGCTCCGGCGTCGTCAGCGGCGCGTTTCCCGAATGGACTTGACCGACCCCATTGCTGAACCATGAGACATCGGATCACCTCCTTTCGCTAATTAAGCCCGCGTGACCGGCTTTGAGCTACCCCTCGATCGGCCACGAGACGGACTGTGAATCAGACGGATTGCAGGATCAAGACTTGTAATATTCTTTTTTGGAATCATACTCGACCGTCGGCCCGAAAAGCCTGGGCCGGCCGATTTTCAGCCCCGACATTCCTCGATCACGCGCGATATTTCGGCCCAGGCCGGCACGATCAGCGTCTCCTGCCCCTGCACCTCGACCGCGAAACGGCCCCGGCTATAGGCGAGCTGGTCCAGCACCGCGTCGCTCGCGCCGCGCACGGCAGTCAGTTGCGGCACCTGCGTCCCCGCCATCACCGCCGGCCAGCTGCTCGCGCCATAGCTTGTCCGCACCGTGATCGCCCCCTGCCCGCCGCCGGCCCGGCTCAGGCTGATCCGCCGCGTCGCCCGGTCGCAGCGCAACGTCAGGCGCGGGGCAGAAGCCGACTCGCCAAACAGCGCGACCGGCCCGGCCGGATCGGCGCGATAGGTCCAGTTGCCCGGCGTCGCGGGGCGATATTGCCACTCGACTGCCGCAGGCGGTGCGGGCTGCGCCGGCGGCAAAGGCGCCGGCCGGGATGCGGGCGCCGGACGCGACGCCGCAGCCGAAGGCGGCGCGGAGGGCGGCGCGACGCAGCCGGCCACCAACAGGGTCAGCGGCGCTGCAAGGGCCGGGGCGGACACAAGAAATCGGGTCAGACGCATCGCGCTTCCATGCCCGAGCCGGCCGGAGCGCTCAACCCGAAAAGGGGCAAGGCGACGGCAGAGGCGGATGGCCGACCACGACCGCCGCCAGCCGCATGGATGGACCACCCTCCGTTCATCGCACGGAGAGCCTCAAACAAGCGCCGGATATTGACAGTTTTGGGGCGAATCGATAAAGGCCGCCGTTCCCTACACGCGTAACAGCGGCAGTGCTTCCTGCACTGGCCGTCTTTTTTGCGTCTCGGGAAGCAACATCATGGCCTGTTTTTCCTTGCCAGGAAAGAGGCCCGAACGCTTTGAGATGGGGCGGCGCCAACTGCCCCGTGGAGCAGGAGATTTAAGTACCATGGCACGTATTGCGGGTGTTAACATCCCGACCAACAAGCGCGTAATCATCGCGCTCACCTACATCCACGGCATCGGTCGCAAGACCGCCGTCGACCTCGCCGACAAGCTGGGCATCGACCATGCGCGCCGCGTTCAGGACCTGTCGGACGCCGAAGTCCTGCAGATCCGCGAAGCCATCGACGCCGACCTGACCGTCGAAGGCGATCTGCGTCGCGAAACCGCGATGAACATCAAGCGCCTGATGGATCTGGCCTGCTATCGCGGCCTGCGCCATCGCAAGGGCCTGCCGGTCCGCGGTCAGCGCACGCACACTAATGCGCGCACCCGCAAGGGCAAGGCGAAGCCGATCGCCGGCAAGAAGAAGTAATCGTCGAGGGTCATGTCCTCTGGACCGACCCTCCGGTGACTTCTGCTTTTGAACGATTTTTGTAGGATTAGAGCAAAATGGCACGCGAACCCCAGCGCATTAAGCGCCGCGAACGCAAGAACATCTCGGCCGGCGTCGCGCACGTCAACGCCAGCTTCAACAACACCATGGTGACCATCACCGACGCCCAGGGCAACGCGATCTCGTGGTCCTCGGCCGGCATGATGGGCTTCAAGGGCAGCCGCAAGTCGACCCCGTACGCCGCTCAGGTGTGCGCCGAAGACGCCGGCCGCAAGGCCGCCGAGCACGGCGTCCGCACCCTCGAAGTCGAAGTCAAGGGCCCCGGTTCGGGCCGTGAATCGGCTCTGCGCGCACTGCAGGCCGTCGGCTTCCACATCACCTCGATCCGCGACGTCACGCCGATCCCGCACAATGGTGTGCGTCCGTCGAAGCGCCGCCGCGTCTAATTAAGCTTCGCTAGAGGCTTGAAGGCGGGCGGCGGACGCGTCGCCCGCTTACCCGTTTGCATCGGCCGGAACGTCCTGATGGGTCCAGGATCTACCCGTTACGGCCACATCCCCAGGGGAAGTACATGACTGTCAACATGAAGAACTGGCAGGAATTGAAGAAGCCCAACGCCCTCGAGATCAAGCCGACCGGCGACGGCAAGCGCAAGGCGACCTTCGTTGCCGAACCGCTTGAGCGCGGTTTCGGCCTGACGCTCGGCAACGCGCTGCGCCGGGTTCTTCTCTCCTCGCTCCAGGGCGCGGCGGTCACCTCGATCAAGATCGAGAATGTCCTGCACGAATTCTCGTCGCTCGCCGGCGTGCGTGAGGACGTCACCGACATCGTCCTGAACATCAAGCAGGTCGCGCTGAAGATGGAAGGCGAAGGCCCCAAGCGTCTGCAGCTGTCCGCCACCGGCCCGGCCGTGGTGAAGGCAGGCGACATTGCCGTCGTCGGCGACATCGAAGTGATGAACCCCGATCTGGTGATCTGTCACCTCGATCAGGGCGCGACGCTGAACATGGAACTGACGGCTGACATCGGCAAGGGCTATGTCCCCGCCGTCGCCAACCGCCCGGCAGACGCACCGATCGGCCTGATCCCGGTCGACGCGCTCTACTCGCCGGTCCGCCAGGTCGCCTACAAGGTGGACAACACCCGCGTCGGCCAGGAACTGGACTATGACAAGCTGTCGCTGACGCTGGAAACCGACGGTACCGTAACGCCGGAAGATGCGATTGCCTATGCAGCCCGCATCCTGCAGGACCAGCTCCAGCTGTTCGTCCACTTCGAGGACGCGCTGCCCGCCGCTGCCCCGGCTGCCGGCCACGCCGCTGCCGCTGCGTCGGAAGGCGAAAGCGACACCAACCAGATCAACCGCTATCTGCTCAAGAAGGTGGACGAACTGGAACTGTCGGTCCGCTCGGCCAATTGCCTCAAGAACGACAACATCATCTATATCGGCGATCTGGTCCAGAAGACCGAAGCCGAGATGCTGCGCACCCCGAATTTCGGCCGCAAGTCGCTGAACGAAATCAAGGAAGTGCTGTCGTCCATGGGTCTGCGCCTGGGCATGGACATCCCCGGCTGGCCGCCGGAAAATATCGAGGAAATGGCCAAGAAGCTCGAACAGGAGCTGCTGGGCTAATCCTCCCCGAGCTTGCTCGGGGAGGGGGACCGCTCGCGAAGCGAGTGGTGGAGGGGCACGGGCCTCCAGGCGGAATGCCGGTCGAATCTTGCATTTGACGGCACCTGCCCCTCCACCGGCCGATGGCCGGTCCCCCTCCCCGTTCCGGGGAGGAACTGGGGCAATGGGCGGCGCCCCTTAATCGCTGCCTGGTCTGGGGTACCTCATCCGGCCCCTTAACGAACGAAGGAATGAGACATGCGTCATAAAGTTGGTCATCGTAAGCTTCAGCGCAGCACCGGTCATCGTACCGCCCTGCTTCGCAACCTGGCTGCCTCGCTCATCAAGCATGAGCAGATCCTGACCACCACGCCGAAGGCGAAGGAACTGCGTCCCTACGTCGAGAAGCTGATCACCCTCGCCAAGAAGGGTGGCCTGTCCAACCGTCGTCTGGCCGACGCCCGCCTGAAGGACGATGCGCAGCTGACCAAGCTGTTCGAAGTCCTGGCCGAGCGTTACAAGGATCGCAACGGTGGCTACACCCGCGTGATCAAGGCCGGTTTCCGCGCTTCGGACGCCGCGCCGATCGCGATCATCGAGCTGGTCGACCGTGACGTCGATGCCAAGGGCCAGGACTCCGGTCCGGTCAACACCGTCGACGAAGACGAATTCGAAGCCGCCTGATCGCGGTTCCACCGGTAACGGTGGATAGACGATAGTCGAACAGGCCGCGGCTTCATCCGAAGCCGCGGCCTGTTTTCTTTCAAGGATATAGGGTCGAGAGGATGCGCGCGCTTCGCCGCCTGATCTGGCCGCTGCCGGCCCTGCTGGCAGTGATCGCCGTCGCGCCGGCCTCTGCTGTGGCTGCCGCTGCCTCGGGCGATGCCACCCCCGCCGCGATCGACGCGACGCCGCCGGACAACGGCCTCCATTACCCGCTCACCCGCCGCCAGGATCTGGTCGAGGATCATTTCGGCGTGAAGGTGACCGATCCCTATCGCTGGCTGGAAAATGACGTCCGCACCGATCCCGCCGTGCGCGACTGGGTCGGCCGCGAAAATGACCTGACCCGCCGTTATATTGACGACCTGCCCGGTCGCGACGCGCTCAAGACGCGGATGCAGGCGCTCTTCGCCCATGGCCGCTTCACCGTGCCGCGCAAGGCCGGCACCCGCTATTTCTACGGCTATAACAAGGGACTGCAGAACCAGACGCCGCTCTACGTCCGCGAAGGACTGGCCGGTGAACAAAGGCTGCTGCTCGACCCCAATCGCTGGGCCAGGGACGGCGCGAGCGCGCTGGCCGAATGGACGCCCTCGCCCGACGGCCGCTTCCTCGCCTATGGCGTGCAGGATGCCGGCAGCGACTGGCGCACGCTGCGCGTGCTGGACGTCGACAGCGGCAAGATCCTCGACGACAAGGTCGAATGGGTCAAATTCTCGCAGACCGCCTGGGACGGCCGGGGCGAGGGCTTCTTCTACTCCCGCTATGCCGCGCCGGTCGACGGCGAAGCCTATCAGTCGACCAACAGCGACCAGCAGCTTTATTATCATCGCATCGGCACGCCCCAAGCGCAGGACCAGCTCATCTATGCGACGCCCGATCGCCCCGGCCTCAGCCACACCGCCCAGGTGACGAGCGATGGCCGCTGGCTGATCGTCAGCAGCTTTGCCGGCATGGACCCGCGCCGCGAACTGCATGTCGCCGCGCTCGACGGTGGCCCCGTCAAGCTGCGGACGCTGGTCAAGGGCCTCGCCAATGACTGGCGCCTGATCGGCAGCCGGGGATCGACCCTCTATTTCGTCACCGACCGCAAGGCCGCCCATATGCGGCTGGTGACGCTCGATGCCCTGCGGCCGGGGCGCAGCGAAAAGCCGCTGGTGGCCGAGCGCGCCGATACGCTGGCCGGCGGATCGCTGGTCGGCAACCGCTTCATCCTCGCTTACATGACCCAATCGGAAACCGTCGCCGAACTGGTCGAACTGGACGGGCGCAAGGTCGGCGACGTGCCGCTGCCGGGCATGGGTACCGCCGCCGGTTTCGGCGGGCGCGATGGCGACCCGGAAACCTTCTTCTCCTTCTCCGGCTTCGTGACCCCGGCCAGCATCTATCGCTTCGACACGGCGAGCCAACAGACCCAGCTCTTCGCCCAGCCCGACCTACCCTTCAATCCCGCCGATTATGGCGTCGAACAGGTCAGCTATCCCTCGAAGGATGGCACGCTGATCCCGATGACGATCCTGCGCAAGAAAGTGCTGGCCGACCATGCACAGGCGGTGCCGACCATCCTTTATGGCTATGGCGGCTTCAACATCGCGCTGACGCCCGGCTATTCGGCGACCCGCATGGCCTGGCTGGAACAGGGCGGCGCCTATGCCATCGCCAATCTGCGCGGCGGCGGCGAGTTCGGCAAGGCCTGGCACGACGCCGGGCGTGGCGCCAACAAGCAGAATGTGTTCGACGATTTCATCGCCGCCGCCGAATATCTCAAGGCCCAGGGCTATACCCCCAAGAATGGCCTGGCGATCGAGGGGCGCTCCAATGGCGGCCTGCTGGTCGGCGCGGTGGTCAACCAGCGGCCCGACCTGTTCGCCGCCGCCCTGCCCGCGGTCGGCGTCATGGACATGCTGCGCTTCGATCGCTTCACCGCCGGCCGCTATTGGGTCGACGATTATGGATCGCCCGACAATGAACGCGACTTCCCCCTGCTCTATGGCTATTCGCCCTATCACAACATCTTGAGTGGCAAGGAGTATCCGGCGATCCTGGTGACCACGGCGGATACCGACGACCGGGTCGTGCCGGCGCACAGCTTCAAATATGCCGCCGCGCTGCAGGCCGCGTCGATCGGCGACAAGCCGCATCTGTTGCGGGTGGAGAATCGTGCCGGCCATGGCGCAGGCAAGCCGATCGACAAGCTGATCGAGGAATATGCCGACAGCTATGCCTTCGCCGCCCATTTCACCGGGCTCGACATCCAGCGCAAGCCGGACTGAGCCCATTCAGCCTCTGGACAGCCCGACGCGGCTATGGCTCATTCCATCGCAGGAGACAGGCAGATGATCGGGAACAGGACGCGGTGGATGACGGGTGCGCTGGTTGGCGCAGGGCTGCTGCTGGGCAGCGTCGCCCCGGCACAGGCCCGGCCCCGCTATGACGATCGCTACTGGCATCACCGCCATGATCGCGGTAATGGCTTCGGCTTTGGCGACGCGGTCGGCATTGCCGCGCTGCTCGGCGCCGCCGTGGTGGTCGCCAATTCCGTCTCCAAGGACCGCAAGGACGCACGCGGCGCTGATACCGACAACCGCCCCTATGCCGACAATGACGCCCCGCCCCCGACCGGCGGCACCGATTATGGTGCGGATGCTGGCAACGCGGATGTCTACAGCCCCGAATCGCCCGCCCGCGCGGATGATTTTTCGGACGTCGCTGCCACCAACCAGAGCAATGACCAGCTGACCGACGCCTGCGCGCTGGCCGCGCGGGACGAGGCGCAGGGCCAGGCCGGCTATGCCGAAATCCGCCACATCGACGAGCCGCGCGCGACCGCCGACGGCTATAATATCGATGGCGAGGTCGAAACCCGCGCCAGCTATCGCGCCACCGAAGGCACCACCCGCCGCTTCACCTGCGCGATGAAGGACGGCCGCGTGGCAGAGGTCTATCTCAGCCGCGACGTGGCGATGCACTGACGCATAGCCACCGGATTGTCTCGCAACGCGAGACAGTCTGGTGCGCCGCCGCCGGCTTATCATGTCCGCCCATTTCCCTATTTCGAGCCCACCTCGAACAAATGGGAAAAGGGATAGACATGATGAGAAACATGATCGGCACAGCGGCAGCCATCGGCCTTGCCCTCGCCTGCGGCACCGCCCATGCCGAAAGCTTCCAGGGCCCCTATGTCGGCGTTCAGGCCGGCTGGAACCGCGACAGCATCGGCAGCGCCAACAGCGATGTCGGCCGTCTTGAGCTGCATGAATCGCGCGACGCCTTCTTCGGTGGCGGATTTGCCGGTTATGATCATCAGCTTACCGACAAGATCGTGGTCGGCGTGGAGGCCGGTTTCGACATCGCCGCCGATGACGCATCCCGCGTCGGCGGATCGCTGATCGATCCCAATTACAGCTTCGATATCGGCGCGCGCGCCGGCTATGTCGTCGGTGGCAACACCCTGCTCTATGTCCGGGGCAGCTACGAGAATATGCGCGCCCGTATCGCGCTCAGCGATGCCAGTGGCACCCTGTCGGGCCATGACAGTTTTGACGGCTGGGGCGTGGGTGCGGGCGTCGAGCGTTTCGTCGCCGACAAGGTCACCGCGCGTATCGAATATCGATATAGTGACCTTGGCGACGGCGGCAAGTTCGACCGGCACCAGACCCTGGTCGGCCTCGCCTATCATTTCTGATCGTCAGCCGGGACGGGCAGGCGCAAGATAGCGCTGCCCGTCCAGAGGCCAGAGCCATCCATTCCAGCGGATCAGCGCGCCACCAGATAATCGCCGCTGGTGATCACTCGATGTCCGGTAACGGACAGGGCGTACAGATAGACCCAGGCCGTGACAGGCCCATCGGGCGTTTCCACGATGCAGCGTTCGCGGCGATATTCATGGGGCAGCGGATCGTCGGACGTGCATTCTTCATAGGCGTCGAGCCGCGCCAGCAGCGCCTCCGCTTCGGACAGTGCGAACAGGTCGCCACGCACGCGCCCCGCCTCCCCCGGCACGAAACCGGGATAATCCGCCACCTGATAGAGTTTCCCGCCGGTCCAGCCCGCCCCGATCCACTCGGCGCGATCGGCAAGCCAATGCGCCATCGGCCCGTCAAAGCCCGGTCGCAGCGTGCCATAAACGAAAAGCAACGGCCTTTTCATTGCCAACCTGCAACTTTCACCGATTGACGGCAAATTTTCCCAATCATCGGATTTTTTCGCATAGCGAAAAAATCGGCGACTGAGGAAAACGCACCGATTTCCGCCAAAAATCGAAACTGGCACGCCGCCTGCAATATCGTCTGGCATCAAGGCCGGACGGTCCGGCCAGGAAATATCTAGGGAGTGAGTATCATGTCCATCGCCAAGTTTCAGAGCGTCGCCCTCGCCTTTGTCGGCGCCGTCATCTTCGCCAGCCTGTTCGTCGGCGCGGCGGTTCCGGTTGCCCCGATCGCCTGATCGGGCAACCGCCCTTTTCCCACCCCAAATAATATTGAAGGCCAGATCCATGAACAACAGCTTCACCCTCGACCGCCGCAACGCGAAGATCATGGGCGTGTGCGCCGGCATCGCCAACCGCACCGGGCTGGATGTCACGCTGATCCGCGTTGCCCTGGTGCTGCTGACCCTGTGCGCCCTGGGCCCGATCGGCGTCGTGGCCTATCTGCTCGCCGGCTGGCTGGCCGAGGGTTGATCCCTCGCCGCCACCGGAAGGCAGAGTTTCCGGATACAAAAGCGCCGCCCCGGCATATGCCCTGGGCGGCCTTTTTATGCCCCGCATTGGCGGGACAAGGATGAGCGCGATCTGCGCTTAAGCGTACAGCACCGAGTAGAAGGTCAGCATCTGGACGCTGACCGCAACCACCAGCGCAGTCGCCTGAAAGGCCTGACGCATATTGGACTCCATCATTGGAACGACATCCCGGATCGGGATGCAGCGCCATATGATGATTTCACATCATTGTAACAATCGCAAAGCCTGACATGCCAATTGCATCAAACGCAATTATGTCACAGCTGTTGCTCCAGAGCCATGATGGTCGCGCGCGCCGCCGCCGGGTTCCGGACCTTGGCGCCGCCAATGTAGAAGAGATAGGCGTCGCCCTGCGCCGCCTGCACCTTTGCGCGATCAGACCAGCCGGCGATGTCCGTCGCGGCATAGCCGGTCTCCTCGTCCTCCCGGCTGCGCATCAGTCGGCTGTAGGAAAAACCGACATCATGGCCGGTGATTGCCGGATAGTCGTCATGGTCGGCCAGCACCACCGCCGCCCCCGCGTCGCGTGCCAGCGCCAGGAAGGCCGGGTCATCGAAGCTCTCGTGCCGCACCTCCAGCGCATGGCGCAGCGCCACGCCATCGACGCTGGCCGGCAATAGTTTCAGGAAGGCGCCGAAATCATCGGGATCGAATGTCTTGGTCGGCATGAACTGCCACAGGATCGGCCCCAGCCGGTCGCCCAGTTCGACGATCCCCTGATGGACGAATTTCTGGATCGACTCGCCCGCCTCCGCCAGCACGCGGCGATTGGTGCAGAATCGTGACGCCTTGACCGCAAACTGGAAGCCGTCGGGCACGGCCTGCGCCCAGCCGGCAAAGGTCGCCGGCTTCTGTCTGCTATAATAGGTCGCGTTGATTTCCGTCGCGGTCAGTTGCACGCCGACATAGGCCAGTTCATCCTTCTGGCGCATGCCGGCGGGATAGAAACTGCCGCGCCAGGGTTCATAGACCCATCCGCCGATGCCGACCCTGATCCGTCCCGTCATGAAGATCCTCCCTGCGCCATATTGATCGCCCGGAACGATCAGAGCCAGCGGGAAAAGCCATTGGCGATTATTGCGAACAATTCTTAATTATCGAGCGACAGCTTTCAAAGGGGTTTCGCCATGTCGCTCGATCTCATCAAGACCGCCACCTATTTGTCGATCCACCTGACCGTGGGTTTCACCGTCGCCTATCTGATGACCGGATCGGTCGCGCTGGCCGGCGGCATCGCGCTGGTCGAACCGATGGTCAATGCGGTCGCCTTCTTCTTCCACGAACAGGCCTGGAAGCGCTTCGCCGCCCGGCCGCCGCGCAATGCCGGACGCGACTGGATGCGCGGTCAGGCAGCGATCGCCTGATCCCTCACTTCTTCGGGCGCGGCTTGGCGCGCGGAATCAGCCAGGGCTTCACCTTGCCGGTCGGCCGCGCCTGTCCGTCCAGCCGTCGCACATGCCGGATGGTGATCGGCTTGACGATCATCTGCCCGCGCATCGGCCCCGTGCCGCAACAGGTCGGCACCGCCAGGATGCGGCGCACCGCGTCCATGCCGGCCACCACATGGCCAAAGGCGGCATAGCCGATCGAACTGCCCTGCGCGTCCATCCTCGGCGTCGGCCCTACCGTGATGAAGAAATTGCCCGATGCAGAATTGGGCCTGTCGGGCCGGGCCATCGACAATGTCGCGTCGAGATGCCTGATCCCGGTCTGGCTGGTCGGCTCATGCCGGACCGGCGGCAAGGCCCGGCGCAGGTCGGTGTCGATCCCCCCCTGGATCAGGCCATATTTGGGATCACTCTTGCGCCGCGCCGCCCGGTAGAAGACCGTACCGTCGAGCCGCTGGTCATCGGCATAGGCCAGGAAATTGGCGCTGGTCAGCGGCGCCCGGCGCTGGTCGACCGCTACGATGATCGTGCCGACCGATGTATCGATCGCCACCCGCGTATAGCCGGGGGTCGGCCGATTGGCAGGCTGGGCATGGGCCAGACCGGGTAACAGGGCGAACAGGAAAACGGCAAGACGGCAGGCAACGGAACGCATCGACACGGGAACACTCGTGGGGAAGAGAGGATGCCGAGGCTATCGACCGCGCAGCGCCGACGCAACCGAACAACAGGGCACCTGCCCTTTGCCAATATGCCGCTTATGCTGTCCTACAGCATGTCACCGCCCTATATTGCCCGGCCTCGGCGATCGAACAGATTTGTAACGAAATTTCCCACATTTGAATGAAGATGACAAAATGTGCGGGAAATGTGCGAAGTTAAGCGCTTGCTTGCCCGGCTCGGGGTGGGGGCCTATAGCCCGCAGCCATGAGCAGCGAACCCTTCCGCACGCAACTCGCAGCGCTTGAATCGCGGGGGCGCCTGCGCCACCTGATCCCTCGCGCCGGGCGTGATTTTGCCTCCAACGATTATCTCGGCCTCGCGTCCGATCCGATGATCGGCCAGGCTGTTGCCGATGCCGTCGCGCGCGGCGTGCCGGTCGGCTCGGGCGGCTCGCGTCTGCTGCGCGGCAATGCCCCCGAACATGAAGGGCTGGAGGCCAAGGCTGCGGAATTTTTCCGCACCCAGGCGTCGCTGTTCCTGGCCAATGGCTTTCTCGCCAACATGGCGCTGTTCGCGACCCTGCCACAGCGCGGTGACCTGATCGTCGCGGACGAGCTGATCCATGCCAGCGTCCATGACGGCATCCGCCTGTCGAAGGCGACCGCGGTCTTCGCCCGTCACAATGACCTGCAGAGCTTTGCCGACCTCATCACCGCCTTCCGCGCCGAAGGGGGCAAGGGCCGGATCTGGATTGCGGTCGAAACGCTCTATTCGATGGACGGCGACATGGCGCCGCTCGGCGATCTCGCCAAGCTGGCCGCTACCCATGATGCGATGCTGTTGCTGGACGAAGCGCATGGCACCGGCGTCTTCGGCCCCGGCGGGCGTGGCCTGTCGGCCGGCCTCGACGGGCTGCACAATGTCATCACCCTCCACACCTGCGGCAAGGCGATGGGCGTGGAGGGCGCGCTGATCTGCGGCCCGCGCATCCATATTGACTATCTCATCAACCGCGCCCGGCCCTTCATCTTCTCGACCGCGCCCTCGCCGCTGATGGCGGTCGCCGCCTCCGCCGCGATCGACCGGATCGAGACCGCCGACAATCGCCGCGACCGGCTGGCCACATTGCGCCAGGATGCGGTCGAGGCGATCTGCGCGCCGCTCGGCCTGCCCCGTCCGCGCAGCCAGATCATCCCGCTGATCCTGGGCGAGGATGCGCGCACCATGGCCGCCGCCGCCGCCTTGCAGGAGGCCGGCTTCGACGTGCGTGGCATCCGCCCGCCGACCGTGCCCGCCGGCACCAGCCGCCTGCGCATCTCGCTCTCGCTCAATGTCGGGCGGGCTGATGTGATCGCGCTGGGCGACGTGCTGCGCCGGGTCGCCCGATGACCCGCCTGATCGTTACCGGCACCGATACCGACATCGGCAAGACCGTCTTCGCCGCCGGCCTCGCCGCGGCGCTCGGCGCCTATTATTGGAAGCCGATCCAGGCCGGCGTCGATCCGCAGGGCGACAAGGAACGGGTCGCCACCCTGTCCGGTCTGCCGACCGAACGCATCCTGCCCGAAGCCTATCGCCTTGCCACGCCCGCCTCGCCGCATCTTGCCGCGCGGATCGACGGCGTCGACATCTCGCTCGATCGCCTGGCGCTGCCCAGGGTCGACGGGCCGCTGGTGGTCGAAGGGGCCGGCGGCGTACTGGTGCCGGTCAGCGAAAGCCTGCTGATGGCGGACCTGTTCGCCTATTGGGGCCAGCCTGCGATCCTGTGCGCCCGCACCGGCCTTGGCACGATCAACCACAGCCTGCTCAGCATAGAGGCGCTGCGCGCGCGCGGCGTCCATGTCGTCGGCATCGCCTTCATCGGCGAAGCGCATGAGGAGAATGAGCGGATCATCCCGCACATCGCCGGCGTGCCCAGCCTGGGGCGCCTGCCGCTGCTCGATCCGCTCGACCGGGACAGTCTGGCGGCCGCCTTCAGGGCGCACATACACCTTCCCGATAATTTCAACGGCCGATAATTTTCGACCAACGACATGGACATGCCGCTTTGACGGGCGTTGAACTGCCCGCCAGAACGGACAGAGCGAATGACGTCCGATCCAGACGAAGCAAGGGAATAGCCTTCATGAAGTTCCTCCTGATGGGCGCTGCCGCCACCGGCCTCGCGCTCGCCGCGACCGTGGCCCATGCCGACCAGCCCGCCACCACGACCGCCGCTGCCCCGGCCGCCAAGCCGACCTATGGCACATACGGCTTCGACACCGCCGGCATGGACAGCTCGGTCAAGCCCGGCGACGATTTCTATGAATATGCCAATGGCACCTGGCTGAAGAACACGCCGATCCCGGCGGACAAGTCCAACTATGGCGCCTTCACCGTGCTGGATGAACTGTCGCAGAAGCGCACCCGCGAGATATTGGACGGCGCCAAGACCGATCCGAACAGCAAGATTGGCGTCGCCTATGCGACCTATCTGGACTCGGCGGCCGTCGAGGCGAAGGGCCTTGCCCCGATCAAGCCCTGGCTCGCCGAAATCGGCGCGGTCAAGGATCTGAAGGCCTATGCCGCCCTGTCCGGCAAGGCGGCGCGCGCCGGCGTGCGCGGCCCGTTCCGCTTCTATGTCGGCCAGGACGACAAGGATCCCGAAACCTACATCCTCTCGATGATGCAGGGTGGCCTGGGTCTGCCCGACCGCGACTATTATCTCGACCAGGGCGAGAAGATGGCGGCGATCCGTACCGCTTATGTCGCCCATCTCGAACAGATGCTGACCTTGCTGGGCGAACCCAATGCCAAGGCGCGCGCTGCCGCGCTGATGGCGTTCGAGACCGAGATCGCCAAGGTCCACTGGACCCAGGTCGACAGCCGCGACGCGGACAAGACCTATAACAAGATGAGCCTAGCCGCGCTGCAGAAGGCTGCGCCCGGTTTCGACTTCGCCGCCTATTTCGGCGCCGTCGGCCTCAAGCCCACCGACCTGCTGGTGGCCCAGCCGTCCGCCGTCACCGGCGAGGCCGCGCTGATCGCGAAGGCGCCGATCGGCGTGCTGAAGGACAGCCTGCTGCTGCGCAGTGTCCACAGCTATGCCGATTATCTGCCCGACAGCATCGCCAGCGCCGATTTCGCCTTTTTCGGCACCACCCTGTCGGGCACGCCCGAGCGCGAGGAACGCTGGAAGCGCGGCGTCACCTTCCTCAAGGAGTCGCTGGGCGAGGAAGTCGGCAAGGTCTATGTCGCCAAATATTTCCCGCCCGAAACCAAGGCGGCGATGGACCAGCTGGTCAAGAATGTCCTGTCGGCCATGGGCCGTCGCATCGATGGCCTGCCGTGGATGAGCGACGAGGCCAAGGCCCGCGCCCACAAGAAACTGGCCGCCTTCACGCCCAAGATCGGCTATCCCGATCGCTGGCGCGACTATAGCGGCCTGACCATCAAATCGGGCGACCTGTTCGGCAATGCGATGCGGTCGAACCAGTTCGACTTCGACTATAATATCGGCAAGCTGGGCAAGCCCATCTATCGCTGGGAATGGGGCATGACCCCGATGGAGATCAACGCCTATGCCAATTTCGGCATGGTCGAGATCGTCTTCCCGGCCGCCATCCTGCAGCCGCCCTTCTTCGATCCGCATGCCGATCCGGCGGTCAATTATGGCGGCATCGGCGCGGTGATCGGCCATGAACTCAGCCATCATTTCGACGACCAGGGCGCGAAATATGACGAGACCGGTAAGCTCAACCAGTGGTGGACCGATCAGGACGTCGCCAATTTCAAGGCACTGACCGCCAAGCTCGGCGCCCAATATGACGCCTATGAGCCCTTCCCCGGCGCGCATGTGAAGGGCGCCTTCACCATGGGCGAGAATATTGGCGATCTGGGCGGCCTGGCCGTCGCGCTCGACGCCTATCATGCCTCGCTGGGCGGCAAGGCCGCGCCGGTGATCGACGGCATGACCGGCGACCAGCGCTTCTTCCTGGGCTGGGCACAGGTGTGGCGTCGCAATTATCGCGAAGCCAATCTGCGCCAGCGCCTGGTCACCGATCCGCACGCGCCGTCGCAATATCGCGCCGACATCGTGCGCAATTTCGACGCTTGGTATGATGCGTTCAAGCCCGCGCCGGGCGGCAAGATCTATCTCGATCCCAAGGATCGCGTGAAGATCTGGTAAGCAGAATCGGAGAAGGGCCGCTCATCGGGCGGCCCTTTTTCGTTGCGGCATGGAAATGAGGGCCGCGACCGATCGTTTCCCCTTCGCGGCAGGCTGACGGGAACTTTTCCGCCATCTTTCTAATGCCACGCTTCATCCTGTCCGGACTTTTCCCGCGCCTGCTTTGTCCACAGCTTTGGCCGGTAGCAAAGCCAAGGAGAAGCACATGACGGGTCTCAACCTTTCGAACATCATCAAGACCGGTGTCGCGTCTGTCGCGCTGCTGGCAGCCTATTCCGTGTCGGCGCAGACGCCTGCCGCCCCCGCAGCATCGGCCCCCGCCGCTGGCGCCAGCAACTTCAGCGACGCCGACATTAAGCAGTTCGCGGCTGCCGCCGTAGAAGTAACCAAGATCCAGTCGGACAATGCGATTGCCGCCGCGGAAAAGCAGCCCAAGATGTTGGCTGCGCTGCAGTCGAAGGGCATTCCGCCTGAAAAGTTCAACGCCATCGGCCAAGCTGCCGCCGCCGACCCGGCCCTGCAGCAGCGGATTCAGGCCGCCGCCGGCACGCCGGCACCAGCCGCGCCCGCCAGCCCGGCGACCCCGGCTGATCCGGCAACCCCGCCGCAGCAATAAGCATATTTGCCATGGGAATGGCGGGTTCTCCCTTGCCCGCCATTCCCGTTCTGCGATCCGGTTCCCCAGATCGTTGAAAATAAAGGGGGTGACCATGGCGGCTTCGCCTGTCTATGGTCCCGGCCATGCATGAACAGGCCCTTGTAATCGCGCTGATCGGCATATTGGGCATCGGCGCCCAATGGATTGCCTGGCGCACCGGCTGGCCCGCCATCGCCCTGATGCTCGCCGCCGGCGTCATCGGTGGCCCGGTGACCGGCCTTATCGATCCCAAGCTCACTTTTGGCGAACTGCTTGAACCCATGGTGTCGGTGGCGGTCGCCCTGATCCTGTTTGAAGGCGGTCTCAGCCTCAATTTCCGCGAATTGCGCAAGACCGACGGCGCCGTCACCCGGCTGGTAGTGCTGGGCGCGCCGATCGGATGGATATTGGGCGCGCTCGCCCTTTATTATGTCGCGGGCCTCGTCTGGCCGGTTGCGATCCTGTTTGCGGGCATTCTTGTGGTGACCGGGCCGACCGTCGTGCTGCCGCTGCTGCGGCAATCCAACGTTGCCGCCCGGCCGCGCGCGATCCTCAAATGGGAAGCGATCGTCAACGATCCGGTTGGCGCGCTGCTCGGCCTTGCCACCTATGAATATCTGCGCCGGTCGAGCGAGGGCAGCACGCTGGCGGCCGTCATCCTGTCGCTGGTCGCTGCCGCGATCATCGCCGGCCTGATCGGCTGGCTCGCCGCCCGCGCGATCGGCTGGGCGTTCCAGCGCGGCCATGTGCCGGAATATCTGAAAGCGCCAATCCTGCTGGTCGCCGTGATCGGCGTGTTCGTTCTCTCCAACCTCATCCAGGCGGAAACTGGCCTTGTTACCGTGACGGTGATGGGTGTCGCGCTCGCTAACATGAAGTTCGATTCCCTGCGCGACATCCAGCCATTCAAGGAAAATGTGACCGTCCTGTTGATCTCGGGCGTGTTCGTGATCCTGTCGGCTTCACTCGACCTTGATGTGCTGCGCCAGTTCGAATGGCGCTTCCTGGCCTATCTGCTGGTGCTGCTGTTCGTCGTCCGCCCGGCGACGGTGCTGCTCAGCCTCGCTTTCTCGCCGGTGCCCTGGAACGAACGGCTGCTGGTCGCCTGGATCGCGCCACGCGGTATTGTCGCGGTCGCCATTTCCGGCCTGTTCGCGCTGCGTCTCGACCGGCTAGGCTATGGCGACGGCGCGATCCTGGTCACCCTGTCCTTCTCGATCGTGGTTGCGACCATCCTGTTCCATGGCTTCTCGATCAAGCCGGTCGCCCGGCTGCTCAAGGTTACCGGTGCGCAGGACAAGGGCCTGCTGCTGGTCGGCGCCACCCCCTTCAGCCTCAGCCTTGCCGCCCAGCTGCGCCAGCTGGAGGTGCCGGTGATGATCGCCGACAATAGCTGGCAGCGTCTGGCCCCCGCCCGCCATGGCGGCATCCCGACCTATCATGGCGAGATATTGGCGGAGGCGACCGAGGAGCGGCTGGACCTGGCCCAGTTCCAGGTGCTCGCCGCCACGTCGGAAAATGAGGCCTATAACGCGCTCGTCTGCAACGAGTTCGCGCCGGAAGTGGGGCGCGACAATGTCTATCAGCTGGGCGACGCCAGCGACGATCATGATCCGCGCGCGCTGCCGGAATCGCTGCGCGGCCGCGCGCTGTTCGACTCCGGCCTCGGCGTCGAGGAAATCATGATCCGCGAGGATGCCGGCTGGACCTTCCGCAAGACGCGGATCAGCGACCAGTTCGATTTCGAGGCGGCCAAGGCCGACCTGCCGGCCGATGCCGACATGCTGCTGCTGCTCCGCAAGAACGGCACGATGCGCTTCTTCACCCATGCGTCGCGACCGACGCCACAGCCGGGCGACACGATCCTGTCCTATGTGCCGCCCGCATCAAAGACCCGCAAGAAACCGGAAGGAGAGGAGGAATGAGGAAGCTCGCCCCCGCGCTGGCCCTGTGCGTCATGCTGGCTGCCTGTGATCGGCCCGCAGGCAATGCTGTCGACAATGCCGTCAACGCGGCCAATGCGTCCGATAATGAGATTGCGGCCAACGAATCTGGCAATGCCGCAGAGCCGGTCCGTTCGATCCTGCGCCCCGAAGTCGCCGAACCCGAAGTGCCGAAGATCGAACCGCTCGACGCCACCATCGCCTTTGGCACGTCCGGGCTGAAGCTGGACGATGCCGCCCGCGCCGCGCTCGATACGCTGGTCGAAACCCCGGCGATCAAGACCGGCGGGGCGATCACGCTGCGCGGCCATAGCGACAGCAAGGGCAATGACGGCGACAATCGCGTGGCATCGCGCATCCGGGCCGAGGCGATCGAGGCCTATCTTGTCGAAAAGGGCATCGCCAAGGATCGCATCAGCCTGATCGCGCTGGGGGAAGCCCGGCCGGTCGCCCCCAATGCCAAGGAAGATGGCAGCGACGATCCCGAAGGCCGAGCGAAGAATCGCCGGGTGGACATCCATGTCGCGGTGCCCACGGTCGTGGTGCCGACGGCGGCCGTGTTGCCCAGCATCTCGCCGGTGGATCGCAAGGACAAGCCATAGCCTTGGCCGCCGATCGGGCGTAGGGGACGCCGATGACCTCTCCTGTCTGGCACCCCTTCACCCAGCATGGCCTCAACGAGCCCATCCCCCATGTCGTCCGGGCGGAGGGCGCGACCCTCCATCTGGCCGATGGCAGCAGCCTGATTGATGGCATTTCCAGCTGGTGGGTGACGACCCATGGCCATTGCCATCCGCGCATCGCCGCCGCCATCGCGCGCCAGGCCGGACAGCTCGATCAGCTGATCTTCGCGGGCTATACCCATGAACCAGCCGAGGCGGTCGCGCGCGGCCTGGTCGATCTCATGCCACAGGCGCCGGGGCGCGATCGCCTCGCCCATGTCTTCTTTTCCGACAGCGGATCGACCGCAGTGGAAGTCGCGCTCAAGATGGCGCTCGGCTACTGGCATAATCGCGCGCTCGACGGGCTGGACGAGGCGCGCAGCCGCATCCTAGTGCTGGAACATAGCTATCATGGCGATACGATCGGGGCGATGTCGATCGGCGAGCGTGGTGTCTACAATGCCGCCTGGACGCCTCTGCTGTTCGATGTCGGCACCATCCCCTTCCCACATCCCGGTCGCGAGCAGGAGACGCTTGCCGCATTGGAGACGGCCTGCGCCGATCACCCGGCCGCCTTCATCGTCGAACCCCTTATCCTGGGAGCCGGGGGGATGCTGATCTATCCGCCCCATGTGCTGCGGGCGATGGCCGATATCTGCGCGCGCCACAATGTGCTGTTCATCGCGGACGAGGTGATGACCGGCTGGGGCCGCACCGGCACCCTGTTTGCCTGCGAGCAGGCCGGCGTGGTGCCCGACATCATGGCGGTGGCCAAGGGGATTACCGGCGGCGCCATCCCGCTCGCCGCGACGCTGGCGACCCCGCGCATCTTCGAGGCGCATCGCTCAACCGACCGGGCGCGTCTCTTCTACCATTCCTCCAGCTACACCGCGAACGCGATCGCCTGTGCCGCTGCTGCCGAAAATCTCGCCATCTGGGCCGAGGAGGATGTGCGCGGACGAATTGCTGCACTGGCGCAGGGCATCGCCGATCGGCTGTCCTCGCTGGCCGGCCACCCCGCCTTCGCCAACCCGCGCCAGATCGGCACGATCATGGCGATCGACCTGATTGCGGCCGACGCTGGCTATCTCTCCGACCTCGCGCCGCGCCTGCGTGCCTTCTTCCTGGAACGCGGCCTCTTGCTAAGGCCGCTGGGCAACACCATCTACCTCATGCCGCCCTATTGCATCGATGCGCAGCAGCTCGATGCCGTCTTCGCGGCCCTCGTCGCAGCCGGTGATTATTTCGGTTCTGCGTCCTGACTTCCATTTTCCACGTTTTGGCGCTATGGCGGCGCGATTTTTCGATTCTGGGATATTATGGCCAAAGAAGAACTGCTTGAAATGCGCGGACAGGTTGTGGAGCTTCTCCCCAACGCCATGTTCCGCGTGCGCCTTGAGAATGATCATGAAATTCTCGGCCACACCGCTGGCAAGATGCGCAAGAACCGCATCCGCGTGCTGGTCGGTGACGAAGTGCTGGTCGAACTGACCCCCTACGACCTGACCAAGGGTCGGATCACCTACCGCTTCAAATAAGCCGCATTTTCGATGCGACTCATTCTAGCTTCGGCTTCCCCCAGACGGCGTGACCTTCTGGGGCAGATTGGCGTGCTTCCTGATGCCGTCGATCCTGCGGACATTGACGAAACCCCGCGCAAGGCCGAACTGCCGGCCGCCTATGCTGCGCGTGTCGCCGCCGAAAAGGGCGCGCTGGTTGCCGCCCGTCATCCCGGCGCGCTGATCCTGTCGGGCGATACCGTGGTGGCCGCCGGCCGCCGCATCCTGCCCAAGGCGGAAAGCGAGGCGGAGGTCCGCGACTGCCTCGACCTGCTGTCGGGGCGCCGGCATCGCGTCTACAGCGCCATCACCGTGATCGACGCTGCGGGCGTGGCACGGCATCGCCTGTCGACCAGCATCGTTATCTTCAAGCGGCTGGAGCGTAGCGAGATCGATCGCTATATTGCCAGCGGCGAAGGGCTGGGCAAGGCGGGTGGCTATGCCATTCAGGGCCGTGCCGCGGGCCTCATCCGCAGCATCCAGGGTAGCCATAGCGCGATCATGGGCCTGCCGCTTTACGAAACCCGCACGCTGCTTGAGGCAGCGGGCTATCCACTGGACCGTCGGGATTTCGAGTGAGATGGTACATTTCACGGCTCGGAAATCACGACAAGTAGGTAACTGAACGATGGCCGAATGGCTTTATGAAGAAGGCATTGGCGAGGCCCGTGCCGCGCTGATCGAAAAAGGGCGCATCGTCGAGGCGCTGATCGAGCGCGAGGGCGAGGTTGCCCGTGCAGGTGCCATCCTTCAGGGCCGTCTGGTCCAGACCATCATTCCGCGCAAGCGGGGCGTCGTGCGCCTGATCTCGGGCGAGGAAGTGCTGATCGAGCCGATCCCGCCCAAGGTGGCCGAGGGCGCCAATGTGCTGGTCGAGATCTTCCGCGAGGCGATCGCCGAGGAAGGCCGGGGCAAGCGCGCCAAGGGCCGCATCGCCCCGGCCGGTTCCAAGGTGCATCCTGGTCCCAGCCTGCTGCAGCGGCTGCGCGCCACCGATGTCGCCATCCGCCCCTGTCCCGCGCATGAGGAGGACAGGCTCGAAGCCCTTGGCTGGAGCGAGCTGATGGAGGAAGCGGTGACCGGCGAAGTCGGTGCCGAGGATGCGGCGCTGCGCATCTTCCTGACCCCCGCGATGATCCTGATCGACATCGACGGCAGCCTGCCGCCGGCACAGCTCGGCCCCAAGGGCGCGAAGCTGTCGGCCCAGGCAATCCGCCGCATGGGGCTCGCCGGCTCAATCGGCATCGACCTGCCGACCATGAACAACAAGGATGAGCGCATCGTCGCGGCCGCGCAGATCGACAAATATCTGCCGCTGCCGTTCGAGCGGACGGCGGTCAACGGCTTCGGCTTCGTCCAGATCATCCGCCGCCGCGAACGCGCCAATCTGATGGAACTGCTGCGCGAGGATCCGGTGCTGACCGCCGCGCTGGCGCTGCTGCGCCGTGCCGAACGGCATGGCACCGGCGGCGCGGCGACGATCACCGCGGCGCCGGCGATCATCGACCTGCTGCACAAGCGCTCCGACTGGATCGAACAGCTCGCGCGCCGTCGTGGTGGCGAGGTCACGCTGCGCGCCGATTCCGCGCTGTCGCTGGCGGCCGGCCATGTCGCCTAAGGCTGGCGCCTGCCCGGTTTGCGGCCAGCCGGCACAGCCGGAAACCCGCCCCTTCTGCGGCAAGGGATGCCGCGATCGCGACCTGCTGCAATGGCTGGGCGAGGGCTATCGCGTGTCCGGCATGCCGGGCGACGAAGCCCTGCAAAAAAATGATAATTATGGGCTGGACAGCGAGCCGGATTGACGCCTATAGGCACGCCTCCATCCGGCGGTCACCTCCGCCGAGACCCGATGCCCGGGTAGCTCAGTTGGTAGAGCATGCGATTGAAAATCGCAGTGTCGGCGGTTCGAATCCGTCCCCGGGCACCATTTCCCTTGATTTTCCTGTCCATAGCCGTCCGGAATCGATGGTATATTTTGGCCGGTTTGTGGTATCTCGTCCACCGCTGTCCGGGCGTGTACCTTGCTACCCGGATGCGCGAACGGTAGTTTTCTCGGTATCGAAACCGGGAAAATCAACGTCATGCTTACCGATGCCGCCATCCGTAAAATCGGGCTCCGCGAGAAGCCGTTCAAGGTCGGCGACATGCACGGGCTCTATCTGCTCGTGATCCCGAACGGCGCCCGCTACTGGCGCTGGAATTTCTCGCATGGCGGCAAGAAGCAGACGCTATCGCTCGGGGTCTATCCCGAAGTCTCGCTCAAGGAGGCGCGCGAGAAGCGCACCGAGGCCAGCAAGCTGCTTGAGCGGGGAACGAACCCCACCACCCACAAAAGGCTTCAGCGCGCCTTGGCGCTCAACGGCGGGGACAGCTTCGGCGCAGTTGCCCAAGAGTGGCTTGCAAAGCTGGAGGCCGAGGGGCGTTCGGCCGCCACCATGGAAAAGATGCGCTGGCTTCTGCGCTACGCCGAGCCGATCATCGGCGAGCGGCCGATCGGCGAACTGACCGCCCCGGAGTTTCTTGCGGTCCTGCGCACGGTCGAGGTGAAAGGGCGTTACGAATCAGCGAGGCGGCTGCGGACGACATGCGGCAGCATCCTGCGTTACGCCATTGCGACCGGCCGCGCGCAGCGCGACGTCACCGCCGATCTGCAAGGCGCGCTCATCACGCCCAAGGTGACGCATCGCGCCGCGATCACTGATCCCGGCGGGGTCGGCGAGTTGCTGCGCGCTATGTGGGGCTATGAGGGCCAGCCGGCCGTCGAGATCGCCTTGAAGGTCGGCGTTCACACCTTCGTCCGGCCTGGCGAGCTGCGTCACGCGGAATGGTCGGAGTTCGATCCGGATCTGGCCATCTGGACCATTCCGGCCGAGAAGATGAAAATGGGGCGCGAGCATCGCGTGCCGCTGTCCACGCAGGTCATGGACTTGCTGGAGGCGCTCTACCCGATCAGCGGCCACTCGAAATATCTGTTCCCCAGCATTCGCGACCCGAGGCGGCCGATGTCCGAGAATACGGTCAACGCAGCGCTTCGGCGGTTGGGCTATGACAAGACGCAGATGACCGGACATGGCTTTCGCGCGACCGCCAGCACCCTGCTCAACGAGAGCCGCAAATGGCATCCCGACGCGATCGAACGCCAGCTGGCGCATGTCGAAGGCAACGATGTCCGGCGTGCCTATCTGCGCGGCGAGCATTGGAATGAGCGCGTCAAGATGATGCAATATTGGAGCGACTATCTCGATCAGCTTCGAGCTGCCGAGAAGGTGATCAAAGCGAGGTTTGGGCGGCGCTAAGGGGCAAAGCGGCGGCGCATCCTATGCGATTGAGCGCATAAACGATGTTTATGCGAAATAGAGCATAGGCGGCAGGTGAAATTTGCCATTTGGCAGTAAATCCTATATATCATGCCATATGGAGGCGCGTTATGGCTATGCTGCAGCCCATTGAGACGGTCCCAGCTCCGTTCCGGCCGGAACCCGTCACCCAGGAAGAAGGCGGTGCGATGTTTCGCGCGGCCCTCAATCTGTTCGCCAAATGGGGTGTCACGGACGAGCAGGCTGCTGTTCTAACAGATATGCCGGTTCGCAGCTTCCGTCGCTGGAAAGCAGAAGGGCCGGGCCGCATTTCGCGCGATGGGCTTGCCCGGCTCTCCAACCTCATGGGCATCCATAAGGCGCTCCGCATCATCTTTCAGGAGCCGCAGCGGGGCTATGACTGGATCAAGACACCCAATGCGGCCTTCGAGGGCGCAAGTGCGCTGGCGGTCATGCTGGGGGGCGAATTGACCGACATCATGCGGGTGCGGCGCTATCTCGACTCGGAGCGCGGTGGCTGGTGACGGGAATTGCGGTGCCGCCGGTCAACAGGGTCGAATGGGAAGGCGCGGTCAGGATCATCCGCAGCATTTATCCGCCCATCGATCTGTTCGAGGATATTGCAGACCCTGCCGATTGGCCTCTCCTCATATCGGCTGAGCAGAAGACGAACCCGCGCATCATGACGTCGATCGGGAACATCGAGCTTGTCCCTCCGGAGCGGCGGATCGGTGGCGTGGGCGCATCCTATCTGATGGCGTCGTTCACCCATGTAAGCCTCGATCGACCGAGCCGATTCTCGGACGGAAGCTATGGCGTTCTCTATGTCGCCCACAGCTATGAAACCGCTTTGTTCGAGACGATTCATCATCATGCCCGGTTCATGGCCAGGACGGGAGAGCCGGCCGGATGGACGTCACAATTCCGAGAAATTGTCCTGAAGGTCGATGCTGAGCTGCATGATCTTCGCGGCGGTGACGAGGATTTTGGTGCCTGTCTTGATCCGGAGAGCTATGGGGAGGCTCAGCACCTCGCTGCCAGCCTGCGTTTTTCAGGGTCGGATGGCATGGCCTATCCGAGCGTGCGACAGGCTGGCGGCGAATGTGTCGCGCTTTTTTATCCGGACTGCGCGTCCAATCCCATTCAGGGCCGGCACCTCGACTATCATTGGGACGGGCGGCGGGTCGATCTCGTTCGAGACGCAAGCAATGGGGCGGTTTTCAGGGTGGTAGAGGGTTGATGGCGAGGATCATCGCGAGATGAACACCATCATGCCCGATCGCCATTCGCAGGCGGCTGATTTCCTGAGCACGCACCCTGACTATCGCGTGCAGCGTCGTCTTGTGCCTGTGACTCATTTTCATGAAGCGGACCCGCTTGCCTCCAGCCGGATCGGCGTGGCGATCGATGTGGAGACGACCGGCCTCAATCGCGAAACCGATCGAATCATCGAATTGGCCGTTCAGCGTTTCCGGTTCGATGATCGCGGGCGGATCGTCCAGGTCGGGATGCCCCGGGTTTGGCGTGAAGACCCAGGAATTCCGATTGATCCAAAGATTACCAAGCTCACCGGCCTCGCGGTGGACGATGTCGCTGGACAGGCGATCGATGAAGTGATGGCTGTGGATATTCTATCGTCCGCCGACATCATCGTCGCCCACAATGCTGCCTTTGACAGGCCGTTTGTGGATCGGCGTCTCCCGGCCATTGCTGGCAAACCCTGGGCCTGCTCAATGGCCGAGCTGGACTGGCTTGAGCTGGGGTTCGAGGGGCGCGCGCTCGCGCACCTCGTCTCGCAATGCGGCTGGTTCTATGAGGGACACAGGGCCGAGAATGACATTCTTGCGCTGCTGTATCTGCTTTCCCACGGACTGCCGGATGGAGAGACGATCCTGGCAAAGCTCATCGCCTGTTCGGAGCGGCCGACATATCGCGTAAATGCCGTCGATGCGCCATTTGACGCCAAGGACCGGCTGAAATCTCGCGGCTATCATTGGGATGCCGCTCTACGTTTCTGGTGGAAAAGCATCGGCGAACAGGAGCACGACGCCGAGCGCTACGGGCTGCTGAGCGACATCTATGGCGGATATGGGGAGCCAGCCTTCATTCCTGTGACGGCCTGCGAGAGGCATCGCTGACCCCAACCAGACTCGATGATGGTACCATAGGCAGTCTCATCTGTTCTGACTGGGACCAGAAGATGTAGCAAAAGCTCAGTGATAGCCGTCAGCTGCCGTAGCTTTTGTCACATCTGGTCGGCCTTCTCAGCGCCCCCCCCATGCAGCGGCCCCATTCGGCTCTGGCATCCTGATGCATGGAAAGGAACAAGTCCTTCTGCAGCTTCAGAAGCTAGGCTTATGCGGGCCTTCAGCGACACGGTCAGCAAGAACGCGAGCCAAAGCCAATCGCTTTGTGTATGGTTCGAGAGTTTCACGCCATAACTTCTCAGCCTTAGATGAGAAAAACTCATGACGATCACAATGAACGACCAGAGTTCCGCGTAAACCGAATTCATCATCGACCACAGGCCAAATCACCGATGATTTTATCCTAGTCTTCTGGCCAGGATAAAGTTCCTTGTATCCGGTGCCATCTGTTGATTCGATAAATCGCGGTGTCCGGTTCACATCCTGATACAGGAGATCAGTTTCGGTGCCAGAGTAGGCCTTGGAATTCGCTTTGCGGCCTGCCAGACTTTTTGGCGCGCGACCATCACGATTTGCCCAAGCGGCAATGGTGATCTCGTCGTCCCCAAGAGAGCGGGTCATAAAGGTTACTTCGAACTCAACGTGGTCGCTGACACTCACCTTGAACCCGTATTCAGTCTCGAGCGTGTCGTAAAGGTCTTGGCAAGCGCTGAACATCATACTGATCACGGCCTGCGCCAATTCAGGGGCTCCCGGGCGTAATTGCCGTGCCAAGCTGATGTACTGGCCGATCTCACGGTTGAGAGTTTGATAGCCGCTGCGATGTGTCGCGTATTCCCGCTCAAGCCTGACGCGGTCCGCGCGACTAAGGGCATCGATCGCGGTCGCCACTAGTGCCATTATTACGCAGGCGACCAGCCCCCCGGAGACAAGTAACCAGAAACGTGCGTTACTGCTGGCGTCTGCGGTGACGAGGTTGACGATAACAGCGGAGGCGTAGCTAACCACTGCTACGACAACCGCTTGCCAGATCGCCGACCGCTCGCGAAACGCCTTAATTATCTTCCCACCCATCTACCGCCCCACGTCATTTTCGTTAGAGGATCAATCTGTTTGACAGCCGTCGTTAGCGTACCAATAGATTTAGCCGAGATAGTGGCGACACCTTGCAATGCTGCCATACCTTGGCCAAAGAAGCTGGTCGGATCTCGTGAGCTGAGCATGATCAAGCTCGGCTTGCCAAGGCCAAGAGCGTAGGCGAACTCCGCATGACTGCCGAAGCTCTCCGCGATCAAACCAATAAAGCAGTCCGAATCCTCCACCGCCGCCAAACACCTCCTTGCGACTTCACTGCTTGAAAGAGAGCGCTTTCCCCAGCGATTAATGTCGCGATGCGGCAGCAGCACTTCATGGCCATGGTCTTCGATCGCACGAGCGAGCGCGGTCAGTTTCCTGCGGTAGGCAACTGGGATGTCCTCGGTGGAACCATCTCCGTCGAAAAGATAGCCCTCATCAGACGATGCCCTCACCTTCATCGTGGCGCGTGCAGTGAAGGGCGCAGCAAGATATACTCGCCGCTTACGGAGCAAAGACGGTCGTGACGCAGCGTCCTCAAAATCTGGTTCGCCGTGTTCAGCGAACAGATCCAACTGGTTGGAGCGTGCGCGCGTCAATTCCTGATCGATCCGCCGAGCTAATTCTCTTGCATTTGCTTCGTCGCGGTAGTCGGTTTCTAGCGTGTTGATGACCAAAATCGGGATAGACTGTTTTCCAATCCATGCCCGGAGACGAGAATCAAGCTTTTCAAGATGGTCATCCGGATAAGATGCTTGATAACTACGAGGGCGCGCAGCTAATCGATCTCGACATGCGGTGACCGGACAATCGCATAATACAATTAACGATGGCTGCTCTAGTCGTTGCCGCAAGTCGGCCGCTAGTTGACGAAGCAATTCTATACTTCGGCTATCAATAGTTCCATCATCATGAAAACGCTCTGCAAATACTGCAATTTCTTCGTCAAATGAGCGGTCGAGAATAAATAGCTTGCCGCGTTCCATCCCTTGGCGCACCTCGTCGTGTTTGTGGACTATGAAAGAGATTTGCGCTTCTGTCGTCCACCTTTGCGGTTCGCGAAACAGGTCCTCGATATAACTCCTGTTATACGAACGACGAGGGTAGAGTTCGCAGGCGAATGCTTTGGCTAACCCTTGAGCAACAGTTGTTTTTCCGGATCCGAGATTGCCTGAGACCGCGATATGCATATATATCCCCCGCGACCTTGTAATCAGACGTTGATCAAAATGTCACGCAACTACATTTATATTTTCTGAGGCGGGTAATGAATCAATCGCAAGCCTTAGATCGAGTGGTTCAGGCCACGGAAGCAGCGCTTGCGCGCTTTCCAGCCATTTGGGCACCAGGCGCAACGCTCGCGTTTTCTGGCGGGAAGGATTCCATTGCCTTAGCAAGCGCCATGGCCGCCATGGGCCGCAAAGTCCGGTTGCGTGCCGTGGACATGGGTTACGCTAAGGACTGGAAATATCGCATTGAGCGATTGGCTGCTGCACTCGGTCAACCTGTTGACATCCTCACGGTCGCCGATTTGGTACACGATGATTTAACCGAACCCGGCATTAGACGCGACCTCGCTGTCAGGCGCGCCTTCCTTGATAGCTCTGATGCTTCCAGTTCTATAGTAACCCCTTGCACCAACTGCTACAATTGTAAAATCCTTTCGTTGGTCGATATTGCACGACACGAAGTACCTACGATTTTGTTCGCCCATCATGCCACCGACGCAGTATCATCATTTCTTAAGTCAGCTTTGATGCATATTGACCGATGGCAGGGTGACAATCTTGTCTTTGAGCGCAGCCGGTTTCGTGAGCTTGGGATGCGCATCGCTCTAGAGCTGCGCGGGGGCAGTCAGCTCCAAATAGACAGCCTCACCGACTTATTATTTCAAGGCAAAGCGCACACCTCCGAGCCTCCTGTCGAACGGCGTTCGTTACAAGGTCAATCCTACACCATTGGACGCCCTATGTTCTTCCTTGAGGAAGAGGCAACCACAGCTCTCGTCGGAGCACTTGGGATTCCCGCAGAAAGTTCAGGCTGCGGCCACAGCCTTTCGACTTCCACCCGGACGCCGCGAGAGATCGTGCATTACGAATTACTGCCGCTAATTGCTGAAACCGTGGCGGGTCGGCAGGCAATCCAACATCTCTTGGATATTCTGGCGGCGAAACTCAACAAAGATGGAACGACGCAGGCCGACGCTCGACAATCGCGGCATGTGACGCTTGGAACAGCCTACAAGGGTGGACCGGAGACTTTGGCGGATCGCCTCTAGCTTGATTGCTATGGTCGAGAAGAAATTCTTAGGGAGAGCGAGTCTCCGTGCAGCAATTGAGGCCAGACGATCTTGCGCCTGCCGCGAGGTAATGTAAGCTAGCCTAACTCTTGAGTTCCAAGGGGCAGACATGGTCGAAACCGCCGATCCAAGCGAACGCAGCCCTGACACCGTCGCTCTTATGGTTGCTGACGACGAAGATCGACTTCTCGTCTTTTGGCATACCAAATACCGTTTCTGGACGGTGCCTCTAGGCAAGGTTGAAATCGGCGAGGGCGACATACATGCTGCCAAGCGAGAAGCATACGAGGAACTAGGCATCATCTCGCAGAACATCGAACTATTCGATAAAATTCATAAGCCAGCTAACTTAGACGATTATTCGGATATAATGATAGCGCTATGCCGTGTTACTAACTATACTGGCAAAGTAGCCAATCTTGAACCTGACAAGCACGGCAGTCTTCAGTTTTTAAATCCATCAGATATCTTTAATCTGCACCCACTTTCCTATCCGACCAAAGTCATCGCTGCTCGACTCACAGAAACGCTATTCGATTGATTTTAAATATGCCGAACTGCAAGTTTATAATCCATGATTGATCCCTCCGATATTGCTCGGATGGTTTAAAGCTGCCTTAGTGTAATAAAGTTCATATTTGATGATGTGGCGCTTAACGTCCATTCCGGCACCCGCTGATCCTGTAAAAGACGCAATCTGCGCCAATCTAACGCTGAATAAATATCACCAAGGTTGCCGTGACCAGCGACCGGCAACGCGGCGGAAACTTCGCGCTCAAACCTCGCGCTCAAAGCATCGTCGGTGAGATAGGCCTCCTCCCACCAGCTGATGATCCGATCTCGACTGTCCGCAAAGATTGCTGCGGATGGCAGCCTGTCTCGCTTCTGGTGCTGATTTACCTTTCGGTCGCAAGGGCCGAGGTTCCAAAGATCGCTGCACGGCCATGCCGCCCAAGGCAGGCAATGGTCGATGTCCAACCGCGTCAGCGGCAGCTTCTGGCCGGTCCAGATGCATTCAAGCTGGCGATCGCTTCGAGAAATTCGTTCTGCGGCAAGGCGAGCGATCGACGTGCTGCGAACCGGCTCGCGCCATTCCAGGGCGGCTTCCGCCATTCCCGGCGGAACGGGAAGGCTCATCCGTTCGGCGTAGGTCCGCATGAGGCGGCTCCATTCGGCGACGAGCATCGGCTCGATCCAGGCGCCGAAACGGGACAGGGCACGCCAGAGATGGCCAGGCACAACCAGCGTCCCCCAAGCTTGGAGGCGTGTGAGATCAAGTTCCATCCCGGTTGCTTTCGTTCGGCGCTGCCGGGCAACTTCGAATACCCGCTGATCGCTGTTCGGGAACCGTGTGAAATTGGCCGGCATCGCTGCGATCGTGGATGCGGCCTCGTTCACCGCCGCAAGGATGGCTGTGGCACGATCGGGGTCGAAGACAGCGCCGACGCGCAATTCGGCTGGATCGGTGGCGTCCGCCAGCAGTCGGCGGAATCCTGCCTTGGCAAAGCCAAGGCGGTCTGGTCCACTATTCTTGGGCAGTTGCGGAAGGCCCAGCCTAACCAAGGGCAGGT
Source organism: Sphingobium sp. BHU LFT2 (assembly GCF_018604485.1). Taxonomy (NCBI): domain Bacteria; kingdom Pseudomonadati; phylum Pseudomonadota; class Alphaproteobacteria; order Sphingomonadales; family Sphingobiaceae; genus Sphingobium; species Sphingobium sp. BHU LFT2. The sequence goes on from NZ_JAFCGW010000005.1 coordinate 139,547, forward strand.
ACATCCGGACCCAATAGAGGGCGACCAAGCCGAGCGGCAGTTCAACGGCGTCCGGTTGATCGGGCGCGGGAAGTGCCGCCGCCGGCGACTGTTCGGCGACGCGGGCCACAGCGCGCAGCAGTCCAAGCTTATAGGTTGAGGATTTTTCATCGCCGAGAACGATGCCCCGGACGAGCGGTAGCGCGCCGGTCCCGTCATCGGGCATGCGAAGGGCAACGCCTGTCCAGCTGACGCCATCCCGCCCTTGCAGATCGTTCGATGCCTGAACTTTCAGCACTTCCATGCCATGCGCACGCGCCAGGCCTTCGATCTCTCCGCTTGAGGTCGGATGCATAGGGCGATCGGCAGGGGCAGGGCCAACGCGGAGCGTCATGGCGAGGACGCCGCCGGGCCGAAGGAGCGTCACCAGTTTGCGAAAGGCCCGCGCGCGATCGTCCGGAGCGATGTGCTGCCAAACCGCCGAAATCGTAATGAGGTCGAAGGATAGCGCCAGTCGGTGGACCTGATCGAGAGAGGGCAACCGATCGTCGAGCCACCGAATGCCGTCGGCTGGCTTGGTTGCGGCGTGAAGGCGAAATCCTTCCGCCGGTTCCACTGCAACGACATCGAAGCCAAGGCTCCGCAGCCATCTTGCATCTCGCCCTGAGCCTGCGCCGACGTCGAGCGCGAGGCCGGATGACGGAAAGAGAGGTTGGAGCGCGTGAAATGCCGCGCCAGACGGCAAAGCGTCATAGCGCTCTGCAAGTTCATGGGCCGCATCATGATAAGCGGCGATCGTCTGATCGTAGCTGTTCAGCGTCGTCCCCCGGTTCGGACTGCCTCAATAGCTTGAAGCGGTTCGTTGGCCAATCGTGATGTCCGTTTGACGATTGGGGGTTAGCGTTGCCCGCGATAGGGTTCGCACGCGATGCCGTCGCCATCGCCATCCATGTGCGGGCCATAGCCGGGCTGGCCGGCATAAAGCGGTGCGGCTCCGGCCGCACGGGCGGCGCGGCAGTTGGGATAGGACCAGCTGCTCCCGCTTGTCTTTGCTGGAGCGGCTTGTTGAGGAGCTACGGCGCCAGACGACGGCTGTTGAGCATCCAGCTCCGCCGCCGACATCATGTGCGGCGGGGTATAGGGAATCGCCTCGACCGATTGGCTTTGCTCCGTCATCACTGGAGCATCGCGATCCCGCATGAAGAATGATCCGGCCCCCACGGCGGCGACCAGCATGGTGCCAGCGGCCAATTTCGCGGCGAGCGCCTCTTGGCGGCGCTTGAGCCTCTGCGCAGCATAATGGCCGCCATGGCGAACGGGAACGGCGCGGAAGGGCTTCTTGAACGACATGGGGCGGCATCATGCCGCCCCATGGTGAAAATTCGGTTTCTCCGCGCGTCGTTCAGGCGAGTTCGGGTTCCGCCTTGGCTTTGTGCGTGCGGGCAGCCGGAGCCTTTGCGGCGGGTGCGGCTGCCTTGGGCTTGCGCCCCAGGCCGATCTTGTGGGCCAGTTCCTTGCGCGTGGCCGCATAGCTGGGCGCGACCATGGGGTAGTCGGCGGGGAGGCCCCATTTTGCGCGGTAGTCGGCCGGGGTCATCTGATAATGGGTCATCAGATGGCGCTTGAGCATCTTGAGCTTCTTACCGTCTTCCAGGCAAATGATGTAATCGGGCTTCACCGAGGCGCGGATCGAGACGGCGGGTTCGAGTTTGGGCGTTTCCGGCTCGTCCGAGCTGAGTCCGGTCAAAGCCTGATGCACATTGGCGATCAGCTGCGGCAGATCGCCGACGCTGACGCTGTTATTGGAAACATGCGCCGCGACGATGTCGGCGGTGAGGGTGATGAGCGTATCTTGTGCGACCGGCTGTTCGGACATTTTTGTTGCTCCTGAGTGGAGGGTAGGAAGATCGCCATTAGCTTCAGCGGATGGAGACAGGCGCGAGATAGAGCCCGTCAGGTGTAACATCAAATGACGCAGCTAATTTGATGATCCCGTTCCGCTCAGCTGATTGATGCAATTGGCGATTTTCTTCCACACCGCGACACCGTCGACGTCATCGATGGCGGCCAGCGCAGAAATTCTTTTGTCGGCATAGGCTGTGGCGTGGTCGCCATGGGTGCGGATGAGCATGGATGCCGCGCCCCACGGCACCTGGGTAAGCGTCATTTGGCGATGATCCTGTCGGCCGCGACAATGTCATGGCCCTCACGCGCGCCTTCGACGCGCACATGACGGCCGAGAAGATGGTCCTGCCTGCCGAGCGCCAGTAGACGCCATTGACCGCCATCCGCCATACGCAGGACAAGTTGGCGTCCGTCCTGCATCAGCAGTCCCTCCAATGTGATTGGGCGGTAGCGGGCCATCAGGTTTCTTCGCCTTGAATGTGGATTGAGCCGGGTCGAATTGTCTTGGATAGGCATGGGGTTGGCATTGGACAATGCCGGCTTGCATGATAGCGATCGTGTATGGCGGGAGCGGACAGCAGAGGATCGGACTGGACGGATCGGGAGATCGATCTGATCGTTGCGGATTATTTCGCGATGCTCCAGATGGAGCTGGCCGGGCAGTCCTTTGTGAAGTCCCATCGCAATATCGCGCTTCAGCAGCTCATCAATCGCTCCCATGCCTCGATCGAGTTCAAGCATGGCAATATCAGCGCGGTGCTGGAGCGGCTGGGGTTACCCATCATCAAAGGCTATAAGCCGCGCGAGAATTTTCAGGGTGCATTGATCGAAGGGGTTGGGCGCTATCTTGGTTCGCCGAGCCGGCCACCCTCTCTTGTGACGTTCGATGAAGCTGTCATCGGTGATAGCGCGGGCTTGGCTATCGTTGATCCGCCGATTCTTGTCGTCGGCGAGAAGACCAGCACACAGCCGCTTAAGCGGCTGGTGCGCAAATTCGATCCAGCGGCGCGCGATGCCCGCAATCGATCCTTGGGAATGCGCGGCGAAGAGCGAGCCTTTCATGCCGAGCGACTGCGGCTTTCGGCTGCCGGGCGGGAAGATCTGGCGCGCAAGGTGCGCTGGGTCGCGCAGGAGGATGGCGATGGCGCGGGTTATGATATCCGCTCCTATGGCTTGGATGGCGGCGAGCGGCTGCTGGAGGTCAAGACCACGCTTGGATATGCGCGGACGCCTTTCTACCTTTCGAGCAATGAGCTGGCCTTCTCGCAGGAGCGGCCGGATGCCTTTAGGCTGCTGCGGGTCTATGATTTTGCCCGGTCGGCCAAAGCGTTCGAGTTGGAGCCGCCGTTGACCGATCATGTCGGCTTGCTGCCTACGGCCTATCGGGCGAGTTTCTAAGCGAAGGCGCGGCCTAACGCGACCGACGGTTCCGGCTGACTCGGCGACGGATCGTCTGGCCCCTCTATTGCGGATCGCCATTTTTCGGGCTTGGCCGACCGCATCATAGAAGGTCGATATGCTCCTTCAGCATCGATGCCAGTTTGGGCAGGCCCTTGCGCTGAAGCTCGAAGATGAACTCGCCCGGTGAAAATGGCGGGTTTCGATAGTCTCGCCGCATAGCGCGCAGAGTGGAAAGGGCTTCGCCCGGATAAAGCTCGAAAGTGCTGCTCAGGAAATCATCAGGCGTCACGGCTGTGATGCCGAATGGCGCGAGCGCCTCATCCGGGAAATCCTTGAGATTTTCGGTGACGATATGTTCGGCGCCCGCGCGGATGGCTGTCGCCAGCACATGGCGATCGTTGGGGTCAGGGAGTTCGAGCGCGGGGATGAGGCCTTCCGCGCCGCTGACACAGCTCTCCGGGAAAGCGCGTTCCATCGCGGCGATCTGTGATCGGATGCTGGGCTCCATATCCGGTCGCTTGGCAAGCAGATTGCGTGTCCACTCGTCCATGATGGTCGGCGACCAGCGTGCGCGGAACAGCCCTGCTTCGGCGAAGCGAAGCAGGGTGTCCCTTACCCTGAATGGATAGAGGACATTGGCGTCGAGTATGACGACAAAGCGGTCTGCTATATCACTCAATCGGCGTCAAACTCCTGGCCAAGGCGCTGTAGCTCCGTCAGCGCGGCGCGGCGTTCCTCATCCCGCCTGGCTTTGTAGTCCAGCAGTTCGCTGGCGCGTATCCTGCGGTGAGAGCCGACCTTGTGATGGCCGATCACCCCTTCGTCGAGCAGCTTAACCAAGAAGGGGCGCGATACGTTCAGAAGATCGGCGGCCTCCTTGGTGGTCAGCTCCGCGCCATAGGGAACGAGGGTGATCATCTCGCCGCGTCCGACATGCGTCAGGACGTCAAGCATGAGTTGTCCCAGCGGAGCAGGTAGCTCGAGTTGGAACTGATCGCCATTTTTCTCGACGCTGATCGGTAAACCAGCCGGGGTCAGGGCCTTGGCCAGAAGACGTGCGGCTTCAGAGGCCGCGCGGACCTCGTTTTCCGTAGGCGGCCGCTCGGAAAGCGCTTGCTCGCTCATGTCAGTCTCCAATGGGCTTGGGGTGGATGTTATGCATATAGGGATTTCACTCTATAAACGCAATAAGTGCAATGAGTGAAATAACTGTAAACGGCTTCGTTCCGTCGAGGTGCATATCAAAGACCGGCAACATAGATCTTTAGGGCGTCCCCTCCGGGCCGCGCTCTATGCCGCTGTGCGCCACCGAGCCCGCGCTTTGCTTGTCTCGGCCCTGCCGGGTGACGATCGCTGACGCGCGATCCTGGCGGATCACTGGCGGACATCGCTGGCAAGCGATGGCGTTGGCCGGTCCCGGCCAAGCGGTGTGGGCGTCGCTTCCCTCTAGGCCCGTCGCGGCGGGCGGCAAGCCGGCCGATGGCGCGGCTCCTTCACTCGCGTTCCGGTCCTTCGGATGCAGCCCGCCGCTTTGTCGGGCCTGCCGGTACGCTCTTGCCGCCCACTCCGCTTTTCCGGGGTCCGGTGTGTGCAAGAGGAGTAAGGAAGATGGAACTCAAGCATATCGACATTGCCTGCCTCTCGATTTCGCCTGCGAACATGCGGGGCGTGAAGAAAGCGCCGGACCTGACGAATATCCTGCCGTCGGTTCGGGCGCGGGGAGTGCTGGTGCCGCTGATCGTGCGGCAGAACGGATCGCCCACCACCTATGAAATCGTCGCGGGCAAGCGCCGCTATCATGCCGCGCTGATCGTGGCGCAGGAGGAGGGGAGCGTCGATCCGCTGCCCTGTGCGATCATGGAAGCAGGAGACGATGCGGCGGCGCTGGAAGCCTCGCTCATCGAGAATATCGCCCGGCTCGATCCCGATGAGGTGACGCGCTGGGAGACGTTCACCCGGCTGGTGAAGGAAGGCCGATCGCCAGAGGATATTTCGCTGACCTTCGGTCTTACCGCCCTACAGGTGAAGCGGACGCTGGCCTTGGGCAATCTGCTGCCCCGCATCCGCAATCTCTATCGCGGTGACACGATCGATGCCGTGACCGTGCGGCATCTGACCTTGGCGTCCAAGGCGCGGCAGCGCGAATGGTTGGCGCTGCTGGACGATAAGGATGTTCGTCCGCCGATGGGGCATCATGTGAAGTCATGGCTACTGGGCGGTTCTGCCATTGCGACGGACAAAGCGCTGTTCGATCCGGCTGACTACAAGGGCGGGATCGTGGCTGACTTGTTCGGCGATCACAGCTATTTCGCCGATGCCGACCTCTTCTGGCAGATGCAGGAGGCGGCAGTTGCCGAGAAGGTTGAGACTCTGCGCGATGCCGGTTGGCAGGATGTTGCCGTCATGGCGCGGGGCGAGGCTTTTCATTCATGGGAGCATGAGCGTTGTCCCAAGGCCAAGGGTGGGCGCGTCTATGTGACGATGGGCCATGGCGGCGACGTCAGCTTTCATGAGGGCTATGTGACCCTCAAAGAGGCGCGGAAGCTGGAACAGGGCGGCAGCGTCGAGAAGGCGGTTCGACCCGAACTGTCTGCGCCGCTGGCTACCTATGTCGATCTGCATCGTCATGCCGCCGTCCGGGCCAAGGTCGGGACTGCGCCCGCCATCGCCCTGCGGCTGATGGTCGCCCATGTCATTGCCGGTTCCTCGCTTTGGCGGGTGGACGTTGCCTCGCAGCGTGGCGCGACCGACGCAATCAGCGAGAGCGTCGAGAATTGCATATCGGAAGCCGACTTCGACAGAGAGCGGCGGATTGCCCTCGACCTGCTTGGCCTCGATCCCGAAACGCCGACCGTGACCGGCCATGCCTATGATCGGGAGCTGATCCCGCTCTATCTGAGACTGCTCGATCTTGATGACGCCATGGTACTGGGCATCCTTGCCATTGTCATGGGTGAGACGCTGGAAGCCGGGTCGGCACTGATCGAACTGCTGGGCGTCCAGCTGGATATCGACGTGGCGTCATGCTGGCAGGCGGACGATGCGCTGCTCGATCTTGTCCGTGATCGGGAGGTGATGGGCCACGTCCTTGTCGATGTGGCGGGTAAGGAAGCTGCGGCGGGCAATGACGGGGCGACCGCGAAGGTGCAGCGCCAGATCGTGCGGGACTGCATTGCCGGGAACAACGGTCGGGAGAAGCGGGATACCTGGGTGCCGCGCTGGATGACCTTTCCGCCATCATCCTACACCGAACGGGGCGGGGTCGGCAGCGTCGAGCGGTGGAAGGCGGTGGCTCCGCTGCTTGAACGGCTGGATGGAGAGGAGCCAGAACCGGAAGCAGCAAACGCGCACGAGGAGGGCCTGATCGCCAGTGAGGAGGAACGGGTTCAGCAGGCAGCCTGATCCCAAATCTTGCAGGCGACGGTAATCTGTCGCCTGCCTTTCCGCTCTTGGAGACAGACGCAGCGGTCGTATTTTCGCGCCGGTCGGCTTCGCCGCCCGGCGGGGGTGCTTGCGAGAAGGTTTGGGGAACGCGGTGCGCTGCGAAAGGCAGCGCGAAGGGTCTGGCTTCGGACACCACGCAATGGGCGCAGTGACGTCTGGTCTTGGTCTGATCGGCCTGTCGGCGCGGCGGGGGTGGGCGTCGCTACCCTCTAGTCCCACCGCGGCGAGCCGCAAGTCGGGGCCATCCCCCACTCCTCCACTATCGTTGCGGCCCTTCGGGTGCTGCCCGCCTCGGTCGGTGGGCCTGCCGGTTCGCTCCTGCCGCCCACCCCCGCCACTCCGGCGGCCGGTGCGATGCGGGAAGGAGAAAGGACATGGGATATCAGGACAAGGCCGCGCGCTTGGGAGGAAGCCTCTACAGCGAGGTGACCGACCGGATCGTTGCGCAGATCGAGGAAGGCACCCTCCCATGGGTGCGGCCATGGGATGATGGCAAGGTGGCCTTGGGGCTGCCACGCAATGCGGGGACCGGCAGGCGCTATTCGGGGATCAATGTGCTGATCCTGTGGCACCGGCTGTTCGAGCAGGGCTATGGCTCGCAGCGCTGGCTCACCTACCGGCAGGCGCAGGCACTGGGCGGCAATGTCCGCAAAGGGGAGCAGGGCACGACCGTCTGTTACGCGGATCGGTTCACGCCCAAAGAGGACAACACTGTCCCGACCGGGCCGGATGGCGAGCCACGCCAGATTGCTTTCCTCAAGCGCTTTACCGTCTTCAACCTCGACCAGTGCGAAGGGCTGGAGGATGCGGCATCTTTGCCGGTCACGACATGGAACAAGGCCCTTATCATCCCACGCGCAAATGCGCTGATCGGCGCGACCGGCGCTGATATCCGGATCGGCGGCGGGGAAGCCTATTATGCCCCGCAGGACGATTACATTCGCGTGCCCCGGCCCGAACATTTCCACGAGCCTATCAACTGGTTTCGCACCGTCCTGCATGAGCTGGGGCACTGGACCGGGCATGCTTCCCGTCTCGACCGTCTTCCCTCTACCGGCTTTGGCAGCCCCGCCTATGCGCGCGAAGAACTGATTGCCGAAATGGCCAGCGCCTTCCTTTGCGCGGAACTCGGCATCGTGCCGACCGTCCGTCACGCCGACTATCTGGGCGCATGGCTGTCCGTTCTGCGCGAGGACAGCAAGGCGATCTTCCGCGCCGCCAGTCAGGCCAGCAAGGCTGCCGATTATCTGCTCGCATATCTTGGTGAGGGGGGAGAAGATCATGACTGACCATGATCCCGAACAGCTGGCCAAGACGGCAGCGGCGCTGCAAAAACTTTCTCCCGAGGCGCTTCAGGTGTTTCTCTGCAACCGGGTGGAGGGGATGACCTATGCCGAGATCGCCCGACAGGAGGGCATGACGCTCGAGCAGGTGCAGCAGCATATGCTCGAGGCCATCCGGACCATCGTCCGAGAGATGCGATAGACGCTAAATCGCCTTGCCGGCTTTCAGGGCTTGGCAAGGCGATGATTTGCCGCGATTCTGCGCGGCATCATGAGAGAGCTGGACGACCCTGCCGTAAATTTGCCCGCTGCCAAGCGGCGGGAGCTGGCGCATGTCGTCGAGATCATCCGCGAGGGCTTCGCGCGTGCCATCAAGCACCGCACCCAGCCGCGTTTCCGCAATGGCCATATCCTCAAGATCATCCTGTTCGGCAGCTATGCGCGCGGCGACTGGGTCGAGGATCCGGTTGGGCGCTATTTCTCCGACTATGACATCTTGGTGGTGGTCGATCATGAGGACCTCACCGACATTACGGAATTCTGGGCGAAGACCGAGGACCGGCTGCTGGAGGAGCTGACCGAGGGCAAGGCGCTGCGCACCCAGGTCAGTCTCGTCTATCACAGTCTGGACGATGTGAATGAGAAGCTGCGGCTCGGGCGCTACTTCTTCATGGACATCCTCAGGGACGGCATCCTCCTCCATGAGGAACCCGGCCATCCGTTCGTCGAACCGAAACAGCTATCGTCAGATGAGGCGTTGCGGGAGACGCGGGACTATTTTGAGGAATGGTTCGAAAGCGCCGAACAGTTCAACGTTCATGCTGACGACGCAACGAGACGAGGGTGGCTGAGCAAGGCGGCGTTCGAATTGCACCAAGCCACGGAGCGCCTCTATCACTGCATCTTTCTGGTGCGTACCCTTTATTCCCCCAAGACCCATAATCTGAACCGATTGCGGGCGCTGACCGAGCAGCTGGAACCCCGGCTCCGTTCGGTCTGGCCAACCGAAAGCAAGTTCGAGAAGCGCGCCTATAATCTGTTGCGGGAGGCCTATATCAAGGCGCGCTATTCCCGGGAATATGTCATCAGCGCGGACGAACTGGGCTGGCTCGCCGAACGGGTCGCGATGTTGCAGACGCTGGTTCGCGAGCTCTGCACCGCCCGGATTGCGGAACTAGAAACCGCGCTCAGCCCATCACATAGGTCTTGAGCGCCCGCAGATCGCGGGTGATCCATTTGGCGTCGCGCGCGAAATCCTCGTCGGTCATGCCAGGCTGATGAGACAGTGTCAGCATGACCTCCGCGCCCTCGCCATTGGCGATAACGCGCAGTGGAACATGGACCTCCTGCCCGTCCCCTGTCCCGACGAAATGGTCCATCACCCCATGGTCATTATGGGGCGTGAAGCGGATCGTCATCGGGCCTTCGGGACCATCGGCAAGCCATCCGGTCCCGCCCCGGCGAAGATCGGACTCAGTGAGGCGCGACGCCCCATTTGGGGAATATCTCCGGTTGCCAGATCGCCTCATAAAGCTGCTGCCAGTTGCGATCGATCGATATGCTGTAGGTGCGCGCGGGAAGCATGATGCTATCTCCTCTGTGGGACGGGCGCTTTAGCGCCTGGGTCGAACTCTGTCATCCGCAGCAGGCTGACCCCTCGCGGTAGATTCCGACCGATTCGCCGGGTGAGGCTGCTCAACATTGCATTGTCGGACAGGGCCGCCCTTCGGTCGATTTTTGCGGGCGCATTCGCAAAGCTCATGCGAAGCAGCGACGCACGCCCTTCTGGCGTTTTGTAATGCACCGTACGCACGGGTGCTGCGAGAATTTATCGTTCAATAACAGCGCCTTGTGTCGAAAATACGAGATGGGCCGAAATTTATCCTCTGCATACCTGTATTGCGCTGGTCGAGCGCATTGCAGACAAGATGCTGAATAGATGAGAGATTTATTTGAATACATGTAATCCGCAGTCCGAATACATGTATTTTTCTGACCTACAGAGCCAGCGCGACTGCGATCGTCAACTGTGTCGAAAACGTCACTGCACAGTTACGATTTTTCTCTAGGTCGCGATCTATTCAATTATCCTGTTTTCTTACATCCGCCTGGTGCTATCATCGTCCACGGCGGGCAGACCATATCCGATTTTGAAGGAATATGGTGTGGCCATAATAACTATCCGCCTCGATGAGGCATTGCACCGCCGCGTCAAACTTCGCGCGGCCAATGCGCAACTTTCGATCTCCGAATTTCTTCGTCCAGTCATTGAGGATGTTGCCTTTCCGGGAGGGCGATACGCCTATACCGGGCAGGACGAATTGCTCAGCGTCTCGATCCAGACCTTCGCCATTCTCGCCGCGCTCGCGTCGGAAACCTCCCCTCAGGTGGTCGAACGCGGCATGGCCGATGCCCGCCATCTTTTGCGCGAGCGCGGCCTGCTCGACCCTCACAAGGATGCCTTGAGCGAGGTCGGTAAAGTCACCCGTGATGATGTGGGAGATGGTCGATGAGCATCTTTCGCAATGATACGCTGGGATCCTGGACAAGGGGCGGTCAGGCGATCGTTCACAATGTCCGCATGACCACGCAGGTCTTCTTCCAGACCATGATGGCGGGGATGGCCATCTGGGTTCTGGGGACCGGCTGGTATGTGTTCGAGAAGCTCGGCAGCTATGAGCGGTTCGTGTTGCTCAAGATCGCCGAGGCATCGATCCGTAGCAATGTGCCGGGCGACGCGCCCCTCCTGTTCAGGACACCGGCAGGCAGAAGCTATTGGACCAGCGGTGACGCGCTCATGGGATCGGGGGTGGCCCGCAAGGCGCTTGGCGCGCTTGAGCACCATGCCGTCTGGGGGGCCGTGCTAGCGGGTGGGTTCACCCTTATCATGCTGCTGGTCGCCTGGTTCATCTTCACCCGAACGGGTCGGGGTCTGGGCTCCAACGAATATCTGCGCGGGGCGCGGCTGGCGAGCCGGTCAGACCTTCGGCGGCTGCTGTTCTGGCAGCGCAAGGGACCGCTGCGCATCGGCAAGGTGAAGATTCCCGCCGCGTTCGAAGCGGAGCATATATTGGTGAGCGGCGCGCCGGGTACGGGCAAAACCAACGTCCTAAACCGCATGTTGAGCGGCATCCGGGCGGAGGGCAAGCGGGCGATCGTCTATGATACCGCCGGCACCTTCGTCGAGCGCTTCTATCGGCCCGGCAAGGACATCATTCTCAATCCGCTCGATGAGAGATCGCACGCATGGACGCCCTGGGCCGATGTCCCGCGTGACTATCATTATGACCAGATGGCCGAGTCCACGATCCCCGATCAGGGCAAGGATCCCTTCTGGGCGCGCGCCGCGCGCGGCACGATGGTCGCGGTCATGCGCAAGCTGGTGACGCAAAAGCGGATGCTGGTGTCTGCCATGCTCGACATCCTCGTGCGCTCCGACCTGAAGGCGCTCGCTGCCTTTGTCGCGGGCACCAACGGCGCGGCCTTCGTGTCGGTCGAGGGGGAGCGGACGTCGGCGGGCATTCAGGCGGAACTGGCCTCGATGCTGCGCAGCTTCGCTTATCTTGATGACACCGAAAAGGGGCTGTCGATCCGCGACTGGGTGACAGACGAGGAGGATGACAGCTGGCTGTTCATCACCGTGAAGACAGACCAGCTGCCGACCTTGCGACCCCTTATCACCGTCTGGCTTGATATCGCCATCTCCGCGATCATGAGCATGGAGCCGGATCGCAAGCGGCGTCTCTATTGCGTGATCGACGAGCTGCCCTCGCTCCATAAACTGCCATCCTTGGGCGACTTTCTTGCCCGTGCCCGCAAATATGGCGGCTGCGGCATATTAGGGTTCCAGAGCTATCCGCAGCTCGAAGCCACCTATGGTGCGCAGGAGGCGGCGGCCATCACCGGTTACTGCTCCACCTGGGTTGCGCTGCGGGCCAATGATCGCGGCACGGCGCGGCTGATCTCTGAAAATCTGGGTCAGGTCGAGCAGATCGAGGCCAATGAGGGCATGTCCTATGGCGTCAATGACATGCGCGACGGGGTCAACCTGTCCCGGGTGCAGGTGACCCGGCCGCTGGTCATGCCGACCGAAGTCATGAACCTGCCCAACCTTACCGGCTATCTCCGGTTCGGACGCGATCTGCCGGTCATCCGCTTCAGGGATCGCTATCTCAAGGGGGAGATCGTCGCGACGGCATTTGTTGAACGCTGCACCCAGGCGGCCAGGCTTGATGGGAAGCAGGAAGATGAAGCTAACCCGGACGTCGGCGACGTCGATAAGTCAGACGCTGTCGAAACAGGTGATCCGCTCAAAGTTGCGGGAGGCACGCCACATCCTTCTGACAGGGCACCAGATGGCGATCGAGACCATCACCCGCGTGCGGCTCTGCCGCTAATCGGGATCAGCATCAACTCGGTCAGCAGGCCCGGCGGTCCCAGCAGGCCGGCCAACCCTGCCTGACATCTCCCAGCATCAAGGAATAGCATCATGGTACATGTGATCAGGACGCGGCGAGGACTGCCGCGCGATACCAAGGACGAAACTCAAACTGTTGCCAACAGCCAGCCCGAACCGCTGACGGTGCGGATACCCGCTGCCATCAGAATGACGGGCATCGGGCGATCGAAACTCTACGAACTGATCCAGTCGGGCGACGTCGAGATCGTGAAGATCGGATCGGCTACCCTCATACCCGTCGAAAGCCTGCGTCAGTTGATCAATCGATACAGGCGTTAGCCGGACGATCCGAGGTTAACCCACGCTGCAGCGGCGATGCGGCTCGTATCTTCGCCCGTGGTCGGATTTTGACCACCTTGGGATCGCGTTGAAGGTCTGATTTATGACAAGGTCTGGGACTTTCTGCTCGGTCAGCTCTGGAGCAGCACACGCTTGATGGCGGACATTCAGTGGGCGAACCGCCATGACCGCTTTGCGCCCTCACATCGGTCGTAGCTCGCCGCTCAGCTCGATCCTAAAACCGCACGTTCGTTCATCTCTCGATGATACCGATGGTTGGGCAGTCCGTCTCCGCATTGGAGTGGGGCGGCGCCTTCAACCGCGCTGTCCTTCACGGTTCAACGGTCGCTTTTCGCACGTTTTCGGTCGTTAAGCCGACGGTTGTCTGTCTCAAACCCGCTGCCGGTCCCAATGCCGGAAACCAGTTGGGGGGGGGCGCAGTGACACACTGGCCTACAAGCGACAGCACCAAAATGCACGCCGCGTTTGCCAGGGAGATGCGTGAAGCATCGATTCTGCATCCCATCTCCTATGGAACACAGTCACCATATCCTGATGTTGACATTTCGCGCAGATGGGCCATAATTTGTTGGAAATTCGAACATGAGGCAATCATGGCGGCTACCAAAGAAGAGCTCAAAGCGATCTTCGCCTCGAAGGCGAAGGAACTCGTGTCTGAGTTGGAAGCATGGTTCGAGGAAGAAACGGAATCAATCGACGGCTCGATTGCTGCGGCGGCGCCCTCGGGTAGCGGAGGTTCGATCATGGGGACCTGTCCGGCCATCGATTCCAAGCGAGTTGTGGACGCCACTGTTATCACCAAGAAGGTGCTCGACATCGAATTGCCGCCTGAAATCATCCAGCCTGGGGGCTATGCTAGCTGCGATGAGATGATTGCCGATCTGGTGCCGAAACTCGAGCGGGTCTTTATCGGCGACATTAAAGTGAAAAAAGCGAAGCCGGTCAAAGCATTAGAGCCGGCGTGAAGGGTCTGCAATGAGTGATGAATCCGACAAGTGGCGTGCAATCGGAGAGCGTTTGCGCCAAGCCCGCGAATATCTGGAGCTGAAGCAGGAGGAAGCTGCTGACGCGATCGGTATCTCTCGGTCGGCACTCTCGTTGGTTGAGAATGGCCGCCGAAAAGTCGATGCGGTCGAGTTGGGGCGGTTTGCTCAGGTTTACGGGCAATCTATCGAAGCGCTGACCGGCTCTGCCGAGACACCACCGCTTCCGGAGAGTGTTCAGGCCTTGGCGCGCGCGGCGACCGAGTTATCGTCGGACGATCGCGCGGAACTGCTTCGTTTCGCGGAATTCCTCCAGATGCGTGGGCCTCGGGGAGAAGATCGTGGCTAGGTCGGCGGCAGCGTCAGTCCGTCTCGACGCTGTTGCGGCGGCCAAGCGAGTTCATCGCGAACTCGATCTTAAGGAGCGCGTGACCGAGGCTGGCGGTCTCATCGATATCTTCGAAGTGATCGGAGATCTCGGCATCCCGTTGGTATTTAAGCCGCTGAACTCCGCTTTGGGACTATGCCTGCCTGCCCCTTTGCGCGGCATCATGGTAACGACCCGCCGCGGATTGCATATCCAGCGTTTCACAGCCGCCCATGAGTTGGGCCACGTCATTTTGGAACATGCTGGCAGCGTTGATCGGGTGATCCTAGAGCGAGCGCCGCAGCCCGAAGACGATGGCCGCGATCTTCAAGAGGTGGCGGCGGACGCGTTCGCCGCTGAAATGATGCTGCCGAGGTGGTTGTATCGGCACCATATTCGCGCTCAAGGTTGGACAGTAGCTTCCCACCTCCATGATCCAGATGTCGTCTATCAACTCGCTCTGCGGATGGGCACAAGCTATGAAGCCGCCTGCTGGGGGCTCTTGAGCCACCAGATCCTGAACTATGCCGACGTCACCCGTCTGCGAAATGCCCAGGTAGCCAAGCTAAAGCATCGCCTCGGCGAGGAGCATCGGCCGGAAAGTAGCTGGTCCAATGTTTGGCGGCTGACGCAACGGGACAACGGCGCGCGGCTGGTTGGCAACCCCGATGACCTACTGCGTATTGAGCTCGACGAAGCGGCAGGCAGCGGCCACCAGTGGCAGATCGAAGCCCTTCGCGAGGCAGGGTATTCTGTTCTTTCCGATCAATCAGACTTCTCCCGTGAACCACTGCATTATGGTGCGTCGTCGCGTCGAACCGTGATCGTCAGGCCACCCGAGAGCGGGATTGGCGACGTTACGATGCACGAGTCTCAGCCTTGGGCAGGGGCATTGCCGGATGACGCCACCTTTTCGATCGAGCTCGCGCTGGAAGGTCCAGAGGCGGGCGGAATGTCGCGTGCTGCCCGTCGCCGGTTTGGAGGGCAGTCTTGATCACTGCATCAATAGACTTGCGTTCCTTGTTGTTGCCCGTCCGTCAGCAAGGGCGGCGGCAGTCGTGCCTCGCATTTGCAAGCTCGGCTGCCCATGAGCATGGCGCGAACACCGGCGAGCATCTGTCGGTCGAATACCTGTTCTTCCATGCGGTAGCACGGACGCCGGGCCAGAACCCTGATGCTGGCACAACTATGGCAGCAACGGCCCAGGCGCTAGCTCAGGAGGGACAACCGGTCGAGCCAGCTTGGCCTTACTCGCCGATCCAGGCTCTCCCCTGGATGCCGCCCTCCTTCTCCAACCCGCTGTTCAAAACGACGATGGTGCCTGGCAAGCCGACGTTTGCCGATCTGGCAGCGACGCTAGACAACGAGGTGCCGGTGATCCTGGGGCTGGTGATAACTGACGCATTCTTTCGGCCCGACGCGCTGGGGATCGTTCCCGATGTAATGCTGGACACCGAGCGTGGCGGGCATGCAGTTCTAGCTGTCGGCCATGGTCTCGATCCCGCCGGTCAGGAAGCCGTACTTATTCGCAACAGTTGGGGCCCCGGCTGGGGGCTTGATGGCTATGCATGGCTTTCACGGTCTTACGTTGACCGCCAACTCCACGAGACCGCCAGCCTGATCTAGGAAAGCTCCATGGAATTGATCAAAGGTGAAACTTCTCCCGCAGTCTGGCTCGCGGCTGCGGAGCATTTGAATGGCCTGAAGAAGTCCGAAGATTTCGACGTGATACTCCATATCGCGCAGCCGACCGTGCTTTCGATAGAGGACCGTCGGGTGCATGACGAGGTCGACCGGTTCCTCCGGTCGCATGGTGCTTTTGGAATTCACACCGTGGCTGAGACGATTTTCCCTTTTGACGAGTATCAGAGGGCAGGAAAGGCCGGCCTATTCGGGCCTTTCCCGGAGAAGCTGAAAGCAATCCAGAAAGCCCGAAGCGACGGGAATTGGGGATCCTATGCCTATCGGATCCTGCGCCAGCGCGATGCGAAGGGAAATATCTTCAACCCACTCGAAGACATGCTTATCAAGATCAAAAAGCACGGAAAATACCGGGCATCGTTTGAGCTTGGCTCGGGTAGCCCCATGGAAGACGAGATCCAAATCTACGATCCGGCAACTGATCGTGGCCGTCTCTACGGGGGCCCGTGCCTCAGCCATCTCAGCATCAAGGTTCACGATGGGCAGGTTCGATTCAACGCCACCTACCGGTCACACTATTATGTGCGTCGGCTTCTCGGGAATCTTGTCGGATTGGGGCGGCTGCAGTTCTTCTTGGCCCATGAGGCCGGCTTGAAGGTTGGCCCCCTGACCGTCAACTCGACCTTCGCTCGCCTCGATACCGGGTCTGGTGAAGGGTCTGGCGGCCATTGGACGAAAGCAGAAGCGAAAGCTTTGATCGGCCGCTGCCGCGCAATCTACAACGAATCGGCCTTGGCGGCCTAACGAGGACGATGATGAGCGTATGCGATCACTTGCTGACCCTTCAGTGGGCTCAGCTTAAGCACGACGAAGCCTATCACAAAGATATTGTGATCCTTCCCCTCGCTCAGCGCATGAAGCACATGGCGCTGCATAACGCGAAATACACCGCGTACTTCCTTGCGGCCGTCGATGACGGTGATGAAGTGCGTTTCCAGCGAACGCTGACGGACGCTTTCATCATCTGCCTTGCCGTCGCCAACACGCTCAATCAGCATTTGGGTCGTGAGCTCACGGCTTCGAATCCGGACCGTTCGCTGCTTGAGCTTGGAAACGCGCTGGCGGGAACGCTTGGTCGCGACGACGATCCACTCTGGATCATGCGGCAGTATTGCAAACATAGCGGGCAACTGGCGAAGCTGTGCGAAGCCTGGGACCATCTTGAGGATCTGCAGTTTCGTAGCGGCATGCATCAGTGCAATCTCAGCCTCGTTTCCGCAGTGCTGGCGGAGGCAGCGGCGCGCGGCATAGACCTCGCTGCTGCTTATCGTGAACGCATCCGAGCAGTGGAAGCGCGGTCAATTTTCGACAGCTTCACGCGCGCAGGCGCAGGAGGGGAAGCCTAGTGTTCTGGGGCGGCGAACGGCTGAAGGATGAACTCGGAGCTCTGATCGACGACTATGATGTGAAGCGCGTCGACCGCGCTGCCTACCGGCTTCGTGTCGGCGGTGAGGTGTACGTGTCACCGACGGGTGAGCCGAACGATCCTCGCAACAAACCCAAGAAGCCTTTGGGCGAAGGTGAGAGTTTCACGATCCCAGCAGGTCAGTTTGGTTTTATCTTGACCGAGGAACGGATTCGCGTGCCGCAGCATGCGATTGCGTTCATTTCGATCCGAGCGACCTACAAGTTTCGCGGGCTGGTGAACGTGTCGGGATTCCATGTGGATCCCCGCTATGAGGGCAAACTGCTCTTTTCGGTGTTTAATGCTGGTCCCGGCGCGGTCCATCTCTCTCGTGGGGAGGAGTGCTTCTTGATCTGGTACGCCAGTCTCGACCGGCCCAGCGTCCTTCAGACTAAGATGGGATTCGAGGCAATCCCGTCTGATCTCCTCGGGCCCATAGCCACTGGCGTTGAATCCTTTGCCGGGCTGAAATCGAAGATCGACGAGAACGACAAGAAGCTGAGTGACCGAGTCACTACCGTCGAGCGTGAGCAGGCGGTCATGAAGTGGGCCAGCGCGCTCCTCATTGGCGCGATAATAACGTTCGGCTTGAAGGAGTGTTCTCTCTCACGGCCAGTAGCTGCCCCGGCTGCGGCAGTATCGAGCACGGTTCCATCGCCATCGCCGACCATTACTGCCTCGCCGAGCGCATCTCCATCGCCGGCTGTCATGCCAGCGCCAGCGGAAACACCGTCACCAAGTCCGGCGCCAACAACCCCATCTTCTGGTCCTTCGGGCAGATAGCCAAAGAACGTCGTTTTCGGCTGCGCCGATCTGCTCTAGGCAGTGGAAAGACTCACAATCGGCGTCGGTGCGGCCGGACGGCATGCTATGCATGCGCCCTGCTAATCCGCAGTCGCGCACGGAATGACATGGAAACAACGCTCGTTTTTGAAACCTACTGGCGATTCGCCGCTGAGCGTCAGGCACTCTATTTTCGGCGCCTTGCCGATCCGATCGGCCCTTGGACCAGCGATCCGGTTCTCGCGGCACATAGGTTCACGAATGCATACCGCGCGAGCGACCGGGTCAGTCAGTACCTGATCCGTGAAGTCCAATACCGTGAGGATCGCCCGCGCACGCCGCGGGAAATCTTCTTCCGCACCCTCCTCTTCAAGCTTTTCAACCGTATAGAGACCTGGGAACTGCTGGAAAGCGTCCTCGGCCCCTTGACATGGGAAGGAAGCGATCTGAACGAGATTGAGCGTACGCTCGATCGCGCGATGGCCGCTGGGCTCAAGCTCTACTCGCCGGCCTACATCATGCCAGCGCCAAAGCTCGGGCACGCGCGCAAACACGCCAACCATCTCGCCCTGCTGGAGAAGATGATCGAGGACAGGCTGCCGGAGCGTGTACGCCAGGCGCCGAACCTTCGGGCGATCTATGAACTTTTGCTCGGCTATCCGGGGCTTGGTCCCTTCCTGGCGTTCCAATATGCCATCGATCTTAACTACTCTGAGATGCTCGACCATGATGAAGGTGATTTCGTCATCGCGGGGCCTGGGGCCCTCGATGGGATTGCTAAGTGCTTTGTCGACACGAAAAAGCATTCGGCAGAGGAAGTGATCTTCTGGGTCTGCGAGCAGCAGGATCGCGCGTTCGCTAAGGCTGATATCAAGTTCCAAAATCTGTTTGGGAGGAAGCTGCAGCCCATCGACTGTCAGAATCTCTTTTGCGAAATATCCAAGTATGCGCGTGTCGTCCATCCAGATGTCAAAGGCCTTTCGGGCCGAACGCGCATCAAACAGGTCTATCGCAAGAGCCTGGGACCGATGCCTCAGCCAACCTTCCCGCCCAAATGGAATCTCGAGGTGCCGACCATCGCTGCTCCGTTCGAGCAACGGCCGATCGGGGATTTGATGGGTCTTATGGAATGAGCGAAAGGCTGCGAGAGAGGATGGCGAAGACGCTGCGTACATCGAAGGTCGTCTACACCTGCGTAGCGGTTGCAGGCCTCATCGCGTCCATCGCATTGGGCTGGAAGTCCCTCTGCGTGTTAGGCGGATCGCAAAGCCCGCGAGCGCTGGTTGATCATGCGCCAGCATTGTTCGGCATGCCGTTTGCTATCACGGCAGCATTGACATTGGTTTGCTGCGCCCGCGCGCTTGACCCCCAAGCGCATATCGATCTTCTTGGATTGCGCGTAAGGGGGGCAGCCGCGACGATCGTGTGCTGGATTGTCGTCTTCGCCGTCCTGACGATCGCCATCCGAGCGCTTTGGTAGCGCCGGTTGCTCCTTGGAGTTGGCCTTGACCTTTGCAGGATCGCACCAATTCGGCGATCCGTGAGCCGGCTCGGGAAGCCTTGGCTGGACGAGATCTTCACCGAGGTTGAGCAGGCCGAACTGGTGGGGTCGCCGGACTTGGCGGTGTCGGCTGCTCGAGGGTTTGCAGCGAAGGAGGCCAGCGCAAAAGCTTTGAGCACGGGGTTTGGAGATGGGGTGCATTGGCTGGATTTCGAAACTGGCCCAGCGGAAACCGCCAGACCGGTACGCCTTCACGGCGGCGCCCGTGATCATGCCCGCGCGCTTCTGCCCGCCAAAATACTTATCGAATGCCAGACCTGGCTTAGTCGGGACTGCGGATGGGCGGTAGCGGTCGCGCTCATGTCGGATCGAAGTTCCGGACTCGATCAAACTATAATTTGGAGCACGATATCTGAGGCCGTCATAAAGCCTTTATCATCAGGCTTGCTGCGCTTGAATGGCATTGGCAGATGTTATGCGTAAGCGCCATCACTGTAATGGCAACCGAGCGACCACTTTCGAATATGCCGTCCGAAAGCTGCCAGTCTGCGGCCGGCCCTTTTGAGCGTCGAATGACCTGCCAACACATGTCTGTTATGGGGAATTCCCAGTGAGATTCATCGCTCATTGGTATTAGGGCTCGCAGAGATCACGGATGAGTTCGACAAGGTAGCGCACGTCCTCGGGTATCTCTTCGGCTAACATCGCCTTGGCAATGTCGATCGGCCGGACACCAAGTTTAGCTTTCACGGAGTCAGGATGCTCGTGGGTAATCTCTTTACCGCGAGCATCGACCATTGCGTCGGCGACGTCCCGCGACGCAAAGTCGACCGGCACCACGAGAGCGTGGTCGGCCATCAACTGCACGACATCGTCCTCTGGTCGGCCGCTTGCCCGCGCGATCGCGGGGGGCCACAACAGGTAGTTCTCGATGTGGCGCCGCCGCCAAATTTTAAGGTGCAGGTTTGGATCGACGTTGTTCTGCGACCGGTCGGAGAGCGTGGCCTTGTCTATCTGGCCAATTGCCATGTCGTCACGGTCGCGCAGGCTGACCGCAACTAAGTCCGGTATCTCCGCCTTCAGCTGTAGGAATAGGTGCTTTCGCTCGGTCGCGCCGCCGGTCCACGGCCAGACCACAATCTTCTTAGGCCATTCGATGCCGAGCTGTGTAGCCCAGGTTTGGAGCATCCTGGCGTCGCTTGACGCCTCCACGATCAACATTCGCTTCGACTTGCGCAGAGGGTCTAGCTTCGGCGCGTATTCGCTGCCGAGGCCGATGAAGAGGCTGACTTTCCGCTCGTCCTGATCAAGGTATTTCGCCGATGCGCCTCTGAACTCCATGATCTGCGTGTGCTCGGCAGAGCGCAGGATTTCGGTGCTGTGGGTGGCGAGCAGCACCTGCTTGCCGGACGCGGCGACAATCTCGTCGAGGGCCTCAATTAGCTGGGCCTGGAGCGACGGGTGCAGGTGCGAGTCCGGCTCGTCGAGGAGCAGGGTGCAGGTGCTCGGGCTCAGCGCGAGCGCATAGACGCTAAGCCACTGTAGGAACCCGCTGCCCTCGGCCATGAGGTCGCGCCCATTAAAGTTTGCCAAGCGTTTGAAGGTGGTGCCCTCAAGTTTGCCCTTGACGCAGTTGACCCTGATGTAGCTGTGGAACAGGTCGTTGAACGGTTCGACGATGAGCTGCATGCCGAAGATGCGGCCCATCGTCGCTTGGAGAATTTCCCACGGATCCTCTTCGCGCAGCCGCCTGAGGTCGGACGACTTGATCTTTGTCCGACCCTCCTTAAGCCGGACGCGGGCCGCGAGGTTGGTCTCGTGCATGTCGAGCAGCAGGTTTCGGATGACGCCGCCGGCGAGGCCCCGTCCGATCAGTCCGCGTCGCTCGGCGCCCGACATTTTGTTCTCGCGTTGCGCGATACCGGCGAACGGCGGCAAGTAGGCAACCGCCGGTAGGGCGTCGTCGTTCGTCAAATTCGATGCCGCCGCCTTGACGAATAACCTGTCGTTGGTGAGTGCGAGCGACAGGCATAGGTGCTTCGCGACGCCGCCGGCCGTCCAGCCGCACTCGATCGAGAGCGAGTAGCCGTCGTGCCCAGGGATCTGGCTCTTGAGGTTGGTCCACAGGTGCTTAAGGCTGGCGACTGCGATTGGCGAGAACTCGTCATCCGATAGGCCCAGACCCTGTCCCCCATACCCGGCGCTTAGGCTCTCGCGGCCACGCTCGTTCTCGAGCACAAGGCGGCAGAACTCCCAAACGGCAATCGCCTGCAGCAACGTGGACTTGCCTGAGTTGTTTCCGCCCGCGAGAAATGAGATGCTGGTTGGGTGCAATACGAATGACGAATTTGTGAACCGCTTGAACCGGGTGAGCTTCACGCTCTCTATCATTCTCTGCCCCCTCAAATGTTCGATCGATCGTCGGCGTCAGTGTGCCGCGTGCCGACCCGCCTGACTAGGCTGATCACTGCGTTTCGGCAATGTCGGTCCCGCGCTGCCTCCGCTTTACATTTGCTCAACTAGCAAAATGAAGTTCCATTCTCACTTTTCAGTGCTGAAAGGCAGCCAGTCAGCTAACGGCTATATATTAGTCGTCCAGGGTGATGAAGCAGACCGACCGCTGGTGGGGACGGAAAATTGGCGGCTGAATGGCGGCAAAGGGTCGATACTCAATTCCATGCATTATTGCGAATTGTTCGCACGGACATTAAGTGCCCTTGTGATGCCCATCAACGTACCAGATTTCATCTGCCTGTCACGATTGGTGCAGCGCTTCATGGTCAGTCTGGCTACGACAGAAGCGGTGACGCAGAAGGCATGGCTTGGGGCGCTGGATATTGAGAATGATCCGCCCAATGCAAACGAGATTAGCGCTAGGGAGACCATGAGGTCGTGTTGGCTCGAAGAGACGTGTATCCCGACGGTGACAACCTGCCCCTCGAATTTTGAATTTCGAGATGAAGCAATCGATGGATAAGCATTTCGTCAACGGTGCCTTTGTCGCAGACGACCTTGTCCGGGACGCAGTCCATCAGGCCTTGGCGAGCGTTGAACCTCAGCAAAAGCAGCGCCAGCAGATGACCGGCACCTTCGAAGGCTGGTTCTGGGTCGAGGATGTCGCCCCGCACCTCTTTGCCTCTGCCTGCGAGCTTGAATGCCCGAGCGGCGCGGCGATCTCGCAACCGGTGGAACGCTCGGTCATGATCAGCCTCCTGCTGAAGGGAGAGAATGGTCAATTCGTGCCTGAAGGGGCCGAACCGGTAAGCAGCCATGTCGAACGCGCGCACATAGTGGCGCTTGGTGAACCTCGGCTATGTTCGCGCGTGCTGGCACCCGGTCAAGGCTGCCGTCGAGTGGAACTGGGGCTGCGGGCTCCTTTCCTTGACGCCAATGCGGATGCGCTGTCGGCCATGGACCTTGAAATGCTGGACTATCTGATGAGGCCGGGGTTTCGCAGTTACCATTTGCCGCGCACCCAGACGATAACCCACATGGCCTCCATGTTGGCCGAGGAGCACTATCACGGATCCCTTGGTCGGCTGTTCCGGGAGTCGATGACAGTGCAACTGATCCTGCAGTCGCTGCGGCTGTTTGCTCAAGAGCGAACATACAATGGCGGGGTGAAGTCGCGTGGCCGAGATGCGGTAATGGCGGCGCGCGACATTCTTGACGAGATGCTGCTGGCGCCACCTGGGACGATTGAGCTGGCACGCCGGGTTGGCCTCAATCGCAATGCCCTGCAGGCTGGTTTCCGCGACGCTTTCGGCACCACTGTCTTTGGATATGTGCGCGACCGGCGCATGGCGATGGCAAGGGTCATGATCGAGGAGCAGGGCCTGGGCGCCGCGGAAGCCGGATACAAGGTCGGCTTCGCGAGCCCCTCCGCCTTCACCGCGGCCTACCGCCGCACTTTCGGCAGTTCTCCCATTCGGGGCCAGCGGGCTGCCTGACGCGACAGTCTTCGTGCTTCGCCCGACAGTAATGGCGATTGGAGCAGCGAGCGGGCAGTCCTAATGAGAGCCAGTCGCATTTAGCGCGACGCGATCTCTCTTCGAGCGAGGACTGGAACAGCGGGTTTGCATAGGCAACCGCCGGGGACGGTGGATTCCGCAGCCACTCCGATCCTTACTCGAGACACGGCACGAACAGGGAATTCATGACCAGAATCTGCTTGCTCTCCGCAGCGCTGCTTGCGGGGACGTCCGCCATTGCCCACGCTCAGGCGGCCGATGACGCCGAGACCTCCGATCGGATCATCGTCGTAACGGCAACCGGCCAGTCGTCGGCGACTTCGACCACGAAGACCAGCACCCCGATCATTGAATCGCCGCAGTCGATCTCGATCGTGAGCCGCGAGGAAATGGACTTGCGCGCCTCGCCGACGATCTCGGATGCACTGGCCTATACGGCCGGTGTGCAGGCGGCGCCTTCCGGCCTTGATAGCCGTGTCGACGAGGTGACCGTGCGAGGCTTTGCAGCGGGCGGGTTCTCGTCGAACAACAATTTCGTCGATGGTATCCGCCTGCCCACCGGTGGGCAGTGGACCCGCACATCATTCGACACGTTCGCCATCCAGCAGGTCGAAGTGCTCAAAGGCCCATCCGGGACGCTTTACGGCCAGAGCGCGCCGGGCGGCATGGTCAATATCGTCACCAAGCGGCCGACTGAACAATTTCATGCAGAAATGATGCTGCAGGCGGTGGGCATGACCGACCTGGGCAAATGGAACACGCAAGCCGCAGTGGATGTCGGCGGACCAGTGAGTTCGACCCTGTCAGCCCGGGTGGTCGGCCTTGCCCGTTATGGCGACACGCAGGTCGATGACGTGAAGAACAGCCGTACCTACATCTCACCCAGCCTGACCTGGCGGCCGGATGACAACACGAGCTGGACCCTGCTTGGCCAGTATCAGCGCGATGAGGGTGGTGCGACCTTCCAATATCTTCCGGCGACGGGTGCGCTGCGCAAGAGCAATGGCCGCTACATCAAGCTGGGAGACAATCTGGGCGAACCTGACTGGAACACGTACGATCGCAACCAGTATCTTGCCGCCAGCTTCTTCGAGCACAAGTTCGGCGACACGGTCACGGTCCGCAACAACACGCGCTACACCCACCTCGACAGCCTCTACAAGGTCGTGGTCCTGACCGGCGACACCGTCACCAGCTGCACCGCGGCGATCGCTGGCTGCATTGCCGGCCAGACGATCCAGCGCCGTGCCGTGCAGGGTGACGGCAAGAGCGATGGCATTGCAACCGACACCCAGGTTGAGGCGCACTTCTCCACGGGCCCGGTAAAGCATGTGATGTTGGCAGGCTTCGACTATTTCCACACGAAGTGGGAGCATTATCGCTACTTCACCGCCACGCAGCCGCTACTGGACATCTTCGATCCAGCGCCACGAGGCGCCTCGACGATCGCGACCAGCCTTGCTCCGCAGAGCTTTGTGGAAACGGTGAGCACGCAGGCGGGTGTGTACTTGCAGGACCAGATCAGCCTCGATCGCCTGCGCGTGACGCTGAGCGGCCGCCAGGATTGGTACAAGGATGACCAATATAACCCGCGGACAGCCACCGGCTTTGTCTCGAAGAGCAACGCCTTCACCTGGCGGGCGGGGGCAGTCTATCTGTTCGACAATGGCCTGGCGCCATATTTCAGCTATGCCGAGAGCTTTCAGCCGCAGGTCAGCGACCCGGCTACAAATTTGACCGGCGAGATATTCAAGCCGACCACGGGACAGCAGTTCGAGGCAGGCCTGCGATACCAGCATGGCAACAGCATCTATCTGACCTTGGGCGCCTACCAGATCACCCAGCAGAACATCACCACCTCGGCCAGCACCGAGGAACTGGCTGCCTACCCCGACCATGGCTGCGACGACGCCAGCTGCCTCGTTCAGACCGGCGAGGTGCGCATTCGCGGCGTGGAGTTCGAAGCCAAGGCCTCGCTTCCCTGGGGCATGGCGGTGGTCGGCAGCGTCACCCGAAGCGATAGCGAGATCACCAAGACGAACACCGCCACGCAGGTCGGCAAGAAGCTGGCAGCGGTGCCGGACTGGATGGCATCCCTGTTCCTAAGCCAGAAGATGGAAAACGGGCTGAGCTTCGGCGGCGGCGCGCGCTATACCGGCAAGAGCTTCGGCGACAATAGCAACGCCGCCAACCTGGCGATCCCGGACTACACGCTGTTCGACCTGTTTGCGCGTTACGACATGGGCAAGCTCAGTTCGAAGCTGGAAGGCGCTTCCTTCTCGCTCAACGCCCGCAACGTCGCCAACAAGCGCTACGTTGCGACCTGCATCGCCCTGTCAGCCTGCTATTATGGCGAAGGGCGTACCCTGACGGCACGGCTCCAGTTCCGGTGGTGATCATTCCCATAGCCGGCGGCGCGGCGGTGGTCCTGGCCGCCGTCGCGCTATACCTCGCCACGCCGCACCAGTGCTGGGGGGAACTTCCCTTTGCGGCAGCGGCCTATGGTCGGAGCGGAGCGGCAATGCTCGTTGCCGGCCTGCTCATGCTATTGAGCTGGGCAGGCCCTGCGACCGCCCTCTTCATTGTCGCCACGCTGCTGATGACGATCTGGTCGGTCGTGCCCGTCGTGATCGCATGGTGGCGGAACAAGCGGAAGGGGGCAGCATGAACCGTCCGCTTTCGAGCCGCGACTGGCTTGGCAAGTCCTGCGCGGGCCTGGTGCTCGGGTTCACCTTCTCGCTGGCGCTCTCGGGGCTCTTCCGGCTCTGGACCGGCTACGGTGACGCCTATTTTTCGGCGAAGGGACAGCTGGGCATGTGGATCATGGCGCTCACCTGGCCACTGATCCTCGGCTTCGTCTTTCTTTTCCGCACGAGCTTGCGGGCCTGGCTCTGGCTGGCGCTCGCCAATCTTCTGACCTGGGTGCCGCTGGTGGCCCTGGGGGGACTGCATATATCATGAAACTGCCCACCGACCTCATACGCATGTACAAGGAGATCCACGGCTGGGTCGGCATCGTCGCTGGCCTCGCCTTGTTCATCGCCTTCTATGCTGGCGCGCTGACGATGTTCGAGGAACCTCTGCAGCGTTGGGCTTCTCCGCCCTCGACATTGGCGCCAGCCCCATCGCTGGAGCGTACCCCCGAACTCGTTGCCAAGGTGAAGGCAGCTTATCCCGAAGCTGCGCGCGGATATGAAGTAAATCTCGTCATCGACGCTGCTCATCCCGGTCGTGTCAGTTGGCGGGCACCGGGCGGCAAGCGGGGTGAACATGGCGGTGGCGCTACCTACTTTGCCTCACTCGCAAAGGATGGGGCGCTTCAGGTCGAGAAACAGCAGCGGTCCCAGGTGGCAAATTTCATCGACGTCCTTCACCAGCAGGTTGGCCTTCCGTTGCCGCATTGGCTGGCGATGCCGATCATGGGTGGAATTTCGCTGCTCTACGTGATCGCGATGATCTCCGGCATCGCCGTGTTGCTGCCGAGCCTCGTGAGCGATCTTTTTGCGCTGCGCATAGGGCGCAACGTCAAGCGTATGTGGCTCGACCTCCACAACCTCCTGGGTCTGATGAGCCTTCCGTTCCACATCATCATCGCGCTCACCGCAGTCGTGTTCGCCTTCCATGATGAATTCTACGGGGCGCAGCGCATGGCATTTTCGGACGCTGCGAACCGCGCACGACCGCTGACGCGAGCCGAAGCGTCTATCGATGGCACGCCGACGATCACGCCGATTGAGATCGTCCAACGCCTCAAGGAACAGGCGCCCGGCTTCACACCGCACCAGATCGTCTATGGCCAGGGCGGTGGCATTCTGCCTGCATTGCGCGTGCAGGGTAGCGATCCGCGTTATGGTCAGCGTGGGCCGACCTACGGGATCGCCGGGCTCGACCCGAACACCGCGCAAATCATCGATCGCAACTATATGCCCGGCATGCAGGACGGATGGGCGGCGACCACCACTGGCCTCTTCACGCTGCACTTCGGAAGCTTCGGTGGCTATCCGATCCGCTGGACTTATTTCTTCATGGGCCTGGCTGGAGCGTTCCTGTTCTACACCGGCAATCTGCTTTGGGTCGAAAGCCGGCGCAAGCGTGAGCGCAGGTCCGGTGCCGTTCAGCAGACACGCGCCACACGGTTTCTCGGCGCACTGACCGCAGGTGTGCCGCTCGGCTGTGTGGCGGGGATTGCAGTGACACTGGCTGCAGCGAAATTGCTTGGTCCCGTTGCCACATATGGTCTGCACAGCGCGGTCTATTATAGCGTCTTCGCGGTCTTCACCATCTGGGCATTGGTACGCGGTGCGGCCAGGGCAGGTCAGGAACTTTGCGCCCTTGGGGCCCTGGCCATGCTCAGCGTTCCGGCGGCCAGCATCTGGGGCGGCAAAGGTCTCTACGATCATCCTGAATTGGTGCTGGTCGACATGGTGGCAACGTTGATGGCATTTGCGCTCCTCCTAATGGCGTCTGCGGCACGATCGCGTGCGTTGGCAGGCGCGTCAGACAGCGTCTGGTCGGCATTGCCCTCCCAACCCGTGCCCGAACTTGCGCGATGATGAACACCCGTTCCCTCAGTCGTCGTCCACATGTTGAACGGCAGGTGCTTGCCATTCTTCGAGGGCGGGAAGGCGCGGCGGGAAACAGCCGGATTGCCGGCGACTTTGCCCGCCTTCGCGACCTGGCGCAGGCGGGAGGCCATCCGGTGCTGCCGGTAGGTACATTGTACCTTGGCAACAGCGAACTGCTGCTTCTGTCCTGGCTCGCCGTTGCTCAACGCATCATCGCGCCCAAATGCGAAGGACCATCCCAAACCGACCTTGCATCGGCGATCGCGGCATGTGCCGATACGCTGATTTCCATGGGTTTGCGGCTTTATCCGATCAGCTTCTATGCGCACCGGCTGCGCCAATCCCGTAAAGCTTCGATTGCCCCGGTTCACAGGGACTCTGAAAAATGACTTCCATATCCAGATCTGCGACTGCGAACGTAAATCTTCCATCGCGTCCTTCCAGCGCGCTTCGCGGTGAGGATCATGACAAGGGGCTGCACGATGTGCGTGCTGTAGTGGAGACCATCGCGCATCCTGGCATCTCCATTCAGCGCATCGGGGCGCGGCTGCTGGCCACTGCGCAGGATCCGAACTGGGCTGTGCCCAACGTGGCCTTCCGGCTGCACCTGCGGCACGGCGGAGAGGATATCTCGCGGATATACACAGTCCGCGATAGCGATGGCGCAGGGCGGTTTTGCTTTGACGTCGTTCTGCATGAGGGAGCGAGTCCGATGATGCAGTGGGTCCAGGACGTGAAGGTTGGGGACAGCTTTGGCCTGACCGGACCGCGTCCGCATATGGGCCTGCCAGAGGCGAAGGGCCGCAAGTTGGCCCTGTTTCTCGATGAAACCGCGATCCCGGCGCTATATTCCTTGCTGCGGTGCTGGCCCGGCGACGTGAGCGGCGCAGGCTGGGTCGTGACGCGTGACCCGGAAGCGTTTGGCGAACTGCCGCACATCGAAGGGTTGCACCTGGAACATCTCTACCCGGTAGAGGGCGAGGAAAGTCTTCTGCGCTGCGCACGGGCATTGCCCAATGGCGCGGATTGGATGGTGTGGGCAGCGGGTGAGCGCCGCGAAATGCGAGCAATCCGCCAATATTTCTCTGCGCTGGGTGTTCCTGGAAAGGATCTTGCGATCACCGGATATTGGGGTCGGGGCCTTAGCAATACTCAGATCGATGAGCGGCGGAAGGCGGATTATGAAGCCGTGCTGGCCCGTGGCGGTACGCTTTCCGACTACGACGATCTCGCTGTAGGAATCTGACTATGCTGGAATGCTCATATTGCGTCAGCATGCGAACTATTTCTAGCTCCAGAGGTGCTAAGCCTGGATCGCTGGAGCGCCGTAGATAATGCGCCTAACTCTGCCTGTCGGTTGAAAGCGACCAGTCCGGCCAAGGGCGGATTTTGGTCTCTAAAATCAGGAACCGGTCGGTCTGCACTGGGGAAACAATATCTGGCGGCTGAACGGCAAGAATGGGTCGACTGACGCCCAAAAAGGACGCTAACACCAAGCAAATGGGAACCTAACCCGCGTAAAAAACCCGAGGATTTCTCAATGTTTGGACACAGATGGCTAAAAGTGGACAACCCTTGCAAATTTCTTCAATAATGTCATAAGCTTAGTGATGCGATAGGCTCATCATTTGAAGTTCGTGGTATATTTTGCGGTATCTCGCTGCGCCTGACGAACAATCAACAATTTGAAATCAAATCTTTATTTCACCTCTTGGATTCCGTCCCCGGCACCATTTGTTCCCCTCAGATGACCGGACCCACTAAGTCGCGCCGCTGACCCGCTAAGTGGCTTCCTGCGACCCATATAAACGCTTCAAGCTCTGTATTTGAGCAGAATCCGGAATTGCGCCCACTGGACGGCTCAAGTCGCCTCTGGCGCCAGCCGCGGCAAATTACGTCGGCGGCCAGATCATAGCGGCGACATATTCTAGATCATGACACTGCGAGCAAAGGGATCAGGTCCAAAGGACGAACCGGGGAATCTGGTACCGAAGCGTAAATCCCTCTCTGAAACTGAAGCTGGCCTCCGAACCGAATCGGAGGTTTCGCTCATTTCGACAGGTGGTGACCCCGCCTATATTATGGATTTTCGAGGTGGAAGCGCATCTTAACTATTTGTTAGGATGTTGCGTTGCATGCGTAGACGCATCAGGATGGCATACCTGTGCAAACTATTCATAGTTAATTTTCAATTAGTGCTGAATATCTATTCACGTAGCTGAATTTTCGTGTGCATTCCAATCCTGCTCAACCGAGAATGAAAGGATTTGCATGAAAATTACTCCGCATGGCACCCTACATCGCCTGTCCAACGGACAAAATCTGATGACGGCTTTCGTCGATGGCGTGGCTTTTGATCAAGTCATTTGCTCGAACGGATCATCGACCGAAGCTGCCTATATCGCTACCGAATGCGCGTTGCGATTTGCTCGGGCGATTGGCGCGCGCAGCGTGACAATCTTCACGTCCAGCCGTCATGTCGTTCATCAGATGAATGGCTACTGGCGAGCGCGAAAGCGAGCGACCCGTCGGATGCGCGATAGGTGCCGCAGCTTGTGTGATGGAATGAAAGTCACTTTCCAATTCTGATATAAAAAAGGAGGCCAGGGCCTCCTTTTTTATATGCTTAGTCGATGTCGTACTTTGCCAATGGCACAGCTCTCGGCTCAAACCTTAGCGCGAGATCCAGAACGCCCTTCACAAGGTTCCGCTCTCCCGTCAGGTTCTTGGCCTGCTGGAAAAGCTGGAGGGCATGACCGGGAGCGGTCAGCTCCTGTTTCCCAGCCCCCGATCCGACAAACGCGCCATATCCGATAACACGCTCAATGCAGCGCTTCGCCGGATGGGCTTCAAGCAGGACGAGATGACTGCGCATGGCTTCCGGGCCATGGCGGCGACCTTGCTCAACGAATGCGGCAAATGGCATCCGGATGCCATTGAACAACAGCTGGGCCACATCGAAGGCAATGATGTCCGGCGCGCCTATGTGCGCGGCGAGCATTGGAGCGAACGCGTGCAGATGATGCAATATTGGTCGGATCGGCCCCGATGATGTCGTAGGCGCAGCGGACTCGAAGCTGACAGGGATATGCCCAATTCTTTGCACCTGCGCCGGCAACGAGGGAAAAACCGCCCTCGCGACCCTGGATGACGAGTGATTTGGGCCGTGGCTCGATCGCAGGGCGCGGTCGGACCGACTTTCGCCTGCGTTTTGCCTTTGGTTCAGCATTCTCATCGATGAGCGAGAAGAAGTCCACCAGGGCATCGGGATCCTTCTGCTCGATCCTGCCGCCGATCATCTGCTGAAGCTGCCGGGGCGCGTGAGGGCTCGGCCGCTTGCTCGCGCATCTAGTTCAGGCAAAGTCGAGCTAGCCAATGGAATGTCATACGAATTGTTAGAATTCCCCGGATTTCCTTAGATAATTTATAGATTATTTAAGAAAATAATTGACCGTGAGATCTAACCTAAATTATAATTTTCGGTTACTGGTAGTATAACTGGTATGAAATTGTTGCTTTTGTGAAATTTGATCGTAAGATCGGAAAGATTTGTCATGGCAAATGCTCCGTACACGGCACCATTTCCCAAATCATCGCAATTTCTTTCCTGCCAAGGGGCGGCGTTGATTATTTCAGCAGTCGCCGCGGGATTCCCTCGACCCAGTCCAGCGATCAGAAACTGAAGCTGAGCGAGAGCGAGGCGACATTGTCGTTGCTGTCGTCGGCGTCGGGGCGGAAGCCATGCTGGTGGAGATAGCCGATCTCCGCATTCATATTCTTCGCCAGCGGCGTGGTGATCGCGATCATGTTGCGCATCCGCTCCTCGCCCTGGACACGCTGGAAATTGGTCTTGTTGAGATCGATGAAGCTTTCATGGCTGAGGATCAGCGCGGTCTTGCCGCCTTCCTTGAAGGGCATGGTCAGCTTCACATAGGGCCGCAGGCGCCAGGCCGTGCCGTCAATCCCTTCGCGCCAGCGCTGTTCCATGCGCATCCGAGCGCTGACCGACACCGGGCCGAGCTTGAGGATATTGTCGACCGTCACCTGCTCGCGGACGCGATGCTCCATCACGGTGAAATCACCGCCATCATATTGCGGGTCATGGGTGTAGCCCGCCCAGACCGTCACCTGCTTGTTGAGCTTGTAGCCGACCAGCGTATTGCTCTCGATCTCGTACAGGCCGTCGCTATCATTGCTGAAGCGGGCAACAATCTCCTGCTGGAGGCGCCAATGATCGGACAGCTTCACCGTCGCGCTGGTGGTAGTCCAGAGTTGCTCATCCTCGCTGGCATGGGCGGTCGCGGGCAGCGCCATCAGGGCAAAAAGGCAGAGGGACAGGCGGCGCATCGGGCATTACTCTCCAACAGGGTTTGCGCGCCTCTATGACGATTCGATTACATGACAGCGTCAGTTTGATTGCCATTTTGTGACAATGTCAGTCTGGAATATTGCTGATGCGCAAACCCTCCGGCCGGCGCGAGCAGGTTGGAACATATCGCGCCAAATCAACCTGTTACATATTGCAATATAGTCGCAATATCATTAGCCGGACGACGTTGGGGAGAGGCCAGAGGGAGCGAACGGGCTCCATTCTTCGTCCATTTCAACGGGATCGCCGCCTTGCCCAGCCTCCGCCTCGCGCGTCTTTGCGCCCTGCCCTTCCTGTTCGCACCGCTGCCCGTGCTGGCGCAGGCCCCGCTTGATGCGGCCGCCGGCGACAGCGACATCCTGGTCACCGCCCGCGCGCAAAAACTCTATCGCGTCGAGGATAGCGAGATCGGCAAGATCCCCGCCGACCCGATGGACATTCCCCAGTCGGTGCAGGTCATCACCAGCGAACTGATCCGCGACCAGGGCGCGCGCGACATCACCGATCTCTATCGCAATGTCGCCGGCGTCAGCGCCAACCAATATGCCACCGTCACCTATCGCGGCTTCCGGCAGGAGGCGATGTTCTATGACGGCCTGCGCGGCGACCCGTTCCAGGGCTTTGCCGTGCCCAACCTGTTCAGCATCGACCGGGTCGAGTTTCTGAAGGGGCCGGTCGGCATGCTTTATGGCGCCAGTTCGCCGGGCGGCATGGTCAATTATGTGACGAAGAAGCCGCAGGACGAGTTCGCCGCATCGGTGCGCGCGGTGGTCGGCAATTATGACCGTTATGGCGCGTCGGACGAAGTGACCGGGCCGATCGACCCCAATGGCGTGGTCGCGGGGCGCGCTGGCCTGTTCTACGAAAGCTTCGACACGGTGCAGCGCTTTTCCGGAAGTCGCAGCCTGGTCGCGGACGGCGGACTGAAGTTCAACCTGGCACCCGACACCAGCCTGACGGTGCAGGCGACCCGTTATGACCAGGATCTGCCCGGCAACCGACTGCGTGGCGTGGCGATCGATGCGGACGGGAATTTCCTGGCCGACCGGAGCTGGACCCATAATGAAAAGAACGACAAGCTGGACCTGAAGGGCACCGTGCTGCAGGCGCGGCTCGACAGCCGGCTGTCGGATGCGGTCAGCATCAATGCATCGGGCCGCTGGTTCCGCTACACCGAATATCAGCGCTATCATGAACCGCTGGGACCGATCGACACCGACGACGATGGCGTGGTCGATACCCACCCACGCGAATTTCGATCGCAGCATCGCACGATCGAGGGCGCGAGCCTGGCGAGCAACATGATCGCCAGGCTGGAGACCGGCGGGATCAAGCATACATTGCTGGTCGGCGCCGACTGGTATCGCGAGACCCAGGATTTCAGCGGCGTGACGATCAAGGGCGTGCCGGGCCTGTCGCTGAGCAATC
This sequence comes from Sphingobium sp. BHU LFT2, assembly GCF_018604485.1. Taxonomy (NCBI): domain Bacteria; kingdom Pseudomonadati; phylum Pseudomonadota; class Alphaproteobacteria; order Sphingomonadales; family Sphingobiaceae; genus Sphingobium; species Sphingobium sp. BHU LFT2. The sequence continues at coordinate 173,391 of NZ_JAFCGW010000005.1, forward strand.
CCGTCTATGGCCTGAGCAACCCGACCGAGGCGGACCTGGCCGGCCTGACGCCGGAAGTGAATGCATCACGCGCCCATCGCTACGGCGTCTATGCCCAGGAACAGGCCGATATCGGCGAGCATGTCATCCTGGTCGGCGGCGTGCGCCATGACTGGTTCGACGACAAGGACGAGATCGGTGGCGCCTATGCCGATGGCGGTCGCTGGAGCTGGCGCGTCGGCGGTATCTACAAGCCGGTCCAGTCCGTCTCCCTCTATGGCAGCTATGCCCAGAGTTTCGAGCCGCAAAGCCCCGGCAACCAGAATCCGGCCGTCGGCGGCCCCTTCGCCCCGATTGCCAGCCGCCAGTTCGAGGTCGGGGCCAAGGGCGAGCTGATGCAAGGCAAGCTGCAACCGACGATCGCGCTCTATCATATCGTGCGCAACGGCATCGTGCAGGTCGATCCCGATCTGGCACCGGTCAATGGCCTGGACCAGCTGTCGCCCGTCGGTGAAGTCACCAGCAAGGGGATCGAGCTGACGCTGGCGGCCGATATCAGCAAGAACTGGGTGCTGACCGCCAATTACGCCTATAATGACGCGCGCATCACCGACAGTGCGGACGGCGCGACGATCGACAATGCGGTCGGCGGCCGCTTCCCCAACGCCCCGCATCATCAGGCCGGGCTATGGTCCCGCTATCAGATCCCGGCCTGGGGCACGGCGCTGGCGCTGGGCGGCCAATATGTGTCGGGGCAGATCGACCGGCGCGGCGCGCATATTCCCGGCTTTACCGTGTTCGACGGCAGTATCACCCAGGATCTGGGTTTTGCCGAAGCGATGATCCGGGTCGAGAATATCTTCGACAAGAGCTATGCCGTCGCTACCTTCGACGCGCGCAAGGGCGCCTTTGTCGGCCGGCCGCGCACCGTCTTCCTGGAATTGCGGCGCGACTTCTGACGGTCGCGCCGCGCCCCGATCAGGCGGGGTTATGCGCTTTCAGAAAGGCTTCGAGCTGCTGGAGAAATTCCAGCCGGTCGGCCTGGCGCGAGAAGAAATGGTCGGCCAGCGGCTGTTCGACATAGATATAGTCGCGGCCATCCACCTTGCCGGCAGCCTTGAGCTTTTCCGCCATTTCGCGGGACTGGCCGACCGGTACGCGCCGGTCCTTCTTGCCATGCATCAGCAGGATCGGCGCCGAGAAGCCGGCAGCATAATTGATCGGCGAGACGACAGCAAAATCGGGCGCCTGTTCCTTCAGCCAGTCACCGCTGGCGCCGGAATTCAGGAAGCGCCGGTCATAGCGCATCATCGCGCCCAGATCCGACACGCCGGCATAGGAGACGGCGCAGCGATATTTGCCGCCATCGCGCTGGGCCGCGCGCATCGCGGCATAGCCACCATAGGAGGCGCCGACGACGCATACCCGCTTGGCGTCCGCAATGCCCTGCTTCACTGCCCAATCGACCGCGTCATTGAGGTCATCCTGCATGGCACGGCCCCATTGGCCCTCGCCCTTGGCCGCGAACTCCGTGCCATAGCCCGACGAGCCACGATAATTGGGCTGGATCACCGCATAGCCGCGATTGGCCAGGAACTGCACCCACCAGTCCCAGGTCTCCGCGTCGCGGGCGAAGGGGCCGCCATGGGGCATCAGAATTAAAGGAAGATCCTTCGCCGCCTTGCCATAAGGCAGGGTCAGCACCGCCGCGATCTCCAGACCGTCACGCGCCTTGTAACGGATCGTCTTGACCGGGGAGAGTTGGGGCCGGACACCCAGCGTCTCGCTGACCTTCGACAGCAGCGACATGGCGCCATAGTCGGTGTCGTAATAATAATAGGCGCCCGGCTGACTGGCGGCGCCGACATGGACGATCAGCTTCTTCAAATCCTGGCTGGTCGAGATGATGCGCGCGCGGCGATCGCCCACGGCCTTGTCGATATCCGCCTGAATCTTCGCCAAAGTCGGGTCGAACCAGTGAACGGCTGGCGCATCGGCCGTGTAGCGCACGCCCGCCATGCCGGTGCCAGCGGCATCAACCTCCAGCCCGCCAAGATCGAAGCCGGGCGCTTCATAGAGCTTTTTGCCCAATTCAAGCGTGCTTAGGTCCAGTTCATAGAAGGCATCGGTGCCGTCGCGATCGTCGCTGGCGATCGCCTTGCCCGGATCGGCCGTGAACAGCATCGGCACGATCAGCGATTCATGGCGGCGCCGATTAGCCTTGTCGACCACGCGGAAGCTGCCGCGACCATCGGGGCGGTAGAGCAGTTTCGAGGAACGGGTCGTGTCATTATAGCCCACCCCCATGCGCACCGCGCCAGTCGCATCGGCATACCAGCTGCGCACATATTGGCGCGACGCAACGACGGTGCGCATCTTGCCGGTGCTGACGTCCACCTCGCTGACCTGCGGCCAGAAACCAAGATCATCATAATAGATGGAGGTCTGGTAGGAGAGCAGGATGCGCGGGCTGCCATCACGGGCGACCCAGATGACATCGTCGCCATTTTGCGCGGCGACAGCCTTGGCAAGGATGCTGGCCTTGGTGCCGTCCGCCTTGATGCTGGCGACGCGGCTGATCGACCAGGGCATGCCCTGCACATTGGTTTCCGCGCCGATGCCGACGATCAGCCAGTCATTATTGACCCAGCGCCACCAGTTGAGGTCATTTTCGCCCAGGCCCATGGTGCGAACATTGCCGCCTTTCACTTCGGCGATCACCAATTGCTGCACGCCCTTGATCGCAATCCGCGCGGCGACGCGCGCGCCATCAGGCGAGAGTTCGGGTGAATCCATTGCCGGCAGTTCGGCGAAGGCCTCGCTCGGCCAGGTCTTGGCGACGGTCGCCGGCACCTTGGCAGCGTCGGCCTTGGTCGCATCGGTTTGCGCAGAGACAGCAGGTGCAAAAGTCGCGAGCGCGCAGGCTGCGGCGGATAGAATCGGTTTCAAACATACCCCCCAGTCAAACATGACCCCGCCCGTTGCCGGGCGGGGTCATCGTCAGTCCGGCGATTTAAAACCGGGTTAAGCGCCGTGTGCAAGCGCCGCGAGCAACAAGAGCGCCACGATATTGGTGATCTTGATCATCGGGTTGACCGCCGGGCCGGCGGTGTCCTTGTAGGGATCCCCCACCGTGTCGCCGGTCACCGCGGCCTTGTGCGCCTCGCTGCCCTTGCCGCCATGATGGCCATCCTCGATATATTTCTTGGCATTGTCCCAGGCGCCCCCGCCCGACGTCATCGACAGGGCCACGAACAAGCCCGAGACGATGACGCCCAGCAGCAACGCACCCAACGCGGCAAAGCCGTTGGGCACGCCTGCTACCGCCGCGATGATGAAATAGACCGCGATCGGCGCCAGCACCGGCAGCAGCGAGGGGATGATCATTTCCTTGATCGCGGCGCGGGTGACGAGGTCGACGGTGCGGGCATAATTGGGGCGCGACGTCCCTTCCATGATGCCCTTGTTGGTGGCGAACTGGTCACGCACATCCTTGACCACGTCGCCGGCCGCGCGGCCGACCGCCGTCATACCCATCGCGCCGAACAGATAGGGCAGCAGCGCGCCCAGCAGCAGGCCGACGATGACATAGGGGTTGGACAGGCTGAAATCGACCGGCTCGGTGAGGCCGAGCGCCGAGTTGTAGAATTTCAGATCCTCCGTATAGGCGCCGAACAGCACCAGAGCCGCCAGGCCGGCCGAGCCGATGGCATAGCCCTTCGTCACCGCCTTGGTGGTGTTGCCGACCGCGTCGAGCGCATCGGTCTTCACCCGGACGCTGTCATCGAGATGGGCCATTTCGGCGATGCCGCCGGCATTGTCGGTGACCGGCCCATAGGCGTCCAATGCGACGACCATGCCGGCCAGCGCCAGCATGGCGGTGGCGGCAAAGGCGATGCCGATCAGGCCCGCCAACTGATAGGCGACGATGATGCCGATCACGATCACGATCGTCGGCAGCGCGGTCGATTCCAGGCTGATGGCGAGGCCCTGAATGACATTGGTGCCATGGCCGGTTTCCGATGCCTTGGCGATCGAGCGGACCGGGCGGTAATTGGTGCCGGTATAATATTCGGTGATGACGACCAGCAGGCCGGTGACGGCAAGCCCCACCATCATCGACCAGAACAGCGCCATGCCGGTATAGCCGCCAACGCCATCCAGATCGGTGCCGAACGGGGTATTGAGATCACCCAGCGTATAATGGGTGACGAACCAGAGCGCCGGGATCGACAGGATCGCGGTGGTCCAGAAGCCCTTGTAGAGCGCGCCCATGATCGACTGGCTGGCGCCGAGGCGGACCATATAGGTGCCGATGATCGAGGTAATGATGCACACCCCGCCGACGATCAGCGGCAAGGCCATCAAGCGCATCAGGAAGGCGTTGTCGACGCCGGTTACCAGCAATGCGGTCAGCACCATGGTGGCGCCGACGGTGACGACATAGGTTTCGAACAGGTCGGCCGCCATGCCGGCGCAGTCGCCGACATTGTCGCCGACATTGTCCGCGATCACTGCCGGGTTGCGCGGGTCATCCTCCGGGATGCCGGCCTCCACCTTGCCGACCAGATCGGCACCGACATCGGCCGCCTTGGTGAAGATGCCGCCGCCCAGCCGGGCGAAGATAGAAATGAGACTGGCGCCGAAGGCCAGCGCGACCAGGCTGTCGATCACCAGACGGTCATCGGGGGCATGGCCGGCCGGGCCGGTCAGATACCAGAAGAAGACGCTGATCGCGAGCAAGGCGAGGCCCGCCACCAGCATGCCGGTGATCGCGCCGGCGCGGAAGGCGACGGTGAGGCCGCTCTGCAGCGTGCCGCGCGAGGCCTCTGCCGTGCGCACATTGGCGCGCACCGAGATGTTCATGCCGATGAAGCCGGCCGCGCCCGACAGGACCGCGCCGATCAGGAAACCGACGGCAGAAGTTATCCCCAGGAAAAGGAAGACAAGGACGGCGACGACGATGCCGACCACCGCAATGGTGGTATATTGGCGGCCGAGATAGGCCTTTGCCCCCTCCTGGATCGCCCCCGCGATCGCCTGCATGGTTTCATTGCCCGCCGGTGCGGCGAGCACCTGCCGGCTGGTGAAAAGCCCGTAGAGCACGGCCAGCAGGCCGCACCCTATGGCGATATGGACTATCTGCATGCTTGTTCCTCTCCCCCTATTGTTGCTGTCATCGATCGCTCCGCAGGGAATGACGGGCGGGCGAAGGGCGCAACAGCGGGCGGCCGGACGGGGGAACGCCGGCATCGGGCACCGCGTCAATCAGCGACAGGACGATGCGCATCGGGCGCTCCAACCGGCTGAGAATAGGGTGATAGGAAGCTACAGGTCAGGCCGCGCGCGTCAAGCCGGTAGCGCAATGATCGAGATCAGCCATGTTCCCAGCCGAGCCGGTCGGGCAGTGGCATGACCGCGCCGTCGATCAGCAGGGTCAGGCCCGCCCCTTCTGCGAAACGACCGATCGGGATCGCGCGCACCGGCGGCGACACACCGGGCGGCAGGGCGAAGAGCAATTCATAATCGTCGCCGGCACGGGCGGCGGCGAGCTGGATCGCGGTGCTGGCGCCGCGCACGCTTTCGAGCGCCGGGGATAGCGGGATATGGTCGATGGTGACGGCGAGGTTGCTGGCCGCGCCCATGCGCGCGGCATCGATCAACAGGCCGTCGGACAGGTCCATCATCGCGGTCGCGAGGCGGGCGAGCAATGTTCCTTCGGCGAGGCGCGGGCGCGGTCGGCGATGGGCGGCGACCAGCGGGCCGGACGCGGCAGGATCGGCGCGGGCCAGGTCGAGACCGATCCCGGCATCGCCGACCGGCCCGGTGACATAGAGGCGATCGCCCGCCCGCGCGCCGGCGCGGCTGGGGACCGGCGTGCTGGTCGCCTCACCGATCGCGGTCAGACTGTAGCTGCGCGGTGCGCCGGCCGGCATGCTGACCGTGTCGCCGCCAAGCAAAGGCATGGCATGGCGCTCCAGCGCCTCGCCCAGACCTTCGAGGAAAGCTGCGTCCCAGCCATCGTCGCCCGACAGGCTGTAGTTGAGCAGGCAGCCCACCGGTTTCGCGCCCTTGGCGGCAAGGTCGGACAGATTCACCGCCGCCAGTTTCCAGCCGATATCGGCCGGCGGATCGGTGGGAAGATAATGGACGCCCTCCACCATCGTGTCGCTGGTAAGGATGAGACGCGTGTCGCCGACCGGCAGCACCGCGACATCGTCCTGCAATCCCTGCGCGGCAGGATCATGGGCGAGCAGGCGCAGCAGGGTGAGGAAGCGGGATTCGGCGGACATGATGTAATCTCTATCCCAGCACCCGCTTCTACAGAAATCATCCGTCATCCCCGCGGACGCGGGGATCCATTGCGCGCTATGTTGGCGAGGAAGCGCTGAATGGATCCCGGATCAAGTCCGGGATGACGTCCATTACAGAACGCGTCCGTGCAACCTTATTTCCGCACGTCCTTCGACACGCCGTCGAGCAGGCCGTTGACGAAGCCGGCTTCGCGCTTGTCGTAGAAGGCGTGGGCGACGTCGACATATTCGCTGATGACGGTGCCGGTCGCGACATCCTGACGAGCGAGCAGTTCATAGGTGCCCGCGCGCAGGATCTGGCGCATCGGCTTGTCGAGGCGGTCGAGGGTCCAGCCGCTCGACAGCCGCGCGCTGATCAGTCCGTCAATTTCGGCGCGGCGGCGATCGACGCCCGACACGACGTCATCGAAGAAATTCTGCTCGGCTTCGGCATAGGTCACATCCTCGATCGTCGCGCCCAGGCGATGTTCGTGGAATTCGTGCAGCAGCAGATGGAGCGGCGTGCCCTCCATTTCGAGCTGGTAGAGCGCCTGGACCGCGGCGAGGCGCGCGGCGGAGCGGGATTTGGAGCGGTCGTTCATGCGGCTTTCTAATCCGTGAATATCATGCCTGTCGAGAAGCCCGCATAACCGGTTCTCGACAGGCTCGAACCGAACGGGAAGAAATCAGAGCCGCAGCGCGACCGATGCGGCGTGTGCGGGCAGCCCTTCCGCCTCCGCAAGCGCGACGGCCGCGGGGCCGATCGCCTGGATCGCGTCGGGGGTAAGGCCAAGAAAACTGGTGCGCTTCATGAAGTCGAGCACCGAAAGGCCCGAGGAGAAGCGCGCGCGGCGACCGGTCGGCAGCACATGGTTGGGGCCAGCGACATAATCGCCCACCGCCTCGGGCGTCATCCGGCCGAGGAAGACCGAGCCGGCATGGCGGACCTGCGCGAAATAGCGGTCGGGATCGTCCACCGCCAGTTCCAGATGTTCGGGCGCGAGTCGATCGACCAGCGGCATCGCCTCATCGAGGTCACGCACCAGGATGATCGCGCCATTGGCTGCCCAGCTGGTGGTAGCGACGGCCTGTGTCGACAGCAGCGGCAGCCGGCGTTCGACCGCCTGTTCGACGGCATCGGCGAAGGCGGCATCGTCGGTGAAGAGGATCGACTGGCTGGTCGGGTCATGTTCCGACTGGCTCAGGAGATCGGCGGCGATCCAGTCGGCGTCATTCTGGCCATCGGCGACGACGACGATTTCCGACGGGCCGGCAACCATGTCGATGCCGACGACACCATAAAGCTGGCGCTTGGCTTCGGCGACCCATGCATTGCCGGGACCGGTGATGACGTCGACCGGCTTGATCCGTTCGGTGCCATAGGCCAGCGCGGCGACGGCCTGCGCGCCACCAACGCGCCAGATTTCCTCGATCCCCGCGATCTGCGCGGCGGCCAGGACCAGCGGGTTGATTTCCCCTTTCGGCGTTGGCGTGACCATGGCGATGCGCTGTACGCCCGCGACCTTGGCGGGGATGACGTTCATCAGCAGCGAGCTGGGATAGGCGGCGCGGCCACCCGGCACATAGAGGCCGGCCGCATCCACCGCGGTCCAGCGCGCGCCGAGGCGCACACCGGCGGCGTCGATACCGTCGCTGTCCACCGGCTTCTGCTTTTCATGATAGGCGGTGATGCGGGCAGCGGCGAGTTCGAGCGCGTCGCGCAGAGGCGTCGACAGGCCATCCAGCGCGGCGCGGCAATCGGTGGGGCTGACCGCCCAGCCGCTGACGTCCAGATCATGATGGTCGAAACGGCTGGTATAATCGGCGAGCGCCGTGTCGCCATGGGCGCGCACTGCCTTCAGGATGGCGCTGACGTCGCGCGACACATCCTCATCCGCTTCGCGCCGGGCATCGACCAGGGCAGTGAAATCGGCCGCGAAACCGGCGGCCTTGCTGTCGAGCCTAAGCGGCATCGCGCACCTCCACAGCCTTGCGGAACGCCTCGACCAGCGTGGTGAGATCGGCCGAGCGCATCTTGTAGGCGGCGCGGTTGACGATCAGCCGCGCCGAGACCGGCATGATGATCGCGGTTTCAACCAGGCCATTGGCCTTGAGCGTAGCGCCCGAGGACACAAGGTCGACGATCCGACGCGACAGGCCGAGCGAGGGGGCCAGTTCCATCGCACCATTGAGCTTCACGCATTCGGCCTGAAGCCCGCGCGCCTCATAATATTTGCGGGTGAGATGGGGATATTTGGTGGCGACGCGGACATGGCTCATCGCCGCCTGATCCTCGTCGCCCGCATCCGCCGGCTCGGCGACCGACAGGCGACAATGGCCGATATTCAGGTCAACCGGCGCGTAAAGTTCGGAATAATCGAACTCATCGACCACGTCGGAACCGACGATGCCGATCTGGGCTGCGCCATGGGCGACGAAGGTCGCCACGTCGAAGGCGCGCACGCGGATGATCGACACATCGGGCCGGTTGGTGGCGAAGCGCAGCGCCCGGCTCTTCTTGTCATGGAATTCCGCCTCCGGTTCGATACCGGCTTTGGCGAGCAGGGGCAGCGCCTCTTCGAGGATGCGGCCCTTGGGGATGGCAAAGGTGATCGGGCGAGTCATGACCGGCGGGCCTTAGCCATCGACACGCCAAAGCACAAGATTTTCGGGCCACGATGGCTGGAAGGCTCAGCCCCAGAAGCGCCTGGTGTCGAGCAGTGTCGCATAGGCCTTTTCGGCGCGGCGCAGAAGGCGGCGCTGCGCCTTGTCGTCCGGCGCGGGCAAATCGAAGCCGATGCCGGCCGCCGCGAGGGTGGCGGGCGCGGTCGCCAGATCGTTGAGCGCCCCCAGATCATCCTGCAGCTTTTCCAGCATGGCGGAGAAGGCGCCATAACGTCGCTGCTGCTTGTCCTGCGGGAAAAACGGCGCAAAGAATTCGCTGGCGTAGCGGAGTTTCTTGGCGGCGATGCGGGCCTGATGGCGCCGCCCGTCGCTGCGCCTGGCAAGATTCTTCCCTTTGCGCTTCAGCTGCTTGCGCCAATCCGACAGGATTTCGGCAGCAAAGCGCCTGGCAGGCGCATGCAGCAAAGAGGCATCAGCCGGTCGACTACACCAGTCCCCCAGCGCCAGCCATTCGGCGAGATTCAGCATCAGGATGCGGGTCTCACGGGCCTGCAGGCGAAGCTCGGCATCTGCCAGCGCTTCCGCCCGGACAAGCGCGAGACGGGCGGCGGCATCGTCAGGCAGGTTGGGCAGCAGCACGTCGATATTGCGGACCCGGCCAAGCGTGGCGGCCAATGCGCGCAGACCATCCTTGAGCGACGCAAGTGCCGGATCGCCCGCCAGCACCGGCGCAAAGATCGACAGCGCTGAGCGCAGCCGACGCAGCCCCACTCGCGCCTGATGCAGCGCGCCGGGCGCGCCGGTGGTGAACAGCAGATCCTCGTTCAGGCGGAATTGGCGGATGCAGCCCTGGGCGATGGCACGAAAGGCCTGTTCGACGGTTGCGTCTGGTGCGATCGCAATGGGTTCGGCCTTAGCCGGCTTGCGCCGTTCCTTCGCGAGCAGGGCATAGCCGCGATCCGACTTGGAGCGCATGCCCAGGCGCAGCGGCACCAGGTCGTTAAGCTGGCGGGCCATCGAAAAAAGCAGAGCCGGTTCACCCGACAATAATTCCAGTTCCACCTCTGCCAGCGGGGTGGCACGACGGCCGACCCGAACCCGGCCGATGTCGATCGCGCATTCGACCCCCTGCCCGTCCCGATCGAGCCGATGTACGGTGCGTTCGATATCGGTGACAAAAATCTTGTCGGCGGTCGCGACAATGGCGGCGCCGACGGCCCGATCGAGCGGATCGGGAATCGCATCGAACAGCGGGACATTGCCGTCGACCGGCTTTTCCCATTCCGAGCGGGCAAAGAGGCCAGCCGCCCTGCCGCCATCGGCCTTGATCGTCTGAACATGGGCGCGCCCCTTGCGCCGGACGCGCAAGGAAAAGCCGGCACGGTGCAGATCGAGCGCGGGCGTATCGAAATAGGTCGCAACCAGATGGGCCGCCTGCCCCTTCTGCCCCGCGAACAGCGGTGCATCGGCCAGCAAGGCGCGATCGGCCGGATCAAATTCCAGCTTCAGCTCGACTTCGCGGTTGTCCATCCGTGCGCCCCTTGTTGCGAGCGGTGCCGCCAAGGCGGGGACGCTAGATCGAATCGGGCACGAAAGGAAATATAAATGTCACAATTGGCCGCGCCGCCGGCTCAGGCCGCCTCCGCCAGCGCAGCCTCGGTCGCGGCGATCCAGCCGCCGCCCAGCACCTGATCGCCGGCATAGAGGACTGCGGCCTGCCCCGGCGCGACGCCATATTCGGGCGCGTCGAAGATCAGCCGATCGCCTTCCAGACGCGCGGGAACAGGCTTAGCCATGGAGCGGACCTTGGCCGTCAGAGGCCCGGTAAAATCGCGACCGAGCCAGTTGATGTCGCTGAGGCGCGCGCCCGACACGGCCAGCGCAACCTTTGGCCCGACAATCACCCGCCGCCCTTCGGCATCGAGCCGCACGACATAGAGCGGCTCTGCCTGGCCGCCGATTTCCAGTCCCTTGCGCTGGCCGACCGTATAATGGATCAGCCCCTTGTGCCGCCCCAGCACCCGGCCATCGACATGGACGATATCGCCGCCCTCGTCCGCATCGGGGCGCAGCTTGCGCACGATCTTGGCATAATCGCCATCGGGCACGAAGCAGATGTCCTGACTGTCAGGCTTCAGCGCCACCGACAGGCCGAGTTCGGCGGCAATCTCGCGTACCTGCGGCTTGGGCAGGCCACCCAAAGGGAATCGCAGATAATCGAGCTGTGCCTGAGTCGTGGCGAACAGGAAATAGCTCTGGTCGCGCGCCGGATCGGCGGCGCGGTGCAGTTCCGCGCCCTGCGGCCCTTCGACCCGGCGGACATAATGGCCGGTCGCCAGACAGTCGGCACCCAAGTCGCGCGCGATCTGGAACAGATCTGTGAACTTCACCCCCATATTGCATTTGACGCACGGGATCGGGGTGCGGCCGGCCATATATTCATCGGCAAAGTCGGCGATCACCGAATCGCGAAACTGGCTTTCATAATCAAAGACATAATGCGCAATGCCGATGCGATCAGCGACGGCGCGCGCATCGCGGATGTCCTGGCCCGCGCAACAGCTGCCGGTACGGCCGACGGCGGCGCCATGATCGTAAAGCTGGAGCGTCACACCGATCACTTCCGCGCCGGTCTTCGCGGCGAGCGCGGCGACGACGCTGCTGTCCACGCCGCCGGACATGGCAACGACAATGCGCCGCTGCGAGAGCGGCTCTGGGAGCTGAAATTCGGGCTGCATGGCCGCCCATATAGTCGCAGGCGGCGCCGCGTTCCAGCATCTTCCCCAAGAGGCGCATCGTTTCGATGACGAAAATGTGTCCGGCATTTACCGGACCTTATCGATTAGCCCGGTAGAAGCCTGGTCATGGATCTGAGTTTTCTCCGGACAGGCGGGCTGAAACCCGCTCTGACAAGGCCGACAGGCCGGGCACGCGTCCCGGCCTGGCCTTTCCTGCGAGCGGCTTCGGCTGCGGCGCAGGCGGCCAGTCCCACGGCCCTGGCGGTCGCGGGCGTCCTGCGGGGGCAGGACGGGATGGAGGACTGGATTCAGGAACTGGCCGAGATTTTCGCGCCACGTTCCGACGGCAAGATCGAAGCCGTTCGTCTCGCAGGAAGCTTTAACCCGCTGATCGCGAGCCATTTAGGGGTGGGGCAAGGATGATGAAGCCTGTGTTTACCTTGGGGCTTTAGCCGATCTTCAGGGCTGATGTGACAACGAGGTTTCGCTGCTGAATTCGGCAACGCCAATGCCGCTAATTGAGGGTAAAGATGATAGAGAACCAGAAAATCAGGCCTGCACAGGTCGTAGGACCGCTCGGCGAACCCCTGACGCTGGAAAATCTGCCGCCCGTGAACACCACTCGCTGGGTGGTGCGTCGCAAGGCAGAAGTCGTCGCTGCCGTCAATGGAGGTCTGCTGACCGTGGACGAAGCATGCGCCCGCTACAGCCTGACGCTGGAAGAATTTGCCAGCTGGCAACGGGCGGTGGACCGTTCGGGCATGCATGGCCTGCGCGTCACGCGCATCCAATATTATAAGTCGCTCTACGAGCGGCAGCAGAAATATTGAGGGATCGGGTGCCGCCGACAGGCGCGCACCGGAGAGGATGATGCAGGGGCCGCCGGACAGACCGTCCGGTGGCCCCTTTTGCATTGCGCCTTGGGGATGGTTTCCAAGGCGGAATCATTTTGTGCGGGAACGCGAAGCCATGTTTCGGGTTGAATAGCCAGCAAACCCGTTGGGGGTGTGGTCAAGGAGAGTAACATGGGCATCATCTTGTGGCTTATCGTCGGCGGCATCATTGGCTGGCTCGCCAGCATGATCATGCGCACGGACGCGCAGCAGGGTATCTTGCTGAACATCGTCGTCGGCATTGTCGGCGCCTTCATCGGCGGCCTGATCTTCAGTGGCGGCTCGATCAACAATGCCGGACTGACGCTCTACAGCTTCCTCGTTTCGCTGCTGGGCGCGGTCATCCTGCTGGCGATCGTCAACCTGGTACGGCGCGGATCGGTCCGCTAACGACCCGGAATTCCATATCAAAGGCCGTGTCCTTCCCAGGAAGGACGCGGCCTTTTTGCGTCAGCGCCGGACGCTGAACCAGCGATAGAGCGCCAGCACCGCGATCGCGCCCAGCACGGCGGCGATGAAGCTGGCACGCTGACCCGGGGCATAAAAGCCCATGATCTGCCCGACAAAGGCCGCCAGCAAGGCTCCGGCCATGCCCAACAGGATGGTGACGACGCAGCCCCCCGGATCGCGGCCCGGCATGACCAGACGCGCCAATGCTCCAGCGAGCAGGCCCGTCATGATCCATCCCAGCAATTCCATGGCACGTATCCTCTTGCACTGTCCAACCCGCCCCAAGGCGCGGCATAGCGACATAGTCCGATCCCTTTGGCAAGAGACGCACGAGGCGCAAGAGCCCGCCAAGCCCTTCGCAAGGGCACAATTGGCTTTGCGAAGGCCCGTCCAAGCGTGATATTGGGGCTTGAGGGCGGTGATATATTCATATAACACAGTTCCGAGTTTGGGCGGAACCCGCCGGAGAGATGGAAACGGCATGAATTACGAAACTACGCTGACGGGCGAATCGTCCGCGATCCTGGTCGATGACGAAGACCGGATTCGCCGTCGCCGCCGGCTGCTGATCATCGGTGGCGTTGTTGCAATTGCGCTGGTGGCGGCGGCTGCCGCGCTGTCGATGCGTGGCAAGGATGCCGCCGCCCCCGACGCCACACCGCAGGCGCCGGTCGTGACCGTGCTGACCCCCGGCCAGACGATGGTCGCGCGCACCGTGAGCAGCACCGGATCGCTGGCCGCCCGTGTCGACATGCCGGTCGGCGTGGTCGGCGAAGGCGGCATGGTGACGCGCGTGCTGGTGCAACCGGGCGACTGGGTGCGCGCTGGCCAGGTGCTGGCCACCGTCGAACGATCGGTCCAGAGCGAGCAGGTCAATTCGCTGGCTGCCCAGGTCGAAGTACAGCGTGCCAATGCCAAGCTGGCCCAGGCCCAGCTGGAACGCGCCAAGGCGCTGGTTGGCCGCGGCTTCATCAGCGCCGCCGACATCGACCAGCGCACCGCCACCCGCGACCAGGCCGTCGCCCAGGTCCGCGTGGCCGAGGCGCAACTGGCCGAACAGCGCGCCCGTACCGGCCGGCTGGACATCCGCGCACCGGCATCCGGTCTGGTGCTGACCCGCACGGTCGAACCGGGCCAGATCGTCCAGGCCGGTGGCGGCACATTGTTCCGCATGGCCAAGGATGGCGAGATGGAAATGCAGGCACAGGTAGCCGAAGCCGATCTGGCGACGCTGCGCGCGGGCAACAGTGCGACCGTGACCCCGGTCGGCAGCAACCAGCATTTCAGCGGTCGCGTCTGGCAGGTATCGCCGGTCGTCGATCCGCAGACCCGCCAGGGCATCGCCCGCATTGCGGTCGCCTATAATGATGCGATCCGCCCCGGCGGTTTCGCGTCGGCGACGATCACCAGCGGCTCGGGCAATGCCCCGCTGCTGCCGGAATCGGCGGTGCAGAGCGACGCCAAGGGCAGCTATGTCTATATCGTCAACAGCAAGAATCAGGTCGAACGGCGTGACGTGAAGGTGGGCCAGGTGTCCGACACGGGCGTCGCCATCACCAGCGGCATCACCGGCGCCGAGCGCATCGTGACGTCGGCCGGCGCCTTCCTGACCGTGGGGCAGAAGGTGAAGCCGGAAGCGCTCAAGGCGCGCTGACGCAATGGTCCCGGCCGGGTCATCGTGCCCGGACCGGCAGGACTGACAATATTGGAAGCGGGCGCGGTGGCGTCCGGTGAGGGAAGCCCGTCATGAGTTTTCGCAATATCTCCGCATGGGCGATCCGCAATCCGGTGCCGCCGCTGGTCCTGTTCGCCGCGCTGATGCTGGCCGGTGTCGTCAGCTTCCTGCGGATGGACATCAACCAGAATCCCGACATCAGCTTCCCCATGGTTAGTGTCACCGTGTCCCAGCCGGGCGCCGCACCGACCGAACTGGAAACCCAGGTGACCCAGCGGGTCGAGGCGGCCGTGCGCGGTATCAGCGGGGTCGAGGACATCACCTCCTTCGCATCCGAAGGCCAGTCGCTGACCAATGTCCAGTTCAAGATCGGCACGCCGGTCGATCGCGCGGTCAATGACGTCAAGAATGCCGTCGACCAGATTCGCAGCGATTTGCCCGACGGCATCCTGGAACCGCAGGTCCAGCGCATCGACGTGGATGGCGGCCCGATCGCCTATTTCAGCGCCGAAGCGACCGACATGACGCTGGAGGAACTGTCCTGGTATGTCGACAATACGGTCGCCAAGCGATTGCTGTCGGTCAGCGGCATGGCGGCGGTGCGGCGCGGTGGCGGCGTCAGCCGCGAAATCCGCGTCATCCTCGATCCCGCCCGTCTGCAGGCCTATGGCGTGACCGCCGCGCAGGTGAATGCGCAGCTGAGCCAGGTCAATATCAACGCGGCCGGCGGCCGCACCGAAATTGCCGGTGCCGAACAGTCGATTCGCGTGTTGGGCAATGCCCGCAACGCCCATGATCTGGGCCAGACCCAGATCGCCATTTCCGGCGGCCGCACGGTCAAGCTGGCCGATATTGCCGATGTTCGCGACATGTATGCCGAACAGCGCAGCCTGGCCCTGATGAACGGCCGGCAGGTGACCAGCTTCAGCTTGGAAAAGGCCAAGGGATCGTCCGACGTCACCGTCTATGACGATGCCATGAAGGTGCTGGACAAGCTGAAGAAGGAAAATCCCAAGGTCCAGTTCAAGCAGCTCTATTCGAGCGTCGAATATACACGCGGCCAGTATCACAGCGCCATGTCGGCGATGATCGAAGGCGCGGTGCTGGCGGTCGTCATCGTCTTCCTGTTCCTGCGCGACTGGCGCGCGACGATGATCTCCGCCCTCGCGATCCCGCTGTCGGCGATCCCGTCCTTCTGGTTCATGGACATGCTCGGCTTCACCTTGAACGGCATTTCGCTGCTGGCATTGAGCCTGGTGGCGGGCGTGCTGGTCGATGACGCGATCGTGGAGATCGAAAATATCGTGCGCCACATGCGCATGGGCAAATCGGCCTATCAGGCGTCGATCGACGCGGCCGACGAAATCGGCCTGGCCGTGCTGGCGACCACCATGGCGATCGTCGCGGTGTTCCTGCCGGTCGCGCTGATGCCGGGTATTTCGGGCCAGTTCTTCATCCAGTTCGGCATGACCGTGGTCGTGTCGGTGCTGATGAGCCTGGCCGTGGCGCGCCTGATCACGCCGATGATCGCCGCCTATTTCCTGAAGGCCCATGGCGAGGCCAGCCATGGCGAAGGCTGGCTGATGGACCGCTATATGAGCGTGCTCCACTGGTCGCTGGACCAGCGCAAGGCGAAGGCGCGGCGCGCGCGCGGCGGGTTCCGCAATCGCTTCGTCGCCTTCTTCGTCGACCATCGCGTGTGGACTCTGGGCATCGGCATGCTCGCCTTCGTGGCGACCCTGTTCGCCTTCGGCACTTTGCCCATGACCTTCCAGCCGACGATCAACACCGATTTCAGTCAGGTGAAGATCGAGACCGTGCCGGGCAGCACGCTGGAACAGACCACCGCCATCACCCGCAAGGTTGCCGACATGCTGGCCGCCGACACGGATGTGGTCGAGGCAGCCTTTGCCGATATCGAGCCGACCAGCGCCGACATCTTCCTGACGCTCAAGAAGACCCGGCCCATGTCGTCGGTGGATTGGGAACGCAAGATTGCACCCAAGTTCCAGACGATCGCCGACGCACGGGTCAATTTCCAGTCCCAGTCGGGTGGTGGCTTCGGCCGCGACATCATCATGATGTATGGTTCGGACGATCCGGAGCTGCTGGAAAAGACCGCCAACCAGTTGGTGCATGAAATGGCCGGCATCCGCGAACTGCGCGCGCCGCGCGTGCAAGGCGACATGCAGCGGCCCGAGATCATCATCAAGCCGCGCCTGGACCTGGCTGCCAGCCTGGGCGTGACGACCGCTGCGCTCAGCCAGTCGATCCGCATCGCCACGATCGGCGACATCGACCAGAATGTCGCCAAATTCTCGCTGTCCGATCGCCAGATCCCGATCCGCGTCGCCCTGGCCGAGGATAGCCGCAAGGATATCGCCACGATCGAGAATATGCCGGTGCCGACGGTGTCGGGCGGTTCCGTGCCGCTCAAGGTGGTGGCCGACATCAGCTTTGGCGCAGGCCCGACGCAGATTCGCCGCTATAACCAGATCCGCCGCGTCGTCGTCGGCGCGGATCTGGCGCCCGGCATCGTCACCAGCCAGGCCAACCAGAAGATCAACGAACTGCCGACGATGAAGGCCATCAAGGAAGGCCGCATCCAGGGCGTGCAGAAGATCGAGGCAGGCGACAGCAAGTTCCAGGCGGAAATGCTGACCAACTTCGTGATCGCCGTCTTCTCCGGCATCATGCTGGTGCTGGCGGTGCTGGTGCTGCTCTACAAGCGGATCATGCCGCCCTTCGTCAACCTGGGGTCGCTGCTGCTGGCGCCGCTGGGCGGGGCGATCGCGCTGCACATTGCCGGCCAGCCCATGTCGCTGCCGGTGTTCATCGGCCTGCTGATGCTGCTGGGCATCGTCGCCAAGAACTCGATCCTGGTGATCGACTTCGCGCTGGAGGAAATGGAAAAGGGCGTGCCCAAGCAGGAGGCGATCCTCGACGCCGGGCACAAGCGTGCGCAGCCGATCGTGATGACCACGGTCGCCATGGTCGCGGGCATGGTGCCGACGGCCCTGTCGCTGTCGGGTGACGCCGCCTGGCGCGCACCGATGGGCATCACCGTGATCGGTGGCCTGCTGCTGTCGACGGTGCTGACGCTGGTGATCGTGCCGGCCGTGTTCAGCCTGGCGCTGGGCGTCGAGCAATGGGCCGGGCCACGGCTCAGCCGCCGCTTCCTGACCCACAAGTCGCATGACGACCATTCGGGCAGCCATGCCCAGCCGGCGGAATAAGGGCCGGGATCGCGCGGGCAGCCCCATGGCAAAATATGGGGCTTGCCTGAACGAAACGGGCGCGTAACCGTTTCACCGCCATGAAGCTGCTGCGCATGCCCCGTTCGCCCCTCGACGCCGCCGCCCATCCCGCGCGGCGCATGCGGCTGGTGGCGACGGGGATGTTGCTGGCGATGGCGGCGATCTTCATCGCGGGGCGCGCCACCGTCCATCTCCATCCCGCGATCGGCTTCGTCCAGGCCTTTGCCGAAGCGGCGATGGTCGGCGGCCTGGCCGACTGGTTCGCGGTCACCGCCCTGTTCCGCCATCCGCTTGGCCTGCCGATCCCGCATACGGCGATCATTCCGCGCAACAAGGACCGGATCGGCGACACGCTGGCGATCTTCCTGCGCGACAATTTCCTGACCCCGGCCGTCGTCGCGCGGCGGATGCGCGGCATGGACGTGGCCGGTGCGGCCGGCCGTTTTCTGGCCAGTCCGTCCGCCGGCGACGGGCGACTGCGCGTCGGCGCATCCCGGTTGCTCGCCGACATGCTGGAGGCGCTGGACCAGGAACGGCTGGGCGGGATGGTGAAGGGCGCGATCGGCCAGCGGCTGCGCGCGATCAATGTCGGCCCGCTGGTGGGGCAAGCAATTGAGGCGGCGATGCGCGACGGCCGCCATGCGCCGGTGATGGATGGCATCATCCAGTGGGCGGACAGGGCGCTGGAGGCGAACGATCATCTGATCCGCCAGATGGTGCATGAGCGCGCAGGCACCGTGCTGCGCTGGACGGGCCTGGACGAGAATCTGGCCAATGCCATCGTCAACGGCCTGCGCAAGTTGCTGGCGGACATGGCCGCCGATCCCGGCCACAGCCTGCGCCTCAAGGCCGAGGAAGGCATGGCCAAGCTCGCCTTCGACCTGCAGTTCGACATCGAGATGCAGGCGAAGGCGGCCAAGATCCGCGACGAGATACTCGACAATCCCGCGATGCAGCGCTGGATCGAGGGCATGTGGGAACAGGCCCGCACCGGTCTGCTGCGTGCGGTGCGCGATCCCGGCAAGGCGATGGCCGGGCGACTGGGCGAGGCGTTGCAGCAACTGGGCGGCACATTGCAGGAGGATGCGCGGCTGAAACTGGTGATCAATCGCTTCGTGCGGCGCGGCGCGGTCGGCGCCACCGCCACCTATGGCGATTCGATCGTCAAGCTGGTGAGCGAGACGGTGCGCGGATGGGATGCCGGCACGGTCACCAGCCGGCTTGAAAATGCGGTCGGCCGCGACCTGCAATATATCCGCATCAACGGCACGCTGGTCGGCGGGCTGGTGGGGCTGGCCATCCACGCCATCGACACCTTCTTCTGAGAAATGGTCGGGGCGCATCGGGCCAAAAACGACGCGCCCCGACCGGAACCGGTCGCACAGAGGAGAAGGCCCCCGGTTCCTAGCTGAACATCAGTCTTCGGGACCGCCCTCTCCCCCCGGTGGCGGCGGCGATGGCGGCAGTTCGTCGGCGCTCAGTACGCCGTCGCCATTGCGGTCTAGATCATGGAACATGGCGAGCGATGGGGCGGAAAATTCGGCGCGATCGATCACGCCATCCTCATTGCCATCCTCGGGATAGGGCATGGCGCGGCCCGGAGGTGGGGGTGGAGCGGTCTCGCCACCCTGGCCGCCCGGTCGCGGGCCGGATGGCGGACCACCGGGCGGAGGGCCGCCGGCGCCACCGGGGCCGCCGCCAGGACCACCACGGCCATGCCGGCGTTCACCCTGACCTTCCTGCCGCGGGCCGCGCTGATGGCCCAACATCTGCTGCATGGCGTCAGCTGAAATCGCCCCATCGCCGTCCGAATCCATCGCCGAGAAACGGCGATCGAGCCAGGCCTGCATCTCGTCCCGCGTGATCCGGCCATCACCGTCGGCATCGGCAGCCCAGGGCCCATCGGGTCGTGCCCCGCCGTCATGCGGGCCTTCCGTCCGCGCAGACAGATCGGCTGGCTGCTGGGCGAACAGTGGCACCGGCAGCAACAGGGTCGACAATAGCAGCATCGTGGGAAGGCGCATCGGAGTTCCTGGATTTGCGTTGCCGCAGTGTCTCGCATCGCCGCATTGCCCCGATATGTCCCGAGGCAGCGCGAATATTTCAGGCGCACCGCCCTCCTGAAAATTGATGTTGCAACATATCATATTTTGATGTTGTATCATTCCATGGACGCCAGAGAGCTGGCGCCACGAGAGGAGGGTGCAGTCCATGTATATGACGATGCAACCGGCACAGGATGCGACCCGGTCGGGCTATGCCGCGCGGCGCAAATCACCGATCGGGATCGGCGGGGCAATCGCGGTCCATGCCGTGGTCGTCGGCGCCTTCCTGCTGATGCCCAAGGAGGTCATCGACTGGGTACGGCCGACGCCGCCGATCACCGGCTATCCCGTACCGCTGCCCCCGCCGCCTGAACCGGCACCACCGGAACCGACCACCCAGACGGTCCAGACCAACCCGCTGCCGCAAAAGCCGACCACCACCGATCCGATCATACCGATGCCCGTTCCGGCCGGCCCGACGGTCGAAACCGGCCCATCCTCGCCCTTTGACGGCTCCGGAACCGGGACGGTCATCGATCCGCCCCTGCCCCCGCCACATGTTCCGGTGCTTGTCGATGCGACGATAGCGCCAAACGCCCTGGGTTCTTTCCAGCCAGATTATCCCGGCGCGATGATCCGCCAGGGGCTGGAAGGCAACGTAACCGTCCGCGTCACCATCAGTCCGGAAGGCCGCGTCAGCGACATCGTCAAGATTTCGGCGACCGACGAGAGCTTCTGGCTCGCCACCCAGAAGCATGCGCTGCGCAAATGGCGATTCCGCCCGGCGACGCGCGACGGTGTCGCTGTGAGCAGCATCAAGACACTGACCGTGCGCTTCACCCTGACCGATCGCTGAGCAGAGGACGGGCGGCATAACCCGCCCGTTCCTTCATGAAGGGATGTTCGATGGATCATTTTGCATCCGCGCCCGCCCTGCCCTATAAGCGCGGCATGGCGATATTTCCCCGTCCCGTTTCTCCCAAGAGCGCCTTTGGTGACTTCTGGAGCTATTTCCGGCAGCAGCGCCAGCATAAATGGCCGCTGCTCGGCGTGTCCGCGGCCTTCACTTATGTGATCGTCTGGGCGTTCATCGTCGACGCGAACACCAACACGATGCCGACCCGCAACAAGATCATCTATGTCCAGAGCTGGGATGCGAACCGGTCCGACGCGGCGGTGATCCTGCAGCAGAAGATCGACTTCGCCAAGCGCGAGGCGGCCCTCGTCAAGCAGCAGAAGAAGATGCAGGGCTTTGCCGACGCCTTCGGCATCGAATGGCGCGACGAAGAGGCTCGCAACACCGCACGGCGCAAGGAAGCCGTCCGCCAGATCAATGGCTTGCTGGACCAGCGGCTGGCCAAGGCGGAGGCCGATCAGAAGGTCGACGCGGCAACCGCCAAACCCTGACCATGACCACAGACGTCGCCGCTGACCGTCGCTACATGGCGGCGGCGATTGCCCTGTCGGAACGTGGCCGGGGCCTGTCGACCCCCAACCCCAATGTCGGCTGCCTGATCGTGCGCGACGGCCATGTCGTCGGCCGCGGCTGGACTCAGAAGGGCGGCCGCCCCCATGCCGAGGCACAGGCGCTGGACGAGGCGATGGATCGGGCCGAGGGCGCCACCGCCTATGTGACGCTGGAACCCTGTTTTCACCTGAGTCCGCGTGGACCGCGCTGCGCCGACCTGATGGCGCGGGCCGGCGTCGCCCGAGTCGTGATTGCGCTGCGCGATCCCGATCCACGCACCGATGGCCAGGGCGCCGCTTGGCTGCGCGAGCGTGGCGTGGTGGTCGAGATGGGGCTGATGGCGGCCGAGGCCGCCGAGGCGATGCGCGGCTTCGTGCTGCGCCAGACTCGAGGGCGCCCGGCAGTGACGCTGAAGCTGGGACTCTCGCTCGACGGGCGGATCGCGCTGGCTGACGGGTCGAGTCGCTGGATCACCGGGCCGGATGCCCGTGCCCATGCCCATCTGGAGCGGGCGCGACATGACGCCATCCTGGTCGGCGGTGGTACGTTGCGGGCCGATGCGCCGAGCCTGGACGTGCGCCTGCCAGGGCTGGAGGAGCGATCGCCCCGCCGGCTGCTGCTGAGCCGTGGCCCGGCGCCCGAAGGCTGGAGCACCATTGCCGATCCGGCGGATATCGCAACGCTCGACCGGGTCGACCATCTGATGATCGAGGGCGGGGCCGAGACCGCCGCCGCCTTCCTGCGCGCCGATCTGGTCGACCGGCTGCTGCTCTATCGCGCGCCGATCCTGATCGGATCGGGCCTGGCCGGGATCGGCGATATCGGCCTGACCGACCTGGCCGATGCCCATGGGCGCTGGCACCAGACCGATCAGCGTCAGTTCGGCCCGGACCGGCTGGAGGTTTACGCGCGGACGCGCAGCGCCTAGATCAGCGCAAATTTCTTTCCCAAGGATCTGGGCACCATGTTCACCGGCATCATCACCGACATCGGCACCATCCGCACCCATGAGCAGCGCGGCGACCTGCGCCTGGTCATCGAAAGCGGCTATGACATGGAGACGGTGGCGATCGGCGCATCGATCGCCTGTTCGGGCGCCTGCCTGACGGTGGTGGAAAAGGGGCCGGGCTGGTTCGCGGTCGACCTGTCGGCCGAGACCGTCGCCCGCACTGCGCCGGGCCTGTGGGCGCACGGCGGCAAGCTTAACCTGGAACGCGCGTTGAAGGTCGGCGACGAACTGGGCGGCCATATCGTCACCGGCCATGTCGACGGCATCGGCCATCTGGTGTCGGCCAGCCGCGAGGGCGATTCGATCCGCCTGGTCATCAGCGCACCGGCCGAACTGGCCGCCGCACTGGCCGCCAAGGGATCGATCACATTGGACGGCATCTCGCTGACCGTGAACAGCGTCGAGGACCAGCCCGACGGCAGCGTCCATTTCGGCCTCAACATCATCCCGCACACCGCGATCGCCACCACGCTGGACAGCCTGCCCGACGGCCGGGCGTTCAACCTGGAGATCGATGTGCTGGCCCGCTATCTCGACCGGATGCAGAGCCTTCGCAGCAAATGATGTGATTTCACCCTTGAAGAAATCACATTGCAGTGTGATATAACTCTCATACCCGATCCGGGAAGGAGTGTTTATGTCGTCCTCGCTTATCGATTCCGTCCGCGCCCTCGTTACCGATGGCGGCATGTCCCGATCGGGTCTGGCGCGCGCCGCCGGCCTGCACGCCAACAGCCTGCGCAAGCTGGGCGAAGGCGACTGGAACCCGACGGCCGAGACGCTGGGCAAGCTGGAAGCCTATCTGCTGAAGCGCGAGGGCGGCACCGCACTTGCCAGCCCCGAGGAAATCATCAACGAGGCCCGCAACGGCCGCATGTTCATCCTGGTCGATGACGAGGATCGCGAAAATGAAGGCGATCTGGTCATCCCCGCCCAGATGGCGACCCCCGACGCGATCAATTTCATGGCTACCCATGGCCGCGGCCTCATCTGCCTGGCGCTGACCAAGGGCCGGGTTGAAGAACTGGGCCTGGACCTGATGAGCCGCAACAACGGCACCCGCCATGAAACCGCCTTCACCGTATCGATCGAGGCGCGCGAAGGCGTCACCACTGGCATCAGCGCCGCCGACCGCGCCCGTACCGTTTCCGTCGCGATCGATTCCGGCAAGAGCAAGCAGGACATCGTCACGCCGGGCCATATCTTCCCGCTGATCGCCAAGGACGGCGGCGTGCTGGTCCGCACCGGCCATACCGAGGCCGCCGTCGATGTCGCCCGCCTCGCCGGCCTCAACCCGTCCGGCGTCATCTGCGAGGTGATGAAGGATGACGGCACGATGGCGCGCCTCGACGACCTCATCCCCTTCGCCGCCAAGCACAAGATGAAGATCGGCACGATCCGCGACCTGATCGCCTATCGTCGCCGCCACGACCATGTCGTCGAGCGCCGCGCCGAAACCGTCTTTGAAAGCAAGTGGGGCGGCGAATGGAAGGCGATCACCTTCTTCAACAAGGCGACCAAGTCGGAACAGCTGGTGCTGCAGAAGGGCAAGGTCGACCCCGACCAGCCGACCCTGGTGCGCATGCATCAGCTGGCCCCGCTGAGCGACATTTTCGGCGGCGAAGGGCCGCGCGGCGACGTGCTGGCCCGGTCGATGGACATCATCGCCAAGGAAGGCGCCGGCGTGGTCGTGCTGCTGCGTGACGGCGAACCCGACATGCTGACCCGGATGATCCAGGCCCATGCCGGCAAGCAGCCCGGTGGCATGGACGAACTGCGCGACTATGGCGTAGGCGCGCAGATCCTGGCGGAGCTGGGCGTGCATGACATGATCCTGCTCAGCAACACCCAGCACAGCCTGATCGCCCTTGACGGCTATGACCTGGCCGTGGTTGGGCAGCGTCCGATCGAGCTCTGAAGGATATTCGCATGGCCAAGTTTCTCATCGTCGAAGCCCGCTTCTACGACCATCTCAACGACCTGCTGATCGAAGGCGCGAAGGCCGCGCTGGACGAAGCCGGCCACAAATATGAGGTGGTGACCGTTCCGGGGGCGCTGGAAATCCCCGGTGCGATCGCACTGGCAGCCGAGACCGGTCGCTATGACGGCTTCGTCGCGATCGGCGTGGTGATCCGCGGCGAAACCTATCATTTCGAAGTGGTGTCGAACGAAAGCGCGCGCGGCCTGATGGCACTGAGCATGGATGCTATCGCAATCGGCAACGGCATCCTGACCGTCGAGAATGAGGAGCAGGCCCTGGTGCGCGCCCGTCCCGACCAGAAGGACAAGGGCGGCGAAGCGGCCAAGGCGGCGATTGCCATGCTGGGCCTGCGCGAACGTTTCGCGATCTGATCCGCGGCCTTTTGACAGACACAAATAAGGGCGCGCTCCGCGAGGAACGCGCCCTTATTCATTACTACCGAAGGATCAGGCGGCCGCCTTTTCCTCGGCCAGGGTCGGATAGTCGGTATAGCCTTCCGCGCCCTGGCTGTAGAAGGTCGCCATCTGCGCCGGGGTCAGCGGCGCGCCTTCCCGCAGGCGATCGACCAGATCGGGATTGGCGAGGAAGGGACGACCAAAGCTGATCGCGTCGGCCAGGCCAGAGGCGAGATCGGCCTGCGCACGATCAAGCCCATAATCGCTGTTGAGAACCAGCGGCCCCTTGAAATGCTGGCGGATCAGCGGCGACAGGCGCGGCACGTCGGTGGCGCCGAAGGTGCCGTCCGGGCCGGGCTCGCGCAGTTCGAGGAAGGCGATGCCGATCTGATTCAGCACCTCGGCAGCGGCGGCAAACAGCGGCTCGGGATTGCTGTCATTGACGCCCTGGGTATCGCCATTGGGCGACAGGCGCACGGACACGCGATCGGCGCCGATCGCATCGACCACCGCCTGCGTCACTTCACGCAGCAGGCGGACGCGATTTTCGATGCCGCCGCCATAGATATCATCGCGGAAATTGCTGTTGTCGCGCAGGAATTGGTCGATCAGATAGCCATTCGCGGCGTGGATCTGGACCCCGTCGAAGCCGGCGGCGATCGCATTGTTGGCCGCCTTCACATAGTCGGCGATGATGCCGGGAATTTCGTCGATCGCGAGCGGACGCGCGACCTCATAAGGCTTCTTGCCCTCATAGGTATGGGCGTCGCCCGGCGTCGCGGTGGCACTGGAGGAAACCGGCTGCTCGCCGGTGACGGCCGAATGGACGGCACGGCCCATATGCCAGAGCTGGGCGACGATCAGCCCGCCCTTGTCATGCACGGCCTGGGTGACCGGCTTCCAGGCCTCGACCTGTTCGTCGGACCAGAGGCCCGGCGCATAGGGCCAGCCCAGGCCCTGGTGCGAAATGCCGGTCGCCTCGCTGATGATGAGGCCGGCCGAGGCGCGCTGCGCATAATAATCGACCATGATCGGGGTCGGGACATGATCGCGGGTGGCGCGGCCACGGGTGAGCGGCGCCATGATGGCGCGGTTGGCGGCGGTGTCGGCGCCGAGCTTTATCGGATCGAAGATTGTGGTCATGAAACCTCCCTCATGAACGTTGCAATTTGCAACGGGACTTGATGCAGAAAGCCAGCTAGGGAGCCGCCATGGCCGCTTCAACCCCCATGGCGCATATCGCGACGCCCAGACTCGCTTTTCCGGCGCTGATCCTGGCCAATATCATTCTGGCGCTGGGACCGGTGCTGGTGCGGCTGGCCGATGTCGGGCCGGTGGCTGCCGCCTTCTGGCGACTGGCGATCGCCATGCCCTTCCTGTTCATCCTGGCATTGCCGAAGCTGCGCAAGAGCCGCTTGTCGCGCGGCCAGTGGACGATCGTGATTGTCGCTGGGGTCTGCTTTGCTGCCGATCTGGCTGCCTGGCATCTGGGCATCGGCCATACCAAGGTCGCCAATGCAACGCTGTTCGGCAATATGAGCGCACTGATGCTGCCGCTGTGGGGCCTCATCGTGCTGCGCGAACATGTATCGAAGCTGCAGATCGGCGCGCTGATCCTGGCCGCGATCGGCGCGGCCATATTGATGGGCAGCAGCTATGAGCTGTCGCCTGTCAACCTGAAGGGCGACCTGTTCTGCCTGCTCGCCGGGTTGCTCTACACCACCTATCTTCTGCTGATCCAGGGCGCGCGCAAGCGGCTGGACAGCTGGTCGGTGCTGGCGGTCGTCAGCGCGGCCGGAGCCTTGCCCCTGCTGCTCGCCGCCAATGCGATGGGCGAAACGGTGATGCCGCAGGACTGGACCCCGCTCATCATCCTTGCCCTGTCCAGCCAGATCGTCGGCCAGGGACTGCTCACCTATGCGCTCGGCTGTTTTTCGCCGCTGGTGCTGGGGCTCAGCCTGTTGCTGCAACCCGCCGTTGCCGCGCTGGCCGGGTGGCTGCTGTTCGGCGAGACATTGAGCGCGACCGACATTGTCGGCGGCGTGGCCGTGGCGGTCGCACTGGTGCTTGTGCGCCTGCCCCGACGGGCCTAGGTTACGACCATGAGCGACCAGACCCAAGAGCTGACCCTGGACGAAATCCGCGCATTGCTGGCGCCGATCCTGCCGCGCCACGCCGCCTTTGACGGCTGGCGGCCCGAAGCGGTGGCGATGGCGGCGGCGGAAAAGAACATCGATGCCGATGTCGCAGCACTGGCCTTCGACGGCGGCGCCATGGGCATGATCGAGGCCTGGTTCGCCAGCATCGACGCCCGGATGCTGGAGGTGCTGCCTCCCGAAAAGCTCGCCGCCATGTCGATTCGCAAGAAGATCAGCGCGCTGATCGAGACCCGCCTGGCCCTGCTGGCGCCCGACCGCGAAGCGCTGCGCCGGGCGCAGGCGATCCTGGCGATGCCGGCCAATGCCGTGCGCGCCGCCAAGCTGGGCTGGCACGCCGCCGACATCATGTGGCGCGCGGCGGGCGACACCGCCACCGACCTCAACCATTATAGCAAGCGGGCAACGCTGGGCAGCATCTATGCCGCGACACTGCTGACCTTCGTCAATGACGAGAGCGAGGATCATGCCGATAGCCGCGCCTTCCTGGCCCGGCGGATCGAGGGGATCATGCGTTTCGAGAAGATGAAGGCCCGGTTCAAAGGCGTGGGCGATGGCGAGCATCTCAGCCTGTCGCGCTTCATCGGCCGGCTGCGCTATCCGGCGGTGTGAAGTTCGGGCTGGCCTTCACCAGACGTAATTGATAGTCAGTCGCAAATCTGATTTCTGGTTAAGAGTCCATCCTCCTTGCGCCTGACCGATCTGCCCCTGCGCCAACCCGCTTTTGTTGAAACCATCGACTGGGAGTCGCTGTCGTCCGTGGAAGGACAGCGCCTGCGCGAGTTCGGCCTGTGCGAAGGCGCCAGCGTCGAGGCGCTGCATCATGGCGGCCTGCTGGGTCGTGGACCGCTGGCGGTGAAGATCGGGCGGATGACGGTGGCTATGCGGCGCGCCCATGCCGCCGCCGTGGAAGTCAGCACCGGCCCGCAGGAGGCGCAGGCATGAGCGGCCTTCCCCTCGTCGCGCTGGTCGGCAATCCCAATGCGGGCAAGTCCGCCCTGTTCAACGCGCTGACCGGCGCGCGGCAGAAGCTGGGCAATTATCCGGGCGTCACGGTGGAGCGCAAGGCGGGCCGGCTGTCGCTGGCCGACGGCCGACCGGTCGAACTGGTCGATCTGCCCGGCACTTACAGCCTGTCGCCCGCCAGCCCCGACGAACAGGTGACGCGCGACTTCGTGCTGGGCAAGCAGGCTGGCGAGAAGCTGCCCGACGCGCTGGTGATCGTGGTCGACGCGTCGAACCTCGACAATCATCTGCGCTTTGCGCTGGAGCTGATCGCGCTGGGCCTGCCCACCGTCGTCGCACTCAACATGGTCGATCTGGCCACCCGCGACGGGCTGGAACTGGACGCCAATGTGCTGGCGCGCGAACTGGGCGTGCCGGTGGTGTCCACCGTGGCGGTGCGCAAGCGCGGCCTGGATCATCTCAAGACCGAGCTGGAAACGCTGCTCGGCGCCCAGACGGGCATGCTGCGCGCCTCCGCCGGTGAACCGGATTTCGACGCCGTGCGCCGCGAGGCGCGGCGCATCGCCCGCGCCGCGATCGTGCGCGAGACGCCATCGCGCCGGCTGACGGCGGCGGTCGACCGGGTCGCGCTGCACCCGGTGTTGGGCCTCGCCCTGTTGCTCAGCCTGTTGTTCGTGATGTTCCAGGCGGTCTTCTCCTGGGCATCGGTGCCCGCCGACATGCTGGAGGGTTGGGTCACGGCGCTGGGCGAGGCGGTAACCAACACTTTGCCGCCGGGCATCATCCACGATTTCCTGTTGCAGGGCGTGGTCGGCGGCGTCGGCGCGGTGATCGTGTTCCTGCCGCAGATCCTGATCCTCTTCTTCTTCATCCTGATGCTGGAGGCGACCGGCTATATGGCCCGTGCCGCCTTCCTGATGGATGGCATCATGGCGAAGGTCGGCCTGTCGGGTCGGGCCTTCATCCCGCTGCTCTCCTCCTTCGCCTGCGCGGTGCCGGGGATCATGGCGACGCGCACGATCAGCGATCCCAAGGACCGGCTGACCACGATCCTGATCGCGCCGCTGATGACCTGTTCGGCGCGACTGCCGGTCTATGGCCTGATCATCGCCGCCTTCATCCCGGCGCGCAGCGTGGGACCGGGCATCGGCCTGCAGGGGCTGGTGCTGTTCCTGCTCTATGTCGCCGGCATCGTCGGTGCCATGCTGGCCGCCTGGGCGCTGCGCCTGACCGTGGCCAAGGGCCGCAGCGGCGGATTCCTGATGGAAATGCCGAAATATCAGTGGCCCCGACCGCAGGACATCCTGATCGGCCTGTGGCAGCGCGGCGTCATCTTCCTCAAGCGCGCCGGCACCATCATCCTGGCCACCAATATCGTGCTGTGGGTGCTGGCCAGCTTCCCCCATGCGCCCGAGGGCGTGAAGCAGAGCGAATATTCGATCGCCGGACGGATCGCGGGCGGCATCAATGTGCTGGTCGAGCCGATCGGCTTCAACCGCGACATTTCGCTCGCCCTGCTGCCCAGCATGGCGGCGCGCGAAGTCGCCGTGTCGGCTATCGCCACCGTCTATGCAATCGATGCCGAGGATGATGCCGAGGCGCTGGAACAGGGACTGGGCGACCGGCTGGCCGGCCGCTGGAGCCTGGCCACCGCCCTCGCCTTCCTGGCCTGGTTCGTGTTCGCGCCGCAGTGCATTTCGACCATTGCCGTTACCCGGCGCGAGACCAATGGCTGGAAATGGCCATTGTTCATGATCGGTTATCTGTTCGTGCTGGCCTATGCCGCGGCGGGCGTGACATATTGGGCGGCGGTGGCGATGGGACTCGGCTGATCCCAAGCCCCGGACATTTGGCCTAGCTTTGTTCTTTACCGCCAAGGCGAGGCTTCTATAACGGCGCCTTTAGTGCTTTCGGAGGAATCATGGCAGGCTCGGTCAACAAGGTCATTCTCATCGGGAATCTGGGGGCCGACCCGGAAGTGAAGAGCTTCCAGAATGGCGGCAAGATCTGCAACCTGCGGATCGCGACCTCGGAAAGCTGGAAGGATCGCATGTCGGGGGAGCGCAAGGAGCGCACCGAATGGCATAGCGTCGTCATCAATTCCGAAGGCCTGGTCGGCGTCGCCGAACGCTTCCTGCGCAAGGGATCGAAGATCTACATCGAGGGCCAGCTGCGTACCCGCAAGTGGCAGGACAATAATGGCAATGACCGCTACACCACCGAGGTCGCCCTGTCGGGCCCCGGCGCGGTGCTAACCATGCTGGACGGTGCGCCGGGTGGCGGTGGCGGCCAGGGCGGTGGCTATGGCGGTGGGCGCTCCTCGGGCGGCGGCAACCAGGGCGTCAGCGATTGGGGCGCGAGCAGCGGCGGCTTTGGCGGCGGCGATTATGACGATTTCGGCGGCGGCAACAGTGGCGGCGGCTTTGGTGGCGGGCGCTCGTCGGGCGGCAGCAACCAGGGTGGCGGCTTCGGCGGCGGACGCGCCTCGGGCGGCGGTCAGGGCGGCCCGAACTTCGACAACGACCTGGACGACGAAGTCCCGTTCTGATCGGTCCTTTCCACAGGGATTGACCTGACATGCATGTCCTGCTGACCGGATCGTCGGGCTGGCTGGGCCGTTTCCTGGCGCCGATGCTGCGCGCGGCGGGACATGCAGTGACCGGCCTGGACGTCGCGTCAGGCCGGGGCACCGACATCATCGGATCGGTCGCCGACCGGGCGCTGATCGAGCGCGTCTTTGCCGAACGCGGGATCGAGGCGGTGATCCATGGCGGCGCGTTGCACAAGCCGGACATCGTCCGCTACCCCGCCCACTCCTTCATCGACGTCAATGTCACCGGCACGCGCAACCTGCTGGAAGCAGCGACCGCGGCTGGGCATGACCGCTTCGTCATGACATCCACCACGTCGCTGATGATCAGCCAGGCGGTGCGCGACGAAGCTGGCGATGCGGCGGTATGGCTCGACGAGCAGAGCGGGCCGCTGGAGCCCCGCAACATCTATGGCGTGACCAAGCTGGCGGCCGAGGGGCTGTGCCGGGTGCAGCAACTGGAGTGCGGCATCGGCTGCACCATCTTGCGCACCGCCCGCTTCTTCCCCGAGGATGACGACAGCGACGCCAGCCTGTCAGGGCAGAATCTGAAGGCCAATGAATTTCTCCATCGCCGGCTGACGGTAGAGGATGCCGCGCGGGCACATCTGGTCGCGCTGGAACGGACGCCGCCGGCGCGCTGCGAAACCTATCTGGTTTCCGCGCCGACGCCTTTCGCCCGCGAGGAAGCGACGGAGCTGAAACGCGATGCGGCAGCGGTGATCGCGCGGCATTTTCCCGAAGCTGCGGAGCTATATGCCCGGCGCGGCTGGCAACTGCCGGCGTCGATCGGCCGGGTCTATGATGCGGGATTGGCGCGGCGCCAGATGGGGCTTCACTGCGAGACGGACTTTGCCGCGATCCTGACGGCGCTGGCGAACGATGCGGCGATGCCGTTCATCCACGACGCCGATTATGTGTCACCGGCGGTGCAAAGTTGACAGCGAAGCTGACAGTTTGAGCCCATTGTTGCGTTACTGATTTGAAAGCGGCCATTCCGATCATTCGTTACTTATAATCACGAATGATGATCGATCCGCTGCATCAGTGTGAGTGGAGAGATGGATGTGACTCTCCGCTCGCATTATGCGATAATGATTTGCATGAGCAAGATTGAAGCTGCCATCGGTGTGCCAATCCGGCAGATAGTCCGCCCGCTGCAGCTGGCAATCGGGGGCACCATCACCCTGTCGGGCATCGGGATTTTGCTGGCACAGGCCGTCCGCCTGCTCTGACGATCAGCAGGGGCGACCAGCGGCCACCCCTGCGGATCGAAGCTTAGTTGGCCAGTTCGGCCTTCGCGAAGTCGCGGATATGGGCGCCGATATCCTCGCGCTCCAGCGCCAGGGCAAGGTTCGCCTCGATATAGCCGGCCTTGGAGCCGCAGTCGAAACGGCGACCGTCGAAGGTGACACCGTGGAAGGGCTGCTTGCCGATCAGCGAGGCCATGGCATCGGTCAGCTGGATCTCGCCGCCCGCGCCCTTTTCCTGGGTTTCCAGGATCTTCATGACGTCGGGCTGCAGGATATAGCGGCCAGGCAGGATGAGGTTGGAGGGGGCGGTGCCGAGCTTGGGCTTTTCCACCAGGCCCTTCACTTCGGTCAGGGCGCCGTCGCGCGCGCCCGGATCGATCACGCCATAGCTGGGCGTCTGGTCCATCGGGATTTCGAGCGCGCAGACCAGGTTGCCGCCGACCTTTTCATAGGCCTCGACCATCTGCTTCATGCAGCCATTGCCGGGCGCGCCCTTCATGAACTCGTCGGGCAGGATGATGGCGAACGGTTCGTCACCGACGATATCGCGGGCACACCAGATCGCGTGGCCCAGGCCCAGCGGCTCCTGCTGGCGCAGGAACACCGCATCGCCGGGCGCCAGGCGCGTCCCTTCCAGCGCCGAAAGATCCTTGCCGCGCTCGCGCTGGGTGATCTCGCATTCGAAGGCGATGTCGAAATAATCCTCGATCGCGCCCTTGCCGCGTCCGGTGACGAAGATCATCTGCTCGATCCCCGCCTCGCGCGCTTCATCCACGGCATATTGGATCAGCGGACGGTCGACCACGGGCAGCAATTCCTTGGGCACCGACTTGGTGGCGGGCAGGAAACGCGTGCCAAGACCGGCGACAGGAAAGACGGCTTTGCGAATCGGTTTGTTCGACATGGGACTCCGTTCTCGATGAGTGCCGGCTCGCTGGGGGGATCGCGAACCGGGAGAAAAAGGTCAAGCGCTACGGCAACTTGTCTTTATGGGTCAGATCGTCAGAAGACGCTGTGCAACCTGTTCCAGCGCCGCAATTTCATTATCCAAATGCTCCAGGCTTACATATTGAGCATTGTTACGTAAGTCGCGGCACAGAAAGCCTTCAGGTGACGGCTGCTGAAAGCCGCCGATGATGAGGGTACGGAAACGGTCGATCCGCTGGAGATCGCGCTCGACCTCCGCAATTTCGGTCAGCCCGGCCGCGTTGCGCCGATCGCGCATGGCGACGGTCGTGCGCAATTCGGTCATCAGCTTGGTCATGGTCGGCCGCGTGCGCGCGCCCACGGTGCGGACGTCGCCCATGGTTTCCCGCAACTCGGCCAGCCGCGCCTCCAGACTCTGTTCCAGCATCGTCCAGGCGCAGACCAGCCGACCGATACCGCACAATAATGCCGCATCTTCCGGCGCATAGGCCGCAACCGGCTTCGTCACCTTGTCGTCCTGCGCCAATTCCGCGCTCACGCCCCGCATACTCCTCATGCCCCTGAATCTGCGCAGACCCAGCCGGAAAGGCCAGAGCAACGGGTCGCGCTCGCCCGCTAGCCGGGCACGGGCCAGCGGAATATGTGCTGAAACGTCGGCAAGCCGAACAAGTTGCGTTCAGCGGTGGCCGATCGGAAGGCGCCAGATCAGAAGTCGATGGCGATGCCCTTGCGCTCCCAGTCGCCATAGCGGACCGGGCTCAGCTCCTCGTCCAGCACCGGCTGCTGGTCGACCGGGTCAGGCTGGGGCACGGGCGGGCTCTTGGAGAGATGCTCGGGCGCCTTCACATGCGCCGGGCGCTTGCCGTTGAAATGTCCCATGTCGGGCCTTTCGATTGCGGAGCGCGCGCGGCAACCCCATATTCAGTGTCAGGCCCGCTATCTGGGCCGCAAAGGAGCGATGTGCAAGTGAGTGGTTTTCGCACGGTGATGCTGTTGTCGGCGCTGACGGCGCTGTTCATGGCGCTGGGCTATACGCTGGGCGGCAGCGGCGGCGCGGTGATTGCCCTGCTGGTGGCGGCGGGGATGAACCTGTTCACCTTCTGGAACGCCGACAAGATCGTGCTGTCCATGCACAATGCGCGCGAGGTGGATGCCCAGAGCGCGCCCGAATTTTACGGCCTGGTCCAGGCGCTGAGCCAGCGCGCCGGCCTGCCGATGCCGCGCGTCTATGTGATCGACCAGGATGCGCCCAACGCCTTTGCCACTGGCCGCAATCCGGAAAATGCTGCCGTGGCGGCGACCACCGGCCTGCTCAACATGCTGACCCGCGACGAGGTGGCAGGCGTGATGGCGCATGAACTGGGCCATGTGAAGAATCGCGACACCCTGATCATGACGATGGTGGCTACCATTGCCGGTGCCATTTCAATGCTGGCCAATTTCGGCCTCTTCTTCCGCGGCGGCGGCAATGAGGAAAATGGCCATAGCAACATGATCGCGACCTTGCTGGCGGTGATCGTCGCCCCCTTTGCCGCGATGATCGTGCAGATGGCGATCAGCCGCACCCGCGAATATGGCGCCGACCAGGCCGGGGCGGAGATCAGCGGCAATCCGCGCGCGCTCGCCTCCGCCCTCGCCAAGATTTCCGGCCGGGCCGAGCTGATCCCCAACCCGGTGGCCGAGCGCAATCCCGCCGCCGCGCAGCTCTATATCGTGCCGGTACATGTGAGCGAGTTGTTCTCGACCCATCCGGCGACCGAGAAGCGCATCGCCGCGCTGGAGGAGATTGCACAGGATATGGGGCAGAGCGGTAGCCCACCGCCCGTGAGCATGTCGGGGCAAGAACGAGCGACGCAGGCATCGGCCCTGTCGCCAGTGGCCGCGCCCAAGCGTCGGCGCAGCGCGCTCGATCCGCACGGGCGCTGATGCCGGTCGACGAGATTGGCGAGATCGCCTTCCGCGCCGCCGGGTTCGTGGCGCGCGAGGCGGCCGGCCTCGTCGTCGACATTGCCGTCGAATATATCTTTTCCCGTCACACGCCGCGCCTGTTCCACGCGATCGGCCGGCGGACAATCGCAATCGCCACGCTGGGCCGCAAACGCATCCCTTCTTCCTTGCGGGTCGTGCGGAAGGGGATGGCGCCGCGCCCGCGCCGGTCGGACTGGTTGGCGCTGTGGGTCGGCGTTGCCACCAGCATCGGCCTGCTTGCGGCAGCGATCTACACGGCCATCTGCTTCGTTTGAAGATGACCCCAGGGCCAAAAGCGCGTAGGGGCCGCTGATGTCCCGTCGTCCCAACGCCCGTTCCGGTGCCCCGCGCGCCGATGATGTCCCCGGCCTGCCCGCGCGCCGCGCTGCCCTGAAGCTGCTGGACGCCGTCTTGCGTCGGGGCGACCCGCTGGAAATCGCGCTGCATGGCGCGACCCAGGGGCTGGCCGACCGAGCCGACCGCGCGCTGGTCCATGCCATCGTCGCCGAGACGTTGCGCCATTTGCCCGATCTCGACGCGCTGATCGACGGCGCGACCAAGCAGCCCCTGCCCGCCGATGCCAAGGCGCGCATGGTGCTGCGCATCGCGCTCATCCAGGTGCTGGCGCTGGGCACCGCGCCCCATGCGGCGATCGCCACCGCGCTGCCGCTGGTCGATGGCGGACCGCGCAAGCTGGTCCATGGCGTGTTCGGCACCGTGACCCGCGCCGAGCCGAGCCTGCCCGTGCCGCCCACCCTGCCCGCCGAGGTCGCCGAACGCTGGACCGGGCAATGGGGCGAGGCGATGCCGCTGGCCGCCGCCCACGCCTATGCGGTGCGCCCGCCGGTCGACATCAACCTGCGCGATCCGGCCGAGACCGGCAAATGGGTCGAGGCGCTGGGCGGCACCAGCTTTGCGCCCGGCCATGTCCGCTTGCCCGAGGGGGCGGTCGTGCCCGAGCTGCCCGGCTTTGCCGAGGGCGCCTGGTGGGTGCAGGATATCGCAGCCTCCTGCCCGGCCCGACTGCTAGGCGCAGGCGAAGGCCGGACCGTGCTGGACCTGTGCGCCGCGCCGGGCGGCAAGACGATGCAGCTGGCAGCGGCCGGATGGGCCGTGACCGCGGTCGACCAGTCGAAGAAAAGGCTGGAGCGGCTGAGCGAAAATCTGGCGCGCACCGGCCTGTCGGCCGATGTCGTGCAGGCGGACCTGCGCCAATGGGCGCCCGAGGCGCCGGTCGATGCGCTGCTGCTCGATGCGCCCTGCACCGCCACCGGCATCTATCGCCGTCATCCCGACGTTTTGCACCGCATCGGCCCGCGCCAGATCGCGGAACTGGCCGACCTGCAGGGCGAACTACTGGCCCGCGTCGCCGATTGGGTGAAGCCGGGCGGGACGATCCTCTACGCCACCTGCTCGCTGGAACAGGCCGAGGGCGAGGCGCAGATGGCCCGTTTCCTGGCGGCGCGTCCCGATTTTGCGGCCCAGCCGGTGACGGCAAGCGAACTGCCCGACGGCATGGCGCCGACCGCCGACGGCTGGCTGCGCACCCTGCCCGACACGCTGGCGGAACAGGGCGGCACCGACGGCTTTTTCGTTGCAAGGATCGTGCGCATCGGGAACTAAGGCTTAACCATGAGGGGCTTAAGGTGAGGCCCTTCGCTGGAAAGGCCCGCCTTGCGTCCGACCGAACCCCTGCCCCTGCATCATAGCTGGCCACTCTACGACCTGCGCGAGCATCTCGCGCCGGTGGTGCTGGACCAGGATATTGTGGGGAATGAGGCGGCGCTGGCCGATCGGGGGCTGGGCCTGTGGCATTGCAATCTGGCCGACAACAGCATCAGCTGGACCCAGGGCGTCTATGACATATTCGGGCTGGAGCCGGGCAGCATCGTGCCCCGGCCACTGTCGGTGTCGCTCTATGCGCATGACAGCCGCGAGGCGATGGAGCGGCTGCGCGCCTATGCCATCCGCCACCAGCGCGGCTTCACCCTGGACGTCGACATTCGCCGCCCGGACGGCAGCGATTGCGCGATGCGGCTGATCGCCGCGCCGGTGCTGCTGGACGGCGAGACGGTGGCGCTGCACGGGGTCAAGCAATGGCTGCCGAAGGATGTCGGCGCGCCCGTCCGACTGGAACCCACGACCTTCTTCATCCCCTGATGCGACTCATCGCCGCACCGCGCAAATCATGCGTTGCCCTCGCCCCAAGGGAGGGCTAATGCGGGCGGTCAAATGACCCATCCCATTCTCATCTCTCCGTCCATCCTGTCCGCCGATTTCGCACGGCTGGGCGAGGAAGTCCGCGCCATCGACGAAGCCGGTTGCGACTGGATCCATATCGACGTGATGGACGGCCATTTCGTGCCCAACATCACCATCGGCCCGGCTGTGGTGAAGGCGCTGCGCCCGCACACGAAAAAGCCGTTCGACGTGCATCTGATGATCTCGCCGGTGGACCAGTATCTCGACGCCTTCGCCCAGGCCGGCGCCGACATCATCACCGTCCATCCCGAGGCCGGCCCGCACATCCACCGCACCGTGCAGCACATCAAGTCGCTGGGCGTAAAGGCCGGCGTGGTGCTGAACCCCGGCACCCCGGCCAAGATGCTGGACTATCTGATCGACGATATCGACCTGATCCTGGTGATGAGCGTCAATCCCGGTTTCGGCGGCCAGAGCTTCATCGAGAATCAGCTGCGCAAGATCGAGGCGTGCCGCAAGATGATCGAGAAGAGCGGCCGTGACATCCGCCTGCAGGTCGATGGCGGCATCGACATCAACACCGCGCCCAAGGCGATCGCGGCGGGCGCCGACGTGCTGGTCGCCGGCACCGCGACCTTCCGTGGCGGCCCGGCTGCCTATGCCGACAATATCAGGACACTGCGGGGCGGGTGACGAACCAGCGGCG
This sequence comes from Sphingobium sp. BHU LFT2, assembly GCF_018604485.1. Lineage (NCBI taxonomy): Bacteria > Pseudomonadati > Pseudomonadota > Alphaproteobacteria > Sphingomonadales > Sphingobiaceae > Sphingobium > Sphingobium sp. BHU LFT2. The sequence continues at coordinate 210,967 of NZ_JAFCGW010000005.1, forward strand.
CCAGTCCTCCCCTGTCGCGGTCGAGGCCGGTCATGAACCGGCCGACGACGGCATCGAACAGGGCAAGCGGCTCATCCGCGTCGCGGATGACAAGGGCCTGTCGCTGGCCGAGCGGATCGCCAATCATTTCTATCGGCTGAGCTGGAAGACGCCGCTGCACAGCCGGCGGCTGAAGGGCAAATATCCGCTCAAGCTGCTGGCGGTGCCGGACGATGTCGTGCCCGGCGACCCGCGCGCCGGCCAGGCGATCCGTGCCGGCTATTTCCTGTTCCGGGGCCAGAAGCTGGCGATCGACACGATCGATTTCGGCAAATTGGCGGTCGGCCCGGCCTTCACCGACTATCTGCACAGTTTCCGCTGGCTGCGCGACCTGTCGACCGCCGCGACGCGCGAGCAGGGCGCGCCGGTGGCCGAGGCGCTGATGCGCAAATGGCTGGCCGCCCACGCCGAAACGCCGAGCGACCCGGCCTGGCGCGCCGACAATGCGGCCTGGCGGCTGTTGTTCTGGACCGCCCATGCACCGCTGATCCTGTCGTCGAGCGACCTGGTCTATCGGTCGCTGGTGCTCAACTGCATCGCCCGCACCGCGCGCCATCTGGACCAGAGCGCGGACAAAGCCGCGCCGGGCCTGCCGCGCCTGGTCGCCTGGGGCGGGATCGTCGCGGCGTCGATGCTGATGCCCGGCGGCAATCCGCGCAAGCTGTTCGGCGAAGCGGGCCTGAAGCGCGCGATCGACAGCGCCTTCCATGGCGATGGTGGCATCATTTCCCGGTCGCCGCTGGCGCAGCTGGAAGGCGTGATGCTGCTGGCGATGGTGGTCGCGGTCTATGAGGTGCGGCGCGAACAGGTGCCCGGCTTCCTGATCGACGGGCTGAGCCGCGCGGTGCCGGCCTTGCTGGGCCTGACCCATGGCGATGGGGGGCTGGGCAACTGGCAGGGTGCGGGCGCGATCGACCCCGACATGGTCGAGGCGCTGGTGCAGGCCAGCCGTGTGCGGACCCGGCCGCTGCGCCAGGCGCGCGACTGGGGCTATCAGCGGATCAGCGCGGGCAATACGGTGGTGCAGATCGATGCGGCGCCGCCGCCGGTCGCACGCCTGGCCGCAGCCGGCTGCGCCTCCACCGGCGCGATCGAGATCAGCGACGGGCGGCTGCGGCTGGTGATCAATTGCGGCGGCGCAGCGCTGGAAGGCGCCTATATCCCGCGCGATCTGGCCCAGGCGCTGCGCTCGACCGCGGCGCACAGCACATTGGTGCTGGATGACAGCAACTCGACCGCGCTGATGCCCGACGGCACGCTGGGCAAGGGCGTGACCGAGGTCGAGCTGAACCGGCAGGAGCTGGACAATGGCAGCCGGGTGGAGCTGAGCCATGACGGCTATGTCCGCCGCATGGGCTATGTCCACCGCCGCCTGCTGATGATGAGCGGCGACGGCAAGGAAGTGCGCGGCGAGGATATGCTGACCCCGGCGACGCGCGGCAAGAAGCCGGTCAAGCGGCCGGTGCAGCTGCGCTTCCATCTGGCGCCGGGCGTGGAACCGACCCTGACCGCCGACAGCCAGGGCGCGTTGCTGCGGATCGAGCTGGGCGCGCTGTGGCAGTTCCGGACCGGCGCCGGCGTGCTGAGCGTCGAGGATAGCCTGTGGGTCGATGGCGACGGCCGCCCCCACCCCACAAGGCAGCTGGTGGTAACGAGCGAGGCACTGCCCGGCGGCTCCAGCATCGGCTGGCTGTTCAAGCGGGTCGGCTGACCCGCATCGCATCGGCCATCACGCGGGCGCTATTGTTCAGCCGGCTATCGATGTCCGTTTTTTCCTATGAACGGCCCGGACAAGGGCGCATGCAAGAGGGGCGACCCGAGGCCCGTTTGCTACCAATCAACGACCTCGCTCTCAGGCCCGGCCACTTTCAGCGGCCGGGCCGCTAGCGTCTCCCTCCCTTAAGCCTAATCCGATCTTCATTCTTTCATCCTAGGCAGTCCGCATGATGGCGGGGCTTTACGACCGGATGGGATCGATCCCGACCGCGCAGTTGCGGCGGATTGCGTATATCTGGTGCGTGGTCGCGGGCGTGCTGTTCCTGGCCTACCTCGCCCGACAGCTGCGCCAGGGCATGACCGATGGCGCCGGCCATCCTTTTGGCGAGGATTTCCTGAATTTCTGGTCCGGCGCGCATCTGGCGGTGACGGGACAGGCCGGCATCATCTATGATCTGGCCGCTTTCCATGCGTTCGAGACCGGGATCGCCGGCGCGCCCATCGACCTCTATCATTATAGCTATCCGCCGGTGATGTGGCTGATCTCCGCCCCTTTCGGCCTGCTGCCCTATCCGCTGGCCTGGGCTGCCTGGCAATTGCTGGGATGGGGCACCTTCGCGCTGGCGGTGCGGCGACTGGCGCCGGCGCAGTGGCTGCTGGTCGCGCTGGCGGTGCCGGCGGTGTTCATCAATGCGATGGGCGGCCAGAATGGCTGCTGGACGGCGGCCATAATCGGCTGGGGCCTGATCCTGCTGCGCGAACGGCCGGCGGTGGCGGGCATGATCCTGGCGCTGTTCGTGGTGAAGCCGCAACTGGGCTGGCTGATCCCGCTCGCCTTGCTCGCCGGGCGGCAATATCGGGCGCTGGCCGCGTTCATAGGCATGGCGCTGGCGCTGATCCTCATCACCCTGCCGCTGTTCGGGATCGATGCCTGGATCGCCTATGTGCAACAGGGCAGCCTGCTCAAGAGCGTGATCCTGGAACATGGCGACGGCACCTGGCACCGGATGTTGTCCATCTTCGTGCTGGTCCGGCACGGCGGCGCACCGATCCCGCTGTCCTATGCCGCGCAGGCGATCGCCAGCCTGACCGTCGCCCTGCTGGTGCTGCGGGTCTGGCACCGCGAGGGGCCGACGGCGCGGGCCAAGGCACTGCTGGTGCTCGGCGTGCTGGCAGGGTCGCTCTATGTCAGCGACTATGATTGCGTGATGGCGCTGCTCGCCGCGCTATGGCTGTGGCCACAGGCGACAGCGCAGTTGCGCGGGCGGATGGCGCTATTGCTGGCGATGCCCTTGTTCGCCGCACCGCTGGCGCTGATGAGCGGTGTCGCGTTGGGCGCTTTGGCCTTGTGGCCGGCGCTGCTGGGCGCCAGCCTGCGCCGCACGCCCTATCTGGCGGACGACGGCTTCAGATAAGTGTCGAACCAGGCGACGGTGCGGGTCAGCGAGTCGAGCTGATTCTCCTTCTTCTGGAAGCCATGGCCCTCGGCCGGGTAGAAGATCGTTTCCACCACATTGCCCTTCGCCTTGAGGATGTCATGCACCTCCTGCGCCTGGCCGCGTGGCACGCGAATGTCGTTTTCGCCCTGGATGGTCAGCAACGGCGCCTTCGCCGCGCGGATATAGGTGAGCGGCGAGGCGGCATCATAGACCTGGGGATCGCTGTCGGGCGTGCCCAGCAGGCTACGCTGATAAGCCTTCAGCTCCTCATCCTGGTCGCGATACATGGTGCGCCAGTTGATGATGCCGAACCACTGGACGGCGGCGGCGAACTCGTCGGGCGCCCGGCCGATCGCCATCAGGGTCATGAAGCCGCCATAGCTGCCGCCGAAGATGCCGACCCGCTTGGCATCGACATAGCCGCTATCGACCAGGAAATGCTTGGCCGCGACCGTGTCCTTGAGGTCGGCGCCGCCCAGATCCTTGACATTGCCGTCCTGGAACGCCTTACCATAGCCGGTCGAGCCGCGGAAATTGGGCTGGATCACGACATAGCCGCGGCTGGCGAAGGCGGTGGCGTAGCGGCTGTAACCATCCTGCGCCTGACCGGTGGGGCCGCCATGGGGCAGGACGATGGCGGAGTTGCTGCCGTCGCGCTTGAGATTGGCGGGCATGGTCACGATCGCGCTGATCAGCGTACCGTCGAAGCTCTTGTAGGTGACGACATCCGACTTGGGCAGCGCGGCGGGCTGGAGGCTGGCGATGGCAAGCTGTGTCGCGGGACGCGCAGCGCCGGCTGCAAGGTCATAGAGATAGAGGTTCGCCGGCGAATCGGCGCCCGAATGGTTGAGCATCAGCATGGTGCCGTCGGGCGAGCGCGGCTCGCTGCCGACCAGATAATTGACGCCCGGCGGGATGGCGAGCGGGGTTTCGGCGCCGCTCGCCAGGTCGATGCGATAGAGGGTGCTGCGCGCGTCGGCGTTGATGCGGAAGATGAGCGCCCTGCCATCGCGGGTGAAGCTGGCCGGCACCTGTTCCCAGGGCGTGGATTTGAGCCAGCGCCATTTGCCGGTGGCGGCTTCGAGCAGGCCGCCATGAATCTGGCCGCTGCCTTCATCGGTGGAGACGGCGATCCATTGGCCGTCCGCACTCGCATCGGTCGCGGCATAGACCGTGTCGGCCTTGCCGAGCAATTTCGCCGCCTTGCCACTGGCGACGTCGATGCGCCAGATTTCGCTGACCTTGGAATCGGTCCGCATGCGGTTGGCGATCAGCGCCTTGCCATCCGCGACCCAGGCGACCGGTGACCAGCTGAACTGCGGGTCGGCCTCGTGCGTCAGGTCGCGCACCCTGCCCGCCCCGTCCATCACCGCGACATTGGACTGGCCCTGCGTCTTGAGCTTGGTGACGAGCGCGACCAGCCCGCCGCTGGGGCCGACCAGCAGGTCGCTTTCGCGCCGGTCGGGCGTGTTGGTGAGATTCTCGACCGCGCCGCCGTTCACCGGCACGCGGTAGATGTCGCTATATTCATTGCCGCCGACATCCTGCTGGAACAGCAGGTAGCGGCCATCGGCCGAGGCGGCGAGGCCGGTCTGGGCGTCATCCGACTGGGTGAGCTGCACCGGCCAGCTGCCGGCGGTGTCGGTGCGCCAGATATTGGTGCGGCCGGTGAGGTTGGTGGCGACGAAAATCTGTTTGCCGTCGGCGCTCCACGCCGCGCTAGACAGGCTGCGCGAAGCGCCGATGTCGGCGAGCGGCACGGCGCGGGCGTCGGGATTGACGGGCGAGGTCAGGCTCTTGGGATCGGTAACTGCCCGTTCCGGCGTCGGAATTTGCGCCAGCACCGGGAAGGCGGCAAGCAAGGGCAAGGCGGTGGCGGCGAGCAGATAGCGCATGTCAGATCCCCCAACTGTTATGCAATCACAATACAGTAGCAGCAAAAGCCCGCAAGATCGGGAAATTCCCTGCGCGTGAGGACTGTATTTTTGCGCCGCGCGCGACTAGAGGGCTGCGGCAAGCCTGAAGCGGCATCCCGAACAGCAGGAAGCATCCCCATGACCACCGACGTCACCATCAAGCGCGCCCTCCTTTCCGTATCGGACAAGACCGGCCTCATCGAACTGGGCCAGGCACTGGGCCAGCATGGCGTCGAACTGGTGTCGACCGGCGGCACCGCCAAGGCACTGCGCGAGGCGGGCCTGGCCGTGAAGGATATTTCCGAGCTGACCGGCTTCCCCGAAATGATGGACGGCCGCGTCAAGACGCTGCACCCCAAGGTCCATGGCGGCCTGCTGGCGGTGCGGGGCAACCCCGAGCATGTCGCGTCGATGGACGAGCATGAAATCGGCGCGATCGATCTGGTGATCGTCAACCTCTACCCGTTCGCCGCGACCGTGGCCAAGGGCGCCGACCGCGACGAGATCATCGAGAATATCGACATCGGTGGCCCGTCGATGGTCCGTTCGGCTGCGAAGAATCATGAGAGCGTCGCGATCGTCACCGATCCGGCCGACTATGCCCGCCTGATCGCCGAAATGGCCGAGAAGGGCGGCGCCACCAGCTATGATTTCCGCCGGATGCTGGCGGCCAAGGCCTATGCCGCCACCGCCGCCTATGATTCGATGATCGCCAGCTGGTTCGCCTTTGCCGACCAGGGCGTCGCCTTCCCCGAAAGCCTGTCGCTGTCGAGCAAGCTCAGCACCACGCTGCGCTATGGCGAGAACCCGCACCAGTCGGCGGCGCTCTACCTGCCCAACGGCCCGACCGCCAACGGCATCGCCCAGGCCAAGCAGATCCAGGGCAAGGAACTGAGCTACAATAATTATAACGACGCCGATGCGGCGCTGGAGCTGGTCAGCGAATTCCGCGACGGCCCGCCGACCGTCGTCATCGTGAAGCATGCCAATCCGTGCGGCGTCGCCACCGGCGAGACGCTGATCGAAGCCTATGAAGCGGCGCTCGCCTGTGACAGCGTGTCGGCATTCGGCGGCATCATCGCCGTCAACCGTCCGCTCGACGGCCCGACCGCCGAAGCGATCAGCGGCATCTTCACCGAAGTCGTCGCCGCACCCGACGCCGATGACGAAGCCAAGGCGATCTTTGCCAAGAAGAAGAATCTGCGCCTGCTGCTGACCGGCGAACTGCCCGATCCGGCCCGCCCCGGCCTGATGGTCAAGAGCATTGCCGGCGGCCTGCTGGTCCAGAGCCGCGACAATGGCAAGGTCGACCGCGATGCCCTCAAGGTCGTGACCAAGCGCGCGCCGACCGAGCAGGAACTGAAGGACTGCCTGTTCGCCTGGACCGTGGCCAAGCATGTGAAGTCGAACGCGATCGTCTATGCCAAGGGCGGCAGCACCGCCGGCGTCGGCGCGGGTCAGATGAACCGCCTGGAATCGGCGCGCATCGCCGCCTGGAAGGCCAAGGACGCCGCCGAGAAGGCGGGCTGGAGCGAGCCGCGCACCATCGGTTCGGCGGTCGCTTCCGACGCCTTCTTCCCCTTCGCCGATGGCCTGCTGGCGGCGGTCGAAGCCGGCGCGACGGCGGTGATCCAGCCGGGCGGCTCGATCCGTGACGAGGAAGTCATTGCCGCAGCAGACGAAGCGGGCCTGGCGATGGTCTTCACCGGCATGCGTCACTTCCGCCATTAAGGCTTGTTTCCCAACGCGCTAGATGGCGCGTCGGGACAATATTTCGATCAGGTTTATGCGGGTGCGAAACGATCCTGTTCGCACCCGCAAAATCGCAGAAAACTGCCATTTTCTGGCAATTGGCCTCTTTTCAATGTCACCGGGCAATCCTATCTAGGATGACGACCCCGCACCCACGTCAGGCGTTGGGCACGACATAAGAAAAAGCATGTTCGACAGGAGAATAGGATGACCAAGAAGACGCTGGTGGCGATGGCCGCCACCCTGGCCCTTGCGCTGCCTGGCATGGCTATCGCCGGCAACAGCAACAACGAAGTCGTCGTTGACGGCACCACCGGCCTCACCACCCGCACCATCGCCGTATCGGTGGCCGACCTGAACCTGGCCAGCAACAATGGCCTGCGCCGCGCCGATTATCGCATCAGCCGCGCCGCCAAGCAGGTGTGTGGCTGGGTCAACGGATCGATCCTGCCGGCGACCCCCGACTATCGCGACTGTGTCGGCAGCGCTCTGGACGGCGCACGCAGCGACCTCAATGCGCTGGCCCAGCGCCAGGGCTGATCTTCACCCATCCCGCAAGGGAAGCCTTCCCCGTCACGGGGACTGCAGGGGGCCGTTCCGCACATGCGGAGCGGCCCTTTGTCATGTCGGCAACCACTTCATGCTTACCGGCGATTAACCACTCCTTAGAGGATTTCCTTCACTCAGCGAGACACGAAGGACCATCCAGGGGATATAGAGCATGTCGCGTGTCGACCAGAGTGTGGACGTCGCCATCATCGGGGCAGGCCCGGCCGGCCTCACCGCCGCCTATCTGCTGACGAAAAAAGGCTTTTCCGTCACCGTCATCGAGAAAGACCCGGTCTATGTCGGCGGCATCAGCCGCACGGTCGAGCTGGATGGCTATCGATTCGACATTGGCGGCCACCGCTTCTTTTCCAAGTCGAAGGAAGTGGTCGACCTGTGGAACGAGATCCTGCCGGACGATTTCATCCAGCGCCCGCGCATGAGCCGCATCTATTATGAGGGGAAATTCTACTCCTATCCCCTGCGCGCGTTCGAGGCGCTGTGGAATCTGGGCATCTGGCGTTCGACCCTGTGCATGGCGAGCTTCGCCAAGGCCAGGCTGTTCCCGAACCGCAATGTCCGTTCCTTCCAGGACTGGACCGTCAACGCGTTCGGCCACAAGCTCTTCTCGATCTTCTTCAAGACCTATACGGAAAAGGTCTGGGGCATGCCCTGCGACGAGATGTCGGCCGACTGGGCGGCGCAGCGGATCAAGGGCCTGTCGCTCTGGGGTGCGGTGGTCGATGGGCTGAAGCGGAGCCTCGGCCTCAACAAGAAGCCCAATGACGGCATGGCGACCAAGACTCTGCTGGAAACCTTCCGCTATCCGCGCCTTGGCCCCGGCATGATGTGGGAAGCCGCGCGCGATCGGGTGATCGAGGGCGGCAACCAGATATTGATGGCGCACAGCCTGAAGCAGCTGGCGCAGGATCAGGGCACGGAGCGCTGGCGCGTGGTGGCGGACGGCCCGGACGGCGATGTCATCATCAACGCCGCCCATGTGATTTCGTCCGCGCCGATGCGTGAGCTGGCCGCGCGCATCCATCCGCTGCCCGAAACCCTGCCCGAGGCAATGGAGCTCAAATATCGCGATTTCCTGACCGTGGCGCTGATGATCAAGTCGGAGGATCTGTTCCCCGACAACTGGATCTATATCCACGACAGCAAGGTGCAGGTCGGCCGCATCCAGAATTTCCGCAGCTGGTCGCCCGAAATGGTGCCCGATGAATCGGTCGCTTGCGTGGGCCTGGAATATTTCTGCTTCGAGGGCGACGGGCTGTGGGCGTCGGCCGACGCCGACCTGATCGACCTGGCCAAGAAGGAAATGGCCATATTGGGCCTGTGCAATCCCGACGATGTCGTCGGCGGCGCGGTGGTGCGGCAGGAAAAGGCCTATCCGGTCTATGACGATGCCTATGCCGACCATGTGCTGGCGATGCGCACCGAGCTGGAAGCCGTCGCCCCGACGCTCCATCTGGTCGGCCGCAACGGCATGCACCGCTATAACAACCAGGATCATGCGATGATGACGGCGATGTTGACAGTGCGCAACATCGAGGCCGGCACCCGCGTCTATGACGTCTGGGGCGTCAACGAGGATGCCGAATATCATGAATCGGGCGAGGAGGGACAGGATGTCGAAGGACAGCGCGCCGCCCTTGCCAGCGAACGACTGGTGCCTTCCCGCCTGAAGGCCGCATGAGCCGATGGGCGAACCGTTGCGCGCCCTGACCGCCCGGCTGGGCGCCATCGCCACGCGCTTCATGTTCGCCCGCTACCTGCTGGCCAGCATCTGCGCGCTGTCGAGCGACATGGCGGCCTTCCTGATGCTGAGCCGGGCCGGTACAACGCCGATGCTGGCAGCCTTTGGCGGCTATGCGATCGGCCTGGTCGTGCATTGGGTGATCAGCATCCGCTTCGTGTTCGACACGGGCGCCGGCCCCAGTCACGCCCAGCGGTTCGGCTTCGTGGCCAGTGCGCTGGTTGGCATGGGCATCACCATGGCCATGGTTGGCGGGCTGAGCGCCGTCGGCATTGCCCCGACGATCGCCAAGCTGATATCGGTGCCGGCCAGTTTCCTGAGCGTCTATGCGATCCGCAAATATGGCATTTTTGCGCGTAGTTGAGCGTCATGGCCGCTGGCTGATCCTGCTCGCCTGGCTGGCGTGCAGCGCGGTCATGCTGTGGCTGTTCCATGGCGATTTCGCCGCGCTGGGCTTTCGCGACCCCGATGATGCCATGCGGCTGGTGCAGGTGCGGGACTGGATCGGCGGACAGGGCTTCTGGGATGTCAGCCAGCATCGGGTGAATCCGCCGCTGGGCGGACCGATGCACTGGTCGCGCATCGTCGACATGCCGGTGGCAGGGATGATCCTGCTGGCGCGGCCGCTATTGGGGCCTGCGACCGCTGAGCTGGTCGCCTGCATCACCGTGCCGCTGCTGTTGCTGGGCGGGTTGACCGCCGCCGTGTATCTGGCCGCCCGGCGACTTGGCGATCCTGTTCCGGCCCTCATCACCACAGCCCTGCTGCTGACGACACCATCGATCCTGGTGCAGTTCACGCCGCTGCGGATCGACCATCATGGCTGGCAGATCTGGATGGCGACGATCGCGCTGGCCGGCGCGCTGGATAGCAGCCGGGTGCGTGGCGGCGTGACGAGCGCGCTGGCGCTGGCGGTCTGGTTGCAGATTTCGAGTGAAGCCCTGCCCTATGTCGCGCTGTTCGCCGGACTGTTTGCGCTGCGCCAATGGCTCGACGGCCGGGAAGCGTCGCGCTTCACCGCCTTTGCGGCGACGCTGGGCGGCGCGGCGCTTGCGCTGCTGGCCTTGCTGCGCGGACAGGCGGCCTTGCTGCATGACCAATGCGACGCGCTGTCGGCCGCCTATGTCTGGCCGCTCGTCGCGCTGGCCGTGCTGGTGTCGCTGGCCGGCACACTGATCGGGACCGGCAACATGACCCGGCGCTTCCTGATCGCCGCGATCGGCGGCGGGGCCGCCATCGCGATCCTGCTGGCGATCGGTGGCCCCTGTCTGTCAGGCGATCCGTTCCAGGCGCTCGGGCCGCTGGCCTATAAATATTGGTATCTGCAAGTGATGGAAGGCCGGCCGATCTGGGTGCAAAGCCTGTCACTGCGCGGCGTCATCCTGTTGCCCGCGCTGGTCGGGCTGGCAGGGACCTTGTCCGCCGCTCGCCTGGTCGCCAACAGGGATGCACGCATGCGCTGGTTGGCGCTGGGCCTGTTGCTGCTGGGGGCGATGGCAGTGTCGCTGCTGGTGATGCGCGCCGTGTCGGTGGCCCATGTCTATGCCCTGCCCGGTGTCGCCTGGTTGCTGATCGCCCTGTTCCGCAAGGTACAAACATCATCGCAGGCGCTGGTGCGCGTCCTGGGGTCGGTAGCGCTGATTCTGCTGACTCCCGCCGGGATCAGTGCATTGTGGATTGCCCTGATCCCCGAAGCCCCGTCGGCCAAGACGAGCGCCGTCAATTGCCGGGCCGCCGCCACGCTCGCGCCACTGCACGCCCTGCCCCCATCCACCCTGTTCGCACCGCTGGACCTTGGCCCCGACATATTGGTGCAGACGCCGCACCGCGTGATCGGCACCGCCCATCATCGCAATGCTGCCGGCATTACCGCCGTGATCGAGGGCTATATGGCGACGCCGGACAAGGCGCGCGCGGTGATCCGGTCGGTCAATGGAGGGCGGGGCGCCGACTATGTCGTGACCTGCACGGGCCTGACCGAATATGCGCTCTATGCCAAGGAGCGTCCTCAGAGCCTGTCGGCGCAACTGACGCGAGGCAATGTGCCCGACTGGCTGCAGCCGCTGCCCACCAAGGGGCCGCTGCGCATCTACAAGGTCAAACGGGACTGAAGGCCAGCGCCACGCCGTTCATGCAGTAGCGCAGGCCCGTGGGCTTGGGCCCGTCATCGAACACATGGCCCAGATGCCCGCCGCAGCGGGCGCAATGGACTTCGGTCCGGGACACGCCCAGGCTGAAGTCGCGCGACGTGCCAATGGCGCGGGGTAAGGGCGCATAGAAGCTGGGCCAGCCGGTGCCGCTGTCGAACTTGGTCTTCGAACTGAACAGATTTTGCGCGCAGCCGGCGCAGGTGAAGGTGCCGGCGCGATGTTCGCGGTTGAGCGGGCTGCTGTCGGGAAATTCGGTCGCGCCCTGGCGCAGCACCTTATAGGCCCAGGGGCTGAGCTTGTTGCGCCATTGCGCGTCGGTCAGGCGATAGGGATAGGCGGCCTCCGCCGCGTCGGGGCGGAATTGCCACAGGGCCAGTGCAGAGGCGCCGGTTGCGACGCCATAGAGAAAATGCCGCCGGTTCATTATCCCTCCCTAGCCTGTTCAGCCTGTCGAGCTCCTGAACAACTGCTTCCACCAGCGGCCGCCGGATTTGAGCACATGGCGGCGGAACAGCAGTACGCCGATGCGGATGATGAGGGCGACCCAGACGCCCTGCCACAGGATCGCCACCAGATGCGGCCAGAGCGCCGCATCCTGCGCCGCCCGCGCGATCATCGCGAAGGGCGAGGAGAAGGGAAAGACCACCGACGCCACTTCCAGCGGCGATCCCATATGGTCGACCGTGTAGGAGACAAAGAAGAAGATCATCATCTGGCCCATGGTGATCGGCATGTTGAGCGTCTGCACCTCGCGCACGGTCGCCGCCTGTGCGCCGATGCCCAGGAACAGCGAGCCGAGCAGCGTATAGGCCATAGCGAAATAGATGATGCCGAGCGCGATGAAGGCGGGCCAGCCCACCGCCGGATCGGGCAGGACCGTGCCGGGCGCCTTCAACGCCATGAAGATGGTGAAGGCGGTGGCGCCCCAGAAGGCGATGCCGACGAAGCTCATCCCCAGCATGGCGATAAGCTTGCCGAGGAAGATCGCGTCGACCGGCACGGCGGCGGCCAATATCTCGATGATCTTGTTCGTCTTTTCCTCGACCAGATTGGACAGGATCATGCCCGCCAGCAAGATGGTGAGGAAGAAGATGACGATCTGGCCGGTGCGGCCGATCAGCAGACGGGCCTGCGACTGGGCGCCGAGGCTTGTCGCCACTTCCTGCCGTTCGACCTTGACCATGTGCAGCACCTTTTCGGCCTGCGCCGCGCTGGCGATCAGGCTGAGATCGCCCTGCAACTTGTCCAGATCCTCCGGCTTGCCGGTCAGGGTCGGGCGCGACACCGTGCCCGAGAGAATGGCGACGACGTCCGATTCCGGTCGGGCCAGCAAGATACGCGGCGGGGTATCAGGCGAGACGGCGTGAAGCCGCGGCAGCTCCTGCGGCCCCATGCGTTCGGTCAGGCGCTTGTGGGCCCGTTCGAGCGCGCCAACATCGGCCGGCGCCATGGCAATGCCAACGACCGGGCGCAGGTCGGTGCTGGAAATCTTCTGGGTGAAACCGGCGAAGACCATGCCGATGACGATCGGCACCAGCGGCCCGATCAAGAACAGGATGAAGGTGCGCGACAGGACGACGGCGGTGAAATCCCGCCGGGCGATGACACTGGCGGCGCGCAGCAATTCCTTCATGCCTCGACCTCCTGCGTGGCGTCATCGCGCATCTGGCGCGCAGCAGCCTCCCCCGCGATCGCGACGAAGGCGTCATGCAGGCCCGGCCGTTCGATCGACAGGCTTTCAATGCCGGCCTGTCCATCGAGCAGGGCGCGCAGCAGCGGTTCGATGCCGTCATCGGGCAGCGCGAAATGCCAGGCGCCATCCTGTGCCAGCGTATCGGTCGGCAAGGCACGGCGCCAGGCGCCGTCGCTCAGCCGCGTGCGCAATGTCACCTGGGGCGGCAGACGGTCGCGCGCGTCGCTGACCGATCCTTCAAACCGGATGCGGCCGCCAGCGACGATGGCGATGCGTTCGCACAATCGTTCGGCATGGGCGATGACATGGGTGGAAAAGAGGATGGTTACGCCCTTGCGCGCCTGATCGCGGATCAGCGCCTCCAGCTTTTCCTGATTCATCGCGTCGAGGCCGGAGAAGGGCTCGTCGAGGACGATGAGACGCGGTTCATGGACGATGGTGCCGAACAATTGCACCGTCTGAGCCATGCCCTTGGAGAGCTGGCGGATCGGCTTTTCGACCGAGGCGCCCATGCCATAGTCCTGCAGCATGGCGCGCGCCCGTTCACGCCCGACATGGAGCGGCAGGCCGCGCAACGCGCCCATGAAGGCGATCGCCTCATAGGCCTTCATCGACGGGTAGAGGCCGCGTTCCTCGGGCAGATAACCGACCTGCTTGGCCATGCGCAGCGGCGCGCCATCGCCCAGCAGGGTGCGGTGGCCCTCGTCAGGGTCGATGATGCCGAGCAGGGTGCGCAGCAAGGTCGTCTTGCCCGCGCCGTTCGGCCCCAAAATGCCATAGATGGTGCCGGCGGGCACGGCGATGTCGACGCCATCCACCGCGCGAAAATCGCCGAACGCCTTGACAAGAGCATGGCCTTCGACGGCATAGGGGGCGGCAGGAGCCGGAGTGTCACCGATCATCCGCCCCTGATAATCCCGGACCATGCCAGTGCAAAACGAAACATTGGAGCAGCGCCTGAAAGCGCAGGCCGCGCAGCTGGGCTTTGCCGCCTGTGCGATCGCGCGCGCCGACGCCGCGCCGCGCACGGCCGAGCGGCTGCGCCAATGGCTGGAGGCCGGCCATCATGGCGACATGTTGTGGATGGAGGAGCGGGCCGAGCAGCGCGGATCGCCCACAGGCCTGTGGCCGCAGGCGCGCAGCGTCATCATGCTAGGGATGAGCTATGCCCCCGGCCGTGATCCGCTCGCGTTGGCCGAGGTCGGCGATCGGGGCCGCATTTCCGTCTATGCGCAGGGTCGCGACTATCATGATGTGGTCAAGAAGGCACTGAAGGCGCTGGCCCGCTGGCTGGTCGATCAGCAGCCGACCGCGCTCAAGGTATTCGTCGATACCGCACCCGTGATGGAAAAGCCGCTGGCGCAGGGCGCGGGGCTGGGCTGGCAGGGCAAGCACAGCAATCTGGTGAGCCGCCAGCATGGCAGCTGGCTGTTCCTGGGCGCCATCTATACCGAGATCGCGCTGGAGCCCGATCCACCGGAGGTGGACCATTGCGGCAGTTGCACGGCCTGCCTGTCATCCTGCCCGACCGATGCCTTTCCCGCGCCCTATATCGTCGATGCGCGGCGCTGCATCTCGTACCTGACGATCGAGCATAAGGGGCCGATCCCGGAGGAGTTCCGGGCAAGGATGGGCAACCGCATCTATGGCTGCGACGATTGCCTGGCGGCCTGCCCCTGGAACAAGTTTGCGCAGGGGGCGGCGGCCAACCGCGCCTTCATCGGCCGGGCGGAGCTGGCGGCGCCGGCGCTGGGCGACCTGCTGGACCTGGACGATGCGGGCTTTCGCGAAATTTTTTCCGGGTCGCCGATCAAGCGGATCGGGCGCGACCGGATGGTGCGCAATGCGGCGATCGCGGCGGGCAATAGCGGCGACCTGCGGCTGGTCGACCGGCTGCGGCCGCTGACCTCCGATCCCGATCCGGTGGTGGCGGAAGCGGCCGAATGGGCGCTAGGCCAATTACTCAGCGCTGCTGGAGCGTAGCCGCGCAGGAAGCGTGGTCGACATCGGTGCCGGCGGGCGTGCGGGCATCGACATGGGTCACCACCGGCTCCTTCCCCTTGCCGGGCGAATAGAGATAGGCGTCGAGCACGCAACGACCATTGGCGAATTGCAGCTTGCGCACGGTCGTTTCGCGAATGTCGAGGCGCGGCGTGCCGAACATCTGGGTCAGGCGTTTGGCGTCCATGCCCATCAGCGGACCGGTCTTGGTGAAGGCGCTGGCCGGCGGACCGGCGGGCGGCGGGGTATAGCTGGTGGCGGGCGGGACGACGCCGCCACAGGCCGCAAGCGGCAGCGACAGGAGCGCGGCGAGCGCGAAACGGGGCGACATCAGACCGGCTTCCTCTTGGACCCTAGCAACATGTGGACCGCCATAGCTGCGCTCCAGATCGGCGCAAGCAGGTTGACCAGGGGAATGAGGAAGAGAAGCGCCGAAACGAGGCCCATGAGCCACCGGTTGCCACGGCCGATAGGCGGCAGGCCGGGGTGGCGCGGCTCGACCATGTCGGCAAGGTCGCGGCCGAGCAGATAGGCGTTCACCGCCAGGAACAGCCCGATCGTGCCGATCCCCGTCACCAGCAGCAGCACATAGCCGGGGAGCGCCAGCAGGTTCCAGCCGAGCGTGCGGCCGACCGATCGCAGCGCATAATGGAGGCTGCGGGTGAAGCCGACCGGCCGGCCCACAGCCTGTGGATAAGTATCGCGCTCCACCGCCTCGATCACATCGTCGGCGAACAGGCCCATGACCAGCATGGCGATGGTGCGGAACAGCAGCCAACTGGCCGCGATCATGGCAAGGCCGGTAGCAGCCGCCTCCGCCATGCCGCCCCAACCGTCGCCCTCGCCCCAGCCGAAATGCAGGCGCGTGGCGTGAAAGGCCGCCCATAGGCCGACGCCCAGCAGGGCGAAGAGCAACAGGGTCAGCGCCAGCGTCTTGACCAGCAGCCGGCGGGCGGCGGCGTGGAAGATCAGGGGGAAGGCGCGCAGCGCCGCGGTGATGATCATGGCCCGATATCCTGCGCCCCGGCGGCTCCGTCAATCAGCAGCGTTGCGCCAGCGCCCCCGGACCGGTAGAGACGGCCCAATTTACCGCTATTTTCCCATCATCTTTCACAGGAGCCCGCGTGACTTCTTCCCCCACGCTTGACGTTGTCGCGATCGGCAATGCCATTGTCGACGTTCTGGCCCGCAGCGACGACGCATTTCTAGCGCAGCATGCGCTGACCAAGGGCGGCATGCAGCTGATCGACGCCGAAATGGCCGAGACCCTTTATGCCGACATGCCCCAGGCCAAGGAAATCAGCGGCGGTTCGGCCGCCAACACGCTGGCCGGCCTCGCCGCGCTGGGCACCAAGTGCGGCTTCATCGGCCAGGTCAATGACGACCAGCTGGGCGCGGTGTTCGCCCATGACGTGCGCGCGCTGGGCATCAAGTTCGACACGCCGGTGATGCAGGGCGACATCCCGACCGCCCGCTGCCTGATCCTGGTGACGCCGGACGCGCAGCGCACCATGAACACCTTCCTGGGCGCCTCGCAGTTCCTGCCCGAAGCGGCGCTGGACCTTGAGCTGATCCAGTCGGCCCGCATCCTGTATCTGGAAGGCTATCTGTGGGATCCCGAGCAGCCGCGCGCCGCGATGCGCGCCGCGATCGACGCCGCCCGCAATGCCGGCCGCAAGGTCGCCTTCACCCTGTCCGACAATTTCGTGATCGACCGCCATCGCGCCGACTTCATCGACCTGATCGAACAGGGGCTGATCGACATCCTCTTCTCGAACGAGGGCGAAATCCAGTCGCTGGCGCAGGTCGATGATTTCGATGCAGCGCTGGCCCGCTTCGCCGACAAGGTGCCGGTGCTGGTGTCGACCCGCAGCGAAAAGGGCGCGGTCGCCATCGTCGATGGCGTGCGTCACGAAGCCCCGGCTGCGCCCGTCAGCCAGATCATCGACACCACCGGTGCAGGCGACCTGTTCGCCGCCGGCTATCTGGCCGCGCATCTGGAAGAGCGTAGCGTCGAGGATTGCCTGGCGCTGGGTGCGGCGGCCGCCGCCGAAGTCATTTCGCACTGGGGCGCGCGTCCCGAGGAAGATCTGAACCTGATCCGCGCCAAGCTGTTCGCCTGATCGCGACAGACACTGACAAAAAAGCCCGCCTCTCCGGTCGAGAGGCGGGCTTTTTTATGGGGCGGATCAGGCCGGGTTCTTTTGCTTGCGGAACAGGGCGCGGTCGTCCGGGCCGAAGCCCCAGCGCCAGATGACGAAGCCATAGGCGCCCAGGATCGCCCAGACGCCGACCGCCAGCTCGACCCATTCGAAGCGCGCCGGCAGGGCGACGAAGGCCGCGCCAACGATGCAGGCGACGCCCGAGGCGCTGAGCAGCGGCCAGCGCCAGGCATTGACGCGGGCGTGGAGCAGGCTGGAGAGCAGCCGCGCCTTGACGAAGGCGCCGGCGCCGAGCGCGATGCAGAGGCCCAGAGCGGGCGCGGCGGCCAGTTCCTGCGGCGTGAGGCCGAACCGCTTGCCGAGCAGGATCAAACCGAAGCTGAGCGCCGCCTGCAACGCGATCATGCTGAGCGAGATCATCAGGTTGCGGTGGCGGGCGATATAGACCAGCGCGGATTCGCTGACGACGGCGGTCGCGGCGACCACTTCGGCGAGCAACAGGAAGGCCAACGCACCGGTGCCGCCGACGAAATGCGGACCGACCAGGCCCATGACGGCCTCGCCCGGAATGCCAAGCGCAAGGGCGATGCCGGCCTGCGCCGCGATGATCCAGAAGCCGACCTGGCTGACCTGGCGCGCGATCGCCGCCAGATTGCCCTCCGCCAAGTTGCGGGTGATGACCGGGCCCAGGATCGGGTCGAAGCTGGTCTTCAATTTCTGTGGCAGCGAGGCGACCTGCTGCGCGACATAATAGATGCCGACGATCGCCGGGCTGACGAACAGGCCCAGGATCGCCATGTCGAGCCGACGCGAGCCCCATTCGACACCGTCCGCCGCGGCGAGCGGCAGGTTGCGACGGGCGAGGCGCCAGAGCCGCCCGGCATCGGGACGCCAGCCATGCGGCCGGCCATAATGACGCCACATCGGGATGATCGAGGCGATCATCGCCGCGACCATCGACACGACATAGGAGAGGATCAGGCCGTCGCGCAGCGAATAATAAGCGAAACCGAAGGCGCCGATGCTGATCGCCCAGGGTTCAATGATCGAGCGCGCGCGGACCGTGGCGCCGATGTCGAAGCGATAGGCGCAGGCGGCAAGCGCAACGTCGGAGGTCGCAACGGCGATGACGATCAGCGCCAGCAACCGGTCGAGCCCGTTGATGCCGCTATTGGGGAACATCGCCTGGGGGAAGGCGATCAACAGGCCGGCCCCCAGCAGCGATGCGATCAGCGTCACCACCATCGCGTCGGTCACGACATGGCTGTGCGGCCGTTCGGTCTGGGCGAGCGCACCGGCAAGGCCCCGCTTCAACCCGAGCGTCGCGATCTGGGCGACGAACTCCACCACCAGCACGGCATAGGCGAAGCGCCCCAGCGCGTCAGCGCCATACCAGCGGCCGGCGATGAACAGGAAAGGCAGGCGCGCAGCCAGGCGCAGCAGGAAGCCGAAGACGTTGGTCCGTCCGCCCTTGGCCAGGGCGGCGATGTCATCCTTCTGTTCGGCAGGGGTCGCCTGCGCGGTCACAGGACCCTGGTCCCCCTCGATTGTCATGCTCATGTCTATAGGCGATCTATTGTGTCGCGGCGATGCTTATTCAGGCCGCAGCGGGCGCGCCAGCAGCGCGTCGATGACCTGTGCCAATGGTGCGGCGTCGGCAAGCAGGGCGCAGACAGCTTCCACCACCGGCATTTCGACGCCGGCCGCGCGGGCTGCATCGCGCAGCACCGGCGCGGTATGCGCGCCTTCGGCCACGGTGCGACGGTTGGAGAGGAGGTCGGCGGCGCTCTGCCCCTCGCCCAGCCCCTTGCCGAGCGAGAAGTTGCGCGAATTGGTGGAGGAACAGGTGAGGACGAGATCGCCCAGCCCCGACAGGCCGCCCAGCGTTTCGACACGGGCGCCACGCGCCAGGCCGAAGCGGGTCATTTCGGCAAAACCCCGGCTGATGAGCGATGCGCGCGCATTGAGGCCAAGGCCGGCACCTTCCGACACGCCGCAGGCGATGGCGAGCACATTCTTGACCGCGCCGCCGATTTCCGCGCCGACGACATCGTCCGACAGATAGGGGCGGAAGGTCGGCCGGGCGATGCGCGCCGCCAGCTTTTCGGCCAGCGCCTGGTCGGCGCAGGCGAAGGTGACGGCGGTCGGCAGGCCCTTTGCCACTTCATGGGCGAAGGTCGGGCCGGAGAGGACAGCGATCGGCGAGCTTGGCTGCGCCTGCGCCGCGACTTCCGACATCAACAGGCCGGTGCCCGCCTCTATCCCCTTGGAACAGAGGACCAACGGCACGCCGGCCGGCGCCTGCGCCACGACGCTGCGCAGATGCTGGGCCGGGCTGACCACCAGAATCAGGTCGCGATCAGCCAGGTCCGACAGGACACCGGTCGCTCGGATCGAGGGCGAGAGCGGCAGGCCGGGCAGATAGAGCGGATTTTCATGGGCGCCGTTGATCGCATCGACCACATCGGCTTCCAGCGCCCAGAGGCTCACATCCTGCCCGTCGGCCGCCAGCAATTGCGCCAGCGCGGTGCCCCAGGCGCCTGCTCCGATGACTCCCGCCTTCATGCCTTCACTCCTGCTCCACGCGCCTTTTCCGCCGTTGGATCGAGCGGCCAGCGCGGCCGGGCGGGGATGGTCAGATCGTCGGTCATGCCCGCAGCATAGCGCTCCGCGCCGGCCCAGGCGATCATCGCCGCATTGTCGGTGCAGAGCCACAAGGGCGGCGCGACGAAGGGCAGGCCATGGTCCCCGGCCAGCGCAGTGAGCGCGCCGCGCACCGACTGGTTGGCGGCGACGCCGCCGGCGACGACCAGCGCGGTCACGCCTTCACTCGCGGCGAGCGCGCGGCGGGTGCGATCGAGCAGGCAGTCGATCACCGCCTGCTGGAAACTGGCAGCGATATCCTCGACGGTATATTGGCCCGACTGGGCGGCGCGCATCACCGCGCTCTTGAGGCCCGCAAAGGAGAAATGGGGTTCTTCGGTGCCGACCAGCGGGCGCGGCAGCGGCACGGCGCGGGGGTTGCCCTTGGCCGCCGCCTTTTCCACCGCCGGGCCGCCGGGGAAGCCGAGGCCGAGCAGCTTGGCGGTCTTGTCGAAGGCTTCGCCGGCAGCATCGTCGATCGTGGTGGCGAGGCGGCGATATTGGCCGACGCCCTCCACCCTGAGCAGCTGGCAATGGCCACCCGATACCAGCAGGAGCAGATAAGGGAATTGAAGATTCTGGTCGGCGAGGCGCGGCGAGAGCGCATGCCCCTCCAGATGATTGACCGCGACCAGCGGCTTGCCGCTGGCATGGGCGAGCGCCTTGCCAGTGACAAGGCCGACCATCACGCCGCCGATCAGGCCGGGGCCGGCGGTGGCAGCGATGACATCGACATCGGCCAGCGTCATCTTTGCGTCGGCCAGTGCCGCCTCGACCAGCGGGGCCAAAGCCTCGACATGGGCGCGGGCCGCGATTTCGGGCACGACGCCGCCATAGGGGCGGTGCGCGTCTTCCTGCGTGGCGAGGCGATGGGCCAATATCTGCCCGTCAGCCGTCACCAGCGCCGCCGCGGTTTCGTCGCAGCTTGATTCCAGGCCGAGGATGATGGTCATTGCCGCTTCCATCTAGTGCCCGTGGCCATTAGAGCAAGCCGCTTATGAAAAGACCCGAACGACCGTTGCGCCTTGGCACCAGGGGATCGCCGCTTGCGCTGGCTCAGGCCCATATGACCGCGCAGGCGCTGCGCGACGCCCATGGCTGGGATCAGGACGCCATCACCACCGTCATCGTCCAGACCAGCGGCGACCGGATCCAAGACCGGGCGCTGGCGGAAATCGGCGGAAAAGCGCTGTGGACCAAGGAGCTGGACCGGGCGCTGGCAGAGGGCGAGATCGATTGCGCCGTCCACAGCATGAAGGATGTCGAGACGATCCGACCCGATGCGATCCGCATTGCCGCGATGCTGCCGCGCGCCGATGTGCGCGACCGGCTGGTCGGCGCGGAAAATTTTGCCGCGCTGCCGCCGCAGCCGATCGTCGGCACCAGTTCGCCGCGCCGCGCCGCGCAGGTGAAGCGACTGCGCCCCGATGCGCAGATCATCCTGTTCCGCGGCAATGTTGCCACCCGGCTGGCCAAGCTGGAAGCCGGCGAGGCCCATGCGACTTTGCTCGCCGCCGCCGGGCTCGACCGGCTGGGCCAGGCGGACATTGGCGCCACGGTCGAGGTCGACACCATGTTGCCGGCGCCGTCGCAGGGGGCGGTCGGCATCGAGACGCTGGCCGACAATGACGCCATGCGGGGCTGGCTGGCGGCGATCAACCATCGCGACACATTCGATTGCGTGATGGCTGAACGCGCGGTGCTGCGGGGCCTGGGCGGCACATGCCATTCGCCGATCGCCGCCCTCGCGCTGCTGGAGGGCGGACAGATCCACCTGCGCGCCGAGATCATCAGCCCGGAAGGGGACGAGACGGTGCGGGACGAGGCACGGCTGGCGCGCGGCGATTTCGACGCGGCCGAGGCGATCGGCCGGGGCCTGCTGGAACGAGCGAGCCCGGCGCTGCGCAGCCTGTTCGAGGGGTGAGACCGCTCATCATCCTGCGGCCCGCGCCCGGCGCCGGCAGGACGGCGGACAAGGCGATGGCCATGGGGCTGGCGGTGCGGCTGTGTCCGCTGTTCGCGGCCGAGGCGCTGGCCTGGACGCCGCCACCCGCCGGGGATTTCGACGCACTGCTGGTGACGAGCGCGCAGACGGTGCGATTCGGCGGCTTCGCGCTGCAGGCCTATCGCTCCTTGCCGACCTATGCTGTGGGCGCGGCGACGGCCGAGGCGCTGCGGGCGGCGGGTTTTGCTGAGCCGGTCGCCGGGGATGGCGATGCCAGCGCGATCGCTGTGCGGATCGCGGCCGACGGGCACCGCACGCTGCTGCACCTGTCGGGAGAGGCGGTGGCGCCGATGGACGCGGGGCCGCTGCGGGTGACGCGCATTCCGGTCTATCGGATGATGCCCCTGCCCTGCGATCCGCTGGACCTGCGCGGCGGCGTGCTGCTGGTCCATTCTGCGGCGGCCGGCGCCCGGCTGGCGGAGATATTCCCCGAAAATCAGCGCGCAGCGTGCGACGTCGTGGCGATAAGTCCGGCGGCGCTTGCCGCCTGCGGCAGCGGATGGGGCAGCGCGCAGGCCGCCGACGCACCCAATGATGCGGCGGTACTGGCCCTCGCCCGTCGATTGTGCGAATGAAACCGCGGTCGCAAACGAGAGAGACTTGATGAACGAGCAGGAGAGTGTGGAAATTCAGCAGGAAACGCCGCCGCCCGCGCGCCGACGCACATCCTGGCTGACGCCCGTGCTGCTGCTGTTCGCGTTTCTGATCGGCATCGGCGTCACCATCTGGGCGATGCCGCAGATCGAACGGCGCTGGGGCCAGGACGAGACGGCGACGCCCGCCCTGCCCGCGCCGCTGCTGGGCAGCAACGCCATCCCGTCGGGCCGGCCGCTGACGGCGGATGCCGCGCAGATGCTCGACGCCCGCGTGATCCAGCTGGAGGAGCGGCTCAACCGCATCACCGTCGAGGCGCAGGCCGCGTCGGGCAATGCCGCGCGCGCCGAAGGGCTGCTGGTCGCCTTTGCCGCCCGCCGCGCGCTCGATACCGGCGCCCCGCTCGGCTATGTCGAGGGGCAGTTGCGGCTGCGCTTCGGCCAGGCCCAGCCCCGCGCCGTCGCCACCATCATCAATGCCGCGCGCGAGCCGGTGACGCTGGCCGACCTGCGCGCCGGCCTGGTCGATGTCGCCGATCGCGTCACGTCCCCGCCGGCCGATGCCAGCTGGTGGGACAGCTTCGAGCATGAGGCCCGCGAGCTGATCATCATCCGCAAATCCTCCACCCCCTCGCCGCGGCCGCAAATGGCGATGCAGCGGGCGCTGCGCTATATCGACGCCAGCCGCGTCGGCGCGGCGCTGGCCGAGGTAGAGCGCATGCCCGATCGCGCTGCGGCCGATCGCTGGATGCAATATGCCCGCCGCTATCTGGAGGCGCGCCGGGCGCTCGACCTGATCGAGACAGCGGCGATATTGGAGCCGCGCCAGTTGCGCACGACCGAGGGCGCCAGCGTCGCGCAGACATCGCCCCTCGCTCCCTGAGCTTCATTTCCTGAGACATACCGTTCATCGCTTGCGATGAAACCCATGGACGCACCCTGCGTTTGTCACGAGAATGTCACCTTTTCCGCCCGGTTCAGGACAGAGTCTCTCGTGCCACCCTATGCCGATGCCATTGCCAGCTTCTGGAAGGGCCGCCTCGCCAGCGGTCCGCGCGCGTCCGCGCGCCCGTCGCTGTCGCATCTGCTGGGCAATGCGTCGGTGCCGTTCGACATCAACCGGACCAAGGCCCAGGCCGAACAACTGAGCCGCGCGATTCGCGGCGACGGGCGGCATATATTGCTGGTGCCCGGCCTGATGGCGTCGGAACATCGGATGGAGCCGCTGCGCGCGATCCTGAACGCGGCGGGCTATCAGGCGCATGGCTGGGACATGGGCCGCAATTTCGGGCCGCGCGCCGATACGCTGGAGAAGATCGACGCCCGCGTCGATGCGATCCGCCGGACAAGCGGCAAGCCGGTGACGCTGGTCGGCTGGAGCCTGGGCGGCCTTTATGCTCGCGAATATGCCAAGTTCGCTCAGTCCAAGGTCGGCGGCGTGGTGACGATGGGCACGCCCTTTTCCGGCGATCCGCGCGCCAACCATGCCTGGCGCCTCTATCAGCTGGTGTCGGGCTTCCCGGTCGACACGCCACCCTTCCCCTGCACCCGCGAGGAAAAGCCGCCGGTGCCGACCGTGGCGCTCTGGTCGCAGCGCGACGGCGTGATCCTGCCCGAATGCGCCCGAGGCCGCGCCGGCGAGCGTGACCGCGCGATCGAGGTCGATTGCACGCATATGGGCTTCGCCG
Organism: Sphingobium sp. BHU LFT2; assembly: GCF_018604485.1. NCBI lineage: Bacteria > Pseudomonadati > Pseudomonadota > Alphaproteobacteria > Sphingomonadales > Sphingobiaceae > Sphingobium > Sphingobium sp. BHU LFT2. Next base: position 235,072 of record NZ_JAFCGW010000005.1, read on the forward strand.
CCGCGCCGGAGGGGATCTTGGCCGTCGGCAAGGCGCTGGAGATGATGGCCGCCTGAGCGGTCAGTAACGCCGCAGGCCACTCTTCATCAGCGTATCGTGCAGATCGGCATCCTGTTCGGCGTTGAGCAGATGACGGGGGACGAACTGGTAAAGCTGGTCGTTCAGGTAGAAGAGATAACAGCCCCGCGCGACGAACCAGCGATGATAGTCGGTCCACGCATAATGTTGCTCGCCGCCAGTCCTGTGCCAGACGCAGCCGTCATCCGACCAATCGGACCGTATTTCACCATGCTGCGATTTGCTCTGGTGAAAGAGCCGACGCACCCGGCGGGGAAGAAGCAGAAATGTCAGCCCGAGAAATAGCAGGATTCCGGCCACAACGATGAGGGCCATATAGAGACCATCGAACAGTGAATCCCACCATCCTTCACCCAAAAACAGAAACAGGCCAGTCATCAACAATACTGCAACGACAGATATGAACATCAGGCGCCCAAGGAAGCGGCGCGAACGCAACTGGCGGAGATAATTGGCACGGGACGCGGTGACGAAATCCGTCGCAGTCGCATGTAAACTAATCTGCCCGGCCATTGCCTGCCTTTCCTGCTATAACCGCTTCAACGCCTCTTCCTGGCCGATCAGGGGCAGGAGCTGGCCCATGTCGGGGCCGTGGTCCATGCCCGTCAGCGCCCGGCGCAGGGGTTGGAATAGGGTCTTGCCCTTGCGGCCGGTTTCTTCCTTGAGCGCGCCGGTCAGCGTGCGCCAGATGTCGGCGTCGAAGCCGGCCTCGGACAGGATGCGATGGGCGGCGGCGAGGAAATCGCGGTCTTCATCGGCTACCTCCGGCCCGTCGATCGGGCCGGTGACGATCTGCCACCAGTCGGCGGCGCCCGCGACCGTCTCCAGATTGGGGCGGATCGCGGCCCAGGCGGCGGCGTCCATGCCCGCGGGCAGGCGGTCGGCAACCGCTTCATAAGGAAGCGCGTGAACGATCTTCTGGTTGAGGCTGGCCAGTTCGGCTTCATCGAAGCGGGCGGGGGCGCGGCCGAAATGGGCGAAGTCGAACGTCTCGATCAGCGGCGCACGGTCGGCGAAGGGCTCGATCGGCTGCGAGCTGCCGAGGCGGGCGAGCAGCGACGCGATCGCGGCCGGCTCCAGACCGATCTCGCGGAAATGGGCGACGCCGAGCGAGCCGAGACGCTTCGACAGCTTGCCCTCGCTGCCGGTCAGCAGCGCCTCATGCGCGAACTGCGGCAGCGGGGCGCCGAGCGCGCTGAACATCTGGATCTGGGTCGCGGTGTTGGAGACATGATCCTCGCCGCGCAGCACATGGGTGACGCCCATGTCGACATCGTCGATCACCGAGGGGAGCATGTAGAGCCATGAGCCGTCGGCGCGGCGGATCACCGGGTCGGACAGCAATTTGGGGTCGAAGCGCTGCTCGCCACGGATGAGGTCGGTCCAGACGATCGGCTGGTCATGGTCGAGCTTGAAGCGCCAGTGCGGCGTGCGCCCTTCGGCTTCATAAGCGGCGATCTGGTCCGGGGTCAGCGCCAGGGCGGCGCGATCATAGACCGGCGGCAGGCCGCGGCCGAGCAGGATCTTGCGGCGTAGCTCCAGTTCTTGGCTGGTTTCATAGGCGGGGTAGACATGGCCCGAGGCCTTCAGTGCCTCGAATTTTTCCTCATAGAGGGCGAAGCGTTCCGACTGTTTTTCCTCGCTGTCCCAGTCGAGGCCGAGCCAGCGCAGGTCAGCCTTGATCGAGTCCGCATATTCGGGGCGCGAGCGCTCCAGATCGGTGTCGTCGAGGCGCAGCAGGAACTGGCCGCCGGATTTGCGCGCCCACAGCCAGTTGTGGAGCGCGGCGCGGATATTGCCGACATGGAGATGGCCGGTCGGCGACGGGGCGAAGCGGGTGATGACGGTCATATCTTTATTTCCAAACCCGTTCGCCCCGAGCGGACGAAGTGGCTTCGCCATGCTCAACCTGCCCTTCGACTTCGCTCAGGGCGAACGGATGTTACTTATACGCTGCGGAAGGCGTTGGTGATCGGGTAGCGGCGGTCGCGGCCGAAATTGCGGATGCCCAGCTTCACGCCGGGCGGCGACTGGCGGCGCTTATATTCGGCGATGTAGAGCAGGTGCTCGATCCGGGTGACGACCGCCTTGTCGAAGCCGCGCTCGACCAGCTGGGCCACCGACAATTCCTCCTCGACCAGGCCATAGAGGATCGGGTCCAGCACCTCATAGGGGGGCAGGCTGTCCTCATCCTTCTGATTGTCGCGCAGTTCGGCGCTGGGCGGCTTGGTGATGACGCGTTCGGGCATCACCGGGCCGGCCGGGCCAAAGCCTTCGCCGAGCGAGGGCATATTGTCGTTGCGCCAGCGGCAGAGGTCGAACACCGTCGTCTTGTACGCGTCCTTCAGCACCGAATAGCCGCCGGCCATGTCGCCATAGATGGTGGCATAGCCCACCGACATCTCGCTCTTGTTACCGGTGGTCAGCAGCATATGGCCGAACTTGTTGGAGAGCGCCATCAGGGTGAGGCCGCGAATGCGCGACTGGATATTTTCCTCGGTGAGGTCGCGCGCTTTGCCCTCGAACACCGGGGCCAGCATCGTGTCGAAGGCGGCAACCGCCGGCTCGATCGGGATGGTGTCGTAGCGGACGCCGAGCAGGCGGGCGCATTCGACCGCATCGTCCAGGCTTTCCTGGCTGGTGAAGCGCGAGGGCATCATCACGCACCAGACCCGGTCGGCGCCCAGCGCATCGACCGCGACGGCAGCGGACAAAGCGGAATCGATGCCGCCCGACAGGCCGAGGACGACGCCGGGGAAGCGGTTGCGGTTCACATAGTCGCGCAGGCCCAACACCATCGCATTATAGATGTCGGCCGGGCGCGGATCGAGTTCATGACGCTCGCCGGGCAGGCAGACCCACTGGCCGTCCCATTTCTCCCACTGGGTCAGCACCAGCTTTTCCTCCCAGTCGGGCAGTTGCTGCGCGATGGAGAGGTCGCCGTTCATGACGAAGGAGGCGCCGTCGAACACCAGTTCGTCCTGGCCGCCGACGCGGTTGAGATAGACGAGCGGCAGGCCGGTTTCGCGCACGCGGGTGCCGGCGACGACGTTCAGGCGGCGATCATCCTTGTCGACCTCGAACGGGCTGCCATTGGGGCTGATGAGGATTTCCGCGCCCTCGGCCCGCAAATGGGCAGTGACGAAGGGGAACCAGATATCCTCGCAGATAGGCACGCCGATCTTCACGCCGCGAAAATCGATCGGCGCGGGCAGCGGGCCGGGGGCGAACAGGCGCTTTTCGTCGAAGGTGCCGTAATTGGGCAGTTCGCGCTTCTGGCGGATCGCAGTGACGGCGCCATTTTCGATCAGGGCGACGACATTGAACAGCACGCCCTGCGAGGCGACGACGGTGCCGACCAGCATCGCCGGGCCGCCATCGGCGCTTTCCTGCGCCAGCCGGTCGAGATGATAATTGGCTTGGTCGAGCAGCGCGGGCTTGAGCACCAGATCCTCGGGCGGATAGCCGATCAGTTGCAGTTCGGGATAGACGATCAGGTCCGCGCCCTTGGCGCGGGCGCGCCATTCCAGCATGGCGTCGGCATTGGCCCTGGGGTCGCCCATCGTCTGGGTCATCTGGGCGAGCGCGATCACGAGTTTGTCGGTCATACACCGCGCCCTAGAGCATTTTGCCTATTTGCGAAAATGCTCTGTTTTCCGATGCCGCATTTTCGAACCGAACACCCGCTTCGCGCGTGTTCTGAAAATGCGGGGGCCATTTTGTCGCAGGGCGCAAAAGCGCCTTTCCACATGGGACATGCGCCGCTAAAGGGGCCGCGTTTCGCGCATCGTCATCAATTCGTCACGCCAATTAGCCTGGGGATTTTCGCCATGAAACTCATGACCGGCAATTCGAACAAGCCGCTCGCGGCCGCCATCGCCGACTATATCGAAATCCCCCTGACCGAGGCCAGCGTCCGCCGCTTTGCCGACGAAGAAGTTTTCGTGGAAATTCATGAGAATGTCCGCGGCGAAGACGTGTTCGTGATCCAGTCGACGGCCTATCCGACCAACGACAATCTGATGGAATTGCTGATCATGATCGATGCGCTCAAGCGCGCATCGGCCAAGCGAATCACCGCCGTCGTCCCCTATTTCGGCTATGCCCGCCAGGACCGTAAGCCCGGCCCGCGCACGCCGATCAGCGCCAAGCTGGTCGCCAACCTGATCACCACCGCCGGCGCCGACCGCGTCCTGTCGGTCGATCTCCACGCCGGCCAGATCCAGGGCTTCTTCGACATCCCGACAGACAATCTGTTCGGTGCGCCGGTGATGTCGGCCGATATCCAGGCCCGTTTTGGCGACAAGAATATCATGGTCGTATCGCCCGACGTCGGCGGCGTGGTGCGCGCCCGTGCGCTCGCCAAGCGCCTCGACAACGCGCCGCTGGCGATCGTCGACAAGCGCCGCGAGCGCGCCGGCGAGTCGGAAGTGATGAACATCATCGGCGACGTGAAGGGGCGTTTCTGCATCCTGATCGACGATATCGTCGATTCGGCCGGCACTTTGTGCAACGCCGCCGCCGCGCTGAAGGCACAGGGCGCCGAGGAAGTCGTCGCCTATGTCAGCCATGGCGTGCTGTCGGGCGGTGCGGTCGCCCGTGTCGAGGCGTCGGAACTGCTGGAACTGGTCATCACCGACTCGATCCAGGGCACCGATGCGGTGAACGATGCCAAGCGCATCCGCCACCTGCCGATCGCCCCGCTGCTGGGCGAAGCGATCAAGCGCATCGCGGACGAAAGCTCCGTTTCCAGCCTGTTCGACTAAGACGCGCATGCGCGTCCTGCTGGTTGGGGCCTATGGCTTCATCGGCAGCGGGATTGCGCGCGCGCTGATCGCGGCGGGGCATGAGGTCATCGGCCTGGGCCGGTCCGAACGGACCGCCCGCCGCCTCTTCCCCGCCCTGTCCTGGCATTTCGCCGACCTCAACCACATGACCCAGCCGGCCGACTGGGCCACGGCGCTGCACGGCGTCGACGCCGTGGTCAATGCCAGCGGCGCGTTGCAGAGCGGCGGCGGCGAACGGCTGGAGGCGATCCAGGGCGCCAGCATCGCCGCGCTGATCGACGCCTGCGCCGCGCAGGGCATTGCCCGCTTCATCCAAATTTCCGCGCCCGGCGCCACGGCAAAGGACGCCAGCCCCTTCCTGTCGACCAAGGCGGTGGCCGACGATCATCTGCGCGCGTCCGCGCTGCACTGGGCGATCCTGCGCCCCGGTCTGGTGATCGGCCGCAATGCCTATGGCGGCACGTTGCTGATCCGGGCGCTGGCGGCGATGCCGCTGCGGCTGTTCAGCGTCCATGGCGACAGCCGCATCCAGAGCGTCGCGCTGGACGATGTGGCGCAGGCGGTGGTCTGCTGCCTGGCGCCCGACGCGCCGCGCGCAATCGACATCGACCTGGTCGAGCGTGAGGCATCGACGCTGGACGCCATTATCGTCGCCCATCGCCGCTGGCTGGGGATTGCGCCCGTTCCGGTTATCGCCCTGCCCGGCCGGATCGCCACGCCGGTCAGCGCGGTCGCCGACCTGCTTGGCCATCTGGGCTGGCGATCGCCGCTGCGCAGCACCGCCATGGCCATGATCGCGCGCGACGTGACCGGCGCGCCGGAAGGCGGCGAGGCGCTGCTGGGCCGGCCGCTGCTGACGCTGGACCAGATATTGGCGCGCCACCCATCGGGGCTGCAGGATCGCTCGCAGGCGCGGCTGATGCTGCTGATGCCGTGCCTAGTGGCGGCGCTGTCGCTGCTGTTCCTGCTGTCGGGGCTGGTCGGCCTCGCCCGGCTGGACACGGTGGCCGGCGAATTGCAGGGGACGCCGGTCGCAGGAGTCGCCATGGCGCTGAGTATCGCCGGCAGCGTCGCCGACCTACTGCTGGGCGCGGCAATCCTGGTGCGGCGTTGGGCGCAGCGCGCGGTGCTGGGCATGGCGGGACTGACTGCCGCCTATCTGGTCATGGGCAGCTGGGTGCGGCCGGACATGTGGGTCGATCCGCTGGCGCCGCTGGCCAAGGCACTGGTGGTGATGATCGCCGCGCTGATCACCCATATACTGCTGGAGGAACGATGAGCGATGTCCTGATCCTGGCGCTGCGCTGGGCCCATGTGCTGGGCGCCTGCGTACTGATCGGCACCGGGGCGGGCATCGCCTTCTTCATGCTGATGGCACACCGCACCGGCGACGCGCGGGTGATCGCGGCGGTCGCACGGATCGTGGTGATCGCCGACATGCTCTTCACCGCCAGCGCAGTGGTGGTGCAGCCGATTACCGGGCTGGCGCTGGCCCACGGGCTCGGCTGGCCGCTCGACACGCCCTGGCTGCTGCTGTCGGTTGCGCTCTATCTGCTGATCGGCGCCTTCTGGCTGCCGGTGCTGTGGATGCAGGCGCGGATGCGCGACCTGGCGGCAGCCGCCGTCGCCGGCGGTGATTCGCTACCATCCGCCTATCATCGACTTTTCCGCTGGTGGTTCGCCTTCGGCTTTCCCGCCTTTGGCGCGATTCTGGCGATCGTCTGGCTGATGCTGGCGCGCCCGGCGCTTTAATGCGTCGGGAACAGGATGATCGGCAGGGCGAAGACCAGCGCCAGGCCGGACACGATGCGCTGGCCGCGCGATACGCCCAGCGGAAGTTCGCGCCACACCATCGGGCAGGCGAGCAGGGCGAAGACGACGAGGATGTTGGAGATCGCCACCGATCCGCCGATCGGCATGTCCTGCCGCAGCGCGAGGCCCGCGAACAGGCAGATGAAGCTCAAGATCCAGCCAACCAGCGCCATGACGGCCCCCTTTCCCCTGGGAGGCTAGAACGGCACGGTTTCCAAAAGCTTAATCACCGTCTTCGGGGATCGGCTCCCAGGGGTCATAGCTGCCGAAGCTCCAGACATTTCCTTCAGGGTCGAGCGCGGTGTAGCCGCGCCCCGGATAGCCCGGATTGTCATGCGGTTCGTCCACCACCACCGCGCCTTCGTTGCGGGCATGGAGGCAATGGGCATCGACATCGGGCACGACCATATAGATGCAGGCGGTGATGCCGCCGAGGTCGCGGACCGTCGACCAGGTGTAGAGCGATTCGCCCTCCATATCCTTGACGCTGCCCAGCATCACCATGCCCTCGCCCAATATCAGTTGGGCATGATGGATGATGCTGTTGTCGAGATCGTCGGGATAGACGGCATGCCGCTCGAAGCCGAAGGCGGCGCACAGGAAATCGATGGCGGCGGGTGCATCGGCATAGCGCAGGCACGGGATGACGGGAGAACCGGACATCTTTCCTCTCCTCTTCGGTGAATCAGGATGGCTCAGTCTAGCCTAGCGCGCGCCGACCGGCTAGGCGAAGGGGCATGACGACCCGCGATGACCTGGCCCTTGCCAACCGCCTTGCCGACGCCGCCGGCGCCGCCATCCGTCCCTTTTTCCGCGCGCGCTACGATCTGGAGATCAAGGCCGACAAGTCGCCGGTGACGGAGGCCGACCGCGCCGCCGAAGCCGCGATCCGCGCGATCCTGGAAAAGGAACGGCCGAACGACGGCATCATCGGCGAGGAATATGGATCGGTCCGCACCGATGCCGAGCGGGTGTGGATATTGGATCCGATCGACGGCACGCGCAGCTTCATCGCCGGGCGGCCGATCTTCGGCACGTTGATCGCGCTGACGCAGGCCGGCTGGCCGACGATCGGCATCATCGACCAGCCGATCGCGCAGGAACGCTGGGCCGGGATGAGTGGTCAGCCCACCACCTTCAACGGCAAGCCGGTGCGCACCCGCGCCTGCAAGGCGCTGGAAGGCGCCGGCATCGCCACCACTAGCCCGCATCTGTTCGCCGAGGGTGACGTGCCCCATTATATGGCGCTGGTCGGCGCGGTGTCGGGCGGATCGCCGCGCCAGGGGCCGGTCTATGGCGGCGATTGCTATAATTACGGCCTGCTGGCGTCGGGCTTCCTCGACATCGTCATCGAATCCGGGCTGCAAAGCTATGACTTCGCCGCTTTGGTGCCGGTGGTCGAGGGCGCGGGCGGGCTGATGTGCGACTGGAATGGCGAACCGTTGACCGCCGACAGCGAAGGCCATGTGCTGGCGCTGGGCGATCCGGCACGGCTGGAGGATGTGCTGGAAGCGATCCATGGCGCGGGCGATGGGCATGACCATGGGCATCATCACGATCATTGAGGGTGGTGTTGGGTAGTCTGCTAGCAACCAAAATCAGACGGTCCATCATTGTTGAACTGTCAAGAATAGCTGACGTTACAGGTATTGCTCAGCCCCACATTTGGGGCAGCGATCCAGAACGCTGTATCTTTGCCGACTTTTGATCTTTTTGAAGTCGGATAGCGCGATGGCCTCCTCCCGATACAACAAGCTCTTGCAATTAACGCATCGCAATTGAGCAATGTAAGCACCCATGCAAGCCCATGCGATAACCATCAAGGTTGTCGCGATAATCAGGTAATCGGATTCGACACCCCAAATGTAAAGAAATATGATCAAGACGATCGGAGCGAAACTATGCCGTGCAAGCACGAGCGCGCATTCGACGAGAGGGCGATTGTTTTTCAGAACAACGTCTCTTGGACAAGAAAATGACCCACCGCTCTTCTGACGAACAATGCCTAAAAACAAGGCTTTTCGTTCAAAACCAAACCGCCCCCTAATCACCCCTTTTCGTCATTCCCGCGAAAGCGGGAACCCATCTCCAACGGCCTCACCCAAATGGAAGGTGCGGGAGATGGATCCCCGCCTTCGTGGGGATGACGGCGAACGAGACATTCGTCCGCCCCTAATCCCCCGACAACGCATCCCTGACGGCCGCGTCGTAGAGGGCGCGATTGTCTTCGTCGAAGCAGACGAAGAGGATTTGGTCGAAGGCATCGGGGTCGCGGCGCAGCGCTTCCGCCACGGCGCGGGCGGCGACCTTGGCGGCTTGCGCCTTGGGATAGCCATAGACGCCAGTCGAGATCGCCGGGAAGGCGACCCTGCGTAGGCCATGATGGCGGGCGAGCGACAGGCTGTGGCTATAGCAGCTGGCGAGCAGGTCGCGCTCGCCCTGATTGCCGCCCTGCCAGACCGGGCCGACGGTGTGGATGACGTAGCGGGCCGGCAACCGGTAGCCGCGCGTGATCCGCGCCTCCCCGGTCGGGCAGCAGCCAATGCCCCGGCATTCCTCCAGCAAGTCTGGCCCGGCGGCGCGGTGGATCGCGCCATCGACCCCGCCGCCGCCGAGCAGGCTGTTATTGGCGGCGTTGACGATCGCGTCGACCGCGCAACGGGTGATGTCGCCCGTCACCACGTCCCAGCGCGTCGTCCCGACCATCATCGCATCAGTCCCTGATCGGCCCGCCGATCGACCAGACATGGCCGAAGGGATCGGTGAGCTGGCCATAGCGGGCGCCCCAGAACTGGTTGTCGATCGGGAAGCGGATTGCCGCGCCGGCGGCCAGCGCGCGATCCCACCAGCGATCGGCATCGTCCACTTCCAGATGCAGCGTGACCGAGGCCGGCTTTTCCGCCGGGGCGCCGCCGCACATTTCGGGAAAATGATCGTTCAGCATCAGCCCGCCATCATTGACCGTCAGATGGGCGTGCATGATCCGCGTGCCATCCTCTTCCAGATGGCGGCTCTGTTCGGTCGCTCCGAAAGCCGCGCTGTAGAAGGCGATGGCGTCGGCGGCCTTGCCGTCGGCGATGGTCAGATGGGGCGTGACCCCCGGCAGGACGAACGGCGTGTCGCTCATGATCCTCTCCTTCGGTCCGACCCCTGATCGAGTCGGCAGGGCCGCAGGATAGGCCCGACGCATGACCTTCAGAAGATGCCGAGGAACTTCTTGTCCTGCGCCTTCTTCTCGGCCTTGCTGCCCTTGCCGGCCTCATCCTTCGCGGTGGTGCCGCGGCCGACATCGTCGCGCGGCTTGCCGCCACGGGTGCGCTGGGCTGCGGCATCGGCGCCGGCCAGCACCGGGCCGCAGGCCGCTGCCTTGGCATCGCCGACATCGACAAAGGCCAGTGTCGCGGCGATCGGCGTGGCGACGATGCCCAGCGCCGCCGCAGCGCCGCCGCGCGCGATCAGGTCGGGGCTGATGACATTGATCGACGGCCGGGCGAAATAGCCGCCAATGCCGACCGGCGACTGGCCGGAGAAGAGGCTGATCTTCTTGCCGTCGGCGCGGAAGGCGAGGTCGAGACTCTCATTCCTGAACGAGAAGCCGCCCCGGCCGATCATCACATTCTTGCGCGTGTCGATCAGGATCGGGTCGGCCGCCGCCACGCCGTCGCGCACGGTGAAGGCAATGAGGCCGCAATTGATCTGCACCGGATCCTTCAGCTTCTTCTCGAACATCTTGGTGATGAAGGTGCCGACATCGATTTCCGACAGCTGGACATTGCGCGCCCACATGCTGCCCGCCGGCAGGATGACGGCGATGCGGCCATTGGCGGTGGCGAGCGAATCATGGACGGTATCGCCCAGGCCCGTCATCTGCATCCGCGCCTTGACCATGCCGGTGGTGCCCGATTGCTCGACGCCCCAGCGGGCGAGCAGCGTGCCCATCGGCGTCGGCGCCAGGCGGACGTCGTAGGTCGTGCGCACCGGCTGGTTGCGGGCGTTGATCTCTATGTCCGACGCGACATGGCCGCCCGCCATGTCGAAGGTCAGCGGCGAGAGCGTCAGCAGGCTATGGTCGAGCTTCACCGTCATAGCTGCGTTGGCGATCGGCACGTTGGGCGCGCGGATCGTCTTCACGCTGTAGCGGACATTGGCGTCGAAATTGCGGATCGCCTCGATCCGCAGCGGCGCGTCAGGCAGCAGGCGCGGCGTGCCCTGCACGGTGGTTATCGCGCCCGCCCCGCCCTGCACATCCAGCCTTTGCGGATCATAGCCGATGAAGGGGCCGACATCGATGATGTCGAGCCGCTGGGTCGCCAGATCGGCGTCGATCAGCAGGCGATTATTGGGCAGCGACACGGTGAAGCGCCCGGCCAGGTCGGAAGCGCCGAACCGACCCTTCAAATGGGTGAAGCGCCACTCCTCGCCCGCCTTGGTCAGGGCCGAGGTGAAGCGATAATGGCGCGTGCCGGGAATGGCGACGCCCAGGAAATCGAACAAATGGCTGAGATTGGGCCCTTGCGCCACGACGCGCAGGTCGCTGCCCTCCAGCTCGGTCGCGCCGGGCAGCGTGCCGGTCACCTCCAGCACGGTCGCGCCCGCCTGTGCCCGCAGCGCCAGGCTGTTCTTGCCGCCGGTGACGGTGGCGTTGGGCGACAGCAGGCCGCCCTTGAGGGTAAAGGGCTTGCCGCGCATCGTGCCGGTGCCGGACAGGCGCACGTCGCTGGCAAAGCGGGTGTCCTGCGCCTTCACCGTCTCGAAGCCGATATCGGTCGACAGCATCAGCACCGGATCGCGATAGCGCATGGTCGTGCCGGCGAGCAGCGCGCGGCGGACGAGCGGCAGGGTCATCGGCTCGCCCTTGCGATCGGGGTCGCCCAGCGTCCATGTATTATGCTGCCGGTCGCGCGACCATTCGAGGTCGACCGCGGCATTGCGCAGTTCCAGCCAGGGGATGCGATATCTGCTGCCGAAGATCAGGCTCAAGGGCGCGATCCTTGCGTCGATCAGGTCGGCGCGCAGCAGGTCGGGCCGGCTGGCCCAGGGCAGGTTGGCGACGCGCATCCCCTCCGCCCGGAACTTGATCGCGATCGGCGCGAAATAGAGCTGGAAGTCGCCGCCGACCTGCACCTGCCGCGCCAGCCGGGCGGACAGGATGCGCTCGAACGGCCCTTTCAGGAACCGCCCCTTGGTGACGAAGAGTATCAGCCACAGGGCAAGGATGATGCCGACGATCCATAGCAGGATGCGGGCCGGCAGCGGCAGACGGCGCCAGCGATCGCGCGCACGGCGCAGATGGACAGCCGCGCCGCCCGGTTGGGCGGTTAAGGGCGCGTCATGCGGCACAGGTTCGACATCGGCCATGGCGGGGTCAACGCGGGCATGCCGCCTTTGGGTCCGAATCGCTTGCTTTTGCGGGCGCGGCCGACTATGGGCCGCCCTTCGCGATATTCAGTGAGACCGCCCGGCTAACTAGGGCTGCCGTGGCTGTCTGTAATCGTCGCGCCAAACAAGGAGACGAAAATGCCCAAGCTCAAGACCAAGAGCGGTGTGAAGAAGCGCTTCAAGTTCACCGCTTCCGGCAAGGTCAAGCACGGCGTCGCTGGCAAGCGTCACCGCCTGATCTCGCACAACGCCAAGTATATTCGCCAGAACCGTGGCACTTCCGTGCTGTCCGATGCCGACGTGGCTCACGTCCGCCTCTGGGCACCCTACGGCCTGAAGTAAGGAGTAGAGGACAATGGCACGCGTAAAACGTGGTGTAACCACCAAGGCGAAGCATAAGAGGATTTTGGTTCAGGCGAAGGGCTATTATGGCCGTCGCAAGAACACGATCCGCGTCGCTCGCCAGGCTGTCGAAAAGGCCGGCCAGTACGCTTATCGCGACCGCAAGGTCAAGAAGCGCACCTTCCGTGGCCTGTGGATTCAGCGCATCAACGCGGGTGTCCGCGCTGAAGGCCTGACCTATTCGCAGTTCATGCACGGTCTGAAGCTGGCCGGCGTCGAGCTGGACCGCAAGGTCCTGGCCGACATCGCGATGCACGAAGGCGAGGCGTTCAGCGCCATCATCGCCCAGGCCAAGGCTGCGCTGCCCGCAGCCTGAAGCTGATCGATCGTAAAGATCGTCAAAGGGGCGCCGGGGCAGATGCCTTCGGCGCCCTTTTTGTTTTTTTCCATCCCCTTCCGTTCGCTTCGAGCGAAGTCGAGAAGTCGATAGGATGGCGCTGCCGTTTCTCGACATGCTCGAAACGAACGGCGGTGGTGCGCGAGGAAACAGGAGGAAGTGATCCCATGTCGCTGCATCTCTGGTGGTTGTACGTCACGGCAGTCTTCCTGATCTCGGCCACGCCCGGCCCCAACATGCTGCATGTGATGACGCAGAGCATCGCCCATGGGCCGCGCAAGGCGCTGGTGACGATGGCGGGGCTGATGAGCGCCGTGCTGCTGTGCCTGATCGCGTCGGCGCTGGGCCTTGGCGCGCTACTGAAAGCCTCGCCGCGCCTGTTCGACATATTGCGCTATGCCGGCGTCGCCTATCTCATCTGGCTGGGGATCAAGGCCTGGCGCGCGCCGGTCGGCAATGCGGACGGCGGCGATGCCGGCCCGGTCCGCTCCGCCCGCGCGCTGTATGCGACCGGCCTGCTGACCGGCCTGTCGAACCCCAAGCTCATCATCTTCGCGGCCGCGCTCTTCCCCCAGTTCATCGACCTGGCCCGCCCCTTCTGGCTGCAGCTCGCGATCCTGATCGTCAGCTTCGTGGTGATCGAAAGCTTCTGGTATTCGGTCTATGCGCTGGGCGGCCTGCGCCTCGCCCGCTGGCTGGCGCCCGCCAACCGGCAGAAGCTGTTCAACCGCGGCACCGGCCTGATGTTCATCGGCTTCGGCGGCGCGCTGCTGGGGGCTAGAGCTTAAAGCTAAGTCATTCCCGCGAAAGCGGGAATCCATCTCCAGGCGGGGCCGATGCAACGCGAGCTCGATCCGACAGTCTACATATTGGCGAGCCATAAAAATGGCACACTCTACGTCGGTGTCACATCAAACCTCGTGCAACGCCTGTATCAGCACCGTTCTGGCTTGATCGAAGGCTTCACCAGCGACTACGGGGTCAAGCGACTGGTCTGGTTCGAATGCGGCGCATCCATGGAGGAAGCAATCCGGCGCGAGAAGCAGATCAAGAAGTGGAACAGGCAATGGAAGATCGACCTGATCGAACGGAGCAATCCCGATTGGCGCGATCTGGCTATCGATTTGGGCTTTGAGCCATTGGACAGTCGGCGCATCGATTGAGCGTCAGGATGATTGGTTAGCGCGGGAGATGGATTCCCGCCTTCGCGGGAATGACGAATGATATGACCGAAATTAGCGCACTGAAAGCCGGCCTGATCGCCGACATCGAGGCTGCCGACACGCTGGACGCGCTGGAAGGGCTGCGCGTGGGCGCGCTGGGCAAGAATGGGGTCGTCACCGGCCTGCTCAAGACGCTGGGCGGCATGTCGCCCGAGGAGCGTCTGGAGGAAGGCCCGCCGATCCAGGATCTGCGCGAAAGCGTGACCGTCGCGATCGCCGACCGGAAAGCCGCGCTGGAGCAGGCCGCGCTCGACGCCCGCCTCGCCTCGGAAAAGGTCGACATGACCCTGCCCGCCGATCTGGGGCCGCAGGGCAGCGTCCATGCCGTCAGCCAGGTGATGGACGAACTGGCGGAAATCTTCGCCGATCTCGGCTTCTCGGTCGCGACCGGTCCGGAGATCGAGGACGATTGGCATAATTTCACCGCGCTCAACATCCCCGAGACGCACCCGGCACGCGCGATGCACGACACCTTCTACTTCCCGGACGAGGAAGGACAGAAGAAGATGCTGCTGCGCACCCATACCTCGCCGGTGCAGATCCGCACCATGATGACGCAGGAACCGCCGATCCGCATCATCGCGCCCGGCCGCGTCTATCGCAGCGACTCAGATGCGACCCACACGCCGATGTTCCACCAGATCGAGGGTCTGGTTATCGACAAGGGCATCACCTTGGGCCACCTCAAATGGACGCTGGAAACCTTCCTCAAGGCCTTTTTCGAGCGCGAGGATATCGTCCTGCGCCTGCGCCCGAGCTATTTCCCCTTCACCGAACCCTCGGTGGAGGTCGATGTCGGCTACACGCTGACCAATGGCCAGCGCGTGATCGGCGGCGACGGCGATGCGCCGGGCGGCGGCTGGCTGGAAGTGCTGGGCAGCGGCATGGTCAACCGCCGCGTGATCGAGGCCTGCGGGCTTGATCCCGACGAATGGCAGGGCTTTGCCTTCGGCACCGGCGTCGATCGTCTCGCCATGCTGAAATATGGCATGAACGACCTGCGCGCCTTCTTCGATGGCGATCTGCGCTGGCTGAAACATTATGGATTCTCGGCACTCGACGTGCCCACGCTGTCGGGAGGAGTCGGCGCATGAAGTTCACCCTGAGCTGGCTCAAGACGCACCTCAAGACCGATGCCGATCTGGCCACCATTCTCAAGACGCTGAACGCCATCGGGCTGGAAGTCGAGGATGTGGAAAACCCGGCGGAGAAGCTGGGCGCGTTCAAGATCGCCAAGATCCTGACCGCCGAACGTCACCCGCAGGCCGACAAGCTGCAGGTGCTGAGCGTCGACCATGGCGACGGCAACCCGCTGCAGGTCGTGTGCGGCGCGCCCAATGCCCGCGCCGGCCTGATCGGCGTGTTCGGGGTCGAGGGCGCAGTGGTGCCGGTCAACGGCATGGTGCTCAAGAAGACCGCCATTCGCGGCGTCGAATCCAACGGCATGATGTGCTCCACCCGCGAACTGGAGCTGGGCGACGATCATGACGGCATCATCGAACTGGCCGCCGACGCGCCGGTCGGTGAGGTCTATGCCAATTGGGCCGGCCTCAACGATCCGGTCATCGACGTGTCGATCACGCCGAACCGTCAGGACTGCATGGGCGTGCGCGGCATCGCCCGCGATCTGGCGGCGGCGGGCCTGGGTACGCTGAACGCCATCATCGTGCCGGAGATTGCCGGCGTGGGTCCGGGACCGGACGTGCGCACCGACGATGTCGACGGCTGCCCCGCCTTCTTCGCCCGCTCGGTCAAGGGCGTGACCAACGGCGCCTCGCCCGAATGGATGGCGCGTCGGCTCAAGGCGATCGGCCAGAAGCCGATCAGCGCGCTGGTGGACATCACCAACTACATCATGATCGACCTCGGCCGGCCGCTGCATGTCTATGACATGGCGACGCTCAAGGGCGGTCTGGTTGCGCGCAAGGGCAAGGCCGGCGAGGAAGTGCTGGCCCTGAACGGCAAGACCTATGCGATTGACGAGACGATGACCGTCATCGCCGACGACGCGGCCGTGCACGATATTGGCGGCATCATGGGCGGCGAGCATTCGGGGGCGCAGGACGGCACCACCGATGTGCTGATCGAATGCGCCTATTTCACGCCCGAGCGGATCGCGGTGACCGGCCAGAAGCTGGCGCTGACCTCAGATGCGCGCGGCCGGTTCGAGCGTGGCGTCGATCCCGCCTTCCTGGACGATGGCCTGTCGATCGCCACCAGCCTGGTCATGACCCTGTGCGGCGGCACCGCGTCGGAAGCGACCCGCGCCGGCACTCCGCCCGCCACGCCCAAGACGGTCGCCTATGCGCCCGCCCAGTGCCTGGCGCTGGCCGGCGTCGATGTGCCGCATGACGTGCAGAAGCGCATTCTGGAGAGCTTGGGCTTCAGCGTCAGCGGCGACGCCGGCGGCATCGAATATCAGGATGGCGTGCCGGTCAGCGTGCCGGGCCACTGGACGATCAGCGTGCCGACCTGGCGCCGCGACGTCGATGGCTGGCCCGACATTGTCGAGGAAGTGGTGCGCATCGTTGGTCTGGACCATGTGCCGTCCACCCCATTGCCGCGCGTGCCGGGCGTCGCCCGCCCGACCGCCACGGCCGAGCAGCTGGTCGAGCGCCGCGTGCGCCGCACCGCCGCCGCCCGCGGCCTCGCTGAAGCGATCAACTGGTCCTTCATTTCCGAGAAGGAAGCCGCGAGCGTTGGCGGTGGCGACTGGACGCTGGCCAATCCGATCTCCGAAGACCTGAAGGTCATGCGGCCCTCGCTGTTGCCCGGCCTGCTGTCGGCGACCAAGCGCAATGTCGATCGCAGCGCGACGTCGATCCGGCTGTTCGAACTCGGCCGGCGCTATTTCAAGCAGGGCGAGCGCGCCACGGTCGGCTTCGTGCTGGCTGGCGAGAAGACCGCGCGCAGTTGGCAGAGCGGCAAGGCCCAGCCCTTCGACGCGTTCGATGCCAAGGGTGAAGTGATCGCGCTGCTGGCGGCCGCCGGTGCGCCGGTCGGCAATCTGCAGAGCATGGGTGAGGCATCGGCGGCCTATCATCCCGGCCAGTCGGGCACGCTGCGCCTTGGCCCCAAGGTGGTGCTGGCCGAATATGGCGTGCTGCACCCGAGCCTGGCCAAGCAGTTCGGCCTGTCGGGCACGGTGGTCGCAGGCGAGATCTTCCTCGATGCGATTCCGGCCAAGCGCAAGAGCGGCTTCATGCGCGCGCCTTACGCGCCGCCGGCCTTGCAGGCGGTGAAGCGCGACTTCGCTTTCCTTGTGCCCGAAGCGGTCGAGGCCGATGCGCTGGTGCGCGCGGTCAAGGGCGCGGACAAGAAGGCGATCGTCGACGCGCGCCTGTTCGACGTCTTCACCGGCCCCGGCGTGGATGAAGGCCACAAGTCGCTGGCGGTGGAGATCACGCTGCAGCCGGGCGAAAAGAGCTTCGCCCAGGAAGAGCTGGACGCGATCAGCGCCGCCGTGGTCAAGGCCGCCCAGAAGCTGGGCGCGAGCCTGCGCGGCTAAGACAGGGAAGGCCGGCGATGGACGGGAAGGCTGAACGATTTCAGGCCCGCCTCGCCGGCCTCTTCTACATCGGCACCATTGGCTGCGGCATGTTTGCCGAAGCGGTGGTGCGCGCGGCCCTGATCGTGCCGGGCAACGGGCGCGAGACGACGCGCAACATCGCCGACTATCCCTGGCTCTATCGCGCCGGCGGGGCGAGCGATGTCGCTATGCTCTGCTGCTATCTGGCGGTGACCGCCCTGCTCTATGGCCTGTTCGCGCCGACCGGGCGGGTGCTGGCGCGCACCGCCGCCCTGTTCAGCCTGACCGGCATTGCCGTGCTGGCGGGCAACAGTCTGCTGCATCTGCTGCCGCTTGCGCTGATCGATGGTGCGCCGCATCCCGGCATTCCGATGGCGGAGGTGCAGTCGCTGGTGCGGATCAGCCTCAGCCTCCACAACGACCTCTACGGCATCAGCCTGATCTTCTTCGGCATCTATTGCCTGTTGATAGGCTGGCTGGCGATCCGATCGCGACGATTGCCGGTGGTGGTCGGTGCGCTGCTGATGGCGGGCGGCGCGGTCCATCTGATCGCGCGCAGCCTGGCGCTGCTGTCGCCGGCGATCGGCGAGGCGATCCCCGGCCAGCTCGATTTCGTGCCTTTGCTGGGCGAAGGCGCCTTCGCCATCTGGCTGCTGCTGTTCGGCGCGCCGCGCCCGGCGGCGCCGGAGGTCAGCCCGTAATCTTGCAGCCCTTGGCCGATGCCATGCCGCGTAGATAGCCGCGCCGGGCGAGACCGGCGGCGATGGCGGCGCGCAATCGACGTTCCGCCGGGGCTGCGCCGCTGATTTCCCGCACCACGCCGCGGAAGGGGATCAGCGAATTCACCAGCGACTTGCCCACACCCTCGGCGATCTTGCTGGTGCGATCCTCATTGGCTTCGCGGCCGATGGTGAAATCGGGACCAAGCACCTTGTTGAGCGCCGCCATGTCGCCATTCAGCGCCTTGCAGGTCTTGCCCGATGGCGCGGCATAGGGATTTTCCTCGGCCGCGACGAGGATCGGCGGCACCTGCGTCTTTTCGATGCCGACATCGCGCGCCGGCTGGGACGCGATTTCGCCCGCCTTGTCGAGCGTGTCATCCCTCTTCTTGCCCTGTTCCTGAGCGAGCGCCGACGTGCCGAGCAGCAACAGGATGGTGGCGGTCGATACGGCAATTTTCATCATTGGTCCTCCCGCTGGCTCAACCCGCCAGCCCGCATGTCGGTTCCGCAACGTAACGATTGCGCGGCAGGCGAGACAGTCGGGATTTGCCGCATCGGACCTTGGAATAGAGCCTGATTCACGTCATCTGCGGAAGCCCAAGGCGCTTCCACAGATGACGATCCGGCTCTATGCCGCTGGGCAAACAGGAGTGTTTCGCCATGAACGACCGCATCGCCATCGCCTCCGACAATCTGTCCGCCAGCATATCGCCGCTGGGCGCCGAACTCTGGTCGCTGACCGATGCGCAGGGCCGCGAACTGATGACCGATGCCGACCCGCAATGGTGGACCGGCCATGCCCCCCTGCTGTTCCCGTTCGTCGGCCGATCGCGCGGCGACGTCTATCGGCTGAACGATGTCAACTATCCGATCGGCCAGCATGGCTTTGCCCGGACCAGCCCCTTCACCCTGGTCCATCGCAACGAGGAAGCCGCCCTGTTCCGGCTGGAGGCGGATCGGGAGACGCGCACCGTCTATCCGTTCGACTTCCGCCTCGACATGGGGTTCGTGCTGGAGGGGCCGAGCCTGCGCATGACCGCCACCGTCATGAACCGGGGCGAGACGGCAATGCCCTTCTGCTTTGGCTATCACCCCGCCTTCGCCTGGCCTTTGCCCTATGGCGGCAGTGTCGAGGACCATCGCATCCTGTTCGCGCAGGCCGAACCCGCGCCGATCCGCAAGGTCGGCAGCGAACCGGGGCTGATCGCGCTGGAAAGCGTCCCCTCGCCGGTCGAGGGGAAGGAACTGGCGCCGACCCATGCCATGTTCGCCGGTGACGCGCTGATCTGGGACGATCTCGCCAGCCGGTCGCTGACCTGGGGCGTGCCCGGCAAGCCGCACCTGAAGATCGATTTCCCCGATACGCCCTGGCTCGGCCTGTGGCAGAAGCCGGGCGCCCATTATCTGTGCGTCGAACCCTGGGCCGGCATGGCCGACCCGGTCGGCTTCACCGGCGATGTCTGGGACAAGCAGGGTGTCATGACCCTGCTGCCGGGCGACAGCCGATCCTTCCGCATGGACGTGACGCTGGTCGACGTGTAACGGGCTTTCCCAAGTTCCGTTCGGGCTGAGCGAAGTCGAAGCCCTCCACTGAGCGCAGCGAAGTGCCTCGCCTCCGCTCGGCAAGGCCCTTCGACTTCGCTCAGGGCGAACGGGTTATTTTACTCGGACCCCAGAAAACAGCATCATGAGCATCCCATCCCGCCGCACCTTCGCGATCATTTCCCACCCGGACGCCGGTAAGACCACGCTGACCGAAAAGCTGCTGCTGGAAGGCGGCGCGATTCATCTGGCCGGCGAGGTCAAGGCGCGCGGCGCGAACCGGCGCGCCCGGTCGGACTGGATGAAGATCGAGCAGCAGCGCGGCATCTCCGTCACATCCTCGGTCATGACGTTCGAACGGACGCGCGATGGCGAGACCATCACCTTCAACCTGCTCGACACGCCGGGTCACGAGGATTTCAGCGAGGATACCTATCGCACCCTGACCGCCGTGGACTCGGCGGTGATGGTGATCGACGCGGCCAAGGGCATCGAGCCGCAGACACGCAAGTTGTTCGAGGTCTGCCGCCTGCGCAACGTGCCGATCATCACCTTCGTCAACAAGGTCGATCGCGAGGGCCGCGAGCTGTTCGGCCTGCTCGACGAGGTGGCGGACCAGTTGCAGCTCGACGTCTGCCCGATGAGCTGGCCGGTCGGCATGGGCGGCGAGTTCGAGGGTATCTACGATTTCGCCACCAACCGGCTGATGCAGCCCACCGGCCCGTCCAAGGAATTTGACGGCACCCGCCACCAGTTCAGCGGCCTGGATGACCCGAAGCTCGCCGATTACCTGTCCGAGCGGGGCCTGGAAAAGCTGCGCGAGGAGGCCGAGCTGGCCCAGGGCGGCTATGCCGAGTTCGACCTGGAACGTTACCGCCATGGCGACCTGACCCCGGTCTATTTCGGGTCGGCGCTCAAGCTGTTCGGCGTGACCGAGCTGATCGACGCGCTGTCGGCCCATGCGCCGCCGCCGCGCGCCCAGCCGGCCGAGCCGGCCCCGGTCGAGCCCGAAGGCAGCGAAGTCACCGGCTTCATCTTCAAGGTGCAGGCGAACATGGACCCGATGCACCGCGACCGCATCGCCTTCATGCGGCTGGTGTCGGGCAAGTTCCGCCGCGGCATGAAGCTGACCCCGTCGGGCAGCGGCAAGGCGTTGGCCGTCCATTCGCCGATCTTGTTCTTCGCGCAGGACCGCGAACTGGCGGACGAGGCCTTCCCCGGCGACATCATCGGCATCCCCAATCATGGCGCGCTGCGCGTGGGCGACACGCTGAGCGAAAAGCCCGGCCTGCGCTTTACGGGCCTGCCCAATTTTGCGCCGGAAATCCTGCGCCGCGTGCAGCTGAAAGACCCGACCAAGACCAAGCAGCTGCGCAAGGCGCTGGACGACCTCAGCGAAGAGGGCGTGATCCAGGTCTTCTATCCCGAGATCGGCAGCAACTGGATCGTCGGCGTCGTCGGCCAGCTGCAGCTGGAAGTGCTGATCAGCCGGCTGGAGGCCGAATATAAGGTCGCGGCGGTGCTGGAACCCTCACCCTTCGACACCGCCCGCTGGATCAGCGGCGACGATCAGGCGATCAAGGATCTGGTTGCCTATAATGGCGCCAACATGGCCAAGGATCGCGACGGCAATCTGGTGTTCATGGCGCGCAGCGCCTGGGACATCGGCTATCAGCAGGAGCGCCATCCCAAGGTGAAGTTCAGCGCCACCAAGGAGCGCTAAGCCGACAGCGAAAGTGACAGGGCAACGCCCTGTCACTTCAAGCGTCAGGCCGTCACCCAATCCTTCCGCAGCGCCTTGCCGGCGAGCGCCATGAACAGGCCTGCGAGCAGGTAGAAGCCGAGCGCCGCGACGATCGCGTAGCGCAGCGCTTCATTGCCATAGGTCGGGGTCAGCGCATCGGACAGGGCGCCGACGCTCCAACTGCCAAGGCCGAGGCCGACGAGATTGTTGATGAGCAGGAAGGTCGCCGAGGCGCTGGCCCGCATATGCGGCGGCACCAGATGCTGCACGGCGGTCAGCACCGGGCCGAGCCAGACATAGACCAAGGCCTGCGGGATGAGGAACAAGGCGAAGGCGAAGCCGACGCTGGATGACAGCACGCCGACCACGAACAACGGCATGCCGATCACATAGCTGATCGCCGGCACCCAGGCGAACCAGGCCTTGTCCCGATTGCCCATCGCGTCGCCCAGGAAACCGCCGAGCAGCACGCCCGCGACCCCGCCCAAAAGCAGCAGTCCGCCCAGGAACTGGCCCGCGCCCATAAGGTCGAGGCCGAAGCTGCGCATCAACAGGCTGGGCAGCCAGAAGGCGACGCCATAGCCGCACATCGAGCTGCACGCGGCACCCAATGCCAGGAACCAGAAGCTGCGCTTGGCCGCGAGAATGCCGAACACGGCGCTGACCGGCACGGGTGTGCCCGCCTGCACCGGCCGGGCCGGTTCGCGCACCAGCAGGCGGAAGAGCGGCGCGATGAGGATGCCCATGATGCCGACCGCGATGAAGGCCGTGCGCCATTCGACGGTCTGGGCGATATAGCCGCCCAGCAGCACGCCGCCGGCCGAACCCAGCGGAATGCCGAGCGAATAGATGGAGAGGGCGCGGGCGCGCTGATGCTGTGGGAAATAGTCGGAGATGACGGCATAGGAGGGGGCGACGCCGCCCGCCTCCCCCACGCCGACGCCGATGCGGAACAGGAACATCTGCATGAAATTGCCGGCCATGCCGCAGAGCGCGGTGAAGCCGCTCCAGATGGCGAGGCTGACGGTGATGACCCAGGTGCGGCTGGTCCGGTCGGCGAGCAGCGCCAGCGGGATCGCCAGCGTCGAATAGAGCAGCGCGAAGGCGATGCCGCCCAGCGCGCCGAGCTGGGTATCGGTCAGCCCCAGCTCCGCCTTGATCGGGCCGGCGAGGATGCCCAGGATCTGCCGGTCGAGGAAGTTGAAGGTATAGACCAGCAGCAGCATCGCCAGCACGACGCCGCGATAGGCGGGGGAAGAGGTTCGGTCGGTCATGCGGGCCTGATACCAAATTTTCCGTTCGCTTCGAGCCAAGTCGAGAAGCCGGTTATGCAACGGTTCTCGACAAGCTCGAACCGAACGGATGGGAAACGCAGCTTAGAACTTGACCGACCCGGTCACGAACACCTGGCGCGGGTTGCCGTAGAAGGCGGTCAGCGTGCCTTCCGTCCCCAGCGACGGGGTGGGATAGCCGGCCGCATTGTTGATGATCGCGCCGGTCACCGGATTGGCCGCGACGAAGGTATAGCCCGAGGTCTTATATTCCTTGTCGAGCAGGTTCTTGCCATGGACGCCGATGCTCCAGCGATCGCTGGGCGCGGTATAGACCAGGCTCGCATCCCACAGCGCATAGCCCTTCTGATCGATATAGGGGTTGGGGATTTCGAACTGATAGGTCTTGGAGCGCCAGGAGACGGTGCTGCCGAAATAGAGGCTGCCATCGCCCACCGGGACATTGTAGCTGAGCGTGCCGCTGGCGGTCCATTTCGGCGTGTTCTGGACCCGGCGATAGTCGGCGACATCGGTCGGCACGCTGGCGATATTGGCGATATATTCGCGATAATCGGCGTCGATGAAGCCGATCGCGGTCTGCAGGTTCAGGCGGTCGCCGCCGCTGAAGATATCGCGGCCAAGGCGGGCATTGCTTTCGAACTCCAGCCCCTTGAAGCGCGCCTTGCCGGCGTTGGACACGACACCGCAGAAGGAGGGGGTGGGCACGCCGCCGACATTGACGGTGCAGGCGACCGAGCCGGGGATCTGCACATCCTTGTAATCGGCATAGAAGCCGGCGACCGCGACATAGAGGGCGCCGTCCATCAGATTGCCCTTGTAGCCGACTTCATAGCTGTCGACCTGTTCGGGCGCGAAGCTGAGGAAGGAGGCAATTTCGCTGTCCTGACGGATGCCATCGCCATTGAGGTCGGGCGCGTTGGTGCCGACCCCGCGCGGGTCGAAGCCGCCGCCCTTGAAGCCCTTGGAATAGCTGGCATAGATATTGTGATCGGCGGTCGGCTTGTAGCTGACCGAGAAGCGCGGCGTGAATTTCTTGAACTCGCGTTCGCCACGGAAATTGGTGCTGGGCGCACCAAAGGGAATGCCCGCCCCGTCGAACACCGGCGAGCCGCCGCCCAGATAGCTTTGCCGCAGGATATTGGCCCGGCGCGTGTCCCAGGTATAGCGGCCACCGGCCGACAGGCTGAGCTGATCGGTCAGGTCGAAGCTCATGTCGCCGAACACGGCATAGGTTTCGGTATCGACATTGGCCTGGGTGAAGGCGGTCAGCCCGGCCACGGTGGTGAAGATGCGGGTATCGAACTGGGTGTCGGCGCTGGCATCAAGATAATAGAAGCCGACCATGCCGTGCAGACGACCCTTGTCGTAGAGCAGCTGGAATTCCTGGCTGAGCTGTTCGTTCTTGTAATAGGCCGGCACATCGACATCGACGGCGGGGAGCGCGTCGAAGTCGATCGGGGAGGCGCTGTCATCCTTGCGCCAGGCGCTGATCGAGCGCAGCGTCACCGCATCATTGAGTTCGGCCGTCAGGTTCATCGACAGGCCGTAGGACTTCACATATTGCTTGGGATCGACCAGCCCGCCGCGGGTGTCGAACACATCGTCCAACACCGGCGCGCCCGAGGCCTGCCCCGGAATCAGACGGTGGCCGCCACGCGGATTGCTGTTGTCCTTGGTATAGTCGCCGGTGATGCGCATCAGCACCGGGGCGCCATAGCCGCCCATTTCGAAGGTGGCGCGGCCAGCCCAGATATCCTTGTTATAATTATCCTGCCCGGTGGTGAGATTCTTGCCGAAGCCGCCGCGCGACAGGCGGGCAAAGGCACCACCGACGCGCATCAGGTCGCCGATCGGCGCCGACACGCTGATGATGCCATCGGCCTGATCATAGCT
This sequence comes from Sphingobium sp. BHU LFT2, assembly GCF_018604485.1. Classification (NCBI taxonomy): domain Bacteria; kingdom Pseudomonadati; phylum Pseudomonadota; class Alphaproteobacteria; order Sphingomonadales; family Sphingobiaceae; genus Sphingobium; species Sphingobium sp. BHU LFT2. Next base: position 259,812 of record NZ_JAFCGW010000005.1, read on the forward strand.
GCCATAGCTGCCCTTGAGCTTGAGCGAGAAGTCCTGCGGCAGCATCTTCGTGACATATTTGACCGCGCCGCCGATCGTGTTGCGGCCATAGAGCGTGCCCTGCGGCCCGCGCAACACCTCGATCCGTTCGACGTCATAGATGTCGAGCAGCGCGCCCTGCGGCCGGTTGAGATAGACATCGTCGAGATAGATGCCCACGCCCTGTTCGAAGCCGGAAACCGGATCCTGCTGGCCGACGCCGCGGATGAAGGCGGTCAGCGTCGAATTGGTGCCGCGCGACGCCTCCAGCGTGGTGTTGGGGGTGACATTGGCGAGGTCGCTGATGTCGATCGCCCCGCCCCGTTCCAGATCAGCGCCAGAGAAGGCGCTGACCGCGATCGGCACCGACACCAGCGTTTCCTCACGCCGACGGGCAGTGACGATGATGCCGGCCTCTTCGGTGTCGGCGGCGGGCGCCGACGCGTCCTGCGCGAAGGCGGGACATGCCATCGCGCCGGTCCAGGCGGCGGATGCGAGGGCAAGGGCACGAATGCTGTGATGGGCCTTCATCGGCGTTTCCTCTCCTGAAGCGGCCCCCGGTCATCCGGGTAGCCAATCTGCTTGCCCTTTGAATAATGAAAGTTGAACCAGCTTTCAACTTCAAATATGAGGGACGGCGAACAAGGCCACCAGACGTCCTCAAATGATTGAAAAGGCACGTATTGGCAGGCAGATGGAGAGAGCATGACCGATCCGGCTTCCCCACGGGATGAGAGACGCGACGACAAGGCGCCGCGCACCGCGCGGGGCGAACGCACGCTTCGCGCGCTGCTGTCGGCGGCGGCCGAGGAGTTTGGCGAAAAGGGATTTCACGACGGGTCGATCAGCGGCATCACCCGCCGGGCGGGCTGCGCGCTGGGCAGTTTCTACACCTATTTCGACAGCAAGGACGACATTTTCCGCGCGCTGGTCAACGACATGTCGGGCCAGGTGCGCGACTATGTCTCGCCCCGCATCGCCGATGCGCGCAACGGGATCGAGGCAGAGCGGATCGGCCTGCTGAGCTTCCTGGAGTTCGCCCGCGCCCACAAGGAAATCTACCGCATCATCGACGAGGCCGAGTTCGTCGACCAGGCCGCCTATCGCGCCCATTATGAGAATACCGCCACTCGCATGGCCGCGCGCCTGAAGAAAGCTGCGCAGCAGGGCGACGTGCGCGCGGACGTGGAAGAGGTCCATGCCTGGGCGATCATGGGGATGAATGTGTTCCTGGGGCTGCGCTATGGCGTGTGGGACGACAGCCGGCCGGCGCAGGAGATTGCCGACATCGCCAACGCGTTGATCGAGAAGGGGATCGGCAAGCGCGCTTGAGGGTTGCACCGCTGCCGCCTATCGGGACAAGCACCGATGGTCGCGCCCTGCCCCTGCTGATAGGGCCGGGCGTCAGGCCCCAAAGCAAAAGGCGGACAGGCGATGCGCACACTCCAAAAACAGACATTCCTTCTGGCATCGATCCTGCTGGTCAGCGGCTGTGCGACCACCGCCACGCCGCCGTCGGCCAGCGCCCCGGTGCCGCCGACCACGATCGAGGCGGTCGGGCAACTGACCAAGGCCATCCCCTTTCCGCGCGGCTATCTCGACCCCGCCGCCCTGCCCAACAGCCTGACCCTGCTGCCGCCCCCGCCCGCCCCCGGCACCGCCGCCAAGGCGGCCGACGAGGAAGCCTATCGCGCCGCGCTCGCCGCGCCGGCCGATCGCCAGGCGCTGGCCGCGTCGGATGCGGACCTGGGCTGGCCGCACATGGTCCAGTCGTTCGAGCCGATCGCCGGCCTGTCGCTGTCGGACGGCACTCACCCGCACCTGACCATGTTGCTGCGCCGCGCGGCGGCCGACGCCGCCTTCTCCACCTCGCGCGCCAAGGGTCATTATCAGCGGGTGCGCCCGTTCGTGGAGCATGACGGCAATACCTGCCGCCCACAGGACGAGCCGATGCTGCGCAAGGACGGCTCCTATCCATCGGGCCATACCGCGATCGGCTGGATGCTGGCGCTGGTCCTGACCGACGTCATGCCCGACAAGCAGGATGCCCTGCTCAAGCGCGGTTATGAATTTGGCGAGAGCCGGGTCATCTGTCGCGCCCATTGGCTGAGCGACACGCTGGCCGGCCGGGTCGTGGCATCGGCCACCTATGCGCGGTTGCAGTCCGATCCGGTGTTCCGTGCCCAACGCGAACTGGCGCGGCAGGAATTGGCTGCGCCGCGCTGATCCAGCCGCTTTGCCTTTGGCGCGGAAGCCGCTAAAGCCGCGCTCCATGAGCGACGCTGCAGCAAAACCCGCCCCCAAGGACTGGATTCTCGGCATTCATGCCTATGTGCCGGGCAAGTCCGCCGCCGATGACGGCCGGCCGCTGATCAAGCTGTCCGCCAACGAGAACCCGCTCGGCACCGGTGCGGCCGCCCGCGCGGCGCTGGTGGCGGCGACGGCGGACCTGGCCACCTATCCCGATCCGGGCGCGGCCAAGCTGCGCGAGGCGATCGGTGCGGTCCATGGGCTTGATCCGGCGCGCATCATCTATGGCACCGGGTCGGACGAACTGCTGCACATCGCCGCCAGCGCCTATGCCGGGCCGGGCGACGAAGTGCTTTATGTCCGCTACGGCTTTTCGGTCTATGACATTGCCGCCCGCCGCGTCGGCGCGACGCCGATCGAGGCGCCCGACGCCGATTATGCCACCGATGTCGACGCCCTGCTGGCGGCGGTGACGGAGAAGACCAAGGTCGTCTTCCTTGCCAATCCCAACAATCCCACCGGCACCATGACCAGCCGGGAAGAGATTGCGCGGCTGCACGCCGGGCTGCGCCCCGATATCCTGTTCGTGCTCGACCAGGCCTATGCCGAATATCTGGACGCGGATGAGGATGATGCGGGGCTGGAACTGGCGAAGACCGCCAGCAACGTGTTCGTCACCCGCACCTTCTCGAAAATCTATGGCCTGGCGGCCGAACGGATCGGCTGGGGCTATGCCAGCCAGGACGTCATCGACATCCTCCACCGTATCCGCGCGCCGTTCAACGTGACCACCGCCGGCCAGGCCGCTGCGGTCGCTGCGATCCACGACCATGAATGGGTCGAGGCGAGCCGCGCCCATAATGCGCTATGGCGCGAATGGCTGGCGGGCGAGATCGCGTCCCTCTCCAACCATGGCCTGCGCGCGGTGCCGAGCCGCACCAATTTCCTGCTGATCCTGTTCGACGGCAAGCTGACCGCCGAGGCAGCGATGAAGGGGCTGTGGGACGAGGGCTATGCCACCCGCTGGCTGCCGGGTCAGGGTCTGCCCAACGGCCTGCGCATCACCATCGGCACCGAGGAACAAACCCGCGCCGTCGCCGCCAAGCTGCGCGCCATGGCGGAGGCGGCCTGACGCGATGCTGCCCTTTTCCCGTGTCACCATCATCGGCCTTGGCCTGATCGGATCCTCGCTGGCGCGGGCGATCCGCGAATATATGCCCACCGTCCGCGTCACCGGCCATGATGCCGACCCCGCCGTGCGCGAAACCGCGCGGCGCATCGACCTGTGCGACGACATCACCGATACGGCCGGCGCTTCGGTGACCGACGCCGAACTGGTGATATTGTGCGTGCCGGTGCGCGCCATGGGCGCGGCAGCGGCGGAGATTGCCGACGAGTTGCCGGCCGACGCGATCATCAGCGACGTGGGTTCGTGCAAGGCGGACGTGCTGGCGCAGCTCAACGCCGCCCTGCCCGGCCGCATCATCATTCCGGCGCATCCGGTGGCCGGCACCGAAAATAGCGGGCCGGAAGCGGGCTTTGCCACCCTGTTCAAGGGCCGCTGGTCGATCATCACCCCGCCCGCCGATGCCGATCCGGCGGCGGTCGAGCGGGTGTCGGAACTGTGGCGCCGGGTCGGCGCCGATGTCGAGACGATGGACCCGGCGCATCATGACCTGGTGCTGGCGGTGACCAGCCATTTGCCGCACCTGATCGCCTATACGATCGTCGGCACGGCCAGCGACCTGGAGAATGTCACCCAGAGCGAGGTGATCAAATATTCGGCCGGTGGCTTCCGCGACTTCACCCGCATCGCCGCGTCAGACCCGACCATGTGGCGCGACGTGTTCCTGGCGAACAAGGAGGCGGTGCTGGAAATGCTGCAGCGTTTCTCGGAGGATCTGTCGACCCTACAGCGGGCGATCCGCTGGAATGACGGCGACACCCTGTTCAACCTGTTCACCCGCACCCGCGCGATCCGCCGGTCGATCATCGAACAGGGCCAGGACGACGCCAAGCCCGACTTCGGCCGGTCGCATTGATAGCAAGCTGCCATGATGCTTACGCATCAGCAGCTTGAAACGCTCAGGCGCCGCGCGGGCTTAGCAAAGCGCCAAGGGCGCTTTGCGAATCTGTTCAATTGAGCGCGTTGATCGCGGCGTGGACACGAATCTCGGCCTCCTTGCGATCGAGGCCGGTGGGGACGATCTCACCCACCTTGTAGGTGATGGTGCCGGGGCGCTTGAGGAACTTGCCGCGCGGCGAGACGACGCCGCTGTCGATCGCGATCGGCACCACCGGCAGGCCGAGCAGGCTGTAGAGACCGGCAAAGCCCGACTTGAGCGGCGGCGCTTCACCATGGGGGACGCGCGTGCCTTCGGGGAAGAGGCAGACCGCCCGCCCCTGCGCCACGGCGTCCTTGGCTGAAGCGCGCAAGGTTCGCAGCGCGCTGGCGCCGGCGGTCCGCTCGATCGGGATCAGGCCGTAGCGCCGGGCGATGCCGCCCCAGAAGGGAATGTCGAGCAATTCGCGCTTCGCGCCGATCACCGGCCGGTCGAACAGGCAGAGCAGGTCGATCGTCTCGAACATCGATTCATGCTTGATGATGTAGAGATAGGGACCGATCGGCAGGTCGCCATCGACCACGATCCGCTGCCCCAAAATCCAGCGCACACAGAGGCGATGAAATCGGCTCCAGCCGGTCGCCGCCGACTGGACATGCGCGGGCTTGAACATCCCGCCGATGACGGCCGCCAGCACGAAGAAGGCCGTGCCGACATAGAAGGCCAGCATGAAGATGAGCGAGCGAAGGGCAGTGAACAGGGTCATGGATCAGATACCAAAGAGCGCGGCGACGCGGCGCGCGAGATATTTATTATATTCCCGCACCAATATGGTGAGGCTGGGACGGCTGGGCACCGCGTCATAGACAAGGTTGATGCGGCCCGGAAGCGCCTGACGCAGTTCGAGCGCGGAACGACGCATATGCCAGTCGGTGGTGATGAGGCGGACGCTCTTATAATCGCGCCGCTCCAGCCAGCGCGCCGTCTCGATCGCGTTGGAGCGGGTATCGATCGCCTCGCGCCCCAAGGTGATGCAGCAGGTGAAGAGCGACAGCCGGGTCTTATATTCAGCCGCCAGTTCGACCGGGCGGACCGAGCGGTCGACGCCCGAAATCAGCATGCGCTTGGCCGCGCCTTCCTGCAGCAGGGCCAGCCCCCGGTCGATCCGGCCGGCGCCGCCGGTCAGCACGACGATCGCGTCGGTCTGTCGCCCGTCGAGTGGCTGGGGCAGGAACATCGCGAACCAGGCAAAGCCCAGCATCCAGCCGAGCAGCGTAACGGCGATCAGGCGGACGATCATAGCGAGCGCCCGAGCGCGCGCAGCACGGTCCAGCGGCCGGTGAGCGTCGACAGGAGAATGCCGGCAATCGGCAGCGCCGCGAGCAGCGCCCAACTGCTCCAGGGCAAGGCGACGGCGCCCATCAGCTGCGATCCGGTGGCCGACAGGCGTGCGCCGATCAGCAGGATCACCAGCACGGCGAAGGAAAAGCCCAATGCGCCGCCCATGGTGGCGTCGAGCGCGATCCGGCGCTGGAACAGCCGGGCGATCTGCACATCGGTCGCGCCCATCAGGTGCAGCACCTCGATCGTGGTGCGATGGCTGTCATGCGCGCCGCGCGCCGCCAGCACGACGACGGCCCCGGTGGCGAGCCCCATCAGCAGAACCAGCCCGCCCGACAGCCAGCCCAGCGCCGTGAGCAGTCCGGCGAGCGGCGCGAGGAAGGCGGCATGGGGTTCGACCCGCAGGCTGGGCGACAGGGTGGCGAGCGACCGGCGCAACCGGTCGACCTTGGCCGCCGCATTGCCCGGCGTCAGGCTGACGTCGATCAGCGCCGGGATCGGCAGGTCGCCGCTGGTCACGTCTGCGCCGAGCCAGGGACGCAGTTGCTGCGCCAGCGTCGCGGCCGGGACCGGTGCGACCTGGCGCACATCGCGATTGCCGCGCAGCGCCTGTTGCACACGGGCGGAGAGACGGTCGCGCTGCTGCGCATCGGACTCCACCACCTGAACCGTGGCGCGGCCGGCAAGATCGGCGCTCATCGCGCGGACGGCGGTGCCAAGGCCCAGGCCCGCAGCAGCGGCCAGCACGGTCAGGAACATCATGATCGCGATGATCCAGGGCATCGGCCCCGCCACCCGACCGGCGGGCAGCAGGCGATGGCGCGCGGCGGCCGCGCTGCGACGATTGCCTCCGGCCATCAGGCGCCGCCCTGCGGGCGGGGCGGATAGCGCAGCGCACCGGTCGGATCGGCCAGCCGCCCCTTGTCCAGCCGCATCATCTGCGCGCTCGCCACCTGGGCCATCAGCGGCAGGTCATGGGTGGCGACGACGATGGTGGTGCCCAGGCGGTTGAGCGCTTCGAACAGGGTCATCAGGCGGCGGGCCATGTCCGCGTCGACGTTACCGGTCGGTTCGTCGGCGACCAGAATCTCCGGCCGGCCGATCACCGCGCGGGCGATGGCGACGCGCTGCTGCTCCCCGCCCGACAGGGTGGCGGGCCGCGCCTGACCGCGATCGCCCAGCCCGACCCAGTTCAGCATTTCGCTGACCGGCGCGTCGATCTCGCTTTCCTCCATGCCCGCGACCCGCAGCGGCAGGGCGATATTGTCATAGGCGGACAGATGCGGGACCAGCCGGAAATCCTGGAACACGACGCCGATGCGGCGGCGAAAGCCGGGCAGGCGCTTGCGGGGGAGCGTCACCACATCCTCGCCGAACAGGCGGATCACGCCGCGACTGGGCCGCTGGGCGAGATAAAGGAGCTTGAGCAGGGATGTCTTGCCCGCGCCCGAGCTGCCGGTGAGGAAATAAAAATCGCCGCTGTTGAGCGAGAAGCTGACGTCGGACAGGGTCTCGCTGTCCAGACCATAGCGCAGGCCGACATTTTCGAACTGGACGATGGCCGACATAAGTGACGTGTGGCGCCGATGCGCTCCCTGCTTCCCCGAAGCCCTGCCATGGCACAGGCGGCGGGGACGCGTAAAGGGCAGGCCGACAAACTATCCCGCGCAATGCCGCGAGTCGCGCCCATGAGCGGGTCTGTGTTTCAGACTCTTGCCCTAGAGTCCCTGCCATGCCTATGAAGCAGAATGATCCTGGTGTGCCCCAATTGCGCGACGCGCTACATCGTGCCCGACACCGCCGTCGGCCCGGACGGACGCCAGGTGCGGTGCGCCGCCTGCAAGCATAGCTGGTTCCAGGAAGGCCCCGCCCCCGCGCCGCGCGAAGAGGCGCCCGAACCGGCCACTCCCGCGCCGGTTGCGCCGCCGCCCGCTCCTCCGCCACCGCCGCCCCCAGTGGAAGCGGCGCCTGCCGAAGCGCCGATGCGATTCACGCCGGCGCCCGAGCCGGAACCGGTCGCACCCGCGCAGCCGGAGGCCGCTGCACCGCCGCCGATCGAACCTGCGGCCGAGCCGACGCCGGCGATCGCGCCCGATTACCGGTTCGACGACATTTATGCCGGCGTATCGCAGCCGGCCGAAGAGGTGCCACCGCCGCCGTCACTGCCGGCCAAGCGTCGGCGCAATGGCGCCAAGCTGCTGACCTGGGCTGCCGTCCTCTTCTTCCTGCTGGTCGCGGCCGCCGGCGCTGCGCTCCATTATTTCGGGCCGCCGGCCTGGGCCGTGAATATGGGCCTGGTCGCCGAAGAGGGCGATCCGGACCTGCTCTTCTATCTTTCCAAGCCTGCCGAGCGGCGCAAGCTGCCGACCGGCGAGGAATATTTCGCCTTTGGCGCGCGGATCGTGAACAGCGGCAAGCAGGCGCTGCCGGTGCCGCCGGTGCTGGTGCAGCTGCGCGACCGCCAGAACCGGCTGGTGTTCAGCTGGACCACCAAGGCGGACAAGGCCCGGCTGAAGCCCGGCGAGGAAGCGTCGATCAACGAAAGCCGGATCGACATTCCCAAGAATGCCGAGAATCTCTCGCTGACCTTCGTGGAGTAAGAAGATCCGGGGCGACCCGAACCGTCAGGGGTAGCTGACGGTCTTGGGCCGGCCCTGCGGGATCGGGATAAATTCCTGATCGTCGCCCGGAATGAGCGGGAAGCGCATCGCCTCCCAATCCTCGCGCGCCTGCATCAGCCGGTCCTTGGTTGAGGACACGAAATTCCACCAGACATGGCGCGGGGTCACGAATGCCTCGCCACCGCACAGGACCAGATTGGCGCCATGGTCGCTGTGAAGCGTCGCGGGCACGCCGGGGCGCAGCACATAGAGGGTCTGGGGCAGCAGATCGACGCCGTCGAGCGTCGCCGATCCCTGCCAGAGATAGAGCGCCCTCTCTTCCGCGATGGCATCGACCGGGATGGAACCGCCGGGACGCAGCTGGATATCGGCATAGATGGTGTCGGCATAGGTCGAGACCTGTGCCGTCTCGCCCCAGAGCGTGCCCATGATGACCCGCGCCCAGGAGGCATGATCCTCCAGCACCGGCAGGCCGCCACCCTCGACATGCTCGAAGGCCGGGTCGCATTCCTCGTCGCGCTCCGGCAAGGCGAGCCAGGTCTGGATCGCCAGCAATCTCTTGTCATGGCCGCGATCGGCGGGCGGGGTGCGTTCCGAATGGACGATGCCCTTGCCCGCGGTCATCAGATTGACCGCACCGGGGCCGATCAACTGCTGCGTGCCGAGCGAATCGCGGTGGAGGAACGTCCCTTCCAGCATGTAGGTGACGGTGGCGAGGTTGATGTGGGGATGGGGGCGGACGTCCACCCCCTCCCCCGTCGGCAATAGCGCCGGCCCCGCCTGATCGAAGAAGATGAAGGGGCCGACCATGGTCCGCTCCTTCGCCGGGAGCGCGCGATGCACCTTGAAATCGCCCAGATCATGGGTTGTTGGCGTAATCGTCTGCAGCAGCACATTGTCGCTCGACATGGGACGGCTCCTGTCGTTGTGGTCAGACTTCTCCGGGCGCGCGGGCCTTGATCGCGAGGGCATGGACCTTGTCGCGCAGCAGGTCGGCGAGGGCGGCATTGACCAGGCGCTGCCGGGCGACGCGGCTCTGGCCGACGAACCGTTCGGCGACGATTTCCACGGTGAAATGGCTTTCGCCCGAGCCGTCATGGCCGGCATGGCCGCGATGCTTTTCGCTGTCGTCGATGACGGCGAGATGGGCAGGCGTCAGGGCGGCGCGCAGCCGCGCCTCGATTTCGGTGGCGACAGGGCCTTTGAGGTCGGTGGTCATGCGCCCTATATAGGCTGCTTTGCCAGCCATTCCATCAGGACAATCTTGAGCAGCGATCCCTTCTCGACCCGTCGTTTCAACCGTTTCCATGGCCGCGTGGAAAGCGACCGCCCCTGCGCCGTGCCCGGTTGCCCGGAACCGGGCGAATTTCGCGCGCCATTGCAGGAAGGCCACCGATCGCATCACGAGGGGCCGCAATGGCGCTGGCTGTGCCTGGACCATGTCCGCGCCTTCAACCAGGGCTATAATTTCTTCACCGGCATGAGCCCGGAAGAGATTGCCGCGGCCCAGCGCCCCTATGCCGGCTGGGAGCGGGAGACCCGCGCCTTTTCCAGCAATGCCGCCAGCCCGCCGCCCAAATGGTCGGACTTCCAGGATCCGCTCGATGCGATCGGCGCCAAGTTCAAGGAGCGGGTCGCCAAGGCGCGGGCCGATGCGCAGGTGCGGCAGGACGGCCAGTTCCTGTCATCCGAGGATCGCAAGGCGCTGTCGGTGATGGGCCTGCCGATCGACGCCGACCGCAAGGCGCTGCGCACCCGTTACACCGAATTGCTTCGCCGCTATCATCCCGACCATAATGGCGGCGACCGCACCAAGGAGGGGCAGCTGCAGAATGTGATCGAGGCCTATGGCCATCTGCGCAAGGCGCCGGTGTTCGCCTGACTTGGGATATTTGCGTTCCATTCCGGTCTGGCATCCCGCCCAGATGTAGGACAGGATGGCCTTGCCGCGCCGGAATGACGCTGTCATAGCGCCCGGCCCTCGATTTTCCCGGAGAGACCCCATGCAGGATCAGCCGCGCGCGCTGGGCCTTGATTTCGGCACGACCAACAGCGTCGCCGCCATCGCCGATGCCGGCCAGTCGGAGCTGGTCGAATTTGCCGGTGCGCAGGCGACCGGCGCGGTGTTCCGGTCTGCCCTGTGTTTCTGGCATGACAGCCATGTGAAGGGCGGCATGGCGCATGAGGCCGGCCCGTGGGCGATCAGTGAATATCTGGAATTTCCCGAGGACAGCCGGTTCCTGCAATCCTTCAAGTCGGTGGCGGCCAGCCCGATTTTCGAGAGCGCCAGCATCTTCGAGAAACGCTATCGCTTCGAGGAACTGGGGCAGATGTTTCTAGGGAAGATGATCGGCCATGCCGGCGGCACGCTGGACAAAAGGCCGGAGCGGATCGTCGTCGGCCGGCCGGTCGAATATGCCGGCGCCCGGCCCGACGAGGCGCTGGCGCGGCAACGCTATGACGCGATGTTCGCCGGCTTCGGCAGCGAGATCCATTATGTCTATGAGCCGCTGGGCGCGGCGTTCAGCTATGCCAGCCGGCTCGACAGCGCGGCGACCATCCTGGTCGCGGATTTCGGCGGCGGCACCAGCGACTTTTCGCTGGTGCGGGTCGAGGCGCCGGGCGCGGCGCGGCGCTGCGTGCCGCTGGGATCGGCGGGTATCGGCCTCGCCGGCGACCGGTTCGATTATCGCATCATGGACCAGTTGGTGCTGCCGATGCTGGGCAAGGGCGGCGCCTACACCTCCTTCGGCAAGGAGCTGGAGATACCGCGCAGCTATTTCGCCGATTTCGCCGACTGGTCGCGCCTGGCGCTGATGCGCAACCGGCGGACGATGGACGAGCTGGCCAAATTGCAGAAGGCGGCGCGCGATCCCGCCGCGATCGGCCGGATGATCACGGTGATCGAGAAGGAACTGGGCTATCCGCTCTATGACGCGGTCGGCGCACTGAAGCGGGCCTTATCGGACGCGGACAGCGCCACCTTCCGCTTCGAAGGCGGCGGCATCAGAATCGAGACCGAGGTCGCGCGCGGCGATTTCGAGCGCTGGATCGCGGCCGACATCGCCGCGATCGAGGCGACCGTCGACAAGGCGCTGGCCAAGGCCAATGTCGCCCCGGAAAGCATCGACCGGGTGTTCCTGACCGGCGGATCGTCGCTGATCCCGGCGATCCGCGACATCTTCTTCCGCCGCTTCGGCCATGACCGGATCGCCACCGGCGGCGAGCTGACATCGATCGCCCATGGGCTGGCACTGGTCGGACAGGAGGCCAATCTGACCGAATGGGCCGCTTGATCGCCGGCCGCCTAGCCCCCACTGTCTCGACACACCCTTGCCCGATCGTTTAGGGCGAGAGTGACTCGCAGGAAGATGATGACGACATGACCGACATTTCCAACATCCAGCCCGATGCCCGTTCCGAGACGCTGATGGAGGCGCCCGACCGCGAAGTCGATGTGCGCGAGATGTTCGGCATCGACATCGACATGAAGGTCCCGGCCTTTTCCCAGGCCGATGAGCGCGTGCCCGACCTCGACCCCGCCTATGTGTTCGATCCGGACACCACGTTGGCGATCCTGGCCGGTTTCGCCTTCAACCGCCGTGTCATGGTCCAGGGCTATCATGGCACCGGCAAGTCGAGCCATATCGAGCAGATCGCTGCGCGCCTGAAATGGCCCTGCATCCGCATCAACCTGGACGCGCATATCAGCCGCATCGACCTGGTCGGGCGCGACGCGATCGTGCTGAAGGACGGCCAGCAGGTCACCGAATTCAAGGAAGGCCTGCTGCCCTGGTCGCTGCAGCGCCCGGTCGCCCTGGTGTTCGACGAATATGATGCCGGCCGCCCGGACGTGATGTTCGTGATCCAGCGCGTGCTGGAAACCGACGGCAAGATGACGCTGCTCGACCAGAATCGCGTGATCCGGCCGAACCCGCATTTCCGCCTGTTCGCGACCGCCAACACGGTGGGCCTGGGCGACACGACCGGCCTCTATCATGGCACGCAGCAGATCAACCAGGGCCAGATGGACCGCTGGAACCTGGTGGTGGCATTGAATTACCTGCCCGCCGCGACCGAGGCCCAGGTGGTGCTGGCGAAGTCGGGCGAATACGACCATGAGGGCGGCCGCAAGGAGGTCGAGAGCATGATCAAGGTGGCGGAACTGACCCGCCAGGGCTTCATCAACGGCGATATCTCGACCGTGATGTCGCCCCGCACCGTGATCAGCTGGGCGCAGAATGCGCTGATCTTCAAGGATGTCGGCTTCGCCTTCCGCCTGAGCTTCCTCAACAAGTGTGATGAGGCGGAACGGCCGCTGGTGGCGGAATATTATCAGCGCGTCTTTGGCAAGGATCTGCCCGAGAGCGTGGCGAGCCGCGCGAACTGAACCTTCGCACGGCCCCTTGAACGAAAGGGCTGAACCCATGATCGTCGTCGAACGGATCGACCCCACAGGCGGCAGTGCGCACCGGATCAGCATCCGCGGGCATGAGATCGTCGCCGACATGTCGGCGCCCGACGGCCATGACGCCGGGCCGGACCCGCATGACCTGTATGATTCGGCACTGGGCGCCTGCAAGGCGATGACCATGCTCTGGTATGCCCAGCGCAACGGCATTCCGGTCGAGAATATCCATGTCGGCGTGGTGCGCGATGCGAGCCAGGAGCGGGCCGGCATCTACAAGCTGACCACCCGCATCGCCGTGACCGGCCCGATGAGCGACGAGCAGCATGACAGGCTGATCGCGGTCGCGGCCAAATGCCCGGTCCACAAGCTGATGAGCGAGGTCGAGACGCAGATCGAGACCGTCGCCGTGCCGCGCGTGAACGATCCGGAGGGCCGGTGAACGCTGGCCCGCGCCCGCGCTTGGCATTATGATGGATATATGGACAGGAACACCGCCATCGATCGCCTGAAAGCCCATGAAGCCCAATTGCGGGCCATGGGGGTGGTGAGCCTGTCCTTGTTCGGATCGACCGCGCGGGGCGAACAGCGGCCGGATTCCGATGTCGATGTCGCGGCCAAGCTGGTCGATGATGGCCGGATCGGCCTGTTCGAGGTGGCCGCGATCGGCGAAGCGGTGCGCGAGGCGCTGGGCGTCGCCGTCGACATGGTGACCGAACCGGCCCGCAAGGCACGACTGCAACACGAGATCGATCGGGATCGCGTCTGTGTCTTCTAGCCGCGAAGCCCAGAGGTTGCAGGATATTGTCGAGAATATCGACGCGGCCCGTTCCTATGTCGGCGACATGGCGATCGAGGCCTTCATCGCCGATCGCAAGACGGTGGATGCCTGCGAACGCTGCCTGCAACGGATAACCGAAGCGGTGATCAAGATCGGCGAGGACCGGATGGAGGAGATTGCGCCTGCAATCCCCGCCAGGGCCATTCGCGGCCTGGGCAATGTCCTGCGGCATGAATATGACTCGATCGACCTCCGTTACATTCTCATCACGATCCAGCGTGACCTGCCGCCGCTGCGTGCGGCCTGCATCGCCGCGCTGAAGGACTTGCCATGACCGAACGTTCCCCCCTCGACGCCTTCAAGGATGTGCTGGCCGGTACTGCGCGGGCGATGACGCGCGACATGGAGGTGGAGGTGAGCTTCACCGCCGACACGCCGCACATGGTGGGCAAGGCGATCAAGGTGCCGACGCCCAGCCGCGCCTTGCCCGCCGATCAGGTGGCACTGGCGCGCGGCTTTGCCGACGCCAATGCGCTGAAGCTGCGCCACCATAATGCCAGGCTGCACAATGCGATGGCGCCGGGCGAGGCGGTAGCGCGCGCGGTGTTCGACGCGGTCGAGCAGGCGCGGGTCGAGGCGATCGGATCGCGGGCGCTGGAGGGCGTGCGCGCGAACCTCAATGAGGCGCTGGCGATGCGCCTGAAGTCCGATCCGATCCGCCGGGCGCGGGCGGCGGACGAGGTGCCGCTGTCGACCGCGCTGGCGCTCAAGGTGCGCGAGCGGCTGACCGGCCAGGTGGTGCCCGAGGAATTGCAGCCGGCGATGAAGCTGGTCGACCAGTGGATCGAGGACAAGGCCGGCACCGACTTGGATGCGCTGGGCCTGGCGATCGACGACCAGCGTGCCTTCCAGAAGCTGACCCAGGCGATGCTGGAGCATCTGCAGCTGGTCGATGCCGACGTGCCGCCCGAAACCGACGACCCCGAGCCCGAGGATGAGGGTGAGGACAAGGAGGAAGAGCAGGAAGAAGGCGATTCCGGCCAGGAGGAATCGGGCGACAGCGACATGAACGCCGAAGCCCGCTCCGAGGATCAGGGCGGCGAGACCGAAGAGGGCGACACCGACTATAGCGAGGAGTTCGACGCCGACGCGGAAGACGGCGCCGACGATATGGGCGAGGAAGGCATGATGCCGGTGCGGCCCAATCGGCCGACGTCCGACCTGCCCCCCGGTTTCGACTATAAATCCTATACTCAGAAGCATGACGAGGTCGTCACCGCCGACGACCTGTGCGACGAGGATGAGCTGAACCGTCTGCGCGGCTTCCTGGACCAGCAGCTTGTGTCCTTGCAGGGCGCGGTCACCAAGCTCGCCAACCGGTTGCAGCGCCGGTTGATGGCGCAGCAGCTGCGATCGTGGGATTTCGACCAGGAGGAAGGGATTCTCGACGCGGCGCGGCTGGCGCGGATCGTGATCGACCCGACCCGGTCGCTGACCTACAAGATCGAGCGCGACACCGAGTTCCGCGACACCGTCGTCACCCTGTTGATCGACAATTCAGGATCGATGCGCGGCCGGCCGATCAGCATCGCCGCGATCAGCGCCGACATCATGGCCCGCACGCTGGAACGCTGCGGCGTGAAGACCGAAATCCTTGGCTTCACTACGCGCGCCTGGAAGGGCGGACAGAGTCGCGAGGACTGGCTGGCGGCGGGGCGTCCGCCCATGCCGGGGCGGCTCAACGACCTGCGCCACATCATCTACAAGAAGGCCGACGAACCCTGGCGCCGGGCGCGCAGGAATCTGGGCCTGATGATGCGCGAAGGGCTGCTGAAGGAAAATATCGACGGCGAAGCGCTGCTATGGGCGCATGCGCGCTTGATCGCGCGGCCCGAGGAGCGGCGCATATTGATGGTGATTTCCGACGGGGCGCCGGTCGACGACAGCACCCTGTCGGTCAATAGCGGCACCTATCTGGAACGGCATCTGCGCCAGGTGATCGACTGGATCGAGAATAGGTCGCCGGTGCAGTTGGTGGCGATCGGCATCGGCCATGACGTCACCCGTTACTATCGTCGCGCCGTGACCATCATGGACGCCGAACAATTGGGCGGCACGATGGTTGAACAGCTTGCGGGCCTGTTCGACGAGGATTGACCCACCGGTTCGGTCCCGTCGTCCCGCATTACTGAAATTCTGGAGAGGCAAGATGAGTGTCGCCTTTCGTCGCGAAAGCGACGATGAGCATATGGAGCCCAAGTTCGAGCTGCCGATCCCGCCCGGCCCCAATTGGGTCACGGCGCGCGGATTGCGGCTGACGCAGGAGCAGGTGGCAGCGCTGGAAGCGATCGACACCGCGGCGATGGACGAGGAGGCCGCCAAGAAGCACAAGCGGGTGTTGCGCTATTGGCGCACGCGGCTGGCGACGGCGGAATTGCGCCCGGCGGCGGATGGCGAAGCGGTCGCGTTCGGGACGCGGGTGACCTATCGGCTGAACCGCCAGGAAAAGACCGTGGCGATCGTCGGTGATGACGAGGCCGATCCGCATGAGGGTCGGATCAGCTTTTCCGCACCGCTCGCCCGCGCGATGATGGATGCCGAGATCGGCGAGGCGGTCGATTTTGCCGGCAAGGACGGCGCGATCGAGATCGTGGCGATCGGGGTGGTGGACGAGGCGTAGCGCTTTACGCTTTTCGACAGGCTCGAAGCGAACGGCTTTTAGGCAATCGCATATAGAAGGGCCTCCCGGTGGCTTGCCGGGAGGCCCTTTTCAGTTTCAGGCGCCGCGGGCGGCTTCGAACAGGAACCAGGCGCGCTGTTCGGCCTGGTCGGTCCAGTCGTCGACAATGCCTTCGGTCGCATTGTCGCCCGCTTCGGTGGCGGCGGCCTTCACCGCGCGGAAGGTTTCGACCAGCGCCAAGTTGTCGTCGCGCAGTTCCTTGAGCATGTCGGCCGGGCTGACGAAATCGGCATCATTGTCCTTCACGCTCTGGTGACGGGCGACGTCGCCGATCGAGCGCAGCGTGGTGTTGCCGGTCTTGCGCACGCGCTCGGCGATCAGGTCGGTCACGCCCAGAATCTCGGTCGCCTGCTCGTCGAACATCAGATGATAGTCGCGGAAATGCGGGCCGGAGACGTGCCAGTGGAAATTCTTGGTCTTGAGATAAAGGGCAAAGCTGTCGGCCAGGGCGCCGTTCAGGGCCTCTGCGACCGACTTGGTGGCGTTGCTCTTGAGGTCGGTGGGCGTCTTGAGATCGGGGGCGGTCATGCACTGTCCTCCTGTTGGGGCGGAATTGATTTCGGACATATAATGATTGTCCGTCAATAAGGTGCCCCCGCAAGTCGGAAATCTTTGGGCAATTTATCGGTCAGGCTGATGAAGGGAATCGATCAGAGCCGGCCGATCGCGCTCATCGCCATGCCTGCGCCCGCCAATATGGCGATGCCGCCGCCGACCAGGCGAATCGCGCGCACCGGCAGCACGGAGAGGAACCGGTCGCGCATCAGGATCACCGGCACGCTGGCGGCGATCACGCCGATCGCGCCGCCGATCGCGGCCAGCGCCGGGTCGGCCGTGCGGGTGGCGATGCCCAGGATCAGGAATTGCGGGCCGTCGCCAAAGCCCAGGATGAAGACGCCGAGCGCCGTGGTGAGGAACGGCCCGATGCGCCAGTCATCGAGCGTGTCGGGCATCTTCACCGGCCAGAGCAGGCCGACGCCCAGGAACAGGACCGACAGCGCCATGAACAACAGCCGTGCGTCATGGCCGAGCATCGGCCCGATCCAGGCGCCCGCTGCCGCGGAAATGGCAGCATTGGCGATGGCGGCAACGGCGACGCCGGCGATGATCGCCCCATCGCGTTGATAGCGATGGGCGAGCGCGAGCACGAGCAACTGCCCCTTGTCGCCAATTTCCCCGAACAGGCAGCCCAGCAGGGCGATCAACAAGGCGTCCATTCCAAATCCCGTCAGGCGTGCAGGCGATGCACCGTAGCGGGCGCGGCGGCCGGCGGCAAAATATTGTCGAGCGGCGGCAGTTCGTCGGCGATCGCGTCCCGCATCCGGTCGAGATAGGAGAGGACGACCGAATCGAGCCCGTCGAGCGAGAGGACCGACTGGAGCGTGGCGGCCAGGTCGCCGACGCTGTCGACGCGGAAGGCGCGCGCGATATGGCGGATCTGGTCGACCTCGTCATGCAGGCGCGGCACCGACACATGGCCGCGCTGGGAGGCGAGTCCGTCGACCCGCCGCAGCAGGTCCGCCAGAATCGCCAGTTTCGGATCATGTCGCATGGAGCCATCTCCCTTCATCCGTGCCCCGCCTGGCAGCATGCGCGCATAGGGTTAAAGGGCCGTAAAGCCTGTTGCGCAGCCTCCATTGGGCGCGCGAGCCTTGACATCGGGGCGAATCTGCCCCAAGGGGCACCGCTGAAACGGGGCGGTCCGACAGGGCCGCTTTTCTTTTTACGCTATTTCAAGACCAGGGACCAAGCCATGGCCAAGCCGGCAACTGTCAAGATCCGCCTCGTCAGCACGGCTGACACTGGCTTCTTCTACGTCACCAAGAAGAACCCGCGCACCACGACCGAAAAGCTGAGCTTCAGCAAGTATGACCCGGTCGTGCGCAAGCATGTCGAGTTCAAGGAAGCCAAGATCAAGTAAGCCGTAGCGGGCTTCGCGCCCGCGCGCCTGATCTTTCGGCACCGAAAAAGGCCCGTCCCTGTTGGGAGCGGGCCTTTTCCTGTTGGCATTCGAGCCGGCTAGGGCCACCCTGACGGCCTGCAAATGGCGGTTCTCCGCGCTTCCGGTGCTCACGTACTTTAAGTACGCTGCGCTCCGGGTCACGAAAAACCACCATTTTCGTCACGTCATCATCTGAATGTCGATCGCCCCTAGGCCCCCGATCCTAAGATCGGGAGCCCGATGTCGTCAGTTGCCGACCGGCTGGCCGTCGGTACGACGCACCACGATGGTCGAGGAGCGCGGCTGCTGCCCCGCCACCGGCCAGTTGCCGGTCGGATGCTGGATGTTGATGAAGAAGTTCTTGAGGTCCGGCGTATAGGCGATGCCGGTGATCTCGCAACCTGCCGGGCCGACCAGGAAGCGCTTCGACTGCTTGCTGGTCTGATCGATATAATACATCGAATTATTGCCGAAGGCGCCGGTCATGTTGGTGGCAGCGCCGTTCAGCGTGCCGGCATTGCCGGTCAGATTATGGTCGGTCTGGACCCACAGGCGGCCCTGGGGATCGATTCGGATGCCATCGGGGCTGGAGAAATAGTCGCCGCTGATATTGCCCTTGAGATTATCCTCCGCGAGCGCGGGATTGCCCGCCAGCAGGAAGATTTCCCAGGTGAAGGCGGTCGCCAGCGGCGAGTCGCCATTTTCCCGGAACTTGAGGATATGGCCATGCAGGTTGGTCACGCGCGGATCGGCAGCGTCGGTGACGCGGCGACCGCTATTGTTGGTCAGCGTGACGAAGATCGCCTGCTTGTTCGGCGCAACCGTGATCCATTCCGGACGGTCCATGATGGTGCCGCCAGCGACGCGGGCGGCCGACTGGGTGTTGACCAGCACATCGGCCTGGTTGGTGAAATTGACCGTCGTCGGGGTCGGCGGCGTGGTCGACTGGCTGACATTGCCCGGATCCTGGGCACCCGCGACCAGACCATTCTGCCCCTGGACCAGCGGACGCCATTCGCCCGTGCCGTCGGCATTGAAGCGCGCGACATAGAGGGTGCCATAATCGAGCAGATCGGTGTTGGCGGCACGGTTGCTGCTGCTGAAGGCACGGTCCGGCACGAACTTGTAGACGCATCCCGGCGTCGAATCGTCACCCATGTAGAAGGCGACGCGGTTGTTGTCGTCGGTCATGTGGGCGACATTTTCATGGCTGAAACGGCCGAGCGCGGTGCGCTTGGTCGCGGGGGCCAGTTCCTGGAACGGGTCAATCTCGACCACCCAGCCATAGCTGGTGTTGGGCTGGGTCGGATCGAGATAGTTGTTCGTCGTTTCCTCGCAGGTGAGGTAGGTGCCCCAGGGGGTGCGGCCCGACGAGCAGTTGTTGAGCATGCCACGGATCGTGCCGGGCAGGACGCCCGCAGCAGGGCCACCGACGCGATAGTCGGTGTTGCCGCTGTAGCGCTTGTTATATTTCGAGCCGGCCTTGACCGCGAACTTGCCGTCCGTGCCCTTGGTCACTTCGACCACGGCGATGCCGACGGCCGAGAGCGCGATCGCCTTCTGATCGGCGGTGGCGGTCGACGCGTTGTAGCTGCCGCTGGAGAAGAGGATATTATAGTCGGGCAGTTCGAAGTTGATCGCAAGCAGGCCGCCGCTGTTGGCGTCGGTGCCGGTCAGTTCGAAATATTCCATGCCGTCATGATTGCCGCCGGCCCAGGCCGCTGTCTGGCTGACGCTGGTCGGGAAGGTGCCATTGGCAAAGGCGGTGCCGGCTTCGACCAGATCGCCGGCCTTCAGCAGCACATCGACGGTATAGCCCGACGGCACGGTCACGGTGTCGTTGGTGTTGATCGCGACCGAGGTGAAGTTGATGCCATAGCTGGGCGTCGGAGTCGGCGTGGGGGTGGGCGTCGGCGTCGGCGTCGGCGCCGGCGTGCTGTCGTCGTCGTCATCGTCGCAGGCGGCGAGCGCGCCCAGCATCGGCAGCACGGACAGGCCCAGCAGGCCGTTCTTCAGGACGGAGCGGCGGCCCGGATTGGCCGCGACGATGGCTTCCAGGCTATCTTCGCCCGAAACAATCTTGGGCTGCGCATCGCGGAAGGCCGCGCGCGCCTCGTCGGTCAGATGAGACATGATAAAATACCCCTGTGCATCCGAGCGTCGGCATGACCGCCGCGCCCTTGGCGCGCATGACGTGACAGAGGAGGATGACGCGCAAACTGCGCTATGATGTCAGAGCAGCGACCGAATGATGACGCATAAGTGACGCTGTTGCCGGCGGGTTACAGCAGTGCATTCACCTGTTCGACGAACCGCAGGACCGAAATCGGCTTGGACACATAGGCGTCGGCGCCGGCCGCGCGGATGCGGTCCTCGTCGCCCTTCCCGGCATAGGCGGTGACCGCCATGATCGGCACGGGCGACAGGCTGTCATCGCCCTTGAGCGACACGATCAGGTCATAGCCGCTGACATGGGGCAGATGGATGTCGGTGATGACCAGGTCCGGCGCGAATTCGCGCGCCTGCGCCAGCACGTCGCGGCCGTCGCGCAGCGGCAGCACGTCATGCCCGTGCGCGCGCAGCAGGTCGCAAAAAAGTTTCAGATTGAGTTCGTTGTCCTCGACAACGAGCACGCGCTTTGCCACGAGTCACCCGCGTTCCAGAGAAGCCCCTTGGTGCGCGCCTATAGCCGCCCATTCCGCGAGAGCCAATCATGCGACCCGAGACCCAGAATGGCAAGCCGGATAGCGCCGCCGATGCCGAAATTTTGGCATTGATGGCAATGGGATGGACGCTGAGCGATGGTCGCCGGGCCGATCGGCTGCTGGCGCTGACCGGACTGGATGCCGATGCGCTGCGCGCCGGGGTCGGCAATCGCGCGATCCTGAGCGCCGTGCTGGCCTTCCTGGCCGACCATGAACCCGATCTGGTTGCCTGTGCCGAGGCGATCGACAGCAGCCCGGCGGCCCTGATCGCCGCGAAGGAGAATCTGAGCCGATGAGCCGTCCGCTGATCATCACCGACTGCGACGAGGTATTGCTGCACATGGTCGTGCCGTTCCGCCACTGGCTGGACGAGACGCATGACGTGCATTTCGACATGCGCGAACAGGGTTTTGCCGAGGCACTGCGCCACAAGGACAGCGGCATACCGCTAGAACGCGAACTGGTGTGGGAATTGCTGATCGCCTTTTTCGATACCGAAATGGCGCGTCAGACCCCGATCAGCGGCGCGGTCGAGGCGCTGCACCGGCTGGCACAGATCGCCGATATCGAAGTGCTGACCAATATCGGCGAGCGCCACCACCAGCTGCGCATCGAACAGCTGGCGAGCCATGGCCTGCACCTCCCGGTCCACTGGAACCATGGCGGCAAGGGGCGCAAGCTGGCCAATATCCTGGCCGAGCGCCAGCCGAGCTGCGCCCTGTTCATCGACGATCTGGGCGAGCATCATGCGTCGGTCGCGCGTCATGCGCCCGATGTGTGGCGGCTGCACATGGTCGGCGAGCCCGAGATCGCCGGCGACATTCCGGTCGCGGAGAAGGCCCATGCCCGGATCGACGATTGGGCCAGCGCCGAAAAATGGATCATCGCCCGCCTGGCCGAAGGGCCGGCACCCGCACTTTCAACGCCCCTGAATGGAGCCATTGCATGAGCATCGACGCCCGCCTTGCCGAACTCGGCATCACCCTGCCCGCCGCCGCCGCGCCGGTCGCCGCCTATGTGCCGGCGGTCGAGGTCAATGGCCTGCTGCATATTTCCGGCCAGATCGCACTGAAGGACGGACAGCTGATGACCGGCCGCCTGGGCGAAGACCGCGACCTCGACTATGGCGTCGAAGCCGCGCGCGCCTGTGGCCTGAACCTCATCGCCCAGATGAAGGCAGCGCTGGGCGGCGACCTCGACCGGGTCGAGCGGATCGTCAAGCTGGGCGCCTTCATCGCCAGCGCGCCCGGCTTCACCGACCAGCCCAAGGTCGCCAATGGCGCGTCGGAACTGATGGTCGCGGTGTTCGGCGAAGCCGGCAAGCATGCCCGCAGCGCCGTCGGCGTGCCGGTGCTGCCGCTGGGCGCGGCCGTCGAGATCGACGCGATCGTGCAGGTTCGCCCCGCTGCATAAGCGGCCCGACTGGCTGACCGCCCGCCCCTTCGCCCATCGCGGGCTGCATCGGGCGGGCATCAGCGAAAATGGCATGGCGGCGTTCGATGCCGCCATCGCCAAGGGGCTGGGCATCGAATGCGATGTCCGGCTGAGCCGTGATGGCCAGCCCTTCGTCTTTCATGACGCCAGCCTGATGCGAATGACCGGGCAGCTAGGTGCCGTGGCGGATCGCGATGCGGCAGAACTGGACGCGCTGCGCCTGCCCGATGGCGGCGCGATCCCGCGCCTTACCGCACTGCTCGATGCCTGTATCACGACGCCGCTGCTGATCGAGATAAAGGTCGAGGGACGCGATGTCGCGCCGACCTGCTCTGCGGTGGCAAGGACGCTCGACGGCCGCGATCAGCCGGTGGCGGTGATGTCGTTCAACCCGCTGGCGATGCGCTGGTTTGCACGGCATCGGCCGGACTTGGTGCGCGGGCTGGTGAGCAGCAGCCAGAACAAGGGGCGGCTGCGCGCGCTTTTCGACCGCACCCTTGCACTTTGGCTGGCCAATCCCGATTTTCTGGCCTGTGATATCCGTGACTTGCCCTTCCGCTTCGCCGATGCCGCTCGCTGCCGGGGGCTGCCGGTGTTGAGCTGGACGGTGCGCAGCGACGCGCAGCGAGCCATCGCCGCCGTCCATGTCGACCAGATCATCTTCGAGGAGATGGCATGAGCGAATTTGTCGCGCGCATCGCCGGTGGCGTCGCCGACCTGCCCAAGGCGCAATGGGATGCCTGTGCCGGCAGCGCCAATCCCTTCGTCAGCTGGGATTTCCTGACCGCCCTGGAGCGGTCTGGAAGCGTCGGGCCGGGCACCGGATGGCAACCCTTGCCGATCGTCATCGACGGGCCGGACGGGATGATCGCGGCCGCTGCGCCGCTCTATGCCAAGACCCACAGCCAAGGCGAATATGTGTTCGACCATGGCTGGGCCGATGCCTGGGAACGGGCGGGCGGCCAATATTATCCGAAAATACAGATCGCGGCGCCCTTCTCGCCCGTGCCCGGCCCCCGATTGCTGCTGCACGATTCGACGCTGGGGCCGGCGCTGATCGCGGGAATCGAGACGTTGGTCGAGCGCAACGCCCTGTCATCGGCGCATGCGACCTTCGTCGATCCCGACCAGATCGCGCTGTTCGAGGCGGCGGGCTGGCTGATTCGCGAGGACAGCCAATTTCACTGGCACAATAGGGGCTATGCCGGGTTCGAGGATTTCCTGACCGAGTTGTCGAGCGAGAAGCGCAAGAATATCCGCAAGGAAAGGCGGCGCGCGGTCGAAGGGCTGGAGGTCGTCCACTTGACCGGACGCGACCTGACCGAAGCGCATTGGGACATATTCTGGGATTTCTATCAGGATACCGGCGCGCGCAAATGGGGCAGGCCCTATCTGACCCGGTCCTTCTTCTCGATCCTGGGCGAGACGATGGCGGACAAGATATTGCTGATGCTGGCGCTGCGCGAGGGCCAGGCGATTGCCGGGGCGCTGAACCTGATCGGCGAAGATACGCTCTATGGCCGCTATTGGGGATGCCGCGAGGACGTGCCCAACCTGCATTTCGAGCTATGCTATTATCAGGCGATCGATGCGGCGATCGCGCGCGGGCTCGACCGGGTCGAGGCGGGCGCGCAGGGCGGCCACAAGCTGGCGCGCGGCTATGCGCCGCAGCCCACCTATTCGGCGCATCATATTCCCAATGCGAGCTTTCGCCGGGCGGTGGCGGGTTTCCTCGACGCCGAACGGGAGGAAGTGCAGCGCGATCGTCTGTGGCTCAATGAAAGAACGCCCTTCCGCAAGGAAGGCTGATCAGGCGGCGCGGACTTCGGTCGCGACGATCCAGGCGCGGGCCTGGCGCTGAGCCTCGGCAATCTCGCGCGCGGTCATTTCCTCGGCGATCTCGGCGCGCATGCTCTGGCCGGCTTCGCTGCCGCCACGGGCCGCAAGGTTGAACCATTTATGCGCCTCGACCAGGTCGATCGGCATGCCCCCGGTGCCGCAGCTATAGGCGACGCCCAGTTCGAAACAGGCCTCTGCCGAGCCGTGGGCCGCACCGGCCAGACGACTATCCATCAAAAACTGCGCACTTTTGAGACTATTTGCCATGATCTTCCCCTGTATCCCTAACCCAATGTTCCAACCTTTGGTTTGCGAGTGGGGGCAGAATGCCCGGCAGGCCGTAAAAAATGGTTAACGACAAAATCGGCATATTTGCGCAGTTTGCCCGAAGCTGCTGGATGCGGCAGGGTTAATGCCCGGTGGGCGATGACAGGTGGGCGATGAGGGGCGGAAATAAGCGCGTTGGGGCTGGCGCCGCCGGGCGATTGTCCGCATAGGCCAGTGATGGCCGAAAATTCCCCCATGGGCGCGCAGCCTGCCGCAAAGGATATTCATTTCCGCGAGTTCGTGCTGCTGTGTGCGTGCCTGATGGCGATGAATGCGCTGTCGATCGATCCGATGCTGCCGGCCCTGCCCGATATCGGCCGCGACCTGCATATCGCCAACCCCAATGACCGGCAGTTGATCATCAGCTTCTACTTCATGGGGCTGGGCGTGGGATCGCTGCTGTTCGGCGTGCTGTCCGACCAGTTCGGGCGCAAGAAGGTGCTGGGCGGGGCGATGATATTGTTCATCCTGTCCTCGATCGCCTGTGCCGGGGCGCACAGCTTCACCATGTTGCTGATCGCGCGGACCAGCGCCGGCTTCTTTGCCGGGGCGAGCCGCGTCATCACCGTCGGCATCATCCGCGACCGGTTCAAGGGCGACGCGATGGCGCGGGTCATGTCGCTGATCTTCGCGGTGTTCATGTTGATCCCGGTGATGGCACCCAGTTTCGGCCAGGCGATATTGTGGATCGCGCCGTGGCGCTGGATCTTCTGGGTGCTGGCGATCCTGGCGACCGCGATCCTAGGCTGGATGGCGATCCGCCTGCCCGAGACGCTGCATCCCGACAATCGCATCCGCATCAACCCGCGCACCATCCTCCAGACGGTCGGCACGATCTTCCGCACGCGCAGCTCGATCGGTTACATGCTGGCGAGCGGCGTGGTGATGAGCGGCCTCATTGGCTTCATCCTGTCGGTGCAGCAGATCTTCTTCGACGTGTTCCATGCGCAGAAGATCTTCCCGCTCGCCTTTGCGACGATCGCCGGCAGCATGGGGATCGGCAGCCTGGTCAACAGCCGGCTGGTCTCGCGCTTCGGCGCGCGACGGCTGAGCCAGAGCGCGCTGATCGCCTTCATCCTGATCGCGGCGGTGCATCTGGCGGTGATCCTGGCCGGGCAGGAAACGATCGTCACCTTCATGGTCCTGCAGGCGATGACGATGATGACGGTGGCGTTCACCGCGTCCAATTTCAGCGCAATCTCGATGGAGCCCTTCTCCAAGGGGGCGGGCGTCGCCTCCTCCTTCCAGGCGTTCCTGACGACCGCGGTGTCGAGCGCGCTGGGCAGCCTGGTCGGCCGCGCCTTCGACGGGACCACCCTGCCCTTCACGCTGGGGCTGCTGGTGTTCGGATCGGGATCGCTGCTGATCGTCTTCTGGGCGGAGCGCGGCAAGCTGTTCACCCGGCCGCACCTCAACGCGCTGCGCGAGGAATATGAGGCGATGCACTGACTTTCTGGTTGGAAAGTCCGCACCGGCCCACAGCCCCACCCGGCCGCCCACGGAGTGTATCCTGATTGGGAGGCCGGGCGCACCGATACGATGCGCCCGGCCGGTTCCTCAGAAGCGCGTGCTGAGGCCCAGATTGATCGAGCGGCCCATGCCCGGCACCGGGCGCAGCGTGCCGGTCGCGCCATAATCGCCCAGTGACATGCCGCCGAGCGGCAGGTCATAGCCGGCGTCGAAGAGATTCTTCGCCTCGACCGTCAGCTTCAGCCCCTTGGCCCAAAGCGGCAGCGTATAGCCGGCGCGCAAGTCGACCAGCGCATAGCCGCGCGTGCGCGGTTCGTTGCGGGTGGCGTCGACGCGATTCTTGTCGGCGACAAATTCGACATCGGCGCCCAGTTCCAGAGCATCGATGCGGTGGGCGAGGCCCATCTTCAGGTCGAGCGGCATCTGGCGGTAGAGCGAGCCGCCATCCGACAGATTCCGGCCATGGACATAAGCAGCGCTGGCGGTGAAGCTGGTTTCGACATGGGCGCTGCGCTGGAGCGGCACGCTGGCGCTGACATCGACGCCGTAAAATTGGGCATCCTGATTGGCGAATTGCAGCTGCACGAAGCCGCTGGGCATGCCCATCATGTCGGTCAGATCCTGGAGATGGACCGCGTCGATATAGTCGTTCACGCGGGTATAATAGGGCGAGATCTTCAGCGTCGCCCCGCCCTTCGCGGTCAGACGCAGCGCGGCGCTGACGGTGTCGGCCTGTTCCGACTTGAGGTCGAGATTGCCGACATAGCCATTGCCGTCGCCATACCAGCCGATCATCTGGCTGGCCATCGCACCCCGGCCCCAGGCATAGCGTTCGTAGAGATTGGGCGCGCGGCTCTTGTGCGCATAGCCCAGTTCAAAGGCGAGCAGGTCGGACGCCTGCCAGCTCGCCAGCGCGGTCGCGCTCCAGTTGTTGTCGGTGCGGCGATGGCTCCGCGCATTGAAGGCTTCGGCCGCCATGGCGTCGGCCATGTTCATCATGCCGGTGCCATAGGGCTGGACGTCACCCGTATTCATCCGCACCCGATCGAAGCGCGCGCCGATCGAGGTGGAAAGCCGATCGGTCCAGTGCGATTCCCATTCGCCGAACAGGCCCAGCCGGTCGCGCCGGCCATTGTTGATGTTGATATAGGGATTGGGGCCCATCATCATCGATCCGGCGACCGGCGGCCACCAGTCGTCCATACCCTGATGCTGATAGTCTCCCCCCACGCGCAGCGTGTCGTGCGGGCCGACCGGAAGGCTCAGCTTCACCGCCGAAGTGAAGCTGTGGATCTGCGTGTTCATCGGCATGGAGCCGGGCTGCTTGTCGGCGAGGAAGTCCATCCGATGGGCGGTGTCGCGATAGCCGACGCTGGCATCGACATCGCCCCAGGCGAAGGTGCCG
Source organism: Sphingobium sp. BHU LFT2 (assembly GCF_018604485.1). Lineage (NCBI taxonomy): Bacteria > Pseudomonadati > Pseudomonadota > Alphaproteobacteria > Sphingomonadales > Sphingobiaceae > Sphingobium > Sphingobium sp. BHU LFT2. The sequence continues at coordinate 287,156 of NZ_JAFCGW010000005.1, forward strand.
CGATAGCGGCCGTTGAGGAACCAGGACTTGTTCGAGGTCATGTCCATATATTGGTTCGGAAAGCCCTCATAAGGCGAAAAATGATAGCCGCCCTTCAGCTCGAACAGGCCAAGGCGGGTCTGGGCGGCGAGCGCCAGCTGATGGTCGGTCTTGGCATATTCGGTCGAACGCACCACGCCCCGGTCGCCGCCGCCGTCATAATTGTCGGACTGGGTGTAGGAGCCGCTATAGGTGGCGCTGATCCGCTTGCCCGCGACCGTCAGCGTGACGCCGCCGCCAAAGGCGTCGCCATTGCTGCGATAGAAGCTGGAGGCCTCCCCCGTGACCAGGGTGCCGCCATCGACGGCGAAGCGCGGCATCGCGCTTTCGACGGCGATGATGCCGGCGATATTGTCACCGCCCATGCTGACCGGCGAGACACCCGGCACGACCGCGATGCTGCCGACTGTCTGCGGATCGGTATAGGAAAGCGGCGTGTTCATGTCGTTGGGACAGGCGATGTCGACCGGGATACCGTCAAGCGTGATGCGAATCCGCTGTTCGGTCAGGCCACGCAGCGCCGGCATGGAGGAAAAGCCGCCGCCGCCATTGGCCGCGACGCCGGGCAGGCTGGCGAGGATGGCTGCGGTGTCGCTGCTCGACAGGGCCCGGCGGCGCAATGTGCCGCTGCCAAGCCGGGCGCCGTTGAGCGGCGCGCTGCCGATATCGAGCGCCGCCCCGTCGAAGCGGGTCTGAAGCGGCGGGGCCGCGTCATCGGCGGTGGCAGGATCGGCCGGCAGGCTGTCCTGCGCGGCGACATGGGTGGGGAGCAATGCCAGCGATGCGGCGATTGCGACGAGAGATGTCTTCATCGGAAACCTGGTTTGCGCGCGCCTGCCTTCGCGGCAGGGGCGCTTGATCTGAAAGAAAGGCCGCGCGGCTGCACGGCGATGGTCAGATCAGGCGGGTGGTCCGCGCAAAGGGGGGCGCAAATGACCCGCGCGCACGAGCGCCGGCGGCCGCACCGGCGCGAAGCCGAGCAGCAGCGCGAAGGCGATCGCAAGCGCCAGGATCAACGGATCGGCGCCGTCAAGCGAGGCCATGGAAAGCGCGCCGTAGGGACATGTGCGCTTGGCCGCATCGGCCGGCTGATGATCGGGATCGGCCTGCAACGGCACGATCACCTGCGAGGCGGTGCTGCCGATCGCGGCGTCATGGCAGAACTGGATCACCAAACGGCGCTGCTGCTGCGCCAGCATGAAGCCGCCGGGCAGCAAGGCCTTCATGCACAGCGCCAGCAGGACAAGCGCCAGCGCTTGCCCCCGATGCTGCTGAAGATAGGCGCGCAGGCTCCCCATGGGGACGGCCTAGCCCGGCCCCCGCCGCCTGTCACCAAGACAAAAGGTCGCAGGGGTCGAGCCGGCAGCGGCACCCAAGAAAAAAGGGGCGGTTTCCCGCCCCTTCCTTCCATCGATCGTCAGGCCGATCAGGCGTCCTGGCCGCCCGGCGTGTGCGCGCCCGGCAGCGGCGGCACCGGCTGGGGCGGGATGCCCGCGCCAGCCTCCGCCACATCGACCACGCCCCGGCCGACATGGCTACGGCTGCGGCTATAGGCGAAGTAGACGATCAGGCCGAGCGTCGCCCAGCCGACGAACATCAGCTTGGTTTCGACGCCCAGGCTCCAGAAGAGATAGGCGCAGCCGGCAATGGCGATCGGCGCGGTGATATAGATGGCCGGGGTGCGGAACGGACGCTTGCGGTCCGCATCGGTCTTGCGCAAGCGCATCACCGCGATCGACACGGCGGCGAAGGCGAACAGCGTGCCCGAGTTGGAGATGTCCGCCAGAATGCCGACCGGGAAGAAGGCGGCGAACAGCGCCACGAAGATGCCGGTCAGGATGGTGATGACGTGCGGCGTCTTGTAGGTCGGATGCACCTTCGAGAAGAGTTCCGGCAGCAGGCCGTCGCGGCTCATGACGAAGAAGATGCGGGTCTGGCCGAACATCATCATCAGGATGACCGAAGGCAGGGCCAGGCCGGCGGCGAGGCCGAGCAGGTTGCCGATCTGGGGCCAGCCGATTTCACGCAGGGTCCAGGCCAGCGCTTCCTTCGAGCAGGTGACGGCTTCGGTGCCGGCAGCGGCCAGGGCGGCGCACTGCTGCGACAGGGCAGTCGAACCGGGGGCGAGGACTTCGCCGGCCGGGCCATAGACCGGCTGTGCGCCGACGGTGCCGATCACGCCGGCGGCCACCAGCATGTAGAAGATGGTGCAGATGGCGAGCGAGCCAATGAGGCCGATCGGCATGTTGCGCTGCGGATTCTTGGTTTCCTCCGCTGCGGTCGAAACCGCGTCGAAGCCGACATAGGCGAAGAAGATCGAGGCGGCGGCGGCCGACACGCCCGAGAAGCCGAGCGGCATGAACGGGGTGAAGCCCTTCATGTTCATGACCGGCACCGACAGGACGATGAACAGGGTCAGCGCCGACACCTTGATCGCGACCAGCACCGCGTTGACGGTGGCGCTTTCCTTGGTGCCGATGACCAGCAGCCAGGTGACGAGCGACGCGATCAGCATCGCCGGCAGGTTGACCATGCCGCCATCGAACGGCCCGCGCGTCAGCAGGTCGGGTATGTCGAGATGGAATGTATGTTCGATCAGGCCAACGACGTAGCCGGACCAGCCCACCGACACGGCGCCGGCGGCAACCGCATATTCGAGGATCAGCGCCCAGCCGACCATCCAGGCGATCAGTTCGCCCATCACCGCATAGCTGTAGGTATAGGCCGAACCCGAGACCGGGACCATGGCCGCCATTTCGGCATAGCAGAGCGCGGCGACCGCGCAGACGAAGCCGGCAATGACGAAGGAGAGCATCATGCCCGGCCCCGCCTTTTGCGCGGCTTCGGCCGTCAGCACGAAAATGCCGGTGCCGATGACGGCGCCGATGCCCAGCATGGTGAGTTGGAATGCGCCCAGTGAGCGATGCAGTGATTTTTTCTCTGCCGTCGCCAATATGGCGTCGAGAGGCTTAACGCGCCCGAAAATCATCAATGAAACCCTTTATTGGAGTCTTCTGCCCGGGCGACGCGCAAGCCGCCCCCCCTTTTCTGTGGGACGGGAGACTATCGCCTAATCCGCCATGCGCAAGTATGTTGCGCTTCTGAGACATGCTTCTTCACTGAACGCGCGAAGGAAATTTTATGATCGAGTTGCTGCGGGCGCCCGCGCTGGGCGATGTCCCGCATGGCTTTGCCGGACGACAGGGGGGCGTATCGACCGGGGTGTGCGCCGGTTTGAATGTCGGGCTGGGATCTGAGGACGACCGGCTGGCGATCCTGCGCAACCGCGATCTGGCGCGTGACGCGCTGCTCCCCGGCGCGACGCTGGTGACGGTGCGGCAGGTCCATTCGCCCGATGTGGTGACCGTGACCGCGCCGATCGCCGAGGATGAACGGCCCGAGGCGGATGCGATGGTGACCCGCACGCCGGGGCTGATCCTGGGCATATTGACCGCCGACTGCGTGCCGGTGCTGTTCGCCGACCGGGAAGCTGGGGTGATCGGCGCGGCCCATGCCGGCTGGAAGGGCGCGATCAGCGGCGTCACCGACCGGACGATCTCGGCGATGGAGATGCTGGGCGCGACGCGCGCGGGCATCGCCTGCGCCATCGGCCCCTGCATCGGGCGTGCTTCCTACGAGGTGACTTTGGACTTTGCCGAGCGGTTCGAGCGGGACGACGCCGACAATGCGCGATTCTTCAGCGCCGGACGGGCCCGCCACTGCCAGTTCGACATCGCCGCCTATGTCGCGTCGCGGCTGCAGGCGGCGGGGATCGGGCGGATCAGCCTGCTGGACGAGGACACCTATAGCCAGGCCGATCGCTTCTTCAGCTATCGCCGGTCCTGCCATGCGCAGGAAAGCGATTATGGCCGGCAGATATCGATGATCGCCCTACCCGGCTGAGGGGCTTCAAAAGCCGGGCAGAGTAGCGCATGAGAGGGGCTGACATGACCAGTTCTTCCCAGACCCTGCCGGACGTCGGCGATGGCAGCCGCCTTTATCAGCAACTGGCCCGGCGGTTGCTCGCGGACCTGGCGGGTGGCCGCTATGCCGTGGGCGACCGGCTGCCGCCCGAGCGCGAACTGGCGATCGAGCATGATGTCAGCCGCCCGACCGTGCGCGAGGCGATCATCGCGCTGGAGGTGCAGGGACTGGTCGAGGTGCGGGTCGGATCGGGCGCCTATGTGGTGCGGATTCCCGGCGCCGATCGCCAGGCGACCGAGACGCCACGGTTCAGCATCACCGCCTTCGAACTGATGGAGGCGCGACTGGCGATCGAGGGCGAGGCGGCGGCGCTGGCGGCGCTCCATGCCCGGCCGGACGAACTGGACGAACTGGACCGGCTGGTCGCGCAGATCGCCAGCGAGAATCTGCGCGATGGCGATGCCTATGCGGTCGACCAGCAATTTCACATGCTGATCGCGCAGGCGACGCGCAACGCAGCGCTGGTCGACAGTGTCGCGCGGCTGTGGGAAATGCGGGCGAGCGCGCCGGAATCGCGGCTGCTGCTCGCCAAGGCCCGTGCCGCCAAGGTGACGCCGGTTGTCGAGGAGCATCGCGTCATCGCCCAGGCGATCCGGGCGCACGATCCGGCGGCGGCGCGGGCGGCGATGCGCGGCCATCTGGCGGCGGTGATCGACCATCTGCTGTTCGCGACCGAAGAGGCAGCGGTCGAGGAAGCGCGCAAGGCGGCGCAATCGACCCGCGCCCGCTTCGCCCCCGGCGCGGACTGATCCCGACAGGGCAAAATTGACAGCGATGATGACAGCACCGGGGCGATGCCCGCGGGCGATGGCCTGCGCCTGCTTGACCGGCTGAGCGACAAAAACTAAACACCTGTTCAGTCAAAGGGGCATCGCGGCAAGCGGGCAGGACGGGAGAGAGCGGATGCGGGGGACGCGCGGGCTGTTTCTGGTGCGGACGGTGGCGGGACTGGCGCTGGCGGCGTCGGCCGCCGGGCTGGTGGCGCAGCAGGTGGTGCAGACCGGCACGGGGGCCGACTGGCCCGGTGTCGGCGGCAGCGCCGACGAGAGCGGCTATAGCCAGCTGAGCGCGATCAACACCGCCAATATCCGCAAGCTGGGCCTGGCCTGGTCACTCGATCTGGAGGGCGAGGTATCGCTGGAGGCGACCCCGCTGGCGGTGAACGGCATCCTCTATTTCAGCGGCAGCTATGGCGCGGTCTATGCCGTCGACGGGGCGAGCGGCAGGCTGATCTGGAAATATGATCCGGAAATCTGGAAGGTCAGTCCGACCCGGCAGGCGATGGGCATGGGCGTCAATCGCGGTGTCGCTTACGACAATGGCCGCGTCTTCATCGGCGTGCTGGACGGCCGGCTGATTGCGCTGGATGCCAGGACCGGCGCGGTCGCCTGGAGCGTCAACACGCTGCCGCCCGGCACGATGCACAGCCTGACCGGCGCGCCGCGCACCTTCAACGGCAAGGTCATCATCGGCAATGGCGGCGCGGATATCGGCCAGCGCGGCTTCGTCACCGCCTATGACCAGAAGACCGGGGCGCAGGTCTGGCGTTTCTGGACGGTGCCGGGCAGCCCGGAGCAGAATGCCGGCGACCCGGTGATGGAAATGGCAGCCAAGAGCTGGAACGGTTCCTACTGGAAGACCGGCACCGGCGGCACGGTGTGGAACGGCATGACCTTCGACCCGGATCTCAACCGCATCTATCTGGGCGTCGGCAATGCCGGCCCCTATGATCCGGAAAAGCGCAGTCCGGGCGGCGGCGACAATCTGTTCGTCGCCTCGATCGTCGCGCTGGACGCCGATAGCGGTAAATATCTCTGGCATTATCAGCAGAACCCCCGCGAAAGCTGGGATTACAAGGCGACCGCCAACATGATCGCCGCGACCGTCACGATCGACGGGAAGCCGCGACGGGTGCTGATGCAGCAGCCGACCAACGGCTTCTTCTATGTGCTGGACCGCGAGACCGGAAAACTCATCTCGACCGAGAAGGTCGGCAAGGTGAACTGGGCCAGCCATATCGACATGGCCACGGGACGCCCGGTGGAGACCGCCAACGCCCATTATCAGGACGGGCCGGTCGACATCTATCCCAGCACATTGGGCAGCCATAACTGGCAGGCGATGAGCTACAGCCCGCAGACGGGTCTGGCTTATATCCCCTATATGCAGGCCGGCGCCCGCTACGCGAAGGCGGACAAGGGGTTCCTGGCCAGCATCACCGGGGCCAGCGCCAGCTTCATCACGCAAAAGCGCGACAAGGATGACCTGACCGGTGCGTTGCTGGCGTGGGATCCGGTGGCGCAGAAGGCGCGCTGGCGCATGGCGCGGCCCCATCTGTGGAATGGCGGGACGCTGGCGACGGCAGGCGGGCTGGTGTTCCAGGGGACCGCCGACGGCTATGTCCGCGCGCATGACGCGGCGAGCGGCAAGGAAATGTGGCGCTTCGATGCGGGACTGGGGATTATCGGCGCCCCGATGAGCTATGCCATCGGCGACACCCAATATGTGTCGCTGCTGGTCGGCTGGGGCGGCACCACCGCGGCGGCGAGCGAGATATTGAATGTCGGCTGGAAATATGGCGCCCAGCCCCGCCGCCTGCTGAGCTTCGCGATCGGCGGCAAGGCGCGGCTGGCGCCATCGCCACCGCGCGACATGGCGGTCCATGCGCTCGACGATCCCAGCATCGTGCTGGACGAAAAGGCGGTGGCAGCCGGCAAGGAGATGGGTTTCATCTGCGGCGCCTGTCACGGCATGGCGTTCAAGGGCGCCGGCGCGCCGGGACCGGACCTGCGCGAATCCGCCCTGTCGCTGTCGGAGGAGAATTTCTACCAGGTGGTGCAGGAAGGCGCGCTGGCCGAACGGGGCATGCCGCGCTTCCCGCTGGGCAAGGCGCAGATCCACAATATCTGGTCCTACCTGCGCGCCACCGCGCGCGAGGCGCTGGGCACGCGCAAGCCCGATACCGACACAGCGACGGCGGCGCGCTTCTGATGCGGATGACCGGCGAGGAGCGGATCGCCGCGACGCGCGACGCGGTATGGCAGGCGCTCAATGATCCGGCGGTGCTGCGCCAGTGCATTCCCGGCTGCCAGTCGCTGGAACGCGACGGCGAGGACCGGTTGCGGGCCGAGATCGCGGTGAAGATCGGGCCGATCGGCGCGCGCTTTGCCGGCACCGTCACCCTGTCGGAGATCGACGCCCCCAATGGCTATCGCATCAGCGGCGAGGGACAGGGCGGCACGGTGGGCCATGCCAGGGGCGGCGCGAAGGTGACGCTGGCCGACGATGGCCGGGCCACGCGCCTGTCCTATGCGGTCGAGGCCGAGGTCGGCGGCCGGCTGGCGCAGCTGGGTGGACCGATCATCGACGCGACGGCAAAGCAGCTGGCGGGGCAATTTTTTCGCAACTTCAACGCGGTGGTCAGCGGCGGCACCGTGCCGGCGGAGGATGGACCGGTCGCGGCAGTGGCGGCGCCGGTGCAGGCTCCGCCATCGGCGGGCGGCCATCCCTGGGGCTGGATCATCGCGCTTTTGCTGGCGCTGGCGACCGGGGTGCTGCTGGAGCGCAGCGGCGTGGCGGGCACCGGCATGGTGGCGATCGGCCTGTTGCTGGCGGTGACGGCGCTGGCCGGGTTCGAGGCCGGGCGCAGGGGGCGGCGATGAAGCCCGCGCCGTTCGACTATGTTCGCGCCACCAGCATCGACCATGGCTGCGCCCTGCTGGCCGAGGCCGGGGGCGGCGCGCAATTGCTGGCGGGCGGGCAGACGCTGATGCCGTTGCTGGCGCTGCGCATGAGCCAGCCCTTCATCCTGATCGACATCGGCCATCTGCCCGAATTGCAGGGCATCGCCCCCCATGCCGGTGGCCTGCGGATCGGCGCGGCGACGCGGCAGGCCGACGCGCTGGCCAATCCCCTGCTGGCACAGGCCTTGCCGGTCTTCGTCACGGCGCTGGCCCATGTCGGCCATCACCAGACCCGCAATCGCGGGACAATCGGCGGGTCGATCGCGCTGGGTGAACCGGCAGCGGAAATGCCCGCGACGGCGGTGGCGCTGGGGGCGTCCATGACGCTGTGGTCGGTGCGCGGCGCGCGGACCATGGCCGCCGCCGACCTCTATCTTGGCCCCTATGCGACCGCGATCGCGCCGGACGAGATGCTGGTGGCGATCGATTATCCCGCCTGGCCGGCGGATGCGGTGCCGCTGTTCCGCGAAGTGGCGCGGCGGCCCGGCGATTTCGCGCTGGTCGGGCTGGTCGGCGCGCTGGCGATCGCGGAAGGCCGGATCGAACGGGCGGGCATCGCCTGGTTCGGCATGGGGCCGACGCCGATGCGCGCGCGGCAGACGGAGCAGGCGCTGGTCGGCCAGGCGATCGACCGGATCGATGTGCAGGCCATTGCCGATCTGGCGATCGCCGACAGCGCGCCGATTGACGACGGCCATGCCAGCGCCGCCTATCGACGCAGCGTCGGCCGGCGCATCTTTGCCAGCAGCCTGGCGCAGGCGCTCGACCGGAGGCTGGCGGCATGAGCGAGCATCGCATTTCGATGACGGTGAACGGCCAGCAGCATCGCGGGCTGGTGGACGGGCGGCTGATGCTGAGCGACTGGCTGCGCGAGGCGGCGGGCTATACCGGCGTGCATGTCGGCTGCGAACAGGGGGTGTGCGGCGCCTGCACGGTGATCGTAGACGGGCGCGCAGTGCGATCCTGCCTGATGCTGGCGGTGCAGGCCGATGGATGCAGCCTGACCACGGTGGAGGGGCTGGCGGCGGCCGACGGCACGCTCCATCCGGTGCAGCAGGCGCTCAAGGACTGCCACGGCCTGCAGTGCGGTTTCTGCACGCCCGGCATCGTCATGACCCTGGCCGCGCTCCGTGCGAATGACTCTCGCCCCGACGAAGCCGCGATGACCGAGGCCATGTCCGGTCATCTCTGCCGCTGCACCGGCTATCAGGGGATACGCCGCGCGATCCGGCAACTGGCGGCGGAGGATGGCACGCCATGAATGCGCCGCCGATTTCCGCGCAGCGCTTCATCGGCCAGCGCGTGCCGCGCAAGGAGGATGGCCGGCTGCTGACCGGGCGCGGCAGCTTCGTCGACGACATCATCCTGCCCGGCATGCTGCACGCCGCCTTCGTCCGCAGCCCGATCGCGCGCGGCACGATCCGGTCGATCGACACCGATGTCGCGCGTGCCCAGCCCGGCGTTCATGCGGTGCTGACCCAGGCGGATCTGGCGCCGTTCGGCGTCACCATGCTGAGTTTCTTCCTTGGCCCGGTGGAGGTGGCGATGACGCCGCTGGCCGACGGACGGGTCGCCTATGTCGGCCATCCGGTCGCGCTGGTGATCGCCGACGACCGCTATCTGGCCGAGGATGCCGCCAGCCTGGTGGTGGTCGATTATGCCGAGGAAGCGGCGGTCGTCACGCTGGACGATGCGCGCCTTGGCCCCAAGGTGCATCCCGACACCGACGACAATGTCGCCGCGCTGATGGGCGAGGAGGACGCCGATGCCGCGCTGGAGGCGCTGCTGGCGGGCGCGCCGCATCTGGTCAGCCAGTCGATCCGCCATCAGCGCATCGCCCAGTCGCCGATGGAGACGCGCGGCGTGGTGGCGAGCCTGCAGGGCGAGAGCGAATTGCTGGTTCATATCACCTGCGCCGGGCCGCAACTGGTGGTGCGCTGGCTGACCTTGGCGCTCGACCGGCCGGGGCTGAGCGTGCGGGTGATTGCCAAGGATGTCGGCGGCTCCTTCGGCCTCAAGAATCATCCCTGGATGGAGGAGGTGTCCGCCATCCTTGCCGCCATGCTGCTGCGCCGGCCGGTCAAGTGGATCGAGGACCGGATCGAGAATCTGACCGCCGCCAACCAGGCGCGCGAGCAGGAAATGACATTGCGCGCCGCCTTCGACGCGGACGGGCGGCTGATCGCCAGCCATGCCGATTATGCGCTTAACAATGGCGCCTATCCGATGGGGGCGGACGCCAATATCGCGGTCCATATGTTCCTGTGGTCGGCCTATAATATGCCCGCCTACAGCTTCGTGTCCCGCGGCTGGTACAGCAACACGCCGGGGCTGGCCGCCTATCGCGGGCCCTGGGCGATCGAGACGCTGGCGCGCGAGACCTTGCTCGACCGGGCAGCGCGGCAGATCGGCATCGATCCGGTGGAGCTACGCCGGCGCAATCTCTGCACCGCCGCCGACCAACCGTCGGTCACGCCGCTCGGCATCCCGCGCGAGGACATCACGCCGGCGCAATGTCTGGAAAAGCTGCTGGCGGTAGTGGACGTGCCCGCCTTCCGCGCGGAACAGGCGGCGGCGCGGGCACAGGGGCGCTATCTGGGCCTGGGCCTCGCCGCCTATATCGAGCCGACCGGTGCGGCCGGCAGCATCGCGGTGATGACCGGCGAACTGGCGCAGCTGCGGATCGAGCCGACCGGACGGGTGGTCGCGGTGATGAGCGTCCATTCGCAGGGGCATGGCACCCAGACGACGATGGCACAGTGCATCGCCGAGCAGTTGGGCGTGCCAATCGAGGACGTCACCATCTTTGACGGCGACAGTTCGCGCGGCGGCTTCGGCCCCGGCGCGGGCGGCAGTCGTCAGGGGGTGATCGGCGGCGGTGCGGCGATCCGGGCCGGCCGCCTGCTCGCCGACAAGGTGAAGGTGGTGGCCGCCCATCTGCTCAACGCCAGTCCGGAGGCGGTCAGCCTGTCCGACGGGATGGTCCATGTCGCCGGTGCGCCGGAGATGCGGCGGACGCTGCGCGAGATTGCCGAGATCGCCTATGGCGAACCGGGGCGATTGCCGCCGGGCATGGAGACCGGGCTGGAAGCGCAATATCGCTATGATCCGCCGCCCATGACCTTCACCAGCGCGGCCCATGCCTGCATCGTCGAGGTCGATGCCGACACCGGCTTCGTGACGATCCGGCGCTGGGTCAGCAGCGAGGATTGCGGGGTGATGATCAACCCCGCCGTCGTCGAGGGGCAGATTGCCGGCGGCCTGGCCCAGGCGATCGGCAGCGTGCTGCTGGAGGATGCCGCGCGCGATGCGCAGGGCAATCCGACGGCGGCGACCTTCAAGGATTATGCGCTGCCGACGATCTTCGACGTGCCCGATTTCGAATATGTCCATGCCGATACGCCGTCACAGGCCGAAGGCGGTTTTCGCGGCGTTGGCGAGGGCGGCTGCATCATCGGCCCACCCACCCTGGTCAATGCAATCGCCGATGCGCTGGCGCCGTTCGGCGAGGTTCCGGTCGACCTGCCGCTGACGCCGGACAAGCTGATGACCGTGATCGAAGGGCAGCCCTGGCCCGAACGTCCGGTCAGCCGCTTCCATCCCGACCATCGGGCACCGGAGGTCGATGCCCCTGCCCCGGCGGCGCCCCCTGCCCCGACGGTCGCGCCTGCCGCCCCGGTCGGGATCGACGGCGCGTGGAAGCTGGTGCTGGCGACGCCGATGGGGCCGCAGCCGATGGTGGCGCATTTCCAGGTTTCGGGCGACCGGGTGACGGGGCGGCTGGAGGCCGATCAGGGATCGCAGGCGTTTGCCGGCACACTGAGCGGCGATCAGGTCCGCTGGGAGATGAGGGTGACAAAGCCGATGGCGATCACGCTTAAATATGAGCTGGTCTTTGCCGGCGATGTGGTGAGCGGCAAGTGCAGGATGGGGATATTCGGCACCGCCAAGGTGCGGGGCGAGCGGGTGCGATGATTTCCGGGCTTAAAAAAGCCGCCTTGGGGATATCCGAGGCGGCGTGTCTGCGTTGTGATTTGGTTGCGGGAGTAGGATTTGAACCTACGACCTTCAGGTTATGAGCCTGACGAGCTACCGGGCTGCTCCATCCCGCGACACTGGGCTTTTGTGTG
>NZ_JAFCGW010000006.1:0-273876 GCF_018604485.1 Sphingobium sp. BHU LFT2
CGGTCATGGCCGCCAGCGCCGGCGCGCCGCCCGCCCGGCGCGGCATTGCCGACGGGCTGGACGCCAACGCGCCGGCCGGCAACAGCCGCGCCTATGCCGCGCGGGTGCGTTCCTGGCTCTATGCCCACAAAATTTATCCCCGCCGCGCCAAGATGCGGCATGAGGAGGGGGTGGTGAAGGTCCGCTTCGTGATCGACCGCGCCGGCATGCTGATCGAAGGGCGGGTGATCAGCAGTTCCGGCCGTGCGTCACTCGACGAGGAGGCTGCCGCCATGCTGCACCGCGCCTCGCCCTATCCCAAGGCCCCGTCCGACATATCCGGCGACCGCATCGAATTCACCGCGCCGGTGGAGTTCGTGCTGCCGGTGTAGCGGGGGAGGATGGTCCGAAAGCGAGCAGAAGCGGGCCTTGCCTTTCCACGCCCTCACCATTCTTGTCTGCGGCGCCGCGCGAAACGATCCCGTGCAGCGATGCGAAGAGGCAGACGAAAGCAACGGCCGGAGCAGTCCCGGCAGTCAATATGACTGATCGATAGCGCCATATTGCGCCTCGACGCATATTTCGCATCAGCTTGTTTCCGAATCATTGCATTTGCAAATCAATCGCATTAAGGCGCCGCTCCAACATCCAGGGCGCCATGTTCAGGGCATGGCGAAATATGGGGGAAGTGCCTTATGTCCTTTGCATCGAAGAAGAATTTCGTCCGCTACGGCGCGGCGTCGATCGCTGCCTGCTTGCTGCTGGCTAACACCAGCGCCCAGGCCCAGGCGCCCGCGGACGAGCCTGATGCAAACGCGCCTGCCCCGGACTCGATCGTCGTTACCGGTCAGAATGAGACCAACGGCCTCAACCTCACCGCCCGCGAAACGCCCCAGTCGGTCACCAGCCTCGACAGCCTGCGCATGCAGGAACAGGGGCTGACCGACATTTCCGAAGTGATGCAGCAGATCGTCGGCATCCAGACCAACCGCTCCAGCGCGCTCGGCACCGACGGCACCAACTATACCGCGCGCGGCTTTGCAGTGCAGAATTATCTGGTCGACGGCGTCGCCCGACCGTCCAACATCTATGGCTTCACCGAAGATACCGCCGACATGATCGCCTATGACCGGATCGAGGTGATCCGCGGCTCGGCGGGGATGATGACCGGCACCGGCGAGCCGTCGGCGGCGATCAACATGATCCGCAAGCGCCCCGGTAAGGACTTGAGCGCCACGGTCGCGGCGACCATCGGTTCCTGGGACAAGTACCGGCTGGAGGGCGATATCGGCGGCGCGCTGACCGCCAGCGGCCATATCCGCGCGCGCGTCGCCGGCGCCTGGCAGGATAATGACACTTTCATCGACCGCGAACATGCCAAGCGCCAGGCCCTTTATGGCGTGATCGAGGCTGATCTGGGCCCCAGCACGCTGCTGACCGCCGGCATCGAATATCAGAATTTCCGCAACGAAGGCGCCTCGCGCGGCGGCGTGCCGCTCTTCTTCACCGACGGCACGAAGACCGATTTCGCCCGCTCCACCAATGGCGGTGCCGACTGGTCCGACTTCCGCCGCAAGAGCGTCAACATCTTCGCCTCGATTGCCCATGATTTCGACGCCAACTGGCATCTGCAGGTCGATGCCGAGCACAAGTCGGGCTCCTATGACGAGACGATCGGCTATTATTTCGGCACCGCGATCGACAAGGAAACCGGCGATGGCGGCACCTTCTACGCCACCCGCTGGGCGTCGGACCTGACGCTCGACGCGGTCTATGCCAATCTGCGCGGCGCGTTCGAGGCACTGGGCCAGGAACAGCATGTCGCCCTGACCGTGAGCCACACCCGTTTCGACGATGACCAGACGCCCTATCCCGGCTGGTGGGGTGGCAGCGACTATATGTATCCGATCAATGCCTATAGCTATTTCCCGACCGGCGACGTGGCCAAGCCTGACCTGACGCCATCGGGCGGCACCGCGGGCAACCGGATCGAGACCAGTTCGCTCGCCGGTGTCGCCCGGCTGAAGCCGATCGGCCCGCTCTCGATCATCGCCGGCGGCCGCCTCACCTGGTGGAAGCAGGACAGCTATGCGCAGGACGTGACCGGCCCCAAGGTCTGGACCCCGGTGGTCGATGAAAAGGCGGTCTTCACCCCCTATGCCGGCCTGGTGCTGGACTTTACCAAGACCCTCTCGGCCTATGTCAGCTATGCCAGCGTGTTCACGCCGCAAACATCGCGCACGGTCGATGGCGACGTCATCGCCCCGCTCGAAGGCAATACCTATGAAGCGGGCCTCAAGGCCGACTTCCTCGATGGCCGCCTCAGCGCCACCGCCGCCGTGTTCAAGATGCAGCAGGATAATTATGCCCTGGCCGACGGCCCTGGCATCTTCGCGCCCGATGGCAGTTCCGCCTATCATGCCGTATCGGGCATGAAGTCGTCGGGCTTCGAACTGGAGGTGAAGGGCGAAATCCTGCCCGGCTGGCGCATCGCTGGCGGCTTTGCCAACGCCCGAGCGGAGGATCGCGACGGCGTGCGCCAGATGCCGCAGATCGCCAAGAACAGCTTCAAGATGTTCAGCGCCTATACGCTGCCGGGCCAGTTCAGCGCGCTGACGATTGGCGGCAATGTCGAATGGCAGGGCAAGACCACGGCCGACGGCGAAGGGCCGAATGGCGAAACCTACAGCCAGGGCAGCCTGGCGGTGGTCGACCTGCTCGCCAATTATCGCTTCACCGACCATCTCTCGCTGTCGGTCCATGTCGAGAATATCTTCGACAAGACCTATTATTCCGGCCTCTATCTCGGCAGCGCCCGCTACGGCGAACCCCGCGCGGTGAAGTTCACCCTGCGCGGCACGCTGTAAGGGCAGGGAGCGCTGCCTTCACCCGGCTTGCCCCCGCTGGCGGGACAAGCCGGGTGCGCAGGCTGGCTCAGCCCTTGGCCTTGGTCGCTGCGATATAGGCCTGGACCTGTTCGCCCAGCACGTCGAGCGGCAGGGCGCCATTGGCCAGCACCACTTCATGGAAGTCGCGAATGTCGAACTTCGCGCCCAGCGCCTGTTCGGCCTCCTTGCGCAACTGGGCAATGCGGATCTGGCCGATCATGTAGCTGGTCGCCTGGCCCGGATTGTTGATGTAGCGATCGACTTCCTTGACGATGTCGCGTTCCGACAGGGGCGCATTGTCGCGGAAATACTGGATCGCCTGTTCGCGCGTCCAGCGCTTGGCGTGCATGCCGGTGTCGGTGACCAGGCGGATCGCGCGCCACATCTGCAGCGAGAGCATGCCGAATTCCGAATAGGGATCCTGATAGGCGCCCATTTCCTTGGCCAGGCGCTCGCTATAGAGGCCCCAGCCTTCGGTATAGGCGCCATAATAGCCGAAGCGGCGGAATTTGGGCAGGTCGGGCAGTTCCTGCGCGCGGGCGATCTGGAAATGATGGCCCGGCGCGCCTTCATGATGGGCGATCGCCGCGACCTGCGGCTTCTGCACCTGATTCATGTCGGCGAGGTTGACGTAGAAGATGCCGGGACGCGATCCGTCCGGCGCGGGCTGGTTGTAGAAAGCGACCGAGGCGGTTTCCTGCCGCCAGGCCTCGACCGCGCGCACCTCCAGCTTCGCCTTGGGCAGGACGCGGAAGAAGCGCGGCGCGGCGTCCATGGTCTGGGCGATGGCGGCGCGGGCGTCCGCCAGATAGGCTTCGCGGCCGGCGGCATCATTGGGATATTTGAACTTGGGATCGGTGCGCAGCGCCCGGAAGAAATCGGTCAGCGATCCGGCAAAGCCGATCCGCGCCTTTACCGCCTCCATCTCCGCCCGGATCGCCTTCACCTGGTCCAGGCCGATCTGGTGGATCTGGTCAGCGTTGAGGCTGGTGGTGGTGTAGAAGGCGAGGCGGGCGTTATAATAGGCCTCGCCACCCGGCAGGCTCCAGGCGCCGTCATTGCCCTTGGCCTTGGGCTCGATCGCATCGAGCGTGGCGAACAGGGTCTGGAAACCCTTGGCGAAGGGGCCGGTCAGCGCGGCCTGTGCGTCCGCGATCAGCTTGGCCTTCTCGGCATCCGACGCCTTGAGCGCGCCGACCTTCCTCTTGAAATCGGCGAACAGGGTGGAGTCCGGCCCCTGATCGAAGGGGGCGCCGCTGATCACCTTCTTCGCGTCGGCGCGGGCAGGGGCGAACACCATCTTGGGCGGGACGATGCCCTGTGCGGCCTGGTCGCGCATCTTGGTCGCGACCTCGTTCATCACCCGCTCGCTGTCGCGCAGGCGGGCGATATAGGCCTGGGCATCCGCAACGCTGTCGACGCGATGCTCGTTGATCAGGAAGACCGGGATATTGCCCGCTGGGCTGCCATTGGTGGACACGGGGAAGGCATATTTGGCGAAGGGCGCCTGCTGCTTCGACGTTGCCACCTGTGCCTCGAACAGGCGATAGCTGAGGCGCGCGGAGGGGCCGAGCCGTTCGGGTGAGAAGCGGCGATGCAATTCGGCCAGCTGCTGCTCCTGCAGCGCCAGGCTGCGGGCGTCGGCCCGTTCGCTATAATCGTCCAACTTGCCATAGTCGGTCTTGAGGCCAAGGCTGGTCATCGATTCCGGGCTGAGCGCGAGCTGCTGGTCGAACGCCTGGTCGAGGAAGGCGAGCAGCGCCTTGTCTTCCTGAGCGGTCGCCGATGCGGGCGCAGTGGTTGGGGCTTGGGCCAGGATCGGGGCGGAGGCGCCGAGGGCAAGGAGCAGCGCGAGCGAGATACGGACGGTCATGGCAATTCCTGTCGCGAATGGGGATGGACAGGGAGAGACAGGCGCGCGGGCACCAAGTCAAGCCGGGCCTTGCGAAAGCGATCGCTTTTCCGGGGCTTGGGCGGCCATCCTTGAAGCCTCTGGACAGGCCGTGCCTTTCTGCCATCTATTTTGCGCGCGACAATCAAAGGTCGAGCGGGGGTAGGGCGATGGCGATCAGTCTCAAGGTCAATGGACAGACACGATCGGTGGAGGCCGATCCGGCCAAGCCTTTGCTGTGGGCGTTGCGCGAGGATCTGGACATGGTCGGCACCAAGTTCGGCTGTGGTGCGGGGCTGTGCGGCGCCTGCACCGTCCATATCGACGGCAGCCCGGCGCGCGCCTGCCAGACGCCGATCGGCGAGGCGCAGGGCATGGCGATCACTACGATCGAGGCGGTGGCGCAGAGCGATGCGGGCAAGCGCATATCCGATGCCTGGGTCAAGCTGGACGTGCCGCAATGCGGCTATTGCCAAGCCGGGCAGATCATGAGCGCGAGTGCGCTGCTGGCGACCACGCCCGACCCCAGTGACGAGGATATTGACGCGGCGATGATGGGCAATCTCTGCCGCTGCTCCACCTATGTCCGCATCCGCGCCGCGATCAAGGATGCGGCCAAGGCGGGGGCGAAGGCATGAACGCGCCGATCCTGTCGCGCCGCCGCTTCCTCAGCGCCTCGCTGGTCGCGGGCGGCGGCTTGCTGTTCGACCTCAACATTCCGCTGGCGGGCGCGGCCGAGGGCGCGCCGCAGATATTGACCGCCTTCGTGCGCATCCTGCCCGACAATCGCGTCATCATCGGCGCGAAAAATGCCGAGATCGGGCAGGGCGCCAAGACCATGCTGCCGATGCTGATCGCCGAGGAACTGGACGTCGACTGGGCGCAGGTGACGATCGAGCAGACCCATGCCGACCAGAAGATATTCGGCGGGCAGACGGCCGGCGGCAGTCGCACGACGCCGCGCGAATGGCTGCCGACGCGCAAGGCCGGTGCCGCTGCCCGCGCGATGCTGGTCGCGGCGGCGGCGCAGCTATGGGGCGTGGCGCCCGCGACATTGAAGACCGGCAGCGGCAAGGTGAGTGATCCCGCATCGGGCAGGAGCATCGGCTATGCCGCGCTCGCCGCCGCCGCCGCGCAGCAGCCAGCGCCCGATCCGGCGACGCTGGTGCTGAAGGATCCCAAGGATTTCCGCATCATCGGCCAGTCGATCGGCGGGGTGGATACGCCCGCGATCGTGGCGGGCAAGCCGCTGTTCGGGATCGATTTCAAGCTGCCCGGCATGCTCTATGCCGTGCTGGAAACCTGCCCGGCCTTTGGCGGGACGTTCCAATCGGCCAATCTGGACGCAGTGAAGGCACTGCCCGGCGTGGCCCATGTGCTGACGATCAAGGGCGACGGGACGCCGGAATCGCTGTTCGACGGCGTCGCCATCCTGTCGACCAGTTGGTGGAGCGCCAACCAGGCGCGCGAGGCGCTGAAGGTCGAATGGGACATGAGCGCGGTCAGCGGCTTTTCGACCGAGGGCTATGCGGCGCAGGCGGCCGAACGGCTCAAGGGCAAGGCCGATGGCGACATCGTCCGCGCCGGAGACTTGGACGCGGCCTTTGCCGGGGCGGCGAAGACGGTCAGCGCGCAATATGATTATCCCTTCCTGGCGCATGGCACGCTGGAGCCGCAGAACTGCACCGCTCTGTTCAAGTATGGCGCGATCGAGATCTGGGCGCCGACGCAAAATCCGGAAAGCGGGCGCGGGCTGGTGGCCAAGGCGCTGAACCTGCCGCCGAAAAAAATCCGCATCAACTTCACCCGCATCGGCGGCGGTTTCGGCCGGCGGCTGATGAACGACTATATGGTGCAGGCGGCGGCGATCGCGGCGCAATTGCCCGGCGTGCCGGTGAAGCTGCTCTATAACCGGCAGCAGGATATCCAGCGCGACTTCTATCGCCCGGCTGGCTGGCACGGCTTCCGTGCGGCGCTGGACAAGGCGGGCAAGCTGACCGCCTTCCACGATCATTTCGTGACCTTCGGCAAGGATGGCAAGCCGGTGCGGTCGGCCGAGATGCCGGCGACCGAAATCCCCGCCGGCCTGATCGACACGGTGCTGCTGGAACAGAGTTTCCTCAGCTCCAACATGCCGACCGGCTGGCTGCGCGCGCCCGGCTCCAACGCGCTGGCCTTTGTCACCCAGGCCTTCCTGGACGAAGTGGCGCAGGCGGCGGGCAAGGATCTGCCGACGCTGATGCTGGAATTGCTGGGCGACCCGCGCGAATTGCCGCGCGGTCCCAATGCGCCGCCCTTCGTTACCGGCCGCGCCAGGGGCGTGATCGAGAAGGTGGTGGCGATGAGCGGCTGGGCCGATCGTGGCAAATTGCCCAAGGGGCGGGGCAGGGGATTTGCCTTTTATTACAGCCATATGGGCTATTTCGCCGAGGTGCTGGAGGTGGCGCTGGTCGATGGCATGCCCAAGGTCGCGACCGTGTGGGTCGCGGGCGATGTCGGTAGCCAGATCATCAACCCTATGAATGCGCTGCATCAGGCACAGGGGTCGGTGATCGAGGGGCTGGGCCAGGCGCTGGCCGGGCAGAAGATCACGCAGGTCGCCGGCGCGGTGGAGCAGGCCAATTTCGACACCTATCCGTTGCAGCGCATCCCCGATACGCCGCAGATTATCGTCGAGTTCGTGAAGACCGATTATCCGCCGACCGGCATGGGCGAGCCGGCGCTGCCGCCGGTGATCCCGGCGCTGGTCAACGCGCTGCACGCTGCGACCGGCAAGCGCATCCGCACCCTGCCGATCGTACCAGAGATGTTCGCCTGAACCCTGTTTTCCGACCCCCTCTTTACTTGGCCTGAAAAATCTTGATGATCGTCAAGAATCTGATGGCGGATCGACATGGCGTCGTCCGTCATGCCGGTCAGAGGGGCAAAAAAGCCCCCGCCTGAGATTGGGCCGCGTCCAGGACAAAAGACCGGACGCCAAAGGGGGACATCAGGGTGAAGCAGCTTCCGGTGAAGTTCGGTCTGTTGGCGTTGCTCTCCGCATCGGTCGTGCTTGCCCAAGGGGGTAGCGGGGCCGATGGCGGTCCCGACGGCGCGACGATGAAGGAGACGGAGGAGGGCATCCCCGTCACCGATCCGCTGGTCCAGGAAAAATGCGGCAGCTGTCATGCGCCCGATGCCAAGGGCAACCTGTCCCGCATCAGCTGGGTGCGCACCACGCCGGAGGGCTGGGCGCAGGCGATCAAGCGGATGGTGCGCCTCAATGGCCTCCCCATCACCCCCGAGGAATCGCGCGCGGTCATCAAGTCGCTCTCTGCCTCGCACGGGCTGGCGCCGGAGGAGGCGCGGCCGGTCATGTATCTGCCCGAAAAGCGGATCATCGACGAAGTGCTGCCCAACGAGACGATGCGCGGCGCCTGCGCCAGTTGCCATGCCTTTGCCCAGCCCCTGTCCTGGCGCCGGTCGAAACTGGAATGGAAGACGCTGCAGGATTTGCATGTCGCCCTCTATTCGCAGGCCGATGCCCAATATCGCCGCCCGGCCGAGGATAGCGAGCAGCCCGCCGGCCGCGACCCCAAGGACAAGATGACGCGCGGCGAATATGCGCTGACTTACCTGCCCAAGGTGGCGGGGCTGCATACGCCGGAATGGGCCGCCTGGAGCTCGCGCCTGCGCGCGCCGCGGCTGGCGGGCGACTGGCTGGTGGTGGCGTCGGTGCCGGGGCAGGGGCGCTTCGTCGGCACGATGACGGTGGCACCGGGCGCGGCCGCCGACGAGTTCAAGACCAGCGCGTCGCTCACCTCGCTCACCAATGGCGCGACCATCAGCCGCAGCGGCACCGGCCTTGTCTATTCCGGCTATAGCTGGCGCGGCTCGTCCAGGGGCGGCGCGGCGCCGGGCAAGCCCGATGATCTGGGCAGCCCGGCGCGCGAGACGATGTGGTTCGCACCCGACCAGCAGCGCGCCGAAGGGCGCTGGTTCTGGGGCGAATATCAGGAATTCGGCTATGACGTGAAACTGGTCCGCGCGACCGCCGCGCCCGCGATCCTGGCGGTGACGCCGGGCGCGGTGAAGGCCGGAGCGAAGGGCGTCGATGTCACCATCTGGGGCCATAATCTGCCCGCCTCGCTGACGGCGGCGGACGTCGACCTGGGCGCGGGTGTCACCGTCGCCAGGGTCGTGTCGGCGACGCCGGGCAAGGCGGTGCTGAGCGTCGATGTCGCGGCCAGCGCGCCCGCCGGTCAGCGCGATGTCGGCATTGGCGGCGCGGTGCTGGAAAAGGCGTTCCCGGTCTATCGCAAGGTCGATTATCTCAAGGTCACGCCGGAAACGAGCCTGGCGCGGCTGGGCGGCACCAAGTTCGCCAAGGGATACCAGCAGTTCGAGGCGATCGGTTACGACAATGGCCTGGATGGCAAGCCGAACACTGGCGACGATGTCGCGATCGGCCCGGTCGACGCGACCTGGTCGATGCAGGAATTCATGTCGGTCTATTATGATGACGACATGAAATATGTCGGGGCCTTGAGCCCCACCGCCTTCTTCACGCCGGGGCTGGAAGGCCCCAATCCCGAACGCCGGTTCAGCCGCAACAATTATGGCGAGGTCTGGGTCGTCGCCACGGCGAAGGGCGAGAAGGACAAGTTCGGCAAGCCCCTGAGCGCCCGGTCCTATCTGGTCGTGACCGTGCCCATGTATCAGCGCTTCGACCAGCCGGAGGTGTCGCGATGACCGTCATGCAGGCCCCCGCCTATCGCCGCGCCGAATATCATGGCTTTGCCGCCGGCGGCAGCGACTTCGTCTATCTGGTGAGTGCCGGCGCGATCTTCGAGATCGATGCGCAGGTGCAGGCCGTGCTCGACCGGCTCGACAGCCAGGAACTGAGCCATGCCGCCCTGGTCCGCGAACTGGCGGGCGAGGAGGGCGACCTGGCCGAAGCCGAGGCGCTGGTGCGGGAATTGCGCGCGGTGCAACTCATCCATCTGGGCGCGGCGCCGGTATCCGTGCCTGAAGCGCCGCCGGCCGATTTCCCGTTGCAGGCGCTGGTGCTGAACATCACCAACCAGTGCAATCTGGCCTGCACCTATTGCTATGAATTTGGGGCGGACAAGATCGCGACCCCGGCCGGCAAGCCCAAATATATGACGCTGGAAACGGCCAGGGCATCGGTCGACCTGCTGATCGCGGAGGCGGCGAACCGTCCGTCGGTCCACATCACCTTCTTCGGCGGCGAAACCTTGATGAATTTCAAGCTTCTGCGCGATGTGGTGGAATATGCCAATGGCGCGACGGCGGCGGCGGGCAAGGGGATCACCTACAGCCTGACCACCAATGCGACCTTGCTGACGCCGGAGATCGTCACCTTCCTGTCGGACAATCGGGTCGGCGTCACCGTGTCGATGGACGGCCCGCCCGAACTGCAGGACAAGCATCGCGTCTACAAGAATGGCAAGGGCAGCTATGCGGTGATCGAGCCGCGGCTGCGCACGCTGATCGCCCATCATCGCACCCGTGCCGTCACCGCGCGCGTCACCCTGACCGAAGGCGTGACCGATGTCGTGCGCATCTTCCGCCATCTGAAGGATGATCTGGGTTTCCACGAAGTCGGCTTCGCGCCGGTGACCACGGGGGAAACGCGGGCCTATTCGATCGATGCCGATGGCATGGACAGCGTGCTGGCGCAGTTCAACCTGCTGGCGCGCGAATGGCTGGAATATGCGCTGCGTGGGCAGGTCCATGGCTTCACCAATGTCAGCGAGACGATCAGCGAGCTGATTTCGGGCGTCAACAAATCGCATCCCTGCGGCGCGGGCATGGGGCTGATGGGGGTCAACCCGTCGGGCGACCTGTCGCCCTGCCACCGCTTCACCGACGCCGACACCCATGTGATGGGCCATGTGTCGAGCGGCATCGACCGGGCCAAGCAGGGCGATTTCCTGAGCCGGGGCCATGTCAGCGCCAAATATGATTGCCAGAGCTGCTGGGCGCGGCCGCTCTGCGCCGGCGGCTGCCACCATGAAGCGTTCGTCCGCTATGGCGACACCGGCCACGCCAATCTCCATTATTGCGACTGGATCCGGCAATGGACCGACACCTGCCTGCATATCTATGGCGAGTTGGCGGTGAAGAACCCCGGCTTCCTCGAGCATTTCGCTGAACGAAAGGGGCTGTCATGAAGCATCTTCGTGCCATCAACAAAAAGGCGCGGCGGATCGACGACGCCGTGACGCAGATGGAGGCGGCGATCGAGGCCGCCGCTGCGTCGGGCGCCACGCCATCCGACATGGAGGAGGATGTCGTCGCCCTGCAACAGGCGCCGCGTCCGCATGTGCCGATGGGCTGTACCCTGTCCTTCTCGCCCGGCTGGGAAGTGGATGCGGGCGGCGGCACGGCGGGCCTGTGCCAGCCGGTCGAGCGTGACATCTATGATTGCTACGTCACCTGCTTCTGGCCGGTGCAGGTACCCGACCATGTGAATTATTCGCCCGACTGGGCCAGCAACTGCGCCACCGCGACCAAGGACTGGCGCAATCTCGACCTGGTATTCCCATGAGGCGCGCGATGCAGAAAATCGGCTTTGTCCTGGCGGCGGGGCTTGCCGCGCTGGCGACCATCCCCACCCATGCGGCGACCCTGTTCATGGGCGCCTATCCCGATGTTCTGCTGGTCTTTGACGAGGGCAAGGGCGCGGTGACGCAGAAGATCAAGCTGGATACCGGCCTGCCGACCGCCATGAGCCTGTCGGACGATGGCAAGCGCATCTATGTGTCGACCATCACCACCAGCGGGATCGAGGTGATCGACGCCGCCAGCCGGCAGGTGGTGAGCAAGTTCAGCCTGAACGACGGCCCCAATCGGGTGCGCTTCTATGGCGGCGTTGCGGACCCGGCGGGCCGCTATTTCTACACGATCATCACCAGGATCGACAAGGAAATGGACCGCTACAAGGTCAGCAAGCCGCTCTATGGCGTGGTGGACCTGAAGCTCGGCAAGCTGGTGCGCACCGCCGAGATCGAGAAGGATGATGAAAAGGCGATCGGCGGCTTTCGCGTCGCCTTCAAGGTGTCCGGCGACGGCAAATATCTCTATGCCTTTGGCGAGAAGGTGATCGTCATCGACACCGCGACGCTGAAGGCCACCGACCGCATCGACCTCGCCCGGCCCGAAGGCACGGGGCTGGAGAATGTCGGCTTTGGCGGATCGCTCGAAACGCTGCGGACGCCCGGCCAATATGTGTCGCTGTTCAACGCGGCCGACCCCTATATCCACAGCAAGATGTTCGGCCTGGCCCGGTTCGACCTCAACAGCCGCCAGTTCGACTTCACCCCGATCGGCCCGGCGCCGGCCGCCATGGCGGGCCTGGAAATCACGCCAGACGGCAAGCAGGCCTATACGGTCGTGACCAACGGCACGCTGGGATCGAAGCGCTGCGAATTCTGGCACATGGACCTGTCCACCAACGCGGTCGTGGACAAGGTGGAATTCCCCTGCCGATCGCGCTTCCGCTTCGGCATGTCGATGGATGGGGCCAAGCTCTATATCTACGGCGCCAGCTTCGACATCGAGGTCTATGACGCGAAGACGCTGAAGCTGGAAGCCACCTGGGATCTGGGCAATGACGCGACCGGGGCCGGCATGGTGGCGGTGCCGTGATCCGTGCCGGCTGTCCCGACACTCCGATGGCCGTGGCCATCCGGGGCAGCGGGATGGCCGCCAATGCCTGCGCGCATCTGCTGAAAGGGGCGGGGCTCCGCGTCGGACAGGAGCCCGCCCATCGCCCGCCGGTACCCAGCCTGTTGCTGAGCGAGGCGGCACTGGCCTTGATGCGCGACCTGTTCGCCCGGCCGGACCTGCTCGCGGACGCGCCGCGCGTGCGGCGCCGGCTGGTCGCCTGGGGCGGGGCGCCGGTGATGGTGCCGCATGAGGCGGTGCTGGTGTCGGAAGAACGGGTGCAGGCCGCGTTCGCGGTGGCGGAGACAGCGCCGATCGCCGCGCCCGATTTCACCATCCACGCCGCGCCGCCGCTGCCGATGGGCGAACTGCATGTCTTTGGCGAGCGTCATGCCGTCGCCGCCCGCGTGCGGCTGCGCGATCCGGCCTGCCGCGAGGAAGGCCGGATCGAGGCAGTCGAGAGCGGCTGGCTGTTCCTGGTCCCGGCGGGCGGGGAGGAGGGGTGGCTGTTGGGCGTCGGCAGCGAGATCGACGCGTTGCTGGCGCAGAGCCGGCTGATCGCACCGGTGGTCGATCCGATCGGCGGGTCGTCGCGCCCCTTTCTGGCCGCGCCGCGCCTGCATCTGCCGCTGGTCGGCGACGACTGGCTGGCCTGCGGCACCGCAGCGATCGGCTTTGATCCCATCTGCGGCGACGGCACCGCCCAGTCGGTGCGCGAGGCGATATTGGCGAGTGCGGTGCTGACGGGCATCGCGGAAGGCGGCGACCGGGGCGCGCTGCTCGGCCATTATCAGGCGATGCTGATCGCGGCGATGCGCCGGCACCTGCTGCTGTGTGCCCAATTTTACGCCGATGGCGGGCAGGGCGACTGGTGGCGGGCGCAGCATGAGGCGCTGATGCAGGGGCATCACTGGTGTACCGGGCTGCTGGCGAAATTGCCCGAGCCGCAATATGCGCTGCACGGCCTGCGGCTGGTGCCGCGGCAGGTGGCGGCATGAGCGCGCCTGCGCCTGTCGCCGAATGGCGCAGCTATCGCCGGCTGCTGCCCTATATCCGGCCCTATCGGCGCG
Organism: Sphingobium sp. BHU LFT2; assembly: GCF_018604485.1. Classification (NCBI taxonomy): domain Bacteria; kingdom Pseudomonadati; phylum Pseudomonadota; class Alphaproteobacteria; order Sphingomonadales; family Sphingobiaceae; genus Sphingobium; species Sphingobium sp. BHU LFT2. Next base: position 13,500 of record NZ_JAFCGW010000006.1, read on the forward strand.
GGCTGCTGCTGGTGCTGGCGATCAGTGTGCTGTCGACCGCGCTGGGGCTGGCGCAGCCCTATCTGTCCAAGCTGATGATCGACCAGGCGCTGCTGCGGCGGGACATGGGCGCGCTGTGGCGGATTGCCGGCATCATGATTACGGTCACGGTGCTGGGCTTTGGCGTCAACATCCTGGCGAGCTATCGCTATGTCCGGCTGTCGGCGGCGATGCTCTATGACATGCGCGCGGCGCTGCTGCGCCATCTCCAGACGCTCTCGCCGCGCTTCTATGCCAGCTTCCGGCTGGGCGATCTCGTTTCGCGCATGAACAGCGATGTGAGCGACGTGCAGCGGATCGCGTCCGACACCCTGCTCTCGGTGGTCAGTAACCTGCTCTTCTTCATCGGCTGCGTCGCGATGATGCTCTGGCTCGACTGGCGGCTGTTCCTGGTCGGGGTGCTGCTGGTGCCGGCCAGCCTGGCGGCCTTCACTCATTATCAGCGGCGGCTGACCGCGCTGACCCGCGACATGCGTGAGCGGGGCGCGGATCTCGGCAGTCTGCTGGTCGATACGGTGATGGGGATGCGCGTCGTCACCGCGCTGCGCGCCGGCGAGCATGAGGTCGGGCGGTTCAAGGCGAAGAATGACGCCTTTATCGGCGCGATGTTGCGGATGCAGGTCGCCTCCTACATGACCGGGGCGCTGCCGGGGACGCTGATGACCGGGGCGACCTCCGCCGTGATCCTCTATGGCGGCTGGCGGATCATCGAGGGCGACATGAGCATCGGCACGCTCGTCGCCTTCATGACCTATCATATGCGACTACTGTCGCCGATCCAGACGCTGATGGGGCTGACGTCCGGTCTGGCATCGGCGCGGGTGTCGCTGGGGCGGATCTTCGAGCTGTTCGACACCCGGCCCGATGTCGAGGAGCGCGCCGATGCCACGCTGATCGGCCGGGTGCGCGGCGAAATCCGCTTCGAGCAGGTGGCGATGCGCTATGATCGCGATCCGGTGCTGCGCGACATGGACCTGGCCATTCCCGCCGGCAGCATCTGCGCGATCCTGGGGCCAAGCGGCGTCGGCAAGTCGACCATGGCCGACCTGATGGTGCGCCATGCCGATCCGACCGGCGGACGGCTGTTGCTAGACGACCATGACCTGCGCGACCTGCGGCTCGACGATCTGCGGCGCGAGGTGATGCTGGTCGACCAGTCGCCCTGGCTGTTCAATGACAGTATCGCCGCCAATATCGGCTTTGCCCTGCCGGACGTGCGGACCGAGGATATCGAGACCGCCGCCCATGCTGCCGGGCTGGACGCATTCCTGGCGCGCCTGCCCGAGGGGCTGGACACCCGCACCGGCGAACGCGGACTGGCGCTGTCGGCGGGCGAGCGGCAGCGCATCGTCATCGCCCGCGCGCTGCTGCGCCGGCCATCGGTGCTGATCCTGGACGAGCCGACATCGGCGCTGGATGGCGAGACCGAGGCGCTGGTGGCCCAGCGGCTGCGCGGCGCGCTGCCCGATGCGACCATCATCCTCATCACCCACAAGCCGGCCTTGGCGCGGATCGCCGACCGGATCGTGACGATCACCGATGGGCAGGCGCATGTGGCGCAACAGCCTGAGCCGGCCCATGCCTGATCTGCTGCCTGATCCGCTGCGCATCGCCGTGATCGACAGCGGCGTCCATCCCGATCATCCCCATATCGATGCCGCCCGGCTGCTGCCCGGCTTTGCCATCGCCAAGGAAGGGCGTGACAGCGAAGCTGACACGGGCGACCGGCTGGGCCATGGCACCGCCGTCACCGCCGCGATCCAGGATCAGGCGCCCGATGCGCTCTGCCTGTCGATCCGGGTGTTTCATGACGCGCTCAGCACCACGGCGCGGGCGCTGGTCGCGGCGATCGACCGGGCGGTGGCGGCACGGGTGGACCTCATCAACCTCAGCCTTGGCACCGTCAATCCGGCCCATGGAGAGGCATTCGCGGCAGCGGCCGAACGGGCGCTGGAGGCCGGCATCCTGATCGTCGCAGCGCGCGATAATGACGGCACGCCCTGTTATCCCGGCAGTCTGGATATGGTCTTGGGAGTCGGCCTCGACTGGGATTGTCCGCGCGACGATTTTCGGCTGCGGGCGGGGCTGGCTTTCGCCTCGGGGCATCCCCGGCCGATCCCCGGCGTGCCCCAGCGTCGCAACCTCCATGGTGTCAGTTTCGCTGTCGCCAACATGACCGGCCTGATCGCGCGGCAGGGGCGGGAGGGGCTGGCCCGGTGGATGCCGGCTGGCGCCTGCGCACAGGCCGGTTGATCAGGCGCCCGGTTCGCTGAGCGCAATATCCATGTCGGCAAAGGCCAGGCGCAGCAGTTCGGCCATGGCGTTGCGCGCGGCCGCTGTGTCGCGTGCGGCGATGGCGCGATGCACCGCCTGATGATCGGGCAAGGGATCGCGCGGCAACAGCTTCTTGCGATGCTTGAAGGTGGTGGTCCAGCTGACCGCCGCGCCGACCGAACTGGCCAGTGCCTCCAGCGCGTCATTATGGGTCGCGGCCAGAATGGCATTGTGGAAACGCTGGTCGGCGGCGCGTCCTTCCGGCGTGGACAGGCCATAGCGTTCCATCTCGGCCAGCGCCGCGTCCATGATCGCCAGTTGATCGTCGGTGCGGCGGCGCGCGGCAAATTCGGCCGCCGCCGGCTCGATCACGCCGCGCAGCTCGAACAGGTCGCGGATGAAGGCGCGGTCGGGTTCGCCGGCGAACATCCAGGCGAGCATTTCGGGGTCGAGCACGTTCCAGCGCGCGCGCGGCAGGACGCGGGTGCCGGCCTTCGGGCGGCTTTCCAGCATGCCCTTGGCGATCAGGATGCGGATCGCCTCGCGATAGGCGGTGCGCGATACGCCAAGCCGTTCCGACGCCTCGATCTCGCCCTCGAACAGGTCGCCGGGCTTGTGCCTGCCGGTCAGGATGGCGGTGCCCATGTCGCGGGCGATCGCCTGGTGAATGCGGAGCGAGCCTTCGTCCGACGCGAACTTGCGTTCCGGTCCGTCCTTGCGCTCGCTCCCCATTCTACCTCCGTTGAATTTAGTCCTCAAAATCAGCCGTAGGGCAATGCCGGCCACAAAGGAAGGCATCGGCCACCAGGCGCAGCGGCGCGGTGTCGGCGTCGATCACCTTGTCCGCCACCAGCCCGACGAAGCGCCGATACATGGTCGGATATTCCTCGTCCGGCGCCTTCAACTGGACTTCGCCGTCCAGCGTCAGCGTATTGCCACCTTCGGACAGGAGCAGCTTGCCATTGCTGGTTTCGACCGCGATGTCCCAGGTCTGGGGACCGGTCTGGCGCCAGTCGAACACGGTGTCGATCGGTGCGCCCGAAGCGGTCGCCATGGCCAGCGTCGCGCCGATCGGCGCCTGCTTGTTGGACGGCACTTCCAGTTCGGCCGACAGCAGGGTGATCGGTTCGGCGACGATTTCGGTCAGGATCGACAGGGCGTTGATGCCCGGATCGAACACGCCGAAACCGCCTGCTTCCCAGATCCAGGGCTGGCCCGGATGCCAGTGACGGACATCCTCGCGCCACTGGATCGAGATGCGCTCGATCGTACGCGACGCCATCCAGTCCTTGGCCTGGGCCACGGCGGCGGCATAGCGGCTGTGCCAGCTGGCATAGAGGGTGACGCCATTGGCCTTGGCCAGCGCGATCAGCGCATCCACTTCCGACACGGTCGCACCCGGCGGCTTTTCCAGGAAGACATGCTTGCCGGCCAGGATCGCCTGACGGGCCGCCTGATAGCGGACCTGCGGCGGCTGGCACAGGATGACGGCGTCCATGTCGGGCTCGCCCGCCAGCATCGCGCCGAGATCGGGATAGTTGTTCACCCCTTCGCCCTGCGCGTTGCGGCTGGCGACGGCGACCAGATCGATGCCGTCGATCTTGGCGATCGCGGGCAGATGCTGGTCGCGGGCGATCTTGCCCAGGCCTACGAGGCCGGCCTTGATGCTCATAGCGCCTTTACCTTGGTCTTGCCCTCGTCCGCTGCGCGCTTCAGGCCATTGCGGACCGGCAGGGTGAAGGGCTTGGCCTCGACCTCGAACACATCGCCTTCCTGGGTGGCGAAGCCATCGGAGAAGGAGAGGGTGGCGGTGCCGAAGAAATGGACATGAATGTCGCCGGGGCGACGGAACGGACCATATTTGAAATGATGATGTTCCAGATTCGCGATCGTGTGCGACATGTTGGTCTCACCCGACAGGAACGGCTTTTCCCAGACGGTCTCGCCATTGCGGACGATGCGGCTGGTGCCGCGCAGATCCTGCGGCAGGTCGCCCAGCAGCAGTTCCGGGCCGAGCGAGGCCTGGCGCAGCTTGGAGTGGGCGAGCCACAGATAATTGCCGCGTTCGGTGATGTGATCGGAAAATTCATTGCCGATCGCAAAGCCCAGGCGCACCGGCGTACCGTCGGCGTCGATCAGGTAGATGCCGGCGACTTCGGGTTCCTCGCCACCATCCTCGGCAAAGGCGGGCATGGTGAAGTCCTGGCCCGGATCGACCAGGATCTGGCCGTCGCCCTTGTAGAACCATTCGGGCTGCGCACCGATGCCGTCATCGGCGGGCTTGCCGCCCTCGACGCCCATCAGGAACATGCGCATGGAGTCTGTGAGGTCGCCCGAGGTGGCGGCCTTGTGCATCTTGTCGCGGCCTTCGGCCGAGCCGAGATGGGTAAGCCCGGTGCCGGCGACCAGCAGATGCGCCGCATCCTCATGGTCGATCGGCGACAGCAGGGTGACGGCGGCGAGGTCCACCGCGTCGCCCAGCTTGCCTGCCGCAAAGGCGGCCAGGCCCTGGCCCGCCGCGATCGCGTCCAGCGCCAGCTGGCGGGCGGAGCTTGCGCCCGTCACCCGCTTCGCCGCGCCGCTTTCGTCAATGGCGGCGACGCCCCGTGCGTCGCCATCCTTGAACTGAACCAGCGAAATGACGGTCACTGCGCCAGCTCCAGCTTGCCTTCCATGCGGCGGTTGAGCTTCCAGGGGTTGGCCGCCTGCAGCGCCGGCGGCAGCACGGCGTCCACCACGTCCTGATAGCAGACCGGACGCAGGAAGCGCATCATGGCCAGCGTACCGACAGAGGTGGTGCGGCCGTCCGAGGTCGACGGGAAGGGACCGCCATGGACCATGGCATGGGTCACTTCGACGCCGGTCGGCCAGCCATTGGCGAGCACGCGGCCGACCTTGCGGGACAGCGTGGGCAGCAGCTTGGCGGCATTGTCATTGTCGCTTTCGTCCATCTGCAGCGTGGCGGTCAGCTGACCTTCCATCTGGGCGATGGTGGCGATCACTTCCTCGATCGTGGCGCACTTTACCAGGATCGACGAGGAACCGAACACTTCATGCGACAGCGCCGGGTTGGTGCGGAACTGTTCGCCGCTGGTGGCGAACAGGGCCGACTGGGCCAGGTTCACGCCCTCGGCTTCGGCGCCGCGCGCCACGGTGGTGACGCCTTCCGCGCCGGCCAGTGCCTCGACGCCCTTTTCATAGGCGGCGTGGATGCCGGGCGTCAGCATGACATGGGGCTGGTTGGCCGACAGGGCCGTTGCCGCCGAAGCAACGAAGCGGTCGAGATCGGGGCTGTCGAGCGCGATCACCATGCCGGGGTTGGTGCAGAACTGGCCGGCGAACAGGCTCAGCGAACCAACGAAGGCGGTGCCCAGCGCTTCGGCGCGAGCCGCGAGCGCGCCCGGCAGCAGCACGACCGGGTTGATCGACGACATTTCCGAATAGACCGGGATCGGCTCTTCGCGGTTGGCGGCGATCTTCATCAGCGCAATGCCGCCGCCGCGCGAACCGGTGAAGCCGACCGCCTTGATGCGGGGATCGGCGACCAGCGCGCCGCCCAGATCATTGGTGGTGCCGGGCAGGTAGGAGAAGACGCCTTCATGCAGGCCGCTGGCCTTGACCGCGGCGGCAATGGCGCGGGCGACCAGTTCGCCGGTGCCGGGGTGGGCCGGGTGGCCCTTCACGACGACCGGGCAGCCGGCGGCGAAGGCCGATGCGGTGTCACCGCCCGCGACCGAGAAGGCGAGCGGGAAGTTGGAGGCGCCGAACACGGCGACCGGGCCGACGGCATGGTTGACGCGGCGCAGGTCGCTGCGGGGCAGCGGGGTGCGTTCCGGCAGCGCCTTGTCGATGGTGACGTCGAGCCAGTCGCCCTGGCGGACATAGGAAGCGAACAGGCGCAGCTGGCCGACGGTGCGGCCACGCTCGCCTTCCAGGCGGCCACGCGGCAGGCCGGTTTCGCTCATGGCGGTGGTGATCAGCAGGTCGCCGATTTCCATGATCTGGTCGGCCACGGCTTCCAGGAAGGCAGCGCGGGTTTCGGGAGACAGGGTCGAGAAGCCCTCGAACGCGCTGTCGGCCAGCGCGCAGGCATCGGCGACATCGGCGGTCGAGGCGTTGTGGAAGGCGACGTCGCCCTTGGCGCCGGTCGACGGATTGACCGCGAAGAAGGGCTCACCACCGGTGCGCTCGGCAGCACCGACCAGAATGGCTCCGTTGAACATGGATATCTCCCGAAATGTCGTGGAAAGGGGGTAATATTTGCCGGAACGGCGCGCCCATCAGATGGGGACGAGGGGACGCAATTTCGAGCATCGCTGCACGGAAATTACGCCCTGTTGCCTCCTTTGAATGACGCGCCGTTTACCGGATCAATGCCAAATCAGTGGTTGTCGCGCGGCAGGCCCATGGTCTGGGCGATGCGCTGATATTTCTCCGCGCCTTCCAGGATCGCGCCGGTGTTCATCTGGCCGACGACCGAGCGCTGGATTTCCTGCCAGGGGGTCTGCGAGGCGGGGTACTTGTAACCGCCTTCGGCGATCAGCTTGGCGCGGCGCGCTTCCAGTTCCTCGTCGGAAATCAGCACGTTCACCACGCCGGCCTTCAGGTCCATGCGGACGCGGTCGCCGGTTTCCAGCAGCGCCAGGCCACCCATCGCCGCCGCTTCGGGCGAGGCGTTGAGGATCGACGGGCTGCCCGAGGTGCCCGACTGACGGCCATCGCCGATGCAGGGCAGGGCCGACACGCCTTCGGTGATCAGGTACGCAGGCGGACGCATGTTCACGACCTCGGCCGCGCCCGGATAGCCGATCGGGCCGGCGCCGCGCATGAACAGCAGCGTGTCGGCGGTGATGCCGACCGACGGATCGTCGATGCGGTGGTGATAATCTTCCGGACCGTCGAACACGACCGCCGGGCCTTCAAAGGCTTCGGGATCGTCGGGGTTCGACAAATAGCGCATGCGGAATTCTTCGCTGATGACGCTGGTCTTCATGACCGCTTCGTCGAACAGGTTGCCGGTCAGCACCAGGAAGCCGGCTTCCTGCTTGAGCGGCTGGCCGAAGGGACGGATGACCTTTTCATCCTCGATCTCCACGCCCTTGCAATTCTCGCCCATGGTCTTGCCATTGACGGTCATCGCGCCTTCCTTGATCAGGCCCTGGTCGATCAGCTGGCTGATGACGGCGGGCAGGCCGCCGGCGCGGTAATAATCCTCGCCCAGATATTCGCCGGCCGGCTGCATGTTGACCAGCAGCGGCACCTTGTGACCGACGGTTTCCCAATCCTTGAGCGGCAGGTCGACGCCCATGTGGCGGGCGATGGCGGCCAGATGGATCGGCGCGTTGGTCGAACCGCCGATCGCCGAGTTGGCGACGATGGCATTGTGGAAGGCGTCGAGCGTCATGATGTCGGAGGGCTTGAGATCTTCATGCACCATTTCGACGATGCGCTTGCCGGTGCGATAGGCGGCTTCCTGGCGGTCGCGATAGGGGGCGGGGATCGCCGCGCTGCCCGGCAGCATCATGCCCAGCGCTTCGGCGAGCGCGTTCATGGTGCTGGCGGTGCCCATGGTGTTGCAGAAACCGGTCGAGGGAGCCGACGAGGCGACCAGCTTGATGAAGCCTTCATCGTCGATCTTGCCGGCGGCCAGCAGCTGGCGGCCATGCCACACGATCGTGCCCGAACCAGTGCGCTCGCCCTTGTGCCAGCCATTGAGCATCGGGCCGACCGACAAAGCGATCGCCGGGATGTTGACGGTGGCGGCGGCCATCAGCAGCGCCGGGGTGGTCTTGTCGCAGCCGCTGGTCAGGATCACGCCGTCGAGCGGATAGCCATACATGGCTTCGACCAGGCCCAGATAGGCGAGGTTGCGGTCAAGGCCGGCGGTCGGGCGCTTGCCGGTTTCCTGGATCGGGTGGACCGGGAATTCGAGGGCAATGCCGCCCATTTCGCGAATGCCTTCGCGCATGCGCTCGGCCAGCACGAGGTGATGGCGATTGCAGGGCGACAGGTCGCTGCCGGTCTGTGCGATGCCGATGATCGGCTTGCCGCTGCGCAGCTCTTCGAGGCTGAGGCCGAAGTTCAGGTAGCGCTCCAGATAGAGCGAGGTCATGTCGATATTGTCTGGGTTGTCGAACCAGGCGCGGCTACGCAGCTTGAGAGTAGGCTTGGACGAATCGCTCATGTGGGCATCCTGACACTTTGAAAAGGCTTGGCACGTTGACGCGCTTGCCTCTCCGATATACTCAGACAAATAACTTTTCAAGGATACAAAGAGAGGGAAAGTGCGGTTGAACGCGAAAAATCGGGCGGATCATCGATGAGCGACTATGCAGTGATCGGCGACTGGGGCACCAGCAATCTGCGGCTGTTCCGGGTGGAAGCGGGGCGGATCGTAGCGCGCCGCGACGGGCCGGGCATCGGCGTGGTCGGCCGCGAGGCGGAAGCCGCCTTTGCCGAGACGATCGCCCCCTGGCTGGAGGATGGCCTGCCGACATCGATCCGCCTGTGTGGCATGGTCGGCGCGCGCGACGGCTGGGTCGAGGCACCCTATGCCGATTGTCCCGCCGATGCCGATAGCTGGGCAGAGGTTGCCGTGCGCTTCGACTGGCGCGGCGCGCCGCTGGCGATCATGGCGGGCCTGGCCTGCACCGACGCCGACGGCATTGCCGATGTGATGCGCGGCGAGGAGGCGCAGATTTTCGGCGCGATGGCGCTCGATCCCCTGCTCGCCACCGGCCGTCACCTGATCGTGCTGCCCGGCACCCACAGCAAATGGACGCTGGTGGAGGATGGCCGGGTGATCCGCTTTCGCACCGTGCCGACCGGCGAACTCTTTGCGCTGCTGCGCGATCGTTCGACGCTCAGCCCCAATATCGCCGCCGCCGACGCCGATCCGGCAGAGGAAGCGGCCGGATTTGCCGAGGGGCTGGAACGGGCCGGCGCGGGCCGGCTGCTCGCCTCTCTGTTCGCGGCGCGGGCGATGCGGCTGCGTGCCGGGCGCTCGGCCGATTGGGCGCTGGGCTATCTGTCGGGCCTCGTCATCGGCTGCGAGATTGCCGAGGCGCGGGCCGCGCTGGCGGGCGACACCGGCGTCGTCTTGATTGGTGACGCGCGGCTTTCGGATCGCTATGCCCGTGCCCTCGATGCGCAGGGCATCGCTTCGCAATCGCTGGACGGCGACGCCTGCGCGCGGGCTGGCCTTGGCTTTCTGGAGAACTGACCGATGATTCTCGACGACCTGCTGGCCGACGGCGCGCCGCCGATCGCCGCCATTCTGCGTGGCGTGAAGCCTGAAGAGGCGCTCGATATCGCCGCCGCCCTGGTGGAAGCCGGCATCCGCGTGATCGAGGTGCCGTTCAATTCGCCCGAGCCGCTGGTCAGCATCGCGGCAATGCAGCAGGCCTTTGGCGATCGCGCGCTGATCGGCGGCGGCACGGTGCTGACGGTCGAGGCGGTCGAGGCGCTGGCGGCTGCGGGCGGCCGCATCATGGTGACGCCCAATACCGTCCCCGACGTCATCGCGCGCGGCGCGGAACTCGGCCTCGAACTGCTGCCCGGCTTCATGACGCCGAGCGAGGCGTTCCGCGCGGTCGAGGCCGGTGCGCGCCGGGTGAAGCTGTTCCCCGCCGCCCAGCTCGGCCCAGCCTATGTCAAGGCGGTCAAGGATGTGCTGCCCAAGCATGTCGGCGTCTGGGCCGTGGGCGGCACCGGCGCGGACACGATCGGCGACTGGCTTGCCGGTGGCTGCGAAGGGATCGGCGTGGGCGGCGCGCTCTATCGTCCGGGCGACGATGCGCTCACCGTGCGCGAACGGGCGGTCGATCTGGTCGCCGCCTGGCAGCGCGCCAAGAGCTGACCTTTTTACTGGGCCGGGCTTTCCACCCGGTCCAGCATATCGCGGATCTTCTCGCCCAGTGCCCTGTAGGTAAAGGGCTTGGTCAGTAGCTCGACCCCCGGATCGAGCCGGCCATGATGGATGATCGCGTTGCGGGCATAGCCGGTGGTGAACAGCACGCGTAGCCCCGGCTGCTTCGCCTTGGCGGCGCGGGCAATGTCCGCGCCGGTCATGCCACCGGGCAGCACCACGTCGGTGAACAGCAGGTCGATCGGCTCGGCCGCGGCATCCAGCGCGGCGAGGGCGGTCGGGCCATCGCCCGCCTCGATCACGCGATAGCCCAGATCGCGCAGCACCTCGACCGAATAGGCGCGGACATTCTCGTCATCCTCGCACACCAGGATCACCTCCTGCCCGGCCTGCGGACAGGGCGGGGGCGGCGCCTGCACGATCTCCTCGGTCACCGGCAGCAGGCCATGATAGCGCGGCAGATAGATTTTCACCGTCGTGCCCTGGCCGGCCTCCGAATAGACCCGGACATGGCCGCCCGACTGTTTGACGAAGCCATAGACCATCGACAGGCCAAGGCCGGTGCCGCGTCCGACATCCTTGGTGGTGAAGAAGGGTTCGATCGCGTGGGACAGTGTGTCGGCGTCCATGCCCATGCCGGTGTCCGACACACAGATCAGCACATATTGGCCGGGCGTGATTTCCTGCTCGGTCGCGGCATAATGGCTGTCGAGATGGGTGTTGGCGACCTCGATCGTCAGCTTGCCGCCCTGCGGCATCGCGTCGCGCGCATTGACCGCCAGGTTGAGCAGCGCATTTTCCATCTGGTTGACGTCGATCTCGACCGGCCAGACCCGCGGGCTCTGCACCGTTTCCACTTCGATCATCTCGCCCAGCGTCCGATGCAGCAGGTCAGACATGCCAGCGATCAGCCGGTTGGGGTCGACCCGGTCGGGGGCCAGGGGCTGGCGGCGGGAAAAGGCGAGCAGCCGCTGGGTCAGTATCGCCGCCCGTTCGGCCCCGGCCATGGCATTGTCGGCGGCGCGGCGCAGGCGCGGCTGGTCGTCGGGCAGGGCGCGTTGCAGCAGGTCCAGATTGCCGGTGACGATCTGCAGCAGATTGTTGAAATCATGCGCAACGCCGCCGGTGAGCTGGCCCAGCGTCTCCATCTTCTGCGCCTGGCGCAGCGCGGCTTCGGTTTCGGCTAGGGTCTGGGCGTCGGCGCGATGCCGGGTCACGTCGCGGGCGACGCAATAGATGAGGTCGCCCTCGGGCACGGCGGTCCAGCTGAAGATGCGATAATCGCCCCGCTTGGTGCGGAACCGGTTTTCGAACCGGATGGTCGGATGACCGTCGGCCAGATCCTGCACCTCGCCGCGCGTCCGCTTCACATCGTCGGGATGCTCCATCCATTCCGATGTGCGGCCGATCAATTCCTCCTGCGACCAGCCCAATATGTCGGTCCAGGCGGGGCTGGCGGACAGCCAGATCCCCTCGCTGTCGGCGATCAGGAAGGGGTCACGCGCTAGTGCCCAGAGGCGGTTGCGGTCGGCGCGTGCCTCGCGCTCGGCGAGCACGCGCACCGTGGTTTCGCTGACGATGCACAACACGCCGCCGATTGACCCATCCAGTTCGAACACCGGCGAATAGGAAATGTCGAAGAAGACCTCCTCGCCCCGCCCGCCGTCGCGCTCTATATAAAAGGGGCGGTCCTTGGCATGGAAGGTCTCGCCCGTGTCCCGCACCGATTGCAGCAGCGGGCCAAGATCATCCCACAGCTCGGCCCAGCCTTCGCGGGCCGGGCGGCCAAGCACGCGCGGATGCTTGTCGCCGATCGTGGGGGCATAGGCTTCATTATAGAGGGCGCAATAATCCGGCCCCCAGAACAGCACGATCTCCGCGCGCGACGACAGCATCAGCCGCACCGTCGACACGAGCGATGGCGACCAGTCCGATGCTGGCCCCAGAGGCGACGACCCGTCGATCGTCGCGGTCAGGGCGCCCATCGGCCCCTGTTCGGCGATCATGTCGGCAATGTCCCTCTGCTGGCTCATCATAACCCTGTCGTTGCAATGCGTTGGTGGGAGACGCCCGTGCGCCGATTTGTATCCCCCGGCGATGGCAGCCCCATGACCTTTTGTCCCAGTCCGTGCCTCTTGAATAGGGGGCGGCATGGGCGCATGGACCGGGCATGACACGTTCTTCCCCGACCGCGTTCAGCGCGGCTCCGCGTCCCGTCGCCATTGCCCGCTGGCTGCTCATCGTGGCGGCGCTGGTCTTCTGCATGGTGGTGGTGGGCGGCATCACGCGCCTCACCGAATCCGGCCTGTCGATCACCCAGTGGAAGCCGATCACGGGCGCGATCCCGCCCTTGACCCACGACCAGTGGATGGAGGCGTTTCGCGACTATCAGCAGATCCCCGAATATAAGGAGATCAACAAGGGCATGAGCCTGGCCGCCTTCCAGTTCATCTTCTTCTGGGAATGGCTGCACCGGCTGCTCGGCCGCCTGATCGGCGTCGCTTTTGCCCTGCCACTGATCTGGTTCGCGGCGCGGCGGGCGATCCCGGCTGGCTATGGCTGGCGCCTGGTCGCGCTGCTGGCGCTGGGCGGGTTGCAGGGCGCGATCGGCTGGTGGATGGTGAAGTCCGGTCTGTCGGTGCGCACCGATGTCAGCCATTATCGGCTGGCGGTGCATCTGCTGACCGCGCTCTTCATCATCGGTGGGCTGATCTGGACCGCGCTCGACCTGCTGGCGCTGGCGCGCAATCCCTATGCCCGGCCCGCCGCGTTGCAGCCCTTTGCGCTGGCGACCCTGCTGGTGCTGCTTGTCCAGCTGATGTTCGGCGCTTTCACCGCGGGCCTCGACGCCGGCTATGTCTCCAGCACCTGGCCGCTGATGAATGACCATCTGGTGCCCGAAGGCATACAATGGCTCGGCTCGCTCTGGGCGACCGTCTCCAGCGATCCCTATCTGGTCCATTTCATCCACCGCTGGTGGGCCTGGGTTGCGGCGGCGATGCTGATCATCCTGGCGCGCAAGGCCAAGGCGGCGGGCCATCGCGGCGCGTCGATCGCGATCAACGCGGCGGTCGGTACGCAGGTGCTGCTGGGCATCGCCACCGTCATCAGCGGCATCGCCCTGCCGCTGGCCGTGCTGCACCAGGCGGTCGGCGCGCTGGTGGTGGCTTCCGCCGCCTGGGGCGCCCATGCGGTGGGATCGCGCCGGGCATGAGCCCTGAGCGGAACGAGTTGATGCTGGTCTACAGCCTGTTCGGATCGGCCGAGCAGGCGCGTGCCGTCGCCCGCACGCTGGTCGCGGAGAGGCTGGCCGCCTGCGCCAATATCCTCGGTCCCTGCACCTCCATCTATGAATGGCAGGGCAAGGTGGAGGAAGGCGCCGAAGTCCCGGTTCTGTTCAAGACCAGCGCCGACCGGCGCGCCGCGCTGATGGCCCGGATCGCGCAGCTGCACGATTATGATGTGCCGGCGATCCTGGCGCTGCCGGTCGATGCCGCCCATCCACCCTTTGCCGTCTGGGTCGCGGAGCAACTGGCATGAAGCGGGCGATCGCCTTCCTGTCGCTGGCGCTCGCGTCGCCGGCACTGGCCGCCCCGGTTGCGATCGGCTTCGCGCCGCCGACCGGGCAGGATCTGCTCTACCGCATCGAACAGCATCGTCCGGTCGAAGGGCGCGACAGCCTGTTTCGTGCCGACCGGGCTCTGCGGTTCGAGAAGGCGGGGGATGGCTATATCCTGCATGTCACGCTGCGCAGCCTGGACAGCGATGCGCCCGGTGCGGGTGCCGATGCCTATCGCGCCGCCCTGTCGCCGCTGATCGGGGTGGAGCATCGCTTCCGCCTCGATAGCCATGGCAAGATTGTCGGCCTCGACAATGTCGATGATGTCCGGGCGGCGATGGAGAAGGCGCTCAATGCCATGGTCGCCAGGGCGCCGGAGGGAAGTGCAGGGCAGCGCACGGCGAAGAATGTCCTGACCCTGCTGGATGGTCTCACGCCCGAGGGACGGCTGGCGCTGCTGTCGGGCGAGGTGCAGCCACTGCTGCTGTTCGTTGACAGCGAAGTTGACGATGCCAGGCCGCGCGGCGTGCGCACCATGGCTGGCCCGCCACTGGGCCGGGCCGTCGCTGTGGAAGGCGAGTCCACCGTTGCCGCCCATGACGGCAACCGCCTGACCTTGCAGGAGGATCTGCAGGGGGAGGGCGCCCATGTCGCGATGCGCTATATCGTGTCGGCGCAGACGGGACTGGTCGATGCGCAGGAGCGCAGGCTAACCCTAGGCGCCCAGACGCTGACCGAAAAGCGGAGCCTGACCGTCTCCGGCAAGTGAGTGGTATTATTTTACCCGTCGTGAAAGCCGCCGAATCTCTTGACTTGTCGGCCCCCAAACGTCATTAGCGCCCATCTTCCGGCGACCCTAGGGTAGCTGGTTCACTGTTCATTCTTGGAGAATTGGCACCATGAAGGCGCTGATGAAGACCACCAAGCCGGCAACCCCGGCAACGGTCGAAAAGAAGTGGATCCTGATCGACGCCGAAGGGCTGGTCGTGGGTCGTCTCGCTTCGACTGTGGCGAATATCCTGCGCGGCAAGCACAAGCCGAGCTTCACCCCCCATGTCGATTGCGGTGACAATGTCATCATCATCAACGCGGGCAAGGTCAAGTTCACCGGCCGCAAGCTGACCGACAAGGTTTACTACAAGCACACCGGTTATGCCGGCGGCATCAAGGAAACCACCCCCCAGAAGATCCTGGAAGGTCGTTTCCCCGAGCGCGTCCTGGAAAAGGCCGTCGAGCGTATGATCCCCCGTGGTCCGCTGGGCCGCCAGCAGATGCGCAACCTGCGCATCTTCGCCGGCACCGAGCATCCGCATGAAGCCCAGAACCCCGAAGTGCTCGACTTCGCGTCGCGCAACCGCAAGAACAAGGTGGGTGCATAATGTCCGATAACCGTCAGTCCCTGTCCGACCTCGCGTCGCTGGCCACTGCCGCTCCTGCCGCTGCCCAGGCTGCCGTCGAAGGCGAAGCGCCCGTCGCTGCCGCGCCGGTCCAGCCCTCGGCTCCGCTGCGCGCCCAGGAAATCGACGGCCTCGGCCGCGCCTATGCCACCGGCCGCCGCAAGGACGCCGTGGCCCGCGTGTGGGTGAAGCCCGGCACCGGCAAGATCACGGTCAACGGCCGTGACCAGGAAGTCTATTTCGCTCGCCCGACCCTGCGTCTGGTCATCAACCAGCCCTTCGGCGTCACCGACCGTGAAGGTCAGTATGACGTGATCGCCACCGTCAAGGGCGGCGGTCTGTCGGGCCAGGCCGGTGCGGTCAAGCACGGCATCGCCCAGGCTCTGTCGAAGTATGAGCCGGCGCTGCGCAGCGCGGTCAAGGCCGAAGGCTTCCTGACCCGCGACAGCCGCGTCGTCGAGCGTAAGAAGTACGGTAAGGCCAAGGCCCGCCGCAGCTTCCAGTTCTCGAAGCGCTAATCCGCTTCGCGACTGCCGCGAATTTCGAGAAGGGGCCGGTTTTCCGGCCCCTTTTTCTTTGCGCGTGATGCTTCCCCTTGAGCGCTTCGCCGCGATGCCATAGCCTTTGATCAAACGGGGCTTAGTGCAAAAGGAAGTTCGGGGGGAAATGAGACATTTTGGGTGGTTGGCGGCTTCGGCGGCCATGACGGTTGTGGCGCCTGCCTTTGCCGGAGAGGTGCCGCTATATCAGCCGGCCCCCGGCTGGATCGACAAGGCGGCGATGCCCAAGCTCGCGGCTGATGGCGATCCGCCTTCGATGATGATCCTCGACAGCCAGCAGCGGGTCGAGAAGGGCCAGCTGTGGAACTATGCCGACATCGCCACCCGCGCCGGTTCGGCCGAGGCGCTGACCCAGTTGTCGTCGCTGACGCTGCCCTGGGCGCCGGACAAGGGCGACCTCATCATCCATGAACTGTCGATCCTGCGCGGCGATCAGGTGATCGATGCGCTGGCCAGCGGCAAGAAATTCACCGTGCTGCGCCGCGAGCAGGGGCTGGAAGCGTTGCAGATCAGCGGCATCCTGACCGCGACCATGGCGGTCGAAGGGGTGCAGGTGGGCGATGTGGTGCGGCTGCGCTATTCGACCACCAGCAAGGATGATGCGCTGGGCGGCCATGTCCAGAATGTCTCGGCCCTGCCGGCCGCGCCGCTGCGGCTGGGCTATGGCCGGGTTCGCCTGCTCTGGGACGATGCGGATGCGCCGCGCTGGAAGCTGCTGGCGAGCGGCGTCGATGCCAAGCCGGTCAAGAAGGGTGGCCTCATTGAGCTGAGCTTTGCCGTGCCGCTGGCCAAGCAGCCGGAAATGCCGGCCGACGCGCCGACCCGCTTCACCCATCCGCCGCTGTTCGAACTGTCGACCTTCGCCAGTTGGGCCGATGTGTCGAAGACGATGGCGCCGCTCTATGCGACCGACGGACTGATCGTCGATGGATCGCCGCTGGCGGGCGAACTGACCAAGCTCAAGGCGCTGCCGGGATCGCCCAAGGAAAAGGCGGCGGCGGCGCTGCAACTGGTGCAGGACCATGTCCGCTATCTGATGGTGGGCATGAATGGCGGCAATTATGTCCCGCAGAAGCCGGCCGAGACCTGGACGCTGCGCTATGGCGACTGCAAGGCGAAGACGCTGCTGCTGCTTTCGCTGCTGCGCGGGCTGGGGATCGAGGCGGAGCCGGTGCTGGCCAGTTCGACCCTGGGCGATTCCGTGCCGGAACGGCTGCCCACGGCCGCGGCCTTCGACCATGTGCTGGTGCGTGCGGTGATCGATGGCCAGTCCTACTGGCTCGACGGCACGGGCCTGGGATCGCGGCTGGAGGATATCGGCGATACGCCGCGCTTCGGATCGGTGCTGCCGGTGCGCACCGCCGGCGCTGAACTGATGCCGATCCAGACCCATGCCAATGCCCGGCCAACGATCGACGTCAGTGTCGAGGCCGACGAAAGCGGGCATGAGAAGCTGCCGACCGTGTTCGATGCCAGGGCGGTACTGCGTGGGCAGATCGCGACGATGATCAGCACCGGTCTTGGCCAGATGGATGCCAAGCGGCGCGACGAGATGGTGCAGGGCTTTTTCAGCGAGCAGGTCGGCACCGCCCAATATAGCCAGGTTGGCGTCACCACCGATGCGGCCTCGGCCACCGTCACCTTCACCGCCCATGGCGTCACCAGTTCGCCCTGGAAGCTCAGCGACCGGCGCTATCGCCGCGACGCCAGCAAGCTGATCGACGAGATCAGCTTCGCGCCGGACCGGGCACGCCCCGCCTGGCTGGCGATTCCGGTGGCGACGAGCGCGCCGATCGGCATCCGCTATCATCTGCGCCTGCGCCTGCCCCAGGGCGGCAAGGGCTATGCGATCGAAGGCGAGCAGGGCCTCAGCAAGACGGTGGCGGGTTATGACCTGCGCCGGACCGTGCAGCTGAAGGACGGGGTGCTGGATGTCGAGGAGCGGACCGACGCCACCGGCGTCGAGATTGCGGCCGATCGCCTGCCCGACGAGCGCGACGCGCTGGCGACGGTGCAGGCGATGTCGCCACATGTGATCGGCCCGGCCAAGCCCACCTATTTGTGGGATTACAGCCCGGCGACCATCGCCGCCTGGCCGCAGTCCAAGGCGGTCGAGGCGACCTTTGCCAAGGCGATCGCCGCCGATGCGGAGGACGCGACCGGCTATTCCAGCCGCAGCAATTTCCGCTGGGGCATTGGCGACTACAAGAATGCGCTGGTCGACCTGGACAAGGCGATCGGGATCAAGCCCGATGTCGACCTCTATCTGCAGCGCGCCTATCGCCGGTTCCAGACCGGCGACGTGACCGGCGCGCTGGCCGATGGCCGGATGGCGCGCCAGCTCGACCCGGCGTCGGGCGCGGCGGTCGGCACGGTCGCGACCTATCTGGCGGAAAGCGGCAAGCTGGACGATGCACTGGGCATGGTCGACGCCAAGATCGCGATCGGTGGCGAGGCGCGCGACGGCTATCGCAGCTTCAAGGCGACGCTGCTCGGCACCTATGGCGATCCGGCCAAGGCGATCGAGATCATCGATGCGCAACTGGCCGAAAAGCCCGGCATGACCGGGCTGTTCAACGAGCGTTGCTGGGTCAAGGGATCGCGCAATGTCGAACTGGACAGTGCGATGCAGGATTGCACCAAGGCGGTGGAGCTGAGTTCGGGCAGCATGGCCGCGCTCGACAGTCGGGCGATGCTGTGGTTCCGCATGGGCCGGTTCGACGATGCGCTGCGCGACCTGGATGTCGTCGTCGCGCAGGAACCGGGCAAGGAGCCGAGCCGCTACATGCGCGGCATCGTGCTGCACCGGCTGGGCCGGGCGAGCGAAGGGGACGCGGAAATCGCGGTCGCGCGCCGCATCGATCCGCGCATCGACGCCGTCTATGCCCGCTACGGGATCAAGCCCTGATTTTGTCGTGACGCCCGCGTTTCGATGGAAACCTTTCCCCCTGTCGGATGGTTGACAGGGGGAAAGCCACTTCCAAGGAGAAACCATATGGGTGAAATGACCGACAAGGTGAAGGCTGCGGGCAACAAGGCCGCCGGTGCCACGAAGGAAGCGATCGGCAAGGCCACGGATAATGAACGCCTGGAAGCCGAAGGCAAGCTGCAGAAGGCTAAGGGTACGGCCCAGGATGTGGCTGGCTCGGTGAAGGGGGCGCTCGGCGACAAGATCTGACGCCCCGCCATCTGCACGATCGAAGAGGCTCCGCCGACAGGCGGGGCCTTTTTCGTTTCTGTCCTATCTGGTTAAGCTCATGCTATAAGAACGGGGCCGCTTTCCGATAGGATCGCGGCCCCGCAATATTATGTCAGAATGTGCGGGAAATGTGCGAAGTTAAGCCTGTTCCGCCAGATAGGCCTTCACGTCGCGGCGCAGCTCGCCGGCGCACAGATAGAGGGCGATGACATTGGGGATCGCCATCAGGAAGAAGCTGCTGTCGACGATGCCGACCACCCGGCCAAGGTCGATCGCGGCGGCCGGGGGCAGGGCGACGACATAGAGGATCTTGTAGACCCACTGGGCGCGCGGCCCGTTGCCGAACAGATAGCCCCAGGCCTGAAGACCATAGAAGCCCCAGGCGACCAGTGTCGAA
The DNA here is from genome assembly GCF_018604485.1 of Sphingobium sp. BHU LFT2. Classification (NCBI taxonomy): domain Bacteria; kingdom Pseudomonadati; phylum Pseudomonadota; class Alphaproteobacteria; order Sphingomonadales; family Sphingobiaceae; genus Sphingobium; species Sphingobium sp. BHU LFT2. Next base: position 32,792 of record NZ_JAFCGW010000006.1, read on the forward strand.
TAGGCGAAGAGGAAGACGACGACGGCGAGCAGCCAGGGGAACCAGGGCGACACCTTGGCAAAGGCGGCGGAGGTGATAGCGATACCCTCCAGCCCATTGTTCCAGGTGCCCGCGACGACCAGCGCGAGGCCACCCAGCGCGCAGACGATCATCGTGCCGAGCAGCGGTTCGAGCAGGGCGACAAGCCCTTCGGATACCGGATGGCGGGCACGGGCCAGGCTGTGCGCCATGACGGCGGAGCCGACGCCCGCCTCGCTGGCGAAGACCGCGCGGCGCATGCCCGCGACAAAGGCGCCGATCGCGCCGCCGGTGGCCGCGTCGCTGGAAAAGGCGCCGTGCCAGATCAGCGCAAAAGCGCCGGGAATGGCGTCGGCGTGGAGGATCAGGATCGCCGCGACGCCGCCCAGATAGACGGTGACCTTGAGCGGGGTCAGGCGCTTCGACACCTCGCCCAGCCAGGCCGCGCCGCCCATCGTCACCAGCGCGACGGCCGCCGCGATGAACACGCCATAGGCCCAGCCATTGGTCATGCCGGTGACCACCTTCACCTGGGCGAAGCTCTGGTTGACCTGCACCATCGGGATCGCGCCGAACAGGGCGAAGAAGGCATAGGCGCCGCCGAGCACCAGGCCGATCTTCGGCCAGCCGCGCGCCGCGCCGACGGCTTTGAGCACATACATCGGCCCGCCATGGACATGGCCGCGTTCGTCGAAGACCCGATATTTGAGTCCCAGCGTGACCTCCGCCATCTTCACCGTCATCGCGAACCAGCCGATGATGAACATCCACAGGATTGCGCCCGGCCCGCCCATGGTCAGTGCCACCGCGACGCCGGCGATATTGCCGAGGCCAATGGTGCCGGACAGGGCGGTGGAGAGCGCGCCCCACTGGCTGACATCGCCCTTCGCCTCGCCCTCATGCGGCTGGCTGCGCAGGATGCGGATCGCCCGGCCGACCTGGGTGACATTGGGGAAGCCCAGCCAGATGGTGAAGAACAGCATGGGGAGCGCCAGATAGAGCACGATCAACTCGATCTGTGCGCCGAACAGGGGAACCTTGAAGAAGACCGCGCTGGACAGCGCGTCGACGGCGGCATTGAAATTTTCCATGCGGCGGCGATGCCGGGACAGCGGTGGAAAGTCGATCAAAGATTGCTATGGGGGAGGTGAGTTTTACCCATAGCCGCCCCGGGGCAGGATCGCATGAGCAGACAATATTTCGGCACTGACGGTATTCGTGGTCGCACCAACCAGTGGCCGATGACGCCGCAACTGGCGATGAAGGTCGGCATGGCGGCCGGCACCCATTTCCAGCGCGGCAGCCATCGCCACCGGGTGGTGATCGGCAAGGATACCCGCCTGTCGGGCTATATGGTCGAAAATGCGCTGGTCGCGGGCTTTACCGCGGTCGGCATGGACGTGGTCCAGTTCGGGCCGATCCCGACGCCGGCCGTCGCCATGCTGGCCCATTCGATGCGCGCCGACCTGGGCGTCATGATTTCGGCCAGCCACAATCCCTATTATGACAATGGCATCAAGCTGTTCGGTCCGGATGGCTACAAGCTGTCGGACGAGGATGAGCTGAAGATCGAGGCGCTGCTGAACCAGGACGTGCCGCTGGCCGCGTCCAAGGATATCGGCCGCGCCCGCCGGGTCGAGGATGCGCGGGGCCGCTATATCCATGCGGTCAAATCGAGCTTCCCTGCCGACCTGCGGCTCGACGGCCTCAAGATCGTGGTCGACTGCGCCAATGGCGCCGCCTATCAGGTCGCGCCGTCGGCCTTCTGGGAGCTGGGCGCGGAAGTGGTCGCCGTGGGCGTCACGCCCAACGGCACCAATATCAATGACGGATGCGGATCGACCTCGCCCTTGCTGTGCCAGGAAACCGTCGTCTCCTCCGGCGCCGACATCGGCATCGCGTTGGACGGCGACGCCGACCGGCTGATCGTGGTCGATGAAAAGGGCCAGATTGTCGACGGCGACCAGATCATGGCGCTGATTGCCTCTAATTTCGCCCGCGCCGGCACGCTGCGCGGTGGCGGGCTGGTGGCGACGATCATGTCGAACCTGGGCCTCGAACGCTTCCTGACCGGGCAGGGTATCGGCCTGGAGCGCACCAAGGTGGGCGATCGCTATGTGCTGGAGCGGATGCGCGAGGGCGGCTTCAATGTCGGCGGCGAACAGTCCGGCCACATGATCCTGTCCGACTATGCGACGACCGGCGACGGTACGGTCGCGGCGCTGCAGGTGCTGGCCGCCTTGGTACGTTCGGGCAAGCCGGCGAGCGAGACGCTGCACCAGTTCGATCCGGTGCCCCAGCTGCTCAAGAATGTCCGATTCGCCGGCGGCAAGCCGCTGGAGGATGAGACGGTGCAGCGCGTGATCGCCCAGGCCGAGGCGGAACTGAACGGGTCGGGCCGGCTGGTCATCCGCCCGTCCGGCACCGAACCGGTGATCCGCGTCATGGCCGAGGGCGACCGCGAGGATCAGGTCAAGGATGTGGTCGAGCGCATCTGCGCCGCGGTCGAGAAGGCGGCGGCCTGATGCTTGAAATGCGTCCCGATTGCGAACGCTGCGGCACTGACCTGCCGGCCGATGAGCCCGGCGCGTTCATCTGTTCGTTCGAATGCACCTATTGCGCGCCCTGTGCCGAGGCGCTGGACGATCGCTGCCCCAATTGCGGCGGGGAACTGATGGACCGGCCGACCCGGATGGGGAAGGCGCTGGCGAACAACCCCGCCTCCACGGAGCGCAAGTTCAAGGGATGAGCGTGCCCCGCATTCTCATCATTGCCGGGTCGGACAGTGGCGGCGGCGCCGGTATCCAGGCGGATATCAAGACGGTTACGCTGCTGGGCGGCCATGCCATGACCGCGATAACCGCGATCACCGCGCAGAACACGCTGGGCGTCCAGGGCGTCCACCCGGTGCCGACCGAGATGGTGCTGGCGCAGATGGAAAGCTGCATCGCCGACATCGGCGTCGACGCGGTCAAGATCGGCATGATCGGTTCGGCGCAGACGGCGGCAGCGGTGGCCGAGCGGCTGGCGTTGCTGGAGCATGTGCCGATCGTCTTCGACCCCGTCATGGTCGCGACCAGCGGATCGCTGCTGGCCGACGATGCGACGATCGCGGCGTTCGAGCGGCTGATGGCGATCGCCACGCTGGTGACGCCCAATATCCCCGAACTGGCGGCGCTAGGCGGCGAGGAAATCGCGATCCGTTTCGCCACCCATGTGCTGGCCAAGGGCGGCCATGGCGAGGGGCCGATGCTGACCGACCGGCTGATCGGGCCGCAGGGCGTGCGCAAGGCGTGGAGCAATGCGCGGATCGACACGCGGCACAGCCATGGCACCGGCTGCACCCTGGCGAGCGCGATCGCGACCGGCCTGGGGCAGGGGCTGGACCTGATCGAGGCGGTCGAGCGTGGCCGCAAATATGTGCGCGAGGCACTGGCGCTGGCGCCGGGGCTTGGCGCGGGCCATGGCCCGATGGGCAATCCCTTCGGCTTCCACGCCTATGCCTGATTTTGCGCATGAACTGATCCATCATCCCGGCCTGGTCGCCGGGGTGGACGAGGCCGGGCGTGGGCCGCTGGCGGGGCCGGTGGTCGCGGCGGCCGTCATCCTGCGGCAGGAAGATTGCCCCGAAGGGCTCAATGATTCCAAGAAGCTGACCGCCAAGCGCCGCGCCGTGCTGGAGGGCGAGATCAAGGCGCGGGCGCTGTGCTGGGGGCTGGGCGTTGCCAGCGTCGCGGAGATCGATGAGCTGAACATCCTGTGGGCGACGATGCTGGCCATGACCCGCGCGGTCGAGGCGCTGTCGCAGGAGTGCGCCCATATACTGGTCGATGGCAATCGTTGTCCCAATTGGCGCTGGCCCTCGACCGCAGTGGTGGAGGGCGACGCCAAATGCCTGTCGATCGCCGCCGCATCGATCCTGGCCAAGGAAGAGCGCGACCGGATCATGATCGCGGCCGCCGCCGACCACCCGCATTATGGGTGGGAGAGCAACAAGGGCTATGGCAGCGCCAAGCATATGGTGGCGCTGCGTGAGCATGGCCCGACGCCGCTGCATCGGCGCAGTTTTTCGCCGGTGGCGCAACTGCTGCTGATCTGACGATGCTGTCCCGTCGCGGGGCGGGATGGGGATGATTTGAGGGCTGGCGCGGGTGTGGCGCATGCTTAAGAAGGGATTCATGTCCTTCGCCCGTTTCGGCCTTTCCAGCCTGTTCCTGCTTGTTGGCGCGCTGTCGCTGCCGGTGCAGGCGGCCGCGCCGGTCAAGCGCGCGCGGCCGGTGGCCAGGGCTGGTGCGCTGGCGCCGGGTGGCTATCGCTGGCTGGAGGAAGGGCCGCTCGACGGGCCGATCCATCTGGTCATCAGCATCGATCGGCAGATGGCCCATGTCTATAGCGGCGACCGGTTGGTCGGCATGGCGAGCGTGTCGACCGGCATGGCCGGGCATAGCACGCCGACCGGCGACTATCCGATCCTGCAGAAGAATCAGTGGCACCGGTCCAATCTCTACAGCAATGCGCCCATGCCCTTCATGCAGCGGCTGACCTGGGACGGGATTGCGCTGCATGCCGGACATAATCCGGGCTATCCGGCCAGCCATGGCTGCATCCGCCTGCCCTATGCCTTTGCCCAGAAGCTGTTCGGCATGACCAGCCTGGGCGGGCTGGTGACGGTGACCAGGGATCGGCTGCATCCCTCGCTGACGATCGAGCAGATGGCGGCGGCGGATGCCATGGCCAAGGTCGCTGCGCCGGCCCCGGCAAAGCCGGTGCTGGATATCGACCCGATCATCTTCATGCCGAGGGTATCGCGAAGGTAAGCGATCAGCGCTGGGCCAGTACCGAACGCCGCATCGAATAGCCGAAATAGAGCAGCGCGGCCGCACCAACCCAGACCGCGAACAGCGCATAGGTGTCGGCCGGCAGGCCGAAGATCAGATAGGCGCAGAAGAGCGTGCTGGCGATCGGCAGGACCGGATAGAAAGGCACCTTGTAGCCGCGCGGCAGGTCCGGCCGGGTGCGGCGCAGGATGATGACGCCGATCGACACGGTGGCAAAGGCGATCAGCGTGCCCATGCTGGTGAGGTTGACCAGCACGTCCAACGGCACGAAGGCGGCGAGCAGGGCGACGCCGATCGCGACGATCCACGTATTCTGGCGCGGCACATGGCGCACCGGATCGACCCGGCAGAAGAAGGCGGGCAGCAGCCCGTCGCGGCCCATGGCATAGAGGATGCGGGTCTGGCCGTAGATCACCACCAGAGTGACGCTGAAGATCGAGGCGATGGCGCCCAGCGACAGGATCACCGCCGGCCAGCCCGCGCCGGTGAGGTTGTGGAGGATGACGGCCAGGCCCGCTTCCTGCCCGGCAAATTCGGTCCAGGGCTGGGCGCCGATCGCCGCGACCGCGACCAATATATAGGCGGCGGTGACGATCAGCAGCGACAGGATGATCGCGAGCGGCAGGTCGCGGCGCGGATTGCGCACTTCCTCGCCGGCGGTCGAGACTGCGTCGATGCCGATATAGGAAAAGAAGATGGAGGAGGCAGCGGCGCCGATGCCGATCATGCCCGTGGGCGCGAAGGGATGGAAGTTGGTCGGCTGGAAATGGGCGAGCGCGACCGCCACGAACAGCGCCAGCACGGCCAGCTTGGCGATCACCAATATGGCGTTGGCGGTGGTCGATTCTCGCGTGCCGCGCAGCAGCAGGATGAGGCACAGGCCCACCAGCAGCACGGCGGGCAGGTTGACGATGCCGCCTGCGCCCGGCGGCCGGGCGATGATGTCGGGCAGGCGCCAGCCGGTGCTGATCGAGAGAAGCTCGTTCAGATATTGCCCCCATCCCACGGCGATGGCGGAGGCGGAGACGCCATATTCCAGCAGTAGGCAACTGCCGATCAGGAAGGCGGCAAGTTCGCCCATGGTGGCATAGGCATAGGAATAGGAGGAGCCCGACGCCGGCACGGCCGAGGCCATTTCGGCATAGCAGAGCGCGGTGAGCGCGGCGGTGATGCCGGCGATGACGAAGGACAGGGTGACCGCCGGCCCCGCTTCGGGCACGGCGGTGGTCAGGGCGACGAAGATGCCGGTGCCGATGGTCGCGCCGACGCCCAGCATGGTCAGCTGGAACAGGCCGATATTGCGGGCGAGCGGTTTGCTGTCCGGATCGTCGCCGATGAAGTCGAGCACCGGCTTGCAGCGCAGCAGCGCGATCAGGAGCGGATGGCGGGGCGATCGGTTCGTCATGCTCCGCCGCTGTCATGCCGGACGCGGGAAGGCAAATGAATATCGTGTGAGATTGGAGCGGCGGGGCCGGTGAGGGCGCGCGATTGTCGGCGGGCCGCCGCTGGGCTAGGCAAGGGTTTGTTGGCCGCCGACCTGTGCGGCTTGGGATGGATGATCGAGCCTTGATGGATCAGAAGCAATTGCCCGGCGCGCGGAAATGGGCGCGATCCATGCTGGTGGTTGCAGCGGCGATGCTGCTGCCGGCGATGGCATCGGCAGCGGATGTGCCGAGCGGCGGCACCATATCTGTGTCCATGCAGGAGGATGCGAGCGGGCAGGCGGGCGCGGCCGACGCCTTTGTCGATGCGGCCACCCTGGCCCTGTCGGACAAGGGCTTCACCTTGCTGGACGATGGCCATGCCGCGCTGGTCATGGAACTGGTCATCCGCGCGTCCGAGGTCGGGACAGGGACCGGCAAGGTCGAGAAGAGCAATTCCGACCTGATGCCCGGCGGCGTGTCGGGCGCGGTGGGATCGAGCCTCTCGCTGGCGGTGCCGTCCGGCAAGACGCGCCATGTGGCGCTGGAACGCACCGAGCTGGAGATGCGCCTGCATCGGCGCGGCGACTCGGCGGTGATCTGGAGCGGCAGCGCCGTGACGGTTCGCCCGGCCGACAAACGGGCTAGTGCTGCCACGGCGCTGTGCAACGCGCTGCTGCGTGCCTATCCCGAGCAGCCCGAAACGGTGATCGGCGTCCCCTAGATTTTCGCGATCACCTCTTCGCCGATGCGGGCGGCATTGTCGCACCATTGGGAACGGCTGCGGCCCTTGACCGTGACGCCGCAGGCGGTGACGCCGAGCTGCGCATAGATGCCGATGCGGTCGACGATCTGCTGGTTGGAGAGATCCTCGCCAGGCTTGTTGACGCCGCCCAGGATCACGTCGGGCAGGTTTGTGCGACCGACCTGCGCCGCATAGTCGCGCATATAGGCGATGCCGGCCTGAAGATCGGCCTCATTCTCCATTGCGGCAGTGCGGGTGGTGGCGCTGTTGACGCCGCCGCCGGCGGTGAAGAAGGGGTTCCAGCCATCGGCGAGATCGACCACGCGGCGGATTGCGCGCCTGGCATTGCCGCCGACATAGAGGGGCAGGCCGGGCTTTTGCGGCGATCCGGGAATGATGCGGTTGCCGAACGCCTGATAGCCGGCCCCTTCAAAGGCGAATTCTTCGCCGGTCGTGGCGGCGCGGATGGCGCGCAGATATTCGTCCATGAGTTCGTTGCGCTGGTCGAAATCGACGCCGAGCGCGCGATATTCGCCCTTGAGATAGCCGGCACCCACGCTGAGCGTCACCCGGCCGCCGGCGAAGGCGTCGAGCGTGGTGATGTCGCGCGCGACGATGAAGGGGTTGCGATAGGGCAGGACGAGGATGCCGGTCTGGAGCCGCAGCGTCGTGGTGTGGGCGGCGAGCAGGGCCAGCATGACGAAGGGCGACTGGGCATGATGGCCGCCGGCGTCGAGCCAGCGGCCGGTCGGCACCGGATGGTCGGTGACGAGGCCGGCGTGGAAGCCGGCCTGTTCCACCGTGCGGCCGATTTCGGCGACCGCGGCCATCGTACCGAACTCGTCGGGCAGGTCGGCATGGTCGAAGGGCAGGGGGACGTTGATCTTCATGCGTCGGACACTCCATGCGGTTCGACCAGCACCCATTGGCGGGCGGCATTGCGGACCCAGCCGGACGAGGCCCAGCTGCCACCGTCGACCGGCAATATGGTGCCGGTGATGTAGCTGCTCATCGGCGAGGCGAGGAACAGGGCGGCCTGGCCGCATTCGCGGTCGATGCCGGGGCGGCGCAGCGGGATGCGGCGGGCGGTGGCATCGGCCATGGCGGGCCGCACGGGGAACCAGGTGGCTTCGTCCACCGGGCCGGGGGGATTGCCGCGCGTGCCCGGCGTGGTGGTGAAATCGGGCGCGATCGCGTTCACGCGGATGCCATGATCGGCCAGCTCCAGCGCCATGGTCCGGGTGAAATTGTTCATCCCCGCTTTGCACGCGGCATAGACGGCATAGCCGGGCGCAGCGCGCGATCCTTCGATGCTGGAGACGTTGATGATGGTGCCGCCGCGCCCGCCCGCGATGATGTGCGGCACGGCGGCCGAGGTGGCGGCGAGCATCGAGACGAGGTTGAGGTCGATATGGCGGCGCCAGCTATTCTGGCTCTGGTCGAGAAAGGGTTTACGACTGACGCCACCGGCATTGTTGACGAGGATGTCGATCCGGCCAAAGCGGGCCTGGGCGGCATCGACCATTGCCGCGACCTGATCGGGCTGGGCCATGTCGGTCGGGATGGCGAGGCAGGCGCGGCCATGTTCCGCAACGCGCGCCGCCACTTCCGCGCCGCGTTCGGGGAGGATGTCGGCGATGACGATGTCGGCGCCGGCCTCCGCCAGGGCGAGCGCGATGGCGCGGCCGATGCCCGCGCCGCCGCCCGTGACGATGGCGACCTGATCGGTGATGCGGCACTGGTCTGGCGCCATGGCGCGATCCTCTTCCCCTTTTGGCCGTCAGTTCGCGGCCAAGGGGGAAGGGGAGTCAATCGCGTGCCCGGTCATATCGACCGGGCGATGGCGCTTATTGGGCGGTCCAGCCGCCGTCGATCGAGAGATTGGCGCCGGTGATCTGGGCGGCGGCGTCGCTGCAGAGATAGAGGGCGGTGGCGGCGACCTGTTCGGCGGTGACGAACTGCTTGGTCGGCTGGCCGGCGAGCAGCACGTCGTTCATCACCTGCTCGCGGGTCATGTTCCGCGCCTTCATCGTGTCGGGAATCTGGTTCTCGACCAGCGGGGTCCAGACATAGCCCGGCGAGATGCAGTTGGCGGTGATGCCGAAGGTGGCGACTTCCAGCGCGACCGTCTTGGTGAAGCCGTTGAGGCCATGCTTGGCCGTCACATAGGCGCTCTTGAAGGGGGATGCGACCAGCGAGTGGGCCGAGGCGGTCTGGATGATCCGGCCCCACTTCTTGTCCTTCATGTACGGGATGGCAAGGCGTGTGGTGTGGAAGGCGGCATTGAGGTTGAGCGCGATGATGAGATCCCATTTGTCGATCGGAAACTCCTCGACCGGGGCAACATGCTGCATGCCGGCATTGTTGATGAGGATGTCGACGCCGCCGAACGCATCGGCGGCTTCCTGCATCATCGCCTCGATCTGGTCGACCTTGGTCAGGTCATGGCCGCTGTAGAGCGCCTTGGCGCCCGAGAGGGCTTCAAGGTCGAGCCGTTCCTTCTCGATCGCCTCCGCATCGCCAAAGCCGTTGATCACGACATTGGCGCCTTCGCCGGCCAGCGCCTTGGCATAGGCAAGCCCGATGCCCGAGGTGGAACCGGTGATCAGGGCGGTCTTGCCAGCGAGGGACTTGCTCATGCCATTTTCTCCTTGAGATGATCCGGCGCGTCGAGATCGAAGGTCGCGCTCTTTCCGTCGAGAATGTTGCGGGCGATGAGGTCGCCCTTGTGCATCACTTCCTCCACCGCCTCGCGGCCCTGGCTCCAATGATCGAGCATGGTCGCGCGGGAAAATTCGAAATCCTTCGCGCCGCTTTCCCAGGCGCGGGTGCGGTAGATGAGGTGGACGATGTTGACCGAGCCGCCATCGAGCATGTCGCGCAGCTTCTGCGCCTCCGGCCCGTCCTGCAATTCGGGCGGCAGCTTGTCGAGCAGCGCCTTGATCGCGCCATGTTCGCGGCGCAGGCGGAGATACTGGTCGGTCACCTGGCGGGTGCGGCTGCTATACTGGATGTCCTTCATGCGCGAATAGACATCGGTCATCTGCCGCGGCATCGGTCCTTCGGCCGGGAAGAGATCGACCTGGAATACCAGCATGTCGTCGGTCTGGTGGTTGAGGACATGGGCGAGCGGGGTGTTGGAGACGATGCCGCCATCCCAATACCAGCGCCCATCGATCTCGACCGGGGGAAGACCGGGGGGCAGCGCGCCCGAGGCCATGATATGGCGGGCGTCGATGCGGGTGTTGCCGCCCGGTCCGCGCGTGTCCCAATAAGCGAAATTGCCGGTCTCGACATCGACCGCGCCGACCGACAGCCGGACCGGGCCATCATTGAGCAGATCCCAGTCGACGCAGGCGTCGAGCGTGTCCTTCAAGGGCGCGCTGTCATAGAAGCTGATCGCGCCGGCCGATCCTTCGGGCATCAGCGGCGCGGGCCACAGGCGCGGGCGGAACATGCCCGGCACGCCCAGCGTCGCGACCGTGCCGGCGGCCATCAGATGGGCGGCTTCGCGGATATGGTCGATTTCCGGCAGGATCATGTTGGGCATGCCGCCCGAGACGGTCAGCCAGAATTTCTTGAGCTGGCTCAGGCGCCGGTGCGGCGGGTTGCCGGCAATGATCGCGGCATTGACCGCGCCGATCGAGATGCCCGCGACCCAGCTGACGTCGACCCCCAGTTCATCGAGCCGCTGATAGACGCCGGCCTGGAAGGAGCCGAGCGCGCCACCCCCCTGCAACAGCAATGCGACTTCGCGGGGGAGGGGGAGGGGCGTGGTGGCGCGGCGGCGCGGTCGGGATTCGGTGTCGGCCATGTCGCACTGCAATATAGGTTTTGGTCCGGCCATTCCAACTTAATGTCTCGTAACAAACTCGTTCCCGTCGATGGAACGTGCATCGTCAGCCGATGGTTTGCAGCTAGCCGGTTATGAAGTAGGCACGGGAACAGGATGCGAGGGAGGCCAGGGTGCGGCTCGACGACGAACAGGAAAGCAGCAATTTCGAGGTGCAGGACGGACGCGGCGGCGGTTTCGGCGGCGGCGGCGGGATGGGTGGCCTGGGATTGCTGCTGCCGCTGATCGGCAGTCGCTTCGGCTGTGGCGGCATCGTCGTTGTGCTGATCATCCTGGCGGTGATGGGCGTCAATCCGCTGAGCCTGCTGGGCGGCGGTGGCGGCGTGCAGCAGCAGGCGCCGCAGAGCGCGCCGGCGGGCAGCCAGGATGCGAGCAAGCTGACCGAGATCCAGCATTGGTCGTTGAAGGTGCTGGGATCGACCGAGCGGGTCTGGGGCCAGATCTTCAAGGAAGCGGGCCAGACCTATCAGCCGACCATCCTGTCCTTCTATGCGCAGAGCGGCACGTCGGGCTGTGGCGCGGCGCAGAGCGCGATGGGGCCATTTTATTGCCCGAACGACCAGAAGGTCTATCTCGACACCGATTTCTTCACCGAATTGCGCGACCGCTTCGGTGCGCCGGGCGATTTCGCCCAGGCTTATGTGATCGCGCATGAGGTGGGCCATCATGTCCAGGATCTGGAAGGCACACTGGGTCAGGTGAACCAGCAGCAGCGCCGCGTCAGCGAGGCGCAGGGCAATGCGCTGCAGGTGAAGGTGGAACTGCAGGCGGACTGTTATGCTGGCGTCTGGGCCAAGCGCACGGGCCTGATGGAGCCGGGCGACCTGGAAGAGGGGATGAAGGCGGCGCAGTCGATCGGCGACGATACACTGCAGAAGTCGGCCGGGCGCCGGCCGGTGCCGGAAAGCTTCACCCATGGCACCAGCGAGCAGCGCATGAGCTGGCTACGCAAGGGACTGGACAGTGGCGATCCGGCCCAATGCGATACGTTCAAGGGGACGCTGTAGGCGCGATCAATGTTCGGCGTTGGGGGAGCCTGGCGGCGGCGAGTCTGATGACCCCGGACTGACGGACGCGGCCGTGTCCAGCTGCGGCATAATGCTGGGTTGGCCGGCATCGGCCATCGGTTCGCCCGAGGACGGGACAGCAAAGTCCTGGGGCGCACCGGGGGCGACGGGGGGAGGCGGCGGCGCAACCGGCGTGGCGACCGGCTGTGCCTCGCTAGGCTGGGCGATTGGCTGGTGATGCGGCGCGAAATTCTGCAGCGCCAGGACGATCATCGGTGCGACCACCAGCGTGCCGCCGGCAAAGACCTTGTACATCATCGATTGACCCGCATTCCCGCCTGAAAATGGAAAGAGATTCGGGCCTTAGCGGCAAGACATGAAAAAATGTCTGCGCTTTATTGGTTAATGCTGATCAAGCTTTGCCAGCAGGGCCAGCATGTCGTCCGGCAGAGTGTCGCGCTGCGCGGAGAAGCTGGACCGCAGCGCCTTGCCCACGCCCTCATAGGGCAGGGGCAGGGCGACGTTGACGACGCGGGCGCCGCCGCTGTCCCGTCCCGGTGCCGATCGGCCAAGAGGTTTGCGCTGCATTTCCATGAGACACAGAACGGCCATCTAAGCCAAAAGTTTCTGGATTTCGTCGCATTCGGACGCGATATCGCCGTCAACAAGGAGACGGAAGCGTGACGGACTGGATCGACCTGGAGGCGCGGATACGCGCGCATTCGCCTTTTCTGGCGCGACAGATGGACCGTTATCCGGCCGTCGTCGCGTTGCTGGCGGCGGGCGATTTCGACGCGGCGATGGCGGCGGCGCAGGTGCAGGGCGTGCCAGAGGATGGGGTGGCCAAATCGCTGCGGCGGCGGCGCGGCGCGATCGCGCTGGTGACGGCGGCGGCAGACCTGGCCAGCGCCTGGGACATGGACCGGGTGACGCGCACCTTGTCCGACTTTGCCGACCAGGCGCTGGAGGAGGCGCTGGCGGCGACCTTTGCCGAACGCTATCCCGATGCCGTGCCACAGGGCTTCGTCGTGCTGGCGCTGGGCAAGCATGGCAGCCGGGAACTCAATTATTCGTCCGATATCGACCCGATCCTGCTCTATGATCCCACCACTCTGCCGCATGGCGAGCGGGAGGATGTGGCCGACGCGGCGGTGCGGATCGGCCGGCGGGTCAGCGAGATACTGAATGCGCGAGACGGCGACGGCTATGTCTTTCGCGTCGACCTGCGGCTGCGGCCATCCCCCGAAGCCACGCCGATCGCGCTGCCGGTGGAGGCGGCGATCGGCTATTATGAATCGACCGCGATGGGCTGGGAACAGGCCGCCTTCATCCGCGCCCGGCCGGCGGCGGGCGACATGGCGCTGGGCGACTATTTCCTGCGCCAGATCCGCCCCTTCGTGTGGCGGCGCAGCTTGGATTTCGGGGCGATCGACGCGATCACCGACATCAGCCGGCGCATCCGCGACCATTATGCGCAGGGGCAGGCGTTCGGGCCGGGCTATGACCTCAAGCGCGGGCGCGGCGGCATCCGCGAGGTGGAGTTTTTCGCCCAGGTCCATCAACTGATCCATGGCGGGCGCGACCCGTCATTGCGGTCGGGCCATACGCGCACGGCGCTGCGGGCACTGGCGGCAGCTGGCGTGATCGAGGCGGAGGTGGCCGCGCGGCTGGACGAAGCCTATATCCTGTTCCGCACGATCGAGCATCGCCTGCAGATGGTCGAGGATCGCCAGACCCATGAATTGCCCAAGAATCCGGACTCGCTGGATAATGTCGCGCGCTTGCACGGCCTGACGGACGGGGCGGCGCTGTTCGACCTGCTGCGGTCGCATGTCGAGTGGGTCGGCGCCAATTATGACCGGCTGACCGCCGCGCCCGACGATGGCAGCCTGTCGCATGACGAGGACAGGCTGAAGGCGCAGCTCAAGGAGATGGGCTTTGCCGATGCCGACTGGGCGGCGGCGCGGGTGGCCCATTGGCGTGACGGCACGATCCGCTCGCTGCGCAGCGGCGCGTCGCGCGAGGCGCTGGAGCGGCTGTTGCCGGTGCTGATGCCCGCGCTCGCCACCGCGCCCGATCCGGGCCGGGCGCTCAACCGGCTGGACGACATGATCGGCCGGTTGCCGAGCGCGATCAACTTCTTCAAGCTGCTGGGCGCGCGACCGGGGCTGGTGGAACTGCTGGCCGAGATATTGAGCCATGCGCCGGCGCTGGCCGATGTGCTGAGCCGCCGGGTCGAACTGCTCGAAGGGTTGATCGATGCGTCGGCCTTCGCCCCGGTGCCGCCGGTCGATGTCCTGGCACAGCAATTTTCCGCGCTGGAGGCGGGCGAGGATTATCAGGCGCTGCTCGACCGGGTGCGGCAGCGGGTGAATGATCGCCGCTTTGCGCTGGGCGTGCAGATCGTGCGCGGCGGCGATCCGCTGGAGGCCGGGCGCGGCTATGGCCGGGTTGCGGAGGCGGCGATCGAGGCCCTGGCGGGCGCCACCGTGGCCGAGTTCGAGAGCGCGCATGGCAAGGTACCGGGCGGCGAGATGGTGATCCTGGCGCTCGGCCGGATGGGCGGCGGGGTGCTGACCCATGCGTCGGACCTGGACCTGGTCTATCTCTTCACCGGCGATTTCCTGACGGAATCGGATGGCGCGCGGCCGCTGGGCGCGACCCAATATTTCAACCGCCTTGGCCAGCGCATCACCAATGCGCTGTCGGTGTCGACGGCGGCGGGGCCGCTTTATGAGGTGGATACGCGGTTGCGGCCGTCGGGCGCGCAGGGACTGCTGGCGGTCAGCCTCGACAGCTTCGCCAAATATCAGCGCGAGGAAGCCTGGACCTGGGAGCATCTGGCGCTGACGCGGGCGCGGCCGGTGTTCGGATCGGTGCAGGCGCGTAGCGCGCTGGAGGCGATCCTGACCGAGACGCTGCAGCGTCCGCGCGATTTCGACGAACTGGCACGGCAGGCGGTGAAGATGCGCGGCGACATTGCCCGGCACAAGCCGCCAGCGAGCGAGCTGGACGTCAAGCTGGTGCCCGGCGGGCTGGTCGACATCGAGTTCCTGATCCACATCAGCCAGTTCCATTATCGCCTGGGGTTCGACCCGGATCTGGGCGAGGCGCTGGCCGAGCTGGTGGCGGCCGGCCATCTGCCCGCCGCGCTGATCCCGGCGCAGGAGTTGATCACCCGCTTCCTGATCGTGTCGCGGCTGGTATCGCCCAAGTCGACCGAGCCGCCGGAGGCAACCCGGCCGCTGGTGGCACGGGCCTGTGGCGCGGCCGATTGGGACGTGCTGCTTGAAAGCTATGCCAAGGCCCGGCAAAGCGTCGGCGACGCATGGCGCGCGCTGGCCGCGCCCTATCAGGAGGATCAAGATGCTTGAACAGGGAGCGATGCTGTCCGACGTGGCGCTGAAGGATGCGGATGGCGCGGACTTCAGCCTGGCGCGCTATCGCGGCAAGCCGGTGGTGGTCTATTTCTATCCCAAGGCGGATACGCCCGGCTGCACTAGCGAGGCGAAGGATTTCACCGAACTGGCGAGCGACTTCGCGGCGCTGGGCGTGGCGGTGGTTGGCGTGTCGAAGGACAAGCCGGCAAAGCTCAAGAAGTTCGGCGACAAATATGGGCTGGCGGTGACGCTGGCGTCGGACGAGCCGGGCACGGCCTGCGAGGCATTTGGCACCTGGGTCGAAAAGTCGCTCTATGGCCGCCAATATATGGGGATCGCGCGGGCGACCTTCCTGGCGGACGCAGACGGCAAGATCGTGCGGGTCTGGCCCAAGGTGAAGGTCAAGGGCCATGCCGCCGAGGTGCTGGAGGCGGCGAAGGCACTTTGACCCTGCCGCCTGCCATCGATTCCGTGGGCGCGGGGTGCGCCCATGTGCTGACCGTTGCCGACCCGACCGCCAAGCTGATGGCGGCGCGGGCGGTGGCGCGTAGCTGGCGACTGGGCCGGCTGGCGCATCGGTTCGACACGGTGATGCCAGACCGGCCGGCCCGGCCCGATGCACCCGAACTGCTGCCGCCGGGGCAAATGCCCAAGCGCAGCAAGATGGGCACGGATCGCGGGCGGATCGCGATGCTGCACGCACTGGCGCATATCGAGTTTGTCGCGATCGACCTGGCGTTCGACCTGATCGGGCGCTTTGGCGGCGAATTTCCGGCGGGATTCACCGACGAATGGATGCGGGTCGGCGCGGACGAGGCGATGCATTTCGCGCTGCTCGACCGGCGGCTGCGGCAGTTGGGCAGCCATTATGGCGCGCTGCCCGCGCATGACGGGCTGTGGCAGGCGGCGAGCGAGACGGCGGGCGATGCGCTGGCGCGGCTGGCCGTGGTGCCGATGGTGCTGGAGGCGCGGGCGCTGGATATCACGCCGTCGACGATCGCCCGGTTCGAGGGGGTGGGCGACGATATATCCGCAAGGATGTTGCAGCGGATCATGACGGATGAGATTCGCCATGTGTCGGCCGGGACGACATGGTTCAACCAGGCGACGAACCGATTGGGCCTAGACCCCGTCAAACATTACCAAATCCTTGTGAAACGCCATTTTCGGGGAAGCGTTAAGCCACCGTTCAACGACTCGGCGCGTCGGCAGGCCGGTTTGACGCGGGATTTCTACGACGCGCTTGCAAGCTGAGCGGCGATTTGCAGTCTGCATCCAGCGGGGGCGATCTAGGTCGCCATTTTATTGAACATGGGGAACCCACGAGAGGCAAAAGCCTTCGCGGGCATAAGTCGGGGTCGGCATGTTGATTCTTCGTACTGTGAATGCGCTGGGTGCGAGTTGGTTCCAATCGGCCAGCAAGACGGCCAAGATTTTCGGGATGGTCGGCATGGTAGGCGTGATGTGCGCCGCAGCTCCGGCCAACGCCAAGGATGAAGATGATCCATATGGCGACGCCTCGGAAATCAATACCAGTGCGCTCGGCCCGGCCGATGTCGGCTTCTCCAATATCTTCTCCAGCCTGCAGCGCATGGACGGCAACGCCAAGACCGCAGCCTATATCCCCTCGGGCCGCCCGGTCGAGAAGCTGTCGCTGACCTCGAACTTCGGCGTGCGTTCCGACCCGTTCAACCGCAGCGCCCGCATGCACAAGGGCATCGATATTCCCGGCCCGATCGGCACCCCGATCCACGCGACCGCCGACGGCATCATCAGCCGCGCCGGCTGGGCCAGCGGTTATGGCAACCTGGTCCAGATTTCGCACGGCAATGGCATGGAAACCCGCTACGGCCATATGTCGAAGCTGCTGGTTGCGCCCAACTCCTATGTCCATCGCGGCCAGGTGATCGGCCTGATGGGGTCGACCGGCCGTTCGACCGGCAGCCATCTCCATTATGAAGTCCGCGTCGATGGCGCGGCGATCAACCCGATCCCGTTCGTTGCCGGTCCCGATTATCTGATCGCGATGAACACCAAGCCGCCGGTCGCCATGGGCGGCCCGACCAAGGCGGACGAAAAGGCCGTCGACTGATCGGCCGCTTTTGACCCCGACTTTTCCAAAGCCCCGGCGCCCATGGGTTGCCGGGGCTTTTGCTTGATCCTATCTAGGCGCCATGGCCGATATTGACCTCACCCCCTCCGCTGCCGCGCGCGTCGCGGCGATCGCCGCCAAGCAGGGCAAGCCCGCCATATTGCGGCTGGCCGTGGAAGGCGGCGGCTGTTCGGGCTTCCAATATCGCTTTGGTCTGGCCGAGCAGGTGGAGGCCGAGGATCTGGCGGTGGAGCGCGATGGCGTGACGCTGGTGGTGGACGATGTCAGCCTGGACCTGGTGCGCGGCTCCGCGGTCGATTTCGTGTCGGACCTGGGCGGCGCGGCGTTCAAGGTGACCAATCCCAACGCGACCGCCGGTTGCGGCTGCGGCACCAGCTTCTCGGTCTGATCGGCGCATTGGCTTGTAGACGCAGCCCACTTCTCTAAAGGGAAGTCGACAGCGAAAGAGACAGGTCCATTATGCGTATCGCCACCTTCAACATCAACGGCATCAAGGCGCGGCTGCCGCGCCTGCTGGAATGGCTGGACGAGACCCGGCCCGATATTGCCTGCCTGCAGGAAATCAAGACGTCCGACGAGACCTTCCCGGTCAAGGATATCGAGGATGCGGGCTATGGCGTGATCTGGCACGGGCAGAAGGGCTTCAACGGCGTGGCCATCCTGGCGCGCGGCGACCAGCCGGTGGAAGTGCGCCGCGGCCTGGAGGGCGAGCCCGAGGACGAGCAGAGCCGCTATCTGGAAGCCGATGTGAAGGGGGTGCGGGTGGCCAGCATCTACCTGCCCAACGGCAATCCCCAGCCGGGGCCGAAATTCGATTACAAGCTGCGCTGGATGAAGCGGTTGCGGGAGCGGTCGGCGGAAATCTGGGCGGAGGAAGTGCCCGCCATCCTGGCCGGCGACTATAATGTCATCCCGCGCGACGTGGACATCTATTCGCCCAAGGCGATGGCGGACGATGCGCTGATGCAGCCCGAAAGCCGGGAGGCCTATCGCCGGCTGCTGGGCGACGGCTGGACCGATTCGATCCTGACCCGCCATCCGGCCGGTGGGGTGTGGACCTATTGGGACTATCAGGCCGGCGCCTGGCCGCGCGACGCGGGCTTCCGCATCGACCATCTGCTGCTGAGCCCGGCAGCGGCCGACCGGCTGGTTGATGCGCAGGTCGACAAGGCGTTTCGCGGCCGGGAAAAGGCGAGCGACCATGCGCCGACCTGGGTCGAATTGCGCGATATCTGAATTTAATCCGGATATTATTGACTATATTATATCCGGGTAATAAAATCCGTGTCGAAGGAGATTCGGCATGGACCGCACATTGACGGCCTTTTCGGGCGACTATTGGATCGCGACCGGCGACGAGGATGAAGTGCGCGCGGCGCTGCGTGCGATGGGGGACGACGCGCAGAATATCCTGCTGTTCGACGATCGCACCGGACGGCAGGTGGATATCGACCTGCAGGTCGATGCGGCACCGCGGGGGCGGGGGCGACCCAAGATGGGGGTGCAGGCGCGCGAGATCACCCTGCTGCCGCGCCATTGGGACTGGCTGGCGGCGCAGCCGCGCGGCGCCTCCGCCACGTTGCGCCAATTGGTCGAGGATGCGGTGAAGGCGAGCGCGGACAAGCCATCGCCCCGCGCGGCGATGGACGCGGCCTATCATTTCCTGACCGCGATGGCGGGCGACCGGGCCGGCTATGAAGCGGCGATCCGCGCGCTTTATGCCAGGGACAGGGCGGCGTTCGAGGTGGCGGCGGAAGGCTGGCCCGGCGCGATCCGGGCGCATGGTCTGGCGCTGGCGGAGCCGGCCTTTTCCGCCTAGCCTGCGCATCGCAATGATTGGAGAGGCTGGGTGACGGACGATTTCCTCCAGGGCATAGTGCATGAGGCGGCCGATGACATGCAGGCGGCGATCCGGGCCGATGCCGGCATCTTCGCGCTGTGGCAGGGGCTGACGCCGCTTGGCCGCAACGAGTTCATCTGCTGGGTCGAGGATGCCAAGCAGGCCGCGACCCGCGCGCGGCGCATTGCACGCACTGTCGAGGAGTTGCAGGAGGGCAAGAAGCGGCCCTGCTGCTGGGCCGGCTGCATCCACCGCACCGACAAGGCGCCAAGTCGCTGGCAACAGGCGGTGCTGATCGAGGGTAAGGGGAAGCGGCGCTAGGCCGGCGTGGACAGATTCGACGCTCGCCGACCGGCCGGGATGGGTGTGAACAACACATTCCTCCCCGTCACGGGGAGGGGGACCGCTCGCGTAGCGAGTGGTGGAGGGGCACAGGCCGGATAGCGCAGCGCTAAGAGGCACCTGCCCCTCCGTCAGCGCTTCGCGCTGCCACCTCCCCGTACCGGGGAGGAATGTCCGCTGCTGGTCGAAACACGTTGATCCCTATCAGCGTCATCCTGGCGAAAGGCTCTCCTGGACTCGTCGGAGGATTCGGGATCCATTGTGCGCCACGAGGGCGCGCTGAATGGATTCCGCATCGAATGCGGGATGACGGCCGGTTTGGCGGGCGGCCTTTGGCTTTACCAGAGCACGCCGTCGACCGGCTGGACCGGCGGAGGCCCTTCGCGGCCGAGCGTGTCGCACATGTCCGCCTCGATCGTGGTGGTGATGCTGTCGAGCGGCAGGTCGTGGACGTCGTTGCCGAACGGATCGACCAGATCGTCGCCGATCTGCAGCACGGCAAGATACATGAAGCCCGCGACCGCCGATCCGACCGGGGTGGCGATGCCCAATGTCTCGACCAGGCCGATCGGCAGCAAGATGCAGAAGAGCCGGGTGAAGAATTTGGGGAAGCTGCGATACTGGGCGGGCAGCGGGGTGTTCTTGATCCGCTCCATGCCGCCCTGCGCGTTCGACATGTCGACCAGCAGCCGTTCGATCTGGGTCTGCTGGATGCTGTCGATCCAGCCGTCCGCGCGCGCCTGTTCGACCCGACGACCCGACCCGTCGAGCAGGCCGTTGGCGGGATTGCGGCGGCCCAGTTCCGGAATCTCCGGGCCGGCGAGCACGCGACGCACATCGGGCGCCGGATCGATCCGGCGGAGCTGGCAGCGCAGCGCTTGGACATAGGCGATATGGCGTTCGACCAGGGTCTGACGCAGGTCCGCCGTTTCGGCCCGGTCGGGGATGAAGTTCATCACCGCGCGTGCCCAGCTGCGCGAGACATTGACCATCGCACCCCACAGGATGCGGCCTTCCCACCAGCGCTGATAGGCGGAGTTGACGCGGAAGCCGAGTACCAGGGCGAGGGCGGTGCCGAAGATGGTGAGCGGCAGGGCCGGGGCCTTGAAGGGCGAGATGAAGTAGAAGATGGTGACCGCCAGATCCCAGAAGAACAGCGCGATCAGCGCGCGCCACGCGGTCTGGAAACTTTGGCGGATACGTGGGGCACGTCCGACGATCATAGGGGGAGAGGTTCTCTACAGGTCAGGCGATGTCCGTGCCGTCGGCTTCATCCAGTTTCAGCCAGGCATGGCGCAGCGCCATGCCGCCGATGATGCCGACCGCCTTCAGGATGGTCGCATAGATGGTGGGGGTGCTGTCGCTGATCGCCAGCCAGGCGCAGGCGAAGCAGAGCGCCATGGCGGCATAGATGGGCAGCGCCTCGATATCGTTCCAGGCAAGACGCTGATTGGTCTTGGGCGTGGGCGCGGCGCGCGTTGCGGCGAGCGTGCGGATCATGGCGGTCCTTTCCGAAATGGAGCCGACGGGCGGCCTTTGTTCGAAAAATGATGCGACGCACAAGCGACGGTCAACGTGGTCCACGCCATGCAAGCCAGCCTTGCGGTGGCGGTAACGCCAGCAAAATTCCGTCGCATTTCCGTGCCGTTTGGGAGACGTGGCAATGTTTTCACACGGAACTGCAACCTTGCGCCTATTGCAATGCAGCGTAACGCGCATAGCTTTTTGCGCATGGCCGATCGCTATGCTGAAATCCTGTCCTTCGTGAAAATTGCCGAATCGGGCAGCCTGTCCGAAGCGGCCAAACGACTGGACCTGTCGCTTGCCGCGACCAGTCGCCGCCTGTCGCAACTGGAGTCGCGGCTGGGGGTGATGCTGGTGCGCCGCAACAGCCGGCACATGACGCTGACGCAGGAAGGCCAGATCTTCTACGAGAAGGCGGGACAGGCGCTGTCCGACATCGACCAGGCGGAAAATGTCGTGATGCGCAACGCCACCGAGCCGGTCGGCGCATTGCGCGTGGTGACGACGCTGCATTCGGGCCGCAGCCGGCTGGCGCCGCTGTTCCAGCATTATGCGACGCTGCACCCGGAGGTGGCGGTGCATCTGGAGGCGGCGGGGCAGGCAGCCAATATCGTTGAGACCGGCCATGACATCGCCATCTGTTTCGATCCGCCGCCCGACAGCGGCCTGATCATGAAGCGGCTGGCCGACAATCCGCGCATGCTCTGCGCCTCGCCCGAATATCTCAGCCGACGCGGCGTGCCGCGCACGATCGAGGATCTGGCCAGCCATGACCGGATCGTCATTGGCGGCGGGCAGGATATGTGGCGCGCGATCGACATGGACATGGGGCGGGACAACCGGGCGAGCCGGGTGTTGAGCACCAATGATGGCGAAATGGCGCGGATGTGGGCGCTCAATGGCGCCGGTATCGTCATCAAGTCGCTATGGGCGGTGTCGGACGATCTGGAAGAGGGGCGGTTGCAGACGGTGCTGCCCGCTGTCGCGCTGCCGGAATCGCCGATCGTGGCCCTCTATCTGCCGGCGCAGGGGGACAGCGCCAAGGTGCGCAGTTGCCTCGACTTCCTGGCGCGCCACCTGAAGCCGGCCGAGGCGACCCCGGCCGCCGCCTGACCCGATTTTGAAAATGCGCGATCGGCGCGATCGACTGTTTGCGGACCGTCGATCGCGCCGATGCTGATTCACGGCGGCCCGCTTCCGCCGGAGCGCATCCATCCGCCATGGCCATCGACCTGTCAGGCCAATTTGTCTGACAAGTACCGCTTTTGCCAATATTGGTTTGGCCAATATATTGCGCTGGCCTGATCTGTCGGTTACAGCCTTTTCGAAATCTGGAGTCGAGTCCCGCAATGTGGGCTTTGTGATGGATGCAGTCGGGCAAACCGGCGCATCGGCCGATGGCTCCCGGTGGCAGCTTTGGAACACGGATCGGGAGAGGATGATGAAGGGGCAGTCGAAAATGGCAGTCGTGATGGCGAGCCTGCTGGTTGGCGTCGCATCGGGGACGCTGGCGGGCGTGGCCCATGCGCAGGCGCAGGATATGTCGGCCGGCGACATCATCGTGACGGCGCAGAAGCGCGAACAGAATGTGCAGGATGTGCCCTTGTCGGTGCAGGTGCTGGGCGAGGCCCAGTTGCAGGCCAATGCGGTGCAGGATTTCAATGATCTGAGCCGCGTGTCGCCGTCGCTGAGCATCCGGCCGGCGGAAAATCCGGCGAGCGCCAATGTCGCGATCCGCGGTGTCGGCACCCTGGCCTTCAGCCCCGGCGTCGAGCCAAGCGTCGCGGTCATCCTGGACGATGTGGCGCTGGCCTTCCAGTCGCGCGCCTTCACCGATCTTTCCGATATCGAGCGGATCGAGGTGCTGCGCGGGCCGCAGACGACGCTGTATGGAAAGTCGGCCTCGGCGGGCCTCATCAATATCGTGTCCAAGGCGCCGACGAAGACGCTGACCGCGTCGGTGCGCGGGATGATCACCACCGATGACGAGCAGCAGATCGGTGCGGTTCTTTCCGGGCCGCTGACCGATACGCTGGGGTTCCGCACCAGCGTCAACTATGATGATTTCAAGGGCAATTCGCGCAATCTGGCCGATGGCAAGACGCTGAACGGGCGCCGCTATTTCTCCACCCGCAACAAGCTGCGCTGGAACCCGACGGCCGAGTTGCAGGCCGATCTGGCGATCGATTATGCCGATGGGCGGACGACAGCGACGCGGCCCTTCATCGAACTGGGCGACAATGCGATCCTGCGCGGCAACCCCGCCTTCACCCAGGATGTGTTCGCGCCGGGCATCACCGTCGGCAAGGACAATACGGATGTGTCGATCGATTTCCCGACCGGCAACACCTATAATGATTTCGCCCAGTCGCTGCGGCTGAGCTATGATACGGGCGGGCCGACGATCATGTCGATCACCGCGCATGACCGCTACAAGTCGCATGACTGGTTCGACAGCGACGATTCCGCGATCAGCAGCTTCCAGAATTTCCAATATGGCCATTTCGACAGCGAGCAGTTCAGCCAGGAACTGCGGCTGATTTCGCCCGGCAAGGACCGGTTCCGCTATACGCTGGGCGCCTATTACAGCAATGTCGACATTGGCCGCGACTTCTATCGCGGGCCGCTTTTTTCCAACGCCAATTGGGATGCGACCAACGGCAGCGACCTGATCGCGGGCTTTGGCCAGCTGGAATATGATCCGTTGCCCGGCACGACGCTGATCGCCGGTGGCCGCTACAGCCGGGAAAAGATCGATTATGTGTTCACCGATCTGGCGGCCAGCCGGGTCTATGCGGGGCGCAGCAGCGACAGTTTCGGCACCTACAAACTGGGCATCAAGCAGGATGTCGCGCGCGACATGAACCTCTATCTCACCTATGCGACCGGGCATAAGGGGCAGGCCTATGACATTTCGTCGGGCTTCAACCAGGCGCGCGCCGATGCCGGCCCGGTGAACCCGGAAAAGTCCGACAGCCTGGAACTGGGCTTCCGGTCGCAGTTGCTGGATCGCAAGGTCACGTTGAACGTCACCGTCTTCAATTCCAACTTCCGCGATTTCCAGACCCAGGCGGTGGAAAATCTGGCCGACGGGACGCAGAATTTCCGTCTGACCAATGTCGGCAAGGTGCGCATCCGGGGGCTGGAAATGGAAACCAGTATCCGTCCGGTGGCCGGGCTGACAATCAATGGGTCGCTGACCTATCTGGACGCCAAGTTCAGGGAATTTGCCGGGGCGGCCTGTTATGTGAACCAGACCGCGGCGCAGGGATGCGTCGGCACGCCGCCGCGCCAGGATCTGAGCGGCAAGGCGATGCTGATCTCGCCCAAGTGGAAGCTGGCGGGCAATATCGATTATGCCCAGCCGCTGGGGCAGGGGCCGCTGGAACTGGTCGCGCAGGGGGCCGTCACCTGGCAGAGCAAGGTCGTGCCGCTGGACCAGAATCCGCGCACCATCCAGCCGGAATATGCGATGGTGAACATCGCGCTGGGCCTGCGCAGCGCCGACAAGTCCTGGCAGGTGATGGGCTTCATCAACAATCTGTTCGACCAGCATTATCGCTACCTGATCAACGATGTGTCGAACCGTTATGGGACGACGGCGATCCAGGGCTATGTGCCGCGCGATTTCCATCGTTATGGCGGCATCCGCCTGAGCTACAGCTATTGAGCTGGCGAGTTGCCGGGCTGGGCCTGGCCGCGCTGATCGGCGCGGCTGGCTCGGCGGGCGGCGCGGCGCCCTTGCCCGACATCTACGTGCTGGCCGGCCAGTCCAACATGTCGGGGCGGGGCGCCTTGGCGGACCTTACCGAGCCGGAACGGGCGCCAGTGCCGGGCGTGATGATGCTGGGCAATGACGGCATCATCCGGCCGGCGGTGGAACCGATCGACAGTGCGCAGGGACAGCAGGACATGGTGTCGGCGGACCGGCTGGCGGCGGTCGGACCGGGCCTGTTCTTTGCCCGCGCGCTGATCGCGCGGCAGCGGCGGCCGATCATCCTGATCCCCTGCGCCAAGGGCGGCAGCGCGATCGCGCGCTGGCGACCCGGCGGGGATCGGACGACGCTCTATGGCTCCTGTCTGGCGCGAGTACGATCGGTCCGGGGACGGCTGGCCGGCATCCTCTGGTATCAGGGAGAGAGCGACACGGAGAATATGGCGACGGCAACGGGCTATGGCGCTGCGCTGGCCGATCTGGCCGGACATTTTCGGCGGGATCTGGGACGCGCAGACGTGCCGTTCCTCTTTGCGCAGATTGCCGATCGGCCGGCCGCGCCGGAGCATGTCGCGCGCTATCCGGGGTGGGCGATGGTGCAGGCGGCGCAGCGCGATCTAAGGCTGCGCTGCGCCTATATGGTGCCGACCGGCGGCCTTGTGCGGCAGGCGGACGAACTGCATCTGGTGACCGATGCCCAGCGCCGGCTGGGCATGGCAATGGCGCGGGCGATGATGGCCTTGCAGGCGGATGGATGCGGGCGCTGAGGCGCACCCGCCGCCTTACAGTGTCTTTTCGTAGACCTGATAGATTTTGTTGACCCTGGATTCGATGGCGTCGGCGATCGCGTTCATGCCCTGATTATCGTCCAGCACCCAGCCGATCTCGCCCCGCGTCGCGCTGTAATGGGCCAGGGCGTTGCGGCGGATATATTCGATCATCATGAAGGCGAGCTGGCTGGCCATGCGAGTGGATTGCAGCCGCTGGACCACGCCCATCAGCGGCACGCGCATGGTGCGGACCTGCGGCTTGCGCAGCCAGCGCAGCAGCTTGATCCAGCCGAACGGGAGGAGCGAACCGTTGAGCGGCTTCAACGCCTCGTTAAGGTCGGGCAGGGTCATCATGAAGGCGACCGGCTCGCCTTCCAGCTCGGCGATCATGATCAGATCCTCGAACACCAGCGGCTTGAGTTTCTTGCCGGTGAAGGCGACTTCGGCGTCGGTGATCGGCACGAAGCCCCAATTCTTGCCCCAGGCATCGTTGAGGATGCCCAGGATGATCGCGGCTTCCTGATCGAATTTCGACTTGTCGACCTTGCGGATGGTGATGCGCGCACTCTTCTCGCCGGAGGCGACGATGCGCTCGATCAGCGGCGGGAAATTCTTGGTGATGTCCAGCTCATAGGTCTTGAGCTGCTTGACCGGCTGATAGCCGGCACCTTCGACCATCGGCTGATAGGCGGCGCTGTTATGGCCCATCATCACCGTCGGCGGATGATCATGGCCTTGGATCAGCAGGCCGGGCTCTTCCCAGATCGACAGCGAGATCGGGCCGAGCACGCGGGTCATGCCCTTGGCCTTGAGCCAGCCTTCGGCCGCGGCGATCAGGGCGGCGCCGGTTTCGGCATCTTCCGCCTCGAACAGGCCGAAATTGCCGGTGCCCGGACCCATGCCCTGTTCGACTGGCTGGGCCAGCGCCAGTTTGTCGAAATGCGCGGAAATGCGGCCGACCACCTTGTTTCCGCGCCGGGCGAGGAAATATTGGGCCTCGGCATGGTCGAAGAAGGGATTTTTGCCCGGCGTCAGCAGGCCGTAGACTTCGGACTTGAGCGGCGGCACCCAATTGGGATCGTTGGCGTAGAGCCGCCAGGGCAGGTCGACAAAGGCCTTGAGATCGGCCTTGGAGGAAACGGGGGTGATGAGGAGATCGGTTGATGCCACGGCGCAGGCCCTTGAAGAAATGTGTCGAGCAGTTCGGCGCTTGTTTGCGGAATGTCAATCTCGGGCCGGGGGAGGAGCGTTAAGAGTCGGTCTGGAAATGCGCGTCTGGCGCATCTGTACCGGCCCACACCCCCAACCGGGGTGAATATGTCACGTTGCTGCCACGATTGCAGCGCATTTGGAGTGTAGGGAAGGCAGCATGACTGTGCATGATCCCATTTTGGCCGCCGCGTCGCGCACGCGGTCGGCTATACCCGACGATAACAAGATGCTGCGCGCTGCCGCGGATCTGACGCGCACCCTGTCGACCGCGAACCCGGCCATCTACTGGCCGGATATGCTGGCGTCGGCGCTGATCGGCTATGGCGCGCTGGCCGGCGCGATTCTGGCCCAGAATGTGGCGATCGCGATCGGCTGTGCCCTGTTGTCGATGATGGCGCTCTATCGCGCGGCCAGCTTCATCCATGAGCTGACCCATATCCGCAAGGGCGCGCTGCCCGGCTTCCGCTTCGGCTGGAATCTGCTGGTCGGCATTCCGCTGATGATCCCGTCCTTCCTGTATGAAGGCGTGCATACCCAGCATCATGCCCGCACCCGCTATGGCACGGCGGAAGACCCGGAATATCTGCCGCTGGCGCTGATGAAGCCCTGGTCGCTGCCCCTGTTCATCGTCGTCGCCGCGCTGGCGCCGGTCGGCCTGATCCTGCGCTTTGGCGTGCTGACGCCGCTCAGCCTGATCATCCCGCCGCTGCGGCACAAGGTGGTGGCGGAGTTTTCGGCGCTGTCGATCAATCCCGCCTATCGCCGCCGTGCGCCCGAGGGTGAGTTTGCCCGCATGTGGCATTGGCAGGAAGCGGGCGCCTGCCTGTTCGCGCTGGCGCTGGTCGGCAGTGTCTTCGCCTTCGGCTGGAAGCCCTTGCTGGTCTATATGGCGATCCATTCGGCGATGACCGTCATCAACCAGCTGCGCACCCTGGTCGCCCATCTGTGGGAGAATGAGGGCGAGGCGATGACCGTGACGGCGCAATATCTGGATTCGGTCAATGTGCCGCCGCCGGGCACGCTGCCGGAACTGTGGGCGCCGGTCGGCCTGCGCTATCATGCGTTGCATCACCTGCTGCCGAGCGTGCCCTATCATAATCTGGCGGCCGCGCATCGGCAACTGATGGCGACGCTCGACATCGACTCGCCCTATCGCCAGGGCAATTATACCGGCATGTTCCCGCTGGTCGCCAAGATCGCCCGGAGCACGATGCACGCACGCTGATCGCGGTGGATCGGGACAGGAAAAAAAGGCCGGTGGAAACACCGGCCTTTTTTTGTGAGCGGATGAGGGAGACGGTTTGCAAGGCGACCGTGGGGCGACGCTTTTGCGGCGATCAGGTGGTCGTGATCCAACCGGCAAAGCGGAGGGCCTGGCTTCCAGAACAGGGAATGTCCGAGCGGGAAAACTGCGCACCGGGGATGGCGGGAAGCGACCAGAAGCAGACATTCCTCCCCGGCACGGGGAGGTGGCAGGCGCGGAGCGCCTGACGGAGGGGCAGGAGCCTATTAGTGCTGCGCTATTGGGCCTGTGCCCCTCCACCACTCGCTGCGCGAGTGGTCCCCCTCCCCGTACCGGGGAGGAATGTCTTGTTCCCACCCAACTTCGTCGCCCCAGCGAAGGCTGGGGGCTCTGGCGGTGGTAGAAGGGGGGCGGCCGTCTCGCTATTCGTTGATGTGGCGTTCGCATGCCTGAGATGCCAGCCTTCGCTGGCATGACGGGATTTGCCAGCCCTTAACCACGCTTATTCCTCGGTTCTGAATAGCACCGTCTCGCCGAGCAGCAGGAAGAGGAGGAAGGGCGCCCAGGCGGCGAGAATGGGGGGGTAGGCGCCCAGATTGCCCATGGCGAGCGAGAAATTGTCGGCGACGAAATAGGCGAAGCCCAGCGCCATGCCCATCACCGCGCGCAGGAAGAGCTGGCCCGAGCGGGCGAGGCCGAAGGCGGCGACGGAGCCGAGGATTGGCATCAGCACGGCCGAGAGCGGCCCGGACAGCTTGTGCCACAGGCTGCCTTCCAGTTCCGCGGTCGGTCGCCCGGCATCGTGCAGGTCGCCGATCGCCGCCTGCAACTCGCTGAAGGTCAGGGCGTCGGGATCGACCTTGGCCAGGGTGAACTGGTCGGGACGGATGTCGCTGCCGAAGCGGACGGTGCCGACATTCTGGAGCGTGCCGCGGGCGACGTCGAACTGGCGCGCGCCTTCCAGCACCCAGCTCTTGCTGGCGGCGTCATAATGGCCCTTGGGCGCGGTGATGATGGTGGTGAGGCTGTTGTTGATGCGGTTGAAGATCTCGACCTTGCGCAGTTGCACGTCCTGGCCATGGCCCGCGACGATCGCCGCGGTGACGAGATTATTGCCGTCACGCACCCAGGGATTGGTCTTGATGCCGCTGTCCGCGGGCACCGGGCCGAAGTCGACCGCCTGCCAGGCGCTGAGCATCGCGGTCGAGCGGGCGACGATCCGTTCGTTGAAGGCGTAGCTGAGGACCGAGACGCCGAGCGCGGCGGCGATCAGCGGGGCGAGGATCTGCTGGGCGGAGAGGCCCGCTGCCTTCATCGCGATGATCTCGCTATTCTGGTTGAGCGTCGCCAGCATGATGAGCGTGCCGAGCAGCACCGAGAAGGGCAGGAAGCGGGCCACGATCTGGGGCGCGCGCAGGCCGACATAATGCCAGAGCTGCGCATCGCCATTGCCCGGATAGGCGAGGATGTCGCCCGAATTGCCGAGCAGGTCGAGCATCTGGAGCACGACCACCAGCATGGCCAGCACGGCGAGCGTGCGGGTCAGGAACAGCCGCACCATGTACCAGCTGACCTGGCGCGAGGGGAAGAAATCGAACTGCATGGGGTCAGGCTGCTCCTTGCGCCGGCTCGCCACGCCGCGTCACGAAGCGCAGCAGGCGGCCGATCTGCTTGCCGAGCTTGGCGAAGGCATATTCCAGCGCCGCGATCGGCTGTCCGCCGGGGCGGTGGGCGATGACATGATACATCCAGAAGATCAGTCCGGACGCCAGCAGGAACGGCCCCCATAGCGCGATGATCGGATCGATCTTGCCCAGCGAGCCGATGCTTTCGCCATATTGGTTGATCTTGTGATAGGTGACGATGAAGACGATCGAGAGGAACACGCCGAGCGCCGAGGTCGAGCGCTTGGGCGGGATCGCGAAGGCGAGCGCGGCCATCGGCAGCAGCATCATCATCACCACTTCGACCATGCGGAAGTGGAAGTTGGAGCGGACCTCGTTGCGCAGCTTGGTCGGCGTGGCGGGATCACGCCCCATCGAGAAGAGTTCGGGCAGGGTCTTTTCCCGGTCGACGTCGCGGCCGCGGAAATTCTCGATCTGCGGCAGGTCGATCGGCAGATCGTGGCTGGAGAAGGAGAGGATGCGCGGCGTCTTGTATTTGGGTGCATCGTTCACCAGCACGCCGTCGCGCAGGCGGAAGATGATGGTGTCGGGATCGTCGGTGGCGAGGAAGGCGCCCTGGGCCGCCGTGACCGCGACCGACTGGCCATCCTTGCCGACGGCGCGGACGAAGATGCCGCGCAGGTTGCGTCCTTCGTCCAGGCTGCGTTCGATCCGCAGGGTCATGCGCTTGCCCAGGCTGGTGAACTCGCCGACCTTGATCGACGCGCCCAGCGCGCCCGAGCGCAGTTCGAAGCGCAGCGCCTCATAGGCGTG
This sequence comes from Sphingobium sp. BHU LFT2, assembly GCF_018604485.1. NCBI lineage: Bacteria > Pseudomonadati > Pseudomonadota > Alphaproteobacteria > Sphingomonadales > Sphingobiaceae > Sphingobium > Sphingobium sp. BHU LFT2. The sequence continues at coordinate 63,251 of NZ_JAFCGW010000006.1, forward strand.
GCGGGACAAGGGCTGGACCCAGCCGACAATGCCGAGGTTGAGCAGGGCGAGGGCGAAGGCGAACATGTAGGGGACGCGCAGCAGCCGGCCATAGGAGAGGCCGACGGCGCGCATCACGTCGAGTTCGGACGAGGTGGCAAGCTTGCGGAAGGCAAGCAGGATGCCGAGCATCAGCCCGATCGGAATGCCGAGCGAGAGATATTCGGGCAGCATGTTGGCGAGCATGCGCCACACGACGCTGACGGGGCCGCCTTCGGCCGCGACAAAATCGAACAGGCTCAACATCTTGTCGAGCACCAGCAGCATCGCGGCGATCACCAGGGTGCCAAGCAATGGCAGCGCGATCAGGCGGGCGAGATATCGGTCGATGGCAGTCAGCATTTCTCTATGTCGTCGTCCCATCACCATGTTTTGGCCGCAAACCCCGCCCATATGCGAGTCAGCTAATAAAAGAGTCGCGGGGCGAACAGGGGCTCGCCGTCCGATCACATCGGGCGGCTATAGCTTCCAGGAGTCTGATGGTCATGTTGAAAGTTGCAATGGGTCTGATGCCGGTGGCGGTTCTGTTGGCCGCAACGCCTGCCTTGGCCCATGGTCAGGAAATCACGAACGATCTGTCCCGTTGCGCCGCGTCGGCCAAGGGGCCGGCGGTGCTGGTCGATGTGCGCGGCTTTGCCGAGGCGACCGGCCGCGTGCGCATGCAGTCCTATCACGCCACCAAGGCGAGCTGGCTGACCAAGGGCGAATGGCTGAACCGGATCGACACCGTGGTCCGCCCGTCCGAAGGCGGCATGCGATTCTGCATGCCGATCCCGGAGCCGGGCAAATATGGCATCGCCGTGCGGCATGACCGCGACGGCAATGGCAAGACCGACATTTCGCGGGATGGCGGCGGCTTTTCGAACAATCCGTCGATCAACATCTTCAATCTGGGCAAGCCGTCGGTCGACAAGGCCGCCTTCTATGCTGGACCGGGCGTGACCCGGATCACCATCAACCTCAAATATATGTAAGGTCGTCATGGTTCGCGTCGCGCTCCTGTCCAATCCCAAGTCCACGGGCAACCGGCAGACCCTGCCGCGCGTGCGCAGTTTTTGTGCCAACAACCCGGACATCTTCCATTATGAGGTCGAGCATGTCGACCAGATCGGCCGCGCGCTTCAGACGATTGCGCGGGTCGATCCGGCCGTCATCGTCATCAATGGCGGCGACGGGACGGTGCAGGCGGCGCTGACCGAACTCTATCAGGGCGAGCATTTCTGCGGTCGGGTGCCCCCGATCGCGGTGCTGCCCAATGGCAAGACCAACCTGATCGCGCTGGACCTGGGCATTCATGGCGATCCGATCAAGGCGCTGGAGCGGATCGTCGAGATCGCCAAGTCGGGGCTGGGCGACCATGTCGTGCAGCGCGAACTGATCGCGCTGACCGACGGGCAGACGACCCGTCCGGTGCTGGGCATGTTCCTGGGCGGTGCGGGCCTGGCCGACTATATCCTCTATTGCCGGGACAAGATCTATCCGCTGGGCCTGTCCAACGGATTCAGCCATTTCCTGACCGCGCTCGCCGTGCTGGCGTCGCTGGTTTTCGGTATTCGTGCCCGATTCCTGCCACAATCCAGCCACCCGGTCAGCATCTCGCTGATGCGCGAGGGGCAGTTGGCGGGGCGCTTTTCGGTCCTGATCGTGACCACGCTGGAGCGACTGCTGCTGGGCGTCGATCCGGGTGACAGCCGCCGTGGCAACATGAAGCTGATGGCGGTCGACCAGAGCGTTTCGGCGCTGCTGCGCCTGGTATGGGCCAGCGTCTTCCGCCGGATGGGCAAGCAGCAGATGCAGGGCATCCATCTGGAGCAGGGCGACACGATCCGCATCGAGGGCGCGCAGAGCAGCGTCATCCTGGACGGCGAAATCTTCCGCGCGTCGGAAGGCAAGCCGATCCTGCTGCGCTCGACCGAACCGGTGCCCTTCCTGCGCCTGGCCGCCTGAGATCGGCCGAGCGCCGGGGGCATCCGGCGCCCCGCTGAATGGTTGAGATGGGTGGCTTAAGGCCATCCCATCAATGTCATGCTGAACTTGTTTCAGCATCTATCAAGCCTAACAAACCATTGGTCTATTGGGAGGAATGGACCCTGAAACAAGTTCAGGGTGACGATGATGGGATGGGCGGTTCTTGGTCGCTTCCCGACAATCTGGACTTGTCCTTGCCGCCCTAGTCCTGCGGCACCGCTACATCGACGGCACCGGGGGCTATCTTTACCGTGACCGGGGTCTTTGCCAGCACTTCGCCGTCGATCGATATTTTCTGCGGCGGGTGGCAGGCGAGCTTGAACTGGCGGCCGTGAAATTCCTCCGTATGGGCATTGCGGTCGCGCAGCTTGAAGAATTTGGCATACCAGTCCCAGGCGAGGCGCGGCTTGGAGCGGCCGACGACGGCCTGGATCACGATCTCGCCGGTATCGACGGCGGCATGATCCGACAGTTCGACTCCGCCATGATAGGGGCCGTTGAGGATGCGCACCTCGGTCGACCACAGGCGCCGTTCCTTCACGCCATCGTCGATGGTCAGGCGGAAGGCGCGGAAGCCGACCGAGCATTTGACCGCCCATAGCAGATAGCCGATGCGCCCGAGATAGCGTTTGAGCTTGTGCGGCACGGTCTGGCCGATCATCGGCGACAGGCCCAGGGACGCGGCATTCACGAAATAGTCGCGATCGATCATGCCCAGATCCACGCGGCGGCGCTGGCCGGTGGCGATGGCGCGGACCGCGCCGTCAAGGTCGAGCGGCAGGCCCAATGTGCGGGCGAAGCTGTTGGCGGTGCCGAGCGGCAGCACGCCGAACACGCAATGTTTGCCGACCAATTCGTCGACCGTGCCCGACATGGAGCCATCGCCGCCGCCGACGATGACCATCGGCGCGCCGCTTTCCACCGCCTGACGGACGGTGGCGGCCATCTGTTCGGGATCGTCGACCGCATGGGCAGCGATCAGCTCGATGCCGGCGGCTTCGAGTTTTTCCTTGGCCTGATTGAAATTGTCCTGACCGCGTCGGCTATGGGCGTTGATGACCAGGATCGCCTGCCGGGGGAGCGTTTTCGTTTCCATGCCGCAATAACACCGCGCAACCAATTCGGGTCCATCGGAAACGAATAGCGATGGATTCGTTGGGGAGGGATGGCCCGCATCGCCCATCTGTCCGACATTCATTTCGGCGCGCATGATCCGCGCATCGTCGACGCCGCCACCGCCTGGCTGGAGGAGCGCCGGCCCGACCTGGTCGTCATCAGCGGCGACCTGACCCAGCGTGCGCGGGTGGAGCAGTTCAGGGCGGCGGCGGCCTGGCTCAATCGCCTGCGCGCGGCGGGGCTGAAGATATTGGTGATCCCCGGCAATCATGACGTGCCGCTGTTCGACGTGGTGCGACGCTTCGCCCGGCCGCTGGCGCGCTACAAGCGCTATATCAGCCGCGATCTCTGTCCCTTTTACGAGGATGACGAGGTCGCGATACTGGGCCTCAACACCGCCCGGTCGCTGACGATCAAGGACGGGCGGATCAACCATGACCAGATGGACCGGCTGCGCGCGAGTTTCGCGCAGGTCGCGCCGGCCAAGACCCGCATCCTGGTGACCCATCATCCGCTGTTCGCCATGCCGATCGGCCGCGGTGGAGAATTGAGCGAGGCGGTGGGGCGGCATGAGGATGCGGTGCAGGCGGCGTGCGAGGCGGGTGTCCATGTCGCGCTGGCCGGGCATTTCCACCGCACCTATGCGGAGGCCGCGCAGAAGATGGTGGCGCATAGCGGCGGGGCGCTGGTGATCCAGGCGGGGACGGCGACATCGACCCGGCTGCGCAATGCCGAGCCGCAAAGCTTCAACTGGCTGCATGTCCGGCGTAACAATGCGATCGAACTGCAGGTGATCGTCTGGGACGGCAACGCCTTTCGCCGGGCCAGCCATGTCGACTATGTGCGGGAAGGCGAGGCATGGACGGGACGGGACGTGATTGACCCGCCAACGGTTGGCAGTCTGGCTGTGCTACAAGGGACAGGCTGAGGCAGGAGTCTTCGATCGGTCGCAATTCTCCCTAAAAAACAATGATTCATGTTGCATCGGCGAAGCGATTGACCAAAGGCGATGGGCTTGCGGACCCAGGGAGTGTCAGTTGGTCGGATCATTGTCCCATCGGATTGTGGTGCTGTGCGGCATATTGTGCGTGGTGATGGTGCTGCTCGCCGGGCTGTTGCTCGACGGGTCGGCGCAGATGCGCAGCAGTCTGGGTTGGGTGACCCATTCCTCACAGGTGCTCAAGACCGCGAACCGGACGCTCGGCCATCTGCAGGAAGCGGAGTCGGGGCAGCGCGGCTATGTGCTGACCCGCAATCCCGAATTTGGCGAGACCGTCGCGGCCGAGATCGCCGCCGCCAAGCATGAAGCGGCCGCGCTGGTCAACCTGACTGCCGACAATCCGCCGCAGAATGAACGGGCGCAGCAGGTGCGCGCGCTGGTGACGGAACGGGCCGCGAGCCTGGAGAAGTCGGCGGCCATGACTCGCGCGGGCGACTTTGCCGGGGCGCAGGCATCGACCGCGACCGGACGCGGCCGCTATCTGATGCTGATGGTCGAAGCGCGGGTCGGCGATCTGCTGGCCGAGGAGCGCGCGCTGTCGGTCGAGCGCATGGGCGCGGTGGAACGGCGGCTCAACTATATTCGCTGGCTGGTGCTGCTGGGCACGCCGCTGACGGTGGCGATCATCGTCATCATGGGCGTGGCGCTGATCCGCGGCATCCGCCGTCCGGTCGAGGCTATGATGACGGTGATGGGCAAGCTGGGCGCTGGCGACCGCAGCGCGCGCATCGATGTCGAGATGCGATCGAGCGAGTTCGAGCGGCTGGCCGGCGGCTATAATGAAATGGCGCGCGAGCTGGAGGCGGCGGTTGCCGACCAGGTGGACAGCGAGGGGCGGCTGAAGGTCGCCAACCAGGAACTGAGCGCCAATGCGCAGGTGCTGCGCGAACGGGGCGAGGTGATCGAACTGCTGGGCGGCATGGCCCACCGGATGCAGGCGGCCCGCACCGACGAGGAACTGGCCTCGATCATCCGGGTGTTCGTGCCGCGCGTGCTGCCCGATATTCCCGGTGCCCTCTATGCCCATAATAATTCCCGCAACCTGCTGGTGCCGATCGCGGCCTGGGGCGGGCTGGAGGTGGAGCAGGCGGGCTTTGCGCCCGACCAGTGCTGGGCGCTGCGGCGCGGACAGAGCCATTATGTGACCGAGCAGGGGTCGGACATCGTCTGTGCCCATGTCGGGGCCGAGGCGGACCATTATCATTGCGAGCCGTTGCTGGCGGGCGGCGAGGTGATCGGCGTGCTGTATCTGCGCGGCGTGGTGGGGGCCGAAAACCGGTTCCGCCTGACCGTGCTGACCGAGAATATCGCGTCGGCCCTGGTCAACCATCGCCTGCAGCGCGGCCTGCGCGAACAGACGATCCGCGATCCGCTGACCAGCCTGTTCAACCGCCGCTACATGGAAGAGACGCTGGCGCTGGAGATTGCGCGGGCGACGCGCACCGGCAGCCCGCTGAGCCTGGTGATGTGCGACGTCGACCATTTCAAGCGCTTCAACGACGAGTTCGGCCATGAGGCGGGCGACGCGGTGTTGCAGGCGGTCGCGACGGAAATGCGCAGCCGCTTCCGCGACGGCGACGTCGTCTGCCGCTTTGGCGGCGAGGAGTTCACCATCATCGCGCCGGGCACGTCGGCCGTGGTGCTGGCCGACCGGGTCGAGATCGTCCGCCAGGCGATCAGCGAGCTGATGGTCAACCAGGGTGGCCGCACGCTGGGGGCGACGACCATGTCCTTCGGCGTTGCCACCTGGGAAGAGAGCATGGAGCGCGACGGCTCGACACTGATCAAGGCGGCCGATGCCGCGCTCTATCGCGCCAAGCGCGAGGGGCGGAACCGGGTGGTGCTGGACGCACGGGCGGAAGCGCTGTCAGCCTGACCGAGGTGGCCTGAAAGGGGCGGCGGAAAATAGGAAAATCGCCGCTTAACTTCGCATATTTCCCGCACATTTCGACATTTTATGTCGATGGTTGGAAATTTCCTTGCGTCGTCCTGCTTGCCTGATTTGAGAAAGAGCCGGGCGCGATCATGGCAGCTCGGCGCGCTGTAGGACAGCGGACCGTTTCATGCGGGCTGGAGGCTGTCGGCGATCGCGCGCAGATGGGTGAGCGCCGGATTGCGGGCGTCGGGGCGGACCATCAACAGTTGCTCGACCATCGGCGCATCGACCAGCGGCACGAAGCGCACGCTGGTCATGGCGAGGCGGCGCAGCGATTCCGGCACGATCGCGACGCCCAGCCCTTCGCCCACCAGGCTGACGATCGTCTGCTGCAACTGGGTTTCGAGCAATATGGCGGGCGGCGCGGCCAGCCAGCCCAGGATCGCGCGGCGCAGCATGGGCGTCACATCCGCGGGCGAGAGGATGAAGCGTTCGCCGGCCAACTGGTCGGGGGTGAGGGCGCTGGCGCTGGCCAGGTGATGGTCCGACGGGACGACGGCGGCGAGCGGCTCGCGATAGAGCGGGCTGGTGACGAGGCCGCGCCGGGGGCCGGGATCGAAGCCGATGGCGGCGTCGAAGCGCCCCTCCATCACGCCGTCGGCCAGCATCATCGGCAGCGTTTCGCGCAGGTGCAGCGTCACGTCGGGATGGGCGGTGGCGAAGCGGCGGGTCAGCAGGGGCACGCTGCTATAGGCGGCGTGCATCATGAAGCCGATCGTCAGTTCGCCAAGATCGCCGGACTGCCAGGCGCGGGCATCGCGACAGGCGCGGTCGAGCGCGGCGATGATCTGCCGGGCATCCTCCAGGAAGCGGGCGCCGGCGGGAGTCAGCACGGCGCGGCGCGAATGCCGCTCGATCAGGCGGACGCCCAGTTCCTGTTCCAGCGCGGCCACCTGACGACTGAGCGGCGGCTGGGTGACGTGCAGCCGTTCGGCCGCGCGGCCAAAATGCAGCGTTTCGGCGACGGCGACGAAATAGCGGAGCTGGCGAATATCAATCATACGGAATCAGTATCAATCATTCCATGTAATGGCATTGGTATGCATCGATTGGGCGGCGTAGGCGAGCGCTGTTTCCGCTGTCCCGAAAGTCCGTCCGATGTTGTCCGTGCTGCTGATCGTCCTGCCCATCTTCGCGCTGATCGGGGCGGGATGGATCGCCCGCAGGAGTGGCGTGCTGGGGCCGCATGCGACCGGCGAGATCAATCGCTTCGTGGTGTGGCTGGCGCTGCCGGCGCTGCTGTTCGACATCGTTGCCAAGGCGCGGTGGAGCGACATCTGGCAACCCGGTTTCATCGTCGTCTTCGGCATCGGCGCGGGGCTGAGCTTTGCCGCGACGCTGGTGCTGCGGCGACGCGGCGGGCGGCATCTGGCGGATGCGACGGTCGACGGGTTGAACGCGGGCTATGCCAATACCGGCTTCGTCGGCTTTCCGCTGGCAGCGACGATATTGGGGCCGGCATCGCTGGCGCCGACCCTGGTGGCGACGATCATTACCGTCTGTGTGCTGTTTGCCGTGGCGCTGATCCTGATCGAGATCGGCGTGCAGAGCGAGCGACGGCCGGGGCATATGATGGCCAAGGTCGCACGGTCGCTGGCGACCAATCCGCTGCTGGTGGCGCCGCTGGCCGGTGGGCTGTTCCTGGCCTTTGCCATTCCGCTGCCGGCGCCGCTCGACAAGTTCCTGTCGCTGCTGGGCGGTGCGGCATCGCCCTGTGCGCTGGTCGCGCTGGGCCTGTTCATCGCCGAGAAGCGGGAGAGCGCGCCGCCGCCAGCGGGAGCGGTTGGCTTTCTGGTGGGCATGAAATTGCTGGCGCAGCCGCTGCTGACCGGGGCGCTGGCGCTGGTCTTCCGCCTGCAGCCGGCGCTGGCGGCGACGGCGGTGCTGATGGCGGCGCTGCCGACAGGCACCGGCCCGTTCATGGTCGCCGAATTCTATGGCCGGGAAGCGGGTATCACCGCGCGGGTCGTGCTGGTCTCCACCATCGCCTCGCTGGTGACCATCACCCTCTATCTGAGCCTGCGCTGAGCATCAGGGTGACAGGGCGTTGCGCTTTCGCGCGCAAGGACAGGCCGTTAACAAAATAAATACTCGTCTTTGCTCTGCTGAGGGCGCAGGTTTTGCTGCTCCGATGGCGAATGAAGATGGGGGCCGGACTTGCGGCGACGGATCATTATCTTTCTGGCCCTGATATTGGCGATATTGGCGATCGTCATTCCACTGGCACTGACCGTCCATTTTTCGCGCGAGCGGGCGATCGCCGCCGAACGCGCGCATATGCAGGAATATGCCAACTGGACGCTGCTGCGCGCCGAGCAGGTCCTGACCGACGCCAAGGATGTGCTGGCGCAGGTCGGCAAGGGCGATTGTTCCGTCGGCCATATCGAGCGGATGCGCCAGTTGGCGATCGACAGCGGGGCAGTGGAGGAAGTGGGCCATTATGATGGCGATCAGCTGGCCTGCACCGGTTGGGGCAAGGTGCCGGCGGATGTTGTCATCGCGCGCGGGACGCCTTCGGCGACGCTGGCGGGCGGTTATGCGCTGCATCTGCATGTGAAGCCGCGCATCAGCCATGCCCGCGAGGTAATGGTGCTGGGCTATCGTGACCATAATGTGCTGATCCTGCCGCAGCGGCTGGTCGATGTCTTGTCCGACAGCCACATGATCCTGGGCATCGCGACGCGGCAGGGAACGCTGATCGCCATTACCGGGCGGGCCAATGACGGGCTGGTGGGACAATTGAGCCGGCAGGCGATGACCGGGATGGACGATACGGACATCTATGCGTCGGTGCAGCGCGGCGACCTGACCGCCTTTGCCATTGCCGACCGCAGCGCCATCGATGCGAAGCTGGGCAGCGAGATGCGCCTGTTATTGCCGATTGGGCTGGTGGCGTCCGCGATCCTGATGCTGCTGATCCTGTGGGTGTCACGCCAGCGCCTGTCGCCGGAAAAGGAACTGAAGCTGGCCATCCGCAAGCGCGAGTTCCAGGTTCATTATCAGCCGCTGATCGAGCTGGCGACCGGATATTGCGTGGGCGCCGAGGCGCTGGTGCGGTGGCGGCGGCCCGATGGCCGATGGATAGCGCCCGACCTGTTCATCCCGCTGGCCGAACAGAGCGGGCTGATCCTGGACATTACCGACCATGTGATCGAGCAGGTGGTAGCGGACCTGCACGTCATGCTGCTGGCCGAGCAGCAGGTGCATGTGGCGATCAACATTTCCGCGCGCGACCTGGAAAGCGGCCGCTTCCTGGACGTGCTGGAGCGCGAGATAGCCAAGGCCGGCATCGCGCCGGGCCAGATCTGGCTGGAGGTGACCGAGCGCAGCCTGATCAACCCGGACACGGCGCGCGCGACCATCGCCCGCGCGCGCGATGCCGGGCATCTGATGGCGATCGACGATTTCGGCACCGGCTATTCCAGCCTGTCGCTGCTGGAGACATTGCCGCTCGACGCGCTCAAGATCGACAAATGCTTCATCGATGCGATCGGCCGGGATGCGGCGGCCAGCGTGGTCACGCCCCATATCATCGGGATGGGGCGGGCGCTGAAGCTGAACCTGATCGCCGAAGGGGTGGAGACGCGCGAACAGGATGCCTATGTCCGCAAGGCCGGCGTCCAGTTCGCGCAGGGCTGGTATTATGCCAAGGCGCTGCCGGCGGACGAGTTCATGGCTTTCTACCGCGACTATAACCGGGGCAAGCGATCCCGCTTCCTGAGCGTCGCGGCCTGACGGTCAGTCCTTGCCCTTGAGCGCGGCGGCGAGCGAGACGGTGGCGCTGCCGCGGCGGGCGGGGGCGGCCTGGCTGGCATCGGGTTTCCAGCCGGACAGATAGATAAGCGCCATCTGTTCGGCGGTGCGGCCGTCGGGATCGGCGGCATCGGCGAAATGGGCGGCGGCGCGCATCAGCACGTCGCGCGACAGGGCCGGCGGGCGGGTGGCGAGCGCATTGCCCGCGCCCATGCCGCGCAGATCATGCATCAGCCGGACGATGTCGCCGTAGCGGATATTGAGCGTCTCGCCATCAGCGACTGGCATGGCGAAGCCGGCGCGGCTCAGGAGATCGCCGGCCGAGCGGACATCGACCTGGGGATGGACATGCTGGCCGGGCCGGTCGCCCTCGGCCGCGAGCAGGGCGGACTTGAGGCGGGCCAAGCTGCCGGCGCCGGCAAAGGCGGCGAGCATCAGCCCGTCGGGCCGCAGCACGCGGCGCATCAGGATCAGCGCGCCGGGCAGATCATTGACGCTGTCGAGCGTGCCGCAGGCGATGACCAGGTCGAAACTGTTATCGGCGAAGGGCAGGGCATCCTCGTCCGCCTGCACGCCGCCGGCCCGTTGCGCGGCGAGGAAGCCGGGATCGGCGCAGGCGACGCGCTTGCCCATGGCTTCTAGCGCGGCCTTCGCGCTGCCGTCCGGGCAGCCGATCAGCAATACTTCGGGCAGGTCGCGTTGCACATCGGCCAGCCGTTCGAGCAGTTCGTCCAGCATCGCGCGGTGGAGGAAGTCGTGATCGGCAAAGGCGCCGAGCATCCGGTCGCGGTGACGGGCGCGCAGGGCGCGGTCGAAAATGTCGGGGCGGGTTTCGGGGGCAGTCATGGCGGGCCTTGTGCATCGGGGACGAAGCGGGGACAAGGCAGATGATGTCGCTGGTCCCGCTTCTCAAGACCGTGATGCGTCCGGTCATGGATTATGCCCTTCCGCCCCGCTGCCCCGGATGCGGCGCGATCGTCGGCGCGGACCATGGTTTCTGCCTCGATTGCTGGAGCGGGATGCGGTTCCTGGGGCCGCCCTGCTGCGCGCGCTGCGGCCTGCCGTTCGAGCATGAGATGGGCGAGGGCGCGGCCTGTGGCGCCTGCCTGGCACAGCCGCCGCTGTTCGACAGCGCGCGGGCGGTGCTGGCCTATGGCGATGTCGCGCGGACGGTGGCGCTGCGGTTGAAATATGGGCGGCGGATCGGCCTGGCCCGGCTGGTGGCGGGACAGATGCTGCGCCATGTGCGGCCGGAGATGGAGGAGGCGCTGATCGTGCCGGTGCCGCTGCACCGCTGGCGGTTGTGGGGGCGCGGCTTCAACCAGTCGGCGCTGATCGCCGATCATCTGGGGCGGCTGACGGGGCTGGCGGTGGACAAGCATGGCCTGCGCCGGGTGAAGCGGACCCAGCCGCTGCGGGGGATGAATCCGAAACAGCGGGCGAAGGCGGTGCGCGGCGCCTTTGCACTGGGGCCGGACCATGGGCTGGCGGGACGGGTGATATGGCTGGTCGATGATGTCCATACCAGCGGAGCGACGGCGGCAGCCTGCGCGAAGCTGTTGAAGGCCGGCGGCGCGCGCGAGGTGCATCTGCTCTGCTGGGCGCGGGCGTTACCCAGAACCGGCGACGATTGACAAAGCGCGCATTCCCCCCAATTTCGGGGGAAAGGAGTTTTACCGAGATAATGGCAAAGGTCGAAATCTATACCAAGGACTGGTGCGGCTATTGCGCGCGGGCCAAGGCACTGCTGGAAGGCAAGGGTGTTGCCTTCGAGGAATATGACATTTCGCTGGGTGGCCCGAAGCGCGAGGAAATGCTGGAGCGGGCGCCGGGGCGCACCACCGTGCCGCAAATCTTCATCGACGGCCAGCATATCGGCGGCAGCGATGACCTTGCTGCGCTGAACCGCGAGGGCAAGCTAGACCCGCTGCTGGGGCTGTAAGCCCGATGCGCGCCGCGATTCTTCAGATGACGACCGGGATCGATCCGGCCGCCAATGCCGCCGCGATTGAGGAGGCGGCGAAGCGCGCCAAGGGGGAGGGAGCGGACATGCTCTTCACCCCGGAAATGGCGGGCTATCTGGACCGCGATCGCAAGCGCGCGGCGGAAACGCTGCGCGGCGAGGCGGACGATATCGTGCTAGCCGCGGTGCGCGAGGCGGCGGCGCGCGAGGGGCTGTGGGTCCATATCGGATCGCTGCCGCTGAAAGATGCGCGCAGCGACGGGCGCTGGGCCAATCGCAGCTTCATGATCGACGATCAGGGCGAAATACGGGCGCGCTACGACAAGATCCATCTGTTCGACGTCGACCTGGCATCGGGCGAGAGCTGGCGCGAATCCTCGGTCTATGGGCCGGGGGAAAGCGTGGTGGCGGTCGATACGCCCTGGGCGCGGATGGGCTTTTCCATCTGCTACGACATGCGCTTTCCCGATCTCTACCGGGCGCTGACCAATGCGGGGGCGACCGTGCTGCTGGCGCCGGCGGCCTTCACTGTGCCGACCGGGCAGGCGCACTGGCATGTGCTGCTGCGCGCCCGTGCGATCGAGGCGGGCTGCTTCCTGATCGCCGCCGCGCAGGCGGGTGAACATGCCGACGGGCGCACCACCTATGGCCATAGTCTGGTGGTCGATCCATGGGGCGATGAGCTGCTGGACATGGGCGAGGGCGCGGGCCTGGCCCTTGCCGATCTTGACCTGAGCCGCGTAGAGGCGGTGCGCGGGCGGGTGCCCGCCATCGCCAATCGGCGCGTGATACCGCAGGATGTTGAGATCAGGTGATCGTTTTTGACCTTAAGTGCGAGGGCCAGGGCCATGTGTTCGAGGCCTGGTTCGGCTCCAGCGCAGACTTTGCGGACCAGAAGGAACGGGGCCTGCTCGCCTGTCCGCTGTGCGGCGATACGCGGGTCGGCAAGGCGCTGATGGCGCCGGCGGTGGCGGCCAAGGGCAACCAGCGGCGCGAGATCGTGCCGTCGCAGCAGCAGCAGCAGCAGCCGGCGGCCGCAGCGGAGACGGCGCCGGTCGCGGCCGGGCCGGACGAGGCGAAGATGCGCGCGCTGGTCGAAGCACTGGCGGACGCGCAGAAGAAGGTGCTGGAAGGCTCGACCTGGGTCGGGCGCGGCTTTGCCGAGCAGGCGCGGGCCATGCATTATGGCGAGCAGGACAAGGGCAGCATCCATGGCGAGGTCGCCCCGGCCGAGGCCAAGGCACTGGCCGAGGAAGGCATCAATGTCGCCCAACTGCCCTTTCCGGTGATTCCGCCCGAAGCGAAGAATTGACCGCGCGCGCCGCGCATAATAGAGCCGGCGCTGCGTGCACCCGTAGCTCAGCAGGATAGAGCATCAGATTCCTAATCTGATGTGGTGCCGATTTCCCTGATACAATGTGATACCGCCAGATGCACGAAAAATGGCTGTTTTCCGCCATTATTCGATCGTCCCGGCTTCCGTTGATTGTATCAGGGAGTCTCCAATATGCTCCCCCAGTATGGACCTGTGACTACTTGTGGACTACTTGGCCTGCGAAAGGGACACGGCGACATGGCTGCGAAGAATTTGACTGACACGGCGGTTAAGAGCGCCAAGCCGACACCGGGCGCGAAGGCGGCCACGGCCATCAAGGATGGGATGACCCCCGGCCTCTATCTCATGGTGCAGCCCACCGGTTCGAAGTCATGGGTGTATCAGTATCGTCGGCCCAGCGATCAGAAGCAGGCGAAGATGTCGCTGGGTTCGTATCCCGCATTTTCGCTTTCGGACGCGCGAGCATGGGCTGGCGAACAGGAGGCGCTGCGCGGGCGCGGTATCGACCCCAAGCTTGAGAAGGTCCGCCTTGAGGATGAGGCCAAGGCGGTCGAGGAAGCCAAGGCGGCGAACGATACCCAAACCCTGCAATGGTTCTGGGACACCTACTATCTGCCCGACCATATTGAGCGCTTGAAACAGCCAGAGGCTGAAAAGCTGTATTGGTCGCGCTACCTGTCGCAGATCGCGCACCTTCCGCTGACCCAGATCGATCACCGGCTGCTGGACGGGCTGTTGGATCAGGCTAAGGCACGATCCCCGCATCAGGGTTACAAATTCGCTAGTTTCATGAAAACGCTCTGGAATCGCATGTGCAGCGAATATCGCTATAAGGTGCTCAATCAGGAAGACGCTGCGCGCTACCTTGTCGCGGCGAACACGATCAAAACAGTCGAGCGCCATCTGGATGAGCGGGAACTGGGATACGTGATTGCGGTGATCGACCGTTACGCGATGGCAAATCACCCCAGCAACCACCAGACGTTCGCGCTTGGCCTGCGCCTCATCCTCGCCACCGGATGCCGACTTGAGGAGGCAATGGGCGCATCGTGGGATCAGTTCGATCTTGAGGAAGGCAGTTGGACGCAGCCGGGCGCATCCACGAAAAACGGTCGGCCCAATTACCTGCTGCTGCAAGAACCGATTGTCGCATGGTTGAAGGCCATGCGGGCGTCCGCACCGGATGCACAATATGTATTCAGGCAGGCCAAGCAGGATAAGCCGCTCAACGCCTTTTCGAAGTCGACCAAGCTGCTGTTTCGCGAGACTGAACAGCTTGCCAAGGCGGATGGTGTGGAAATCGCCGGTTGGTCAGCGCACGATTTCCGCCGCACGATCACGACGACGTTCCAGCGCCTCCATCACCCCGGCACCATCAACCGGGTCGTGACCGATGAAGTGACCGAAGCGCTGCTGAACCATGTCGAGCGATCCACGACGATCGGCAGCCGCAAGAATTACAACAAGCACCAGTATATGCACGAAAAGGCATATGCGCTGCGGGTGTGGCAGGAGGTGCTGGATCAGGCCAAGGCTGCGGAAGATGCGCGCGCTGCGGTGCGCGGCAGCCTTGATCCGATCAGTCGGACGTCGAAGCAGCGGAAAAAGGCCAAGGCCTAACCGTCGTCGCGTGGGGTCAGTAGTTGGCCGCCACGCGCGACTGCATCCACTGGAGCAATTCGCTTTCGCGCCATGCGACACGGGTGCGCTTTTTGTTGAGGTAAACGGGGGAGGGGAACTCCCCTGTCTGCCGCATGCGATAGATGGTCATGCGGGAAAGGCTAGTGTGAGCCATGACTTCCTTCTGGCTCAGGAAACGGTCGGGGGTGGTAGTCATCGGTATTGGCAATCTGATTGTTGATACCCGTTGATACCGAAGCCGGAATCCCAGAATCAAAATTAAAATCGCCGCCGGGCATTTTCGCCCATTTGTCAGCGGAATCAGCGGTTTGGCGCGACCCGAAGGCTGAACTTAAAGTGTATGAACTTGTCCATCGCCCCAATAGCTATTGGCCAGATGGGCCTCATAGCCCTCCCACTCCGACTTCGACCACCACCGGCCATTGACCTCAATATGGTAGCGATCGTCATCGGTGGCCTCGGCAGGACGAACCCTACGATCGACGGGAAACGCGATCACATTGTCGTTGTCGTGCTGGCGGTCATGGTCGGGCTGATGCTTGTTCATGATGGTCCTCCCCCGGCCTGATGGTATCCCTGCGCCCGGCCGGTAGGGTGCAAGGATCGGTGCCACGCGGCCCCGCGCCGCGCAGATGATGAAGTGATTGATGGTTTGGGAAATTGGTAACCGCAGGGGCGGTCTGGTGGGGAGGCGTTGACCTCCCCAGATCGTCAGGCTTCTACGCGCGAAATTCGCGTGACCGTTATTGCTGCAACTTGATTTTGGAGAGTGTCGGTCGACCGAGTTGAGTTGTCGGCCAGCCACGCGAAGAACGGATTGAAAGCGTTGGGCGAATCGCAGCCTTCCATCACACGATACCGATCGTCATTGGTGAGGATCACGCGATACTTGTCACCATTGACCATTCTCTGATCATAGTTGACCTCATACCTTATGTCGAAATCCGGGTGCATGATTTCGACGATTACCGTTTGCAACTTTCCGAAATCTTCCCAAGTCACATTTATTTCGGCCCCACCCAGCGTGACCTGCGTGTCGGTCAACGGGACATCAATCACGTCCAGTTCCAGATTGTCCAACCAGAATTCTTCGAAATCTTCCACGGAAGTCATCTTATTATCCCCCACTGGGTCAGTCCCATCGGGCAGGCCATGGCCTGCCCGGATCGTCAGCGCAAGACGGTCAATCGATATGTTCGCCAGCGTAAAGCCCCGCCTTCATCATCACTTCCTGTGCCTGCTCTTCGTAGCCGACGATCTTGGTCAGTTCTTCGGCCGTATCGACGATGAAGGCCTTGCCATTGATGACCTGAAACTTCCGCTCTTCGGAGAAGTGAGCGATCAGCGTTCCACCGATCGTGCGGTAAACGGACAATTTCTTGTAGGAACCGTCGGGTTGCGGGCGGTGCGAATATGCCAATCTGGTGCCAGTGAAGCGGTAGGGTTCTTCGCCGTCGCGACGAAGGCAGTGGCGAGGCATATGCGACCGCACAGCCTTCTCCAGCGCATCCCGGACTTCCGACCATGGCGATGCGTTGGCGATGTCAGACAGATACTGAGCGAAAACGGATTTGCTCTTCTTGTGGTCTTTGAAAATGGTGGTCCCGCTGTGGTCCTTGACCGCCGTGCGCTCGACGGTCACGAACGGCTCAGAGTGGTCGCCAGCTTCGACCTTCCTCATCGTGATGACGGCGACCGGTCGGTCATCCATCATTTCGTGCCATTCCTCGCCTTCCTTGATGGTTTTCAGCGTCAAAGTGGATGCGTTCTTATCAATCATGGTCATGTTCCTTGGGCATATCTTCCCCGTCGCCGGAACCGCACAGTCCCAGCTTGGTCAGTTCATCAAAGTAATGGAGGTCAGGGCAGCAAGGCGTTGATAGCTTTGGCGTCCCAGTAGAGCGGTATCTTCTTTACAGTCTCAACAGGCGGCGGAATACGACCTTCTAAGCGCATACGGTCAAGGGTGCTGACCGCTACGCCAAGCCTTTTGGCTACTTGTTCTCTGGTAAGAAGTTCCACTAAATTTCCCTCAATTTCCTGAGGGGTCACCATATATACTCACAAATCCTCGTACTAAAGCTCATAAAAAGTAGTATCTGTTTTACAGTCGTTAAAATACTACTTTTGATGAACTAAAATTGGCAAAATCGATCACAGGATCGATCGGAGTCGAGGATTTACGTCAATCGGTGATCGATTTTGT
The DNA here is from genome assembly GCF_018604485.1 of Sphingobium sp. BHU LFT2. NCBI lineage: Bacteria > Pseudomonadati > Pseudomonadota > Alphaproteobacteria > Sphingomonadales > Sphingobiaceae > Sphingobium > Sphingobium sp. BHU LFT2. The sequence continues at coordinate 80,209 of NZ_JAFCGW010000006.1, forward strand.
TCGTAAAAAAGTGGGGCCACAGTCTGAAAGCTGACTGTGGCCCCCAAAGGGTCTTCATAACGGAGATGTCGGGACGATCGAACCATGGGAGAGAGAAACGAGGAATAACGACAGACCTCGGATCGTCCCGACAATTCTATTTATACCAAAGCCCCGATCTTCGGCGCAATATTAATCGATTTTCTCGATTTCCTTTTGCTTCGCCGCCTTTTGCTCCGCGCGCTTCCGCGCCTTGCGCGCCGTGTCCAGCGCCCGTTCGTGATCCTTCTTTGCCTGAATTTCATCCGGGGATAGAACCGGCGGCTCTTTCTTCGCTGGTTTCCAATCGGCCCAGCCCAGATCGTGCAACGCCAGCGATGGGATGCAGTAGCCTGTTGATTGGAAATAGGCTTCCAGATGCTTGGCCTGCACCTCATCATAGACCCACAGATTGACCGTTTCGGTGCTGGCTGCGTCCCTGATCGACGTGCGGCAGGCGAACTGAACCAACACTTCATATTCGCGCGTTTCGATCACCGCGTCAGGGTCGACGCCGATCATCCGCATGACCAAGCGGTCGCTCGTGTCGGGCTTGCTGGTGTATATCATTGTCGCGGTGGTGGCTGCCATGAACCGATTTGAACCCTGCTGGCGCGGCGATAGCTTGACCCCTGCGATGTTCACCCCTTGCGTGGTCAAGGTGGCCTCATCGTCCCCGTTACACATCCAGATATGGCGCATAGGATCGACCTGTGCATCAATGTGGCGCGCGACCTGTCGAAGGTGCCCCTTACCCCTCTCGCTGTTCCAGAGCATCCGCTGGGCCGTATGGGCGCGGGCGAAGTAGTTGATGACGACGCGGCGCTGCGCGTAGGGCCGGGTCATGCTGCGGTCGAGGCGAACCCATTCGATTTCAGGCCATTTCGCCGACATGATCCGATAGGTGACTGACCGGGTGAAGGCGTTGGCCAGAATGGTGACGCGCTGAAATACGCCAAGCTGTTCCGGTGACCAGATCGACCACCATGTCCAGTTCGCATCTTCGTTGAGTTCGGACCATCTTGCCAGCTTGGTTGCAACCTCGATCCGATCGGACAGGACGCGAGCGTGGAAAACGCCCACCGCTTTGGCCAGATCATCGCGGGCGAAATCCTTGGCCGTGCTATCGCTGACGGCGGTGATCCGGCGCACCCGATCATTTTCCGTTGGCATCAGGTCATAGTGCCGGGCGAAGAAATCCTTCGTCACGCTGGTCGACAGTAGCTGCTTATCCCAGATCGTTGGTGTCTCGTCGATGTAGAGGTTCCAGCCCTCAAAGGCGGCCAGATCGGCTGATTTTAGGCCTTCGTGCGTGATGATGATGATCATGTGGCCACGCTGGTAGGTCGAAGGTAGGGCCTCAATCTCGACACGGACATTGGCCACGCCAACCCGGTCTAGGCGGCCATCTTCGCGCACCTCGGCCTGTGACGAAAAGATCGTCTTGATGACAGGGGTGGTGCCAGCATCGGCGGCCAGTTCGGCCAGCATCTTGAGGCGTTCAACCATGACCGTGCGCTGTTCGACCGCCAAAAGGTAAAGGCCGGGAGTGCGCACCATAAAATTGCATTCGGTATAGGTCTTGCCCGACCCACAGGGCCGGTCGTCATAATAGATAGTCGTCATTTCTCTCTCGTTTGGCGCGTCCGGTTGGCGCTACTAGTTGCTATAATATTGTCCGGTTATTTGACTATATTTATCTTAGTAACCGGACCGGACAGGTATAGGAGAGGAATTGAGGAATTCTTGTTGAGTAATTGGGCATTCTATGGAACTGGGCGAAGCCCGGTCAATATCTTTCGCTTGCGCATCGCGCCCAAGGCCGAATGGCCTCATGCCAATGAGGACAGGCCGCAGGTCGCACGCGATCGGGAGGAGCCGCAAGGCGACGAGCGATTGCGATAACGTTGACTATATGTATAATGATTCCAAAGGCATAAGGTGCGCGTGACCGCTGGCGCGGCCACGGGAATGAAGGCCTCATCAGTCGGCAGATGCCTCCTTCGGGTCGGCCTCATTCGATCAGCTATCGCAAGGGATAGGCCTTCGGCCCGTGTTCATACACTTTAAGGTCAACCTTGATCATCAACGCGGATAGCGGGCCGTCAAAGACGGACACTGAAGACCACCCGCGTAGCGGGGCCGAAGGCCCCTTAGTAGCGCCAAACGGACATCGTCAGGCGTCTTCCCTGCGCCGTCGCCTCAATTCAGCCGCTCTTGTCTGGAAGGATATCTGATCAACCGATCGATAGACGCCAACGGCGTGATAGACCGCGTTGACCAAGGCCGTGACGGTCTGCGCGCGGCAGATATCCGTCATATGTTGGCCATGCGGATGGACGTAAGAGCAGCCGCGCCAAAGCCGATCGAACGCCCCGCGATCCTTTCGACCAGACACGGCGAACAGGTAGGCAAGCGCAAACCGCAGGCCCATCGACTGCCTGACCCGACCATCTGCGCAAGCCTCCTCGACGACCAAAAGGGCCTTTCTCGTTAGATCATCGCGGGTGAGTCGGGTCATATCCAGACCAGTACAAAGCAAGAACGTTTGGGAAAAGCCACCAAACGAACTAATATCGTTGCGGTATCAAAACGAACTTAAAGTGTATGGACTTTTGCGCGCGGAATTTTTCGCCGGGTTCATACACTTCATGTTCGACCGGGCGATCAGATCGCGTCGGTCAGGCCTGCGTCGCTCTTGGCTTCATAGGTGAGGATGAAGCCGGGAATGGCACCCGTGGTCAGGCTGATAAGGACGCCATCCCGATACCACTCATAGTCGGTCATGTGCCGGTCGATGCCCATGCTGGGGGTGAACATGCGGTTCCCTGTCTGGGTGCGCTCTTCCTTGCGCCGGGGTTCGCCATACTTCTCCAGCAGGGCGGCCAAGATCATGGAATAGTCGTCGATCGTTTCCAGCGTGACCTTGCGGACATGCTTGGTCTTGGTGCCATCGGGGTGCTTGCGCGTGTCCAAGGTCAGTTCAGCCCTGACGACAAATTTCGGGGCCAGTTCGTAGCTGAATAGCATCCCGGTGGAAGTCATTTCGGGAAATAGCTTCCTTGCGTCATTGATGTCCATGCCAGCCCTGATGCCTTTCCAGAGCATGGGGCCTTCGACCTGCGCTGCCACAGGGGCAGGGGCCTCCTGTGCCATCACCGGCATCGCCACCGTCATCAACATCGCCGCCATCGCATACTTCAACATCTGGTCATCCTCGCAATAAAATCTATGTCGAGTATGTATCATATGACTCAAAGTTGCTGCAATGACTTCTAATAGAAGTGAAATGGGCAATTATATATCGCCTTATGGTTGGCGACATCGCCATAAGTAGGTGATGAGCAATGACGAATGGCGGGGAGAGATAACCCGCAAACACAAGCGCAGCGGCAAGGTCTATGAGGTCAAATACCTCGACTTGCGTGGCCTTCACCCGATGGATCGGCGCAAGCTGGAATGGCTGGCGTTCGCGCCGGGAAGCCTTCGACAGGCGGTAGCGGACGCGCGGTTGGACCTGATGGTCAATGGGTGGTCGTGATGGAGAAGATCGGATGGGACGATTTGATTGCCGAAAATGAGGCGCGCCGGGCTGAACTGGGGTTGGTCGATATCGACCCTGAAGAAGCGATGCAGAAGGCACAGGAGCGCAAGGCGTTCAAACTGAAGAGGCTGGCCGAACTGGTTGAAGCCGGGATCGACGTGAGTAAGGTCGACTATAAGGAGCGTCGACGCCTGATATGGGGTGACACCCGCATCCACCCCGACACCGGCGCGACCCTTCGCCGCGACATTCGACCGTTCCCGGTTGGCGATCAGATGGTCGATGTTCCCGGATAGTATCCCGATGACGATGGTGATGCGATCTTTGAGGTCGACGGTCTGGCGGTTATTGGGGCGACGCAGAAGTCGATCGGTGGTGGTGTTGGTAAGCGTCGCAATCCACGGTCATAATTCGAACCGAAATTTCGCGGGTTTCAACAGGTGCGTCTTCCGGTTCGTATTCGGGTTCATAAACAGGTTCGTGTTTGTGTTCGTTTTAAGGACGCTAAAAGTTCGTCCGAAATTCATACGAGTTTTTCACGGCATAATTCGTGATAAAATCCGGTTCGCGTAAGTCTATTGACCGAACCGTCAATATGCGTGTGCGCATTGCGGTCGCAATATGGTACGTAATAAGACTGTTGGAAGAGTGTTGAATGATACTAGCGCGTTGACATCCTACGCAGTCCTTGCGAATATTCCGAACATTCGGAAAAAATCTGGCAGCCACGCCAATTTTTCCTTGCGCCGAATCCATGTGAGGGTCATTACCGAAATAGGCCACCAAGGATATCACTCCCTGATGGCCTATTCGTCGAACCGGGTTGCCGCCCGGTTCAAATCAGAGGTCGAAATGTCCTCACCGGTAAGAAAAGGAACGGAACGTGGAACCTCCATAGCCCCAAGGGGCCGCCCCGGCAGTCAATGACTGTCGGGGCTTCCTCGTTAATGGGTAATGACGGTCGCGTCAATATTCCGGCATCAACCTGACCAGATGTTGATGCTGCGGCAGATAGAATATTTCAGGGTCGACGCCAAAATCTGAATATCCAGCAGATGGACCGCGCACCTTGATTCTACCTTCGTTGTTCAACTGAACTAATTCTTCATGAAGTGTTTCGGGATTTACTCCCGTTACGGGCATGCTTCCATTCACCGCTGCGACTGGACCGTTTTGTAGGCGCTGGAGGATTTTGATTCGGGCTTCACTCATCGGATCATATCCTTGATTGGTGTTGATCGCCGTCAGGCCCCGGCAACAACCATTATAACCGATGTTCCCATGTTGTTCCAGCCTTGAAAACAAGGGGTGGTGTCATTAGGTGCCCCGAATAGCTACATGTTGTGCCTGAAATGTGGGCAGCACACATAAGTATAGGCATGACGATACCCACAGATGATGCCCCGAAGCATACCCAGACCCAGATTGCGGAGCGCACCAGCGGCCTGATGGCCCAGATTGCCGATGACGTTCGCAAATCGAAGGTTGGGCGCAAGACGAAGCGCACCCCAGAGTTGATCAACGACCTCTTGCTGTATCTTCGCGCCGGATTGTCGCTGGAGGATGCTGGTCGTCAGGTTGGCGTGTGTAATGAGACGATACACAATTGGAAGCGCGCTGATCCTGACCTTTCTGCGGATATCGAACAGGCCCGCGACGATGGGATGGAGACGCTGGAGGCCGCAATCATCAACATCATGTCTGGAGGATCGTTGTCGACGGGCAGCGTGAACCGCGACAAGGCTTTGGTGCATGAATTGCGGTGGATAATGAGCAAGCGTAACGCGCGCTATCGTGACAAGGTCGAGGTCAATCAGACGGTTACGACCTACACGATCCAAGCCAACCCGAAATCGCTGGCGATGTTCGATCAGCCTTTGATTGAGGGTGATTTCATCGACGTTGATGCGGTGATGATTGAGGATCAGAGCGAAGAATAGGCTTCATACACAATCTAAACGCTGGTATAGATTGTGTATGACCATCAACCCCGCATCATTCGTCCTCTATTGTCGCGTTTCCACTTCTCGACAGGGACGATCAGGCCTTGGCCTCGAAGCCCAACGATCGCGCGCCCACAAATTCGCCGCCGACAATGATATCCCAATCATTGGGGAGGAAATTGAGGTCGAGACAGGCAAGGGCAGCGATGCGATGGATCGTCGGCCCAGACTGTTGGCTGCGATGACGATGGCGCGGAAGCATAAGGCGGCCATTCTGGTCAGCAAGCTGGATCGACTATCGAGAAACGTCCATTTCATCAGCGGCCTGATGACCCAGCGTGTGCCCTTCATCGTTGCTGAACTGGGATTGGGCGTCGATCCATTCATGCTTCATATCTATGCCGCGCTGGCGGAAAAGGAGCGCGAAATGATCGCGTCCCGCACCCGTGAGGCCCTCCAGCAGGCCAAGGCGCGTGGGGTCGTGCTGGGTAACCCACGCATTGACGATGCCCGACAGAAGGCCGGTGAGACGCTGAACGCGCAGAAGGATGCCAGATCGTCGAATATCCGACCGTTGATCCACCAGCTTCGTCAGCAGGGCTTCACCAGCCTAGCGGCCATCGCCAATGAGTTGAACGCTAGGAAGGTGCCCACGGCTAGGGGTGGTCAATGGCATCCATCATCGGTGCGCAACATGCTCTAGTTGTATCGTTAGGCAATACAATTCGCTTGCCATCCTCAATCCAGACTGTATGGTCCAACCATACAACGCAGGAGGCAAGAATGCAGATCGTGAGTGTCAGGGATAAGCGGGTCAAGGCTCTGGTCGAAAACCCCAAGCAGACGTCGGTGAAGGGGTTGGACGCTCTGGAAACCCGCAAGATCGCGGAAATGATCGCCGCCATCAAGGTCATGACCAACCCTATCCAGCTTCGTTCGGTGCCATCGTGGAAGGCCCACGAATTGACCCCCGGTCAGCCCGACAAGTGGAGCCTGACCGTCACCCGCAACTATCGCCTGACCTTCGTGGTCGATCAGGTGGCCCAGACGGTCAGTGTCCTCGACTATGAGGACTATCATTAAGGACCAAGGGGGCGGCCACTGGCCGCCCTTATTGTATGACGGCACGATACGATGTATGGTCGGGCCGCACAGTTGCATGAAGGATGGACCATGACCAGCAAGCACAAGATCGATCCCCCAGCCTTGGTCGAGGACACAGGCGATGTCGTTCACCCCGGCAGCATGATCCGCGACCAGCTTGCCGAAGCGGGCTATTCGGTCAATGCGGCAGCCGCAGCCATGGCGCTCAATCGTGCCAACCTCAACAATGTCGTTCTGGGCAAGGTGGCCGTCTCCCGTGACCTCGCATATCGGCTGTCTGCATTGCTGAACCCCGATGATGCTGACATGGACTTTGCCCGCCTGCTGGTCGACTGGCAGGCCCGCTATGACTGGCATCGTGATGCACCAGCCCGGAAGACGCTCTTGAGCGTTATGCAGGCTTCCCGGCGCACGATCGACGCGCGGGGCAAGAAAGCCATTGATGAGGTCGAGGCCTGATAATATCGGGTGGTCACCAAGGGGGAAGTATGACCACGATTTCTAAAGCCGACTGGGAAACCAGCATGATCCCGATCGTCGATGACGCAGCGGCGAAGATCAAGGCTACCGGCTACCATCCGATGAAAAGCAAGATCGCAAATATGCTGGCTGCGGATGGTGTGGTCGATCGAAGCGGCAACCCCATAACAAGCGCCGTGGTGGGGCAGATTTACTATCGCAAGGAACTGGTCGAATCTGCCCTATCCCCTCACGCGCCAGCGACCGACTTGGTCGCGTGGGAGGCGGCCCTTGTGGAAAAGATCGGGCAGTTTCGTTTCATTCGTCTTCATTACGGTGGGGGGAGCGCACGAGTTATCGCAGACCGAATGAACCGGTTGGGTTTCCGAAACCGTGACGGGGAATTGTTGACTGCCGCAATCGTCGACAGGTTGTATAACAAGCACCTTGATGGCGCTGTTCTGAGTGCCATGGGTGAGGCATACAGAGCGAAGCGCCGCGAATACCTTGCCGCCACCGATCCGGTGGAACGGGCAAAGATAATTGCAGCCAATGAGGAGCAATATAGGGCGCTGGTGGAAGGCCTCTAGGCTTCGTTCGCGCTGACCTTTGCCCCCTTCGCGTCCATCACCGGTGCCAGCAAGGTCGGCGCGGCCACACCAGCGGGCCAACGGTAAGCCACGGCCCGCGACCGTTCGATCCAAGTTTCATTGACCATGTCGCTCTGATTTCCGCCCAACACCCGCAGCAACTTGCCATCCTTGGACTGGCCGGTGATGATGCCAACATGGCCGCCACCCGGACGCTGGAACCGAACCACGGCACCCAGATACGGCTTCGCCACTGCGACACCGAACCCGTCCCATGACGATGCCCGCACGGCGACCTTCGGAGGGACAAAGCCACATTCGGTCATCACGGCGGCCATGAACGTCCCACACCACGGGGTTTCATCGTCAGTGACTGCGATCCCCAGCACCTTGCTGCCAAGGCGCTTGATCCAGCCCATGATGGTGGGATTGTGCTTCGGACCCTTGATTTCGCGGGTGCCGATGTATTTGCGGGCCACGTCGACCCAGATGAGTTGTTCAGTCATCTGGAATTTATCCCGGCTTCGCCATCGCGACCGGGCTGCTGGGATAATTAAGTCTGAAGGGCCGCGCCGTTTTAAGGGACCGTAGGGATCACGGTCTTGGCAAAGGCGATCCTGCGCACTTCATGTGCGTCAACGCGGGGGCGTCCAGCCCTATGTATAAATTTCTCCCCGCGAAGGTTCGCAACGATCCGGGGGAGGCCAAGCGCCTCCCCTTCAAATATTGTCAAAATCACCCTTATCGGCTCGAAACATCACCCACGATCTAAATAGAACGGGAGATTGAAAAGAATAGTGACTTTCGCAGTCTCCCGCAGGCAAAATGCCATTAACAATTGGGAGATTAAAGTTTCAATGTATCTGGAAAACATCATAGCCGGTTATCTGCGCGAATTTCAGTGGGCTGCGGACATACTCGGCGACAAGGTTGAAGCGTCTTTGGGTCATGCGACCATGGCCCGTGAAGTGGAGCGGGCACAGGCCTGTTTGGACCTGCTGAAGACCATGCCGCGCTTGGACCCCATTGAGTTCATGGAGGGCCGCTGATCATGAACACCATCAAGATCACCATCCCCCTGTTGAGCGGTCAGAAGGATTTGTCCTTCCCCGTCGACATGGACAAGCTGATGGCCATCTATTCGGCCTATCGTTTCAACAAGCATCCGTCCGCCTTTGCGCTGGTGCAGTCGTTCCTTGGCCGCAAGCTGGAACTGAACGAAGTTTCCACGGCGCAGGCTGCCGACGATATCGCCATGGTGCGTGAACTGCTGGCCGATGCCGTCGACCTCAATGCGCATCGCAAGATTGAGGAGGGCCGCTGATCATGCGTATCGACAACGATTTCCTGACCCTGCTGGACCTGACCGTCAAATTGGCGATGGCAAAGGCGAACCGTCCAGTCGTAGCGTATCCCGCCGAAAGAGAGCGCGACCTTGTCAACATTGAGAATATGACGCTGAAACGCGATGCTCTGGTCGCGAAGATCAACGCGGCCGACGACGCTCGCCGCAAGGAAGAACTGGACCGGGTCGCAGCCATGTTCAAGCTGGCTGACTGGCATGATCGCAAGCGCGCGCGTCGTTCAGCGGAAATTTTGTCCCAGATCGACAAGGTAATGGGAGGTCCAGCCGGGGAAGAGCGTGATGCAGCCGTCGCGATGTTGCTTTCTGACCTGAAGGCTTCCCGTGCCACGATCGACGCGATTGCCGCTGACCTGAAGAAACGTGAAGCCAGCATGGTCGAGGCCAAGGATGCCGCGCCCGCACCGACGTTTGAGCAAAAGCTTCGTGAGTTCATGGCCAAACCGTCCGAGCCCAAGGGTTTCACCACCTGTGGCGCTACGCTGGACGAAGCCATCAACAAGCTGATCAAGGCTGGGTGCCCGATCCAGTTCGAAAGGGTTTGCGGTGGCGCACAATATTTCGCGCGTTGGAACGTGTCCCCCAAGGATGCCGGGGAGGGTCGCTAATCATGCCGATCCTTTTCATCCTGTTGATCATCGGGATCATCGTATTTGTCGCAACCGGTCACATTGCGATGGCAATCGCGCTGTCAGAATTCTGGATTCCTCTGGTTGGCCCAATCGCGGGTTGGACGCTGTCGGCGCTGGCAACGGTAGGATTGCTCGCCGCAATCCATCTCCTCTTTGCCATGGGGAGGGACTGATCATGGACATCGCAACCATCTTCCTCATCATAGCCTTGGGCTGCACCGTCATGGCGGGATATTACCATCATAGCGCCAAGCGCCGTGCCAAGGTTCTGGAGCGTCTGCGCCGGGAACACGAAGCCAACATCGCCAAGCTGGTCGAGAAGCTGAACAGCCCTGAAGATCGGCCGACGCTGGCTGCCTTTTTGCAGATTGCGGAGGGTCGGGCATGATGGAAATCGAACATCTGCTGGAATGTCTGGCCGCCGCGCAGGCTGAACTGGACTGGAACCCCGACGCTGCTGATCAGGTGGCTTGGTATGAAGCGTTGATCGAACAGGCCGGGGGTGAGGTATGACGCCGCGCTATTATCTGGCCAATCCCTTCGGTCACCCCATGGGGACTGAAGCCCAGCGCCAAAGCGATCATATCCGGCGATACTGGAACCGGAGGGCCACGGCCGCAGTGCTGTTCCAATTGGGATACTCAAACGCGGAAATCGCAAGAATGGGGTTCGGGTCATGAGCGCCCTCAACCGTATCCGCCGACGCCCCCGGCGCGGCCAATGGTTCAACTTTAAGCTGGACCCCGCTGCCATCCGCCAAACGATGGCGGACCTACAATCTCAAACCGGCAACCGTGCCGAAACGCTGCCCGACGCACCGGGCCAAGGAGAATAATGGTAAAGTTAGAGAAATTCCTTAGAATTACGTCGAATATTCTGTTCATTCCGGCGCTCGCCCAGATGATCGCTGCGATCGGATGGGGCCATGAAAACAGACTTTTCATCGACCTGTGGTTCTGGCTTTGGGCGGCTTCACTTTGCCTGAAGACCGATATTCTTGAAAAGGCGCTGACAGCGGCCAAACAGCTTGCTGACCGTCAGCGGATTGCGGCTGACCGGGTGGCCGAAAACGCAGCGCGGTTCCAGAATTGGCAGTCGCGCCAGATCAACGAACTGAAATCCGAACTGAAGAGCCGCCCCGCGCCGGTGTGGCAGTATGACCTTCAGGCCCCTGATGCGCTGACGGCCGACGAAGAAGCCTGCTATGGCGCGGCTGTCGATGCGGTCTATCGGGGCCATTTCGTATCGGACATGCGCCGCCGTGAAGCCATGTTGGATCGCAAGTTCGTCGAACACGCCCCGACCAGCTACACGCTGATCGACGCCCGCCATCCTTCTACCATCACCGGCGAATATCTTGATGCCATCCGGTCGGATGCCATTGCTGCGCGTGGCGGCAAATGGTCGGAAATCCTGTTCCCCGATCGCCAGTCCGCCGAAGCCTTCCGTGACAAGTGGGATATTGCTGGTCTGGTCATTGGCACCGCTGCCGATCAGTCGGCCCGTGAATATCTCGCCAGCGCCGTCGACAACATCATTGCGCCGGTCAAGGTGCAGGAGGGCCGGGCATGATCAAGGATCAGGATTATATCCGCCGCCTTGAAGCGAAGATCGTCGAACTGACGATGAGCAATGATGACCTGTGGCAGGAACTGGAGGACGCGAAAGAGGCCGCGAGGGAAGCGAAAAGCAACAGTTGGTCGCCCGCTGACTGGACCATCCGCACCGCTGCTGAACTTCATTTCAAGACCAGCGACATCGAGAAGCTGCGTAGCCTGTCCATCACCGCAGAGGAGTATCGTGCCTTCGAACGGGACTGCCTAACGAATATACCTCGCAGCTTCCTGTGTGGCCACCCGATCGACCGGGAATTGATGCGGAGGGTAATGGAACTATGACCTATCTCACCCTCATATCCCCGCCATCATCGGCCAGTCTGAAGGCCGCGCAGGTTTTGGCCCAGACCGACACCCTTGATGAAGCCTATGGCGCGATCATGGATTTCCGCGATGCCAGCCCCAGCCTGCTGACCGGCAATTTCCGCGCCCTTGTCATCCATGATGGTCAGGTCGTTGCACGGTGCCAGCGCGGCGATGGTCCCGACATCATAGAGGCTCTTGCCGGTGCGTGGGAGGTCGACGCCGACACCCTGCGCGTCCATGTGTTCGTCGCACCGGCAGACGGTGACTATGCGCCCGTCAGCATCACCGCCACCGAACTGGCCGCCAATGGTCCTGACCTGCCCGATGGCGACGATGATCCTGTCGAGGATGCGCCGGAACCAGTTGAAGAGCCGGTCGAGGAAGAAATTCAGCCCGAACCGGTTGAACCCGATCCGCCCGAAGAGTAATCGCTCCTCTGTGTCCTGATCGGGAACGACGCGACCCGCCTGACGGTCAGGACACAACTGCCCCAAACTAAGTAACGGATGATAGTTGATAACTACGTCCGTAACCCTTTCCAGCTTCGCGCCGAACGCGCCTATTACGCCCCCAATCCCTATGTCCTGAACGCCGGTGGTTCCGGTGGTGGCAAGTCTTTCGGGATCATGGCGTGGATCATCGAACGGTGCATCTATTGCCCCGGATCGCGCAACCTCATCCTTCGCCGCACCCGCACGGCCGTCAAGGATACCCTTTGGTCACAGGTGCTACCGGACGTCCTGAAGGCTTTCCCCGGTCTGCGGGAAACCATCGACCTCAACATCACCGACCTGACCGTCACCTTTCGAAACGGCAGCGTGATGAAGTTTGCCGGGCTGGAGGAGGGGGAGAACCGCGACAAGGTTCTGGGTCAGAGCCTCACCACCGTTTGGATGAACGAATGCACGGATTTCAATTACCGTGACTTCGAAGATATCGACACCCGCCTTCGCTACATCGTCGACGGACCCAACGGGAAGCCGATCCCGGTCAAGCTGCTGCTGGACTGCAACCCGACGAAGAAGAGCCATTTCGCCTACAAGCTGTTCAAGGAGAAGGTCGACCCGATCACCAAGCAACCGCTGGTCAATCCCAACGACTATGTCCTGATCGAAACGCCACCAGAGGCGAACGCGGCCAACCTGAGTGCCGACTATATCGAGAAGCTGAAGCGGATGAGTCCAGAGGCGCGTCGGCGCTTCTATCTGGGCCAGTGGGGCGATGACGTCGATAATGCGCTTTGGACCGAAGCCAACGTCAACAAGCATCGTGTGCCTGCCCAGACCCCGCAGGAGTGGCGCGCGCGTCTGACCCGCATCGCCATATCGGTTGACCCGTCGATCACGGCCAACGACAAATCGGACGAATGCGGGATCACGGTGCAGGGCATCGACGCCGATGGCCATGGCTATGTGTTGGAAGACCTGAGCATGAAAGCCGTGCCCGATCGCTGGGGCCGTGTCGTTATTGAAGCCTATCAGCGATGGCAGGCCGACCTGATTACCGTCGAGGGCAATCAGGGCAAGCTGCTGCTGAACCATCTGCTGAATTCGATCGACCCGACTGCGGCGGTGAAGCTGACCACTGCCTATAAGGATAAGGTGTCGCGCGCCGAACCGGTGTCGGCACTCTATGCCCGTGGTCTGGTCCACCATGCCGGTGTCTTCGATCGGCTTGAAGACCAGATGTATGCGATCGAAACCGGCTACAAAAAGGGGATGCGCGGCAAGTCTCCTGATCGCGTCGACGCTATGGTCTGGGGCTTCACAGAACTGATGGTCGCCAAGGGGCCGCCCAAGCCCGGCGCTGCCACGTCGCACCGGATCGGTGGGCTTTTCGGCCGCTGAATAAATAGCGGATGACCGATATCGACCAACCGACTGCGAAGATCGCCGCAGCCCATAAGCGCTGGCAGCGCGCCCGTGACGTGATCGAAGGTGCCGACGCCGTGAAGGCCCGTGGCACCACATACCTGCCCAAACTGACTGACCAGCAAGCGGACGAATTTGAGGATTACAAGCAGGCCGTCCCGTTCTTCCCCGGCGCAGGCGTCACGCACGAAGGTCTGATCGGCATGATCAACCGGAAGCCCGCGACCATGACGGCCCCGGCAGCGTTGGAGCCTATCCTAGAGACGATCACGGCCACCGGCATGACCGTCGACGACCTTGCCGAAGAAGTTCTGTCGGAAATCCTCATCACCAATTTCGTCGGCCTGCTGGTCGACCATCCGGCTTCGACTGCTGGCCTGAACGCGGCCAATGCCATCGCCAAGGGGTTCCGTCCATTTGTCGCTGTCTATCGTGCCGAATCCATTCTGGAGGTCACGCCAGCGGTCATCGAAAACAAGCTGAAGGTGGTGCGCGTCCGCCTGAAGGACGACGAAGATACCGTTCGCGAACTGGCGCTGGTCGACGGGAAGTATCAGGTCATCATCCATCGTCGCGTCGGTGGCGAGTGGCTGGCCGATGCGCCTGTCGTGCCGCTGAAGCGTGGCCAGCCCCTAGACGCCATTCCGTTCGTGCTGGCGACCACCAAGGCCCGAAAATTCGAACCGCAGAAGGCCCCGCTTGACGACGTCGTGATCACCAATCTGGACCACTATAATGTTCAGGCCCAGCATAGCCTGACCCGCCTGATGACCTGCATCCCAATGATCAAGGTCAAGGGCGTTGCCGATCCATCTATGGACCCAGATTCAAAGCATAAGCCCATTCGCGCGGTTCCCGGCACGGTCATCTACTTGCCTGTTGTCGAGGGTGTCGACGCTGATGCGGAATGGATGAAAAATGATGCTCCGGCGATCGGTGATATCCGTCAGACGGCCCTCGACCTTAAAGAGGACATGTCACAGGAAGGCCTGCGCATCATCGCGTCGGAGAAGAACGCGTCGGAAGCGGCCGAAACCCATGCGATCCGCCGTGCATCGGAAAATAGTCGCACGGCATCGTTGGCCCGCATCGTCAGCCGCAAGATCGAAGAAGCCCTGATCATTGTTGCGGACTGGGTAGGGGTGACCGGTGAATTGTCCTATGCCCTGTCGACCGATTTCCTTCCGACCCCGATGTCATCGCAGGACGTCGCCGCCCTTCAGGGTCTGGTCGCCGCTGGACTGATGTCGAAACAGACGATGTTCGAATTGCTCCAGCAGGGGGAAATGATCCCCGATGGCTTGACCTATGAGGAGGAACGCAGCCGCATCGAAGAGGATCAGGCCGACATGCCGACCTCGCAGGCTGGGCTTTCGACTTTCCCGCAGGAACCGGTTGAGGATCAGGAAGCCGAAGAGCCGACTGACCGTTGACGTTCATTCGTGCCGCTGTGATGAAGCGGCATGGAATTCACTGACCCTAACTTCATCGCAATAGCCACGGTCGTTGCTGCCTTTATAGCGGCGACGGTCGCGGCTGCTACCTTGATTTCGGCTAAGGAAAGCAAGGTCAGCGAATTCCGGCAGGACTGGATAGATGAGCAGCGCAAAGACCTTGCAACGGCCATCGCGGCGACCTTGGCCTACTTCAATGCCGATGCCGCCAAAGAGCGTTCTACGTTCATGAAGGAATTCTTCGAAGCGCGGATGCGCATAGAATTGCGCGAAAAGCCGACCGATCATGAATGGACGCGGGTGCGTGTTGCGGTGGCCTGCCTTGGAAACATGATGCTTCACGGCAAATTGGACATGCACAAGGTCCGACAGGCAGAGCGGATTATCATCTGCAATTCGCGCCCTGTCCTGAAGCAGCATTGGGAAACCGCGAAGAATGGGGAGCGGTTCTATAAGGGCATCAAATGGACGTTCCTTATAGGCGTTGGGGCGCTTGTCGCACTTGGCGTCCTCCTAGCCATCTTTCAGCCTATCTCGCGGCGCAGCGATGATGCGCCCGGCGTATCAGTGAAGATCACCCGACCCGGCTGATACAGATCGCGGTCTAAATAGGTCGTGACAGTCAACGACGACCTTCTATCCCGTGCGATCCAGCATCAAATTTACGTCGAACGCTATGGCCGTGGGCTGGCGGACAAGATCGTTCGCCTCCTCAATTCGGCTGACAAGGATATCGTCGAAACGCTGGCCAAGCGCCTGATCGACATCGACAAGCGCGGCTATGATCTTGGCCCGGCCATGACCAAGCGCCTTGAAGACCTGCTGGCCGATATCCGCGCCATCAACGAGAACGTCTATCAGAAGGTTGCCGATGGTCTGACCGTCGAACTGGAGGGACTGGCCCAGCATAGTGCGGACACGGCTGCCGATGGGCTCAAGGCCGCCATCCCGATTTCCACCACGATCGCCACGCCTGCGGCTTCATATTTGAAGCATCTGGTCGAGGTCGCGCCCTTGGCTGGAACCCAGTTGAAGCCATGGGTGGATCGCCTGTCGGCTTCGCGCATCGGCCGTATCGAAGATACCATCAGGACCGGGCTGGTCACCGGCAAGACGACCGACCAGATGGTTCGCGACATTCGCGGTCCCGGTGGCGTGTTCGAAGGTAGCAGGAAATCGGCGCAGACCATGGTGCTGACGTCGGTGGCCGGTATCCAGAATTCGGCCCGTGATGCGGTCTATCAGCGCAATTCGCACCTCATCAAAGGTGTCCGTTACGTCAGCGTCCTCGACACCCGGACGACCTCCATATGCCAATCGCGTGACGGCCAATTCTATCCGCTGGACAAGCCCAGACCGGCCTTGCCTGCGCATCCGCGTTGTCGTTCGGCCTATGCGCCGGTGACGCGATCGGTCGATGAACTGGGCAACGTCAAGGAAGCCGATGCGAGCCGTTATCGTGCCAGCATGGACGGCCGGGTGACCGGCAAGACTACATACGGCGATTGGTTGGAGAAGCAGCCCGCAGACCGTCAGGACGCTATTCTTGGTGTTGAACGTGCCAAGCTATTCAGGGACGGAAAGGTGGCGTTCAAAGACCTCTATCGCGATGATGGCAGCTACAAATCGCTTGATCAATTGCGCCGGGCCGAAGGCCTGGCCGCTTCGCGGCCAGCGGCATGATGTCCGCCCATTGACGGGGTCGCATCAGTCTGGCCAAACCTCACCCATGTTGCTGATACAGGCTATCATTGTGTGGGGGCTTTTGACGGCTATGAGTGGAATCGGGCAGTTTCTCTATGATTGGCAAACCCTGATCGGCAGCGGCCTTGCGCTCGCTGCTGCGTATTGGGCGGTGAAGCCGGTTTATGCCCAGCTTGAATTGACCCGCACCCAGTCCAATGGGGTGCTGCGAGAAATGCTGTTGGACCGTCAGTCGGAATTCCAACAGGCGATTGCGGCCGTTAAGAAGCATGTCGAAAAGCCGATCCGCGAAGTTTACCAGCCCGACCGTTGGGAGGAGGGCAGGCCGATTTCCTCGGAAAGGGCCTTTCATGATAGTCAATCAATGTCCGTCGTTTTGACGTGGCTCAAGGTCGAATATCATTGGCGTGACTCCGAAACGGTGGAGGCCTCCAAGCAATCTCTTGTCCAGTCAATAGAGGTGCTACGCGATGCACTAGACGCCGTTCATGCGCCCGATTCTGTCCATCAAGAATGGATCGACGATGAAGGGGAACATCATGAAATTGCGGCTGATGATTGGGCCGCGATCCTGACACGCGGGGAAGAGGCTATCGGGGAAATTGATGGATTGCGAAGTGCTGCGGTAAAAGCCGCCACGGCCATGCTCAACGCCTTGAACGCTGATCGTTATGGGATTCGTCGCCGATTGTCGGAGGTGGACGCCGCGCTTCTGGGTCGTGCCTGACTAAATAGCCTGTCGATCAGATGGTCCTGCCGCCTGATCGCGCTCAACCGCGCTACTGGCGCTAACCGGGCAGCTACTGGCTGAAAGGAAACATGACCGAAGAAGAATTGAAGGCGAAGCTCGCAGAGCTTGAGAATGAAAAAGAGGCGCTGAAGCGCAAGAATTCCGAACTGATCGATCGGGAGAAGAAGGCGAAAGCCGCTGCCGATGCTGCCGAAGAGGCCGCAGAAAGCGCAGCCGCTGAAGCCGCCGCAAAGGCTGGCGATGTTGAAGCCATCAAGGCTTCCCTCCAGAAAAAGCATGACGCTGCCCTGAAGAAGGTTGAGGCTGAACGCGATGCCGCGAACGCGCAGCTTCAGACCCTGCTGGTCGATAATGGCCTTCAGGCTGCACTGGTCGCGGGCAACGTCGACCCCGAACATTTCGACATCCTCATCCCGGCGCTGAAGGCGCAGGTCACCATGAAGGATGGCGCTGCCTATTATGGCGACGAACCCCTGACCGATGGTGTGACCGCGTTCCTGACCGGCAAGGGTGCGAAATATTGTCTGGCCCCGGCGAATTCTGGCGCAGGCGCGACCGGCTCCAGTGCCAAGGCGACCGGCTGGTCGAAGCCCCCGGCGACTGCCGAAGAATATGACCGTTATTTCAAGCTGACCGTGTCCGATCCCGCGCAGGCATCTGCGCTGGCTGACTCTTGGGGTATGCCAGAACTAAAGCCGGTCTAAGAATGGCTGAAGAAAAGCAAGAATAATAAATAACCGTGGAGCCGAAACGCTCCACGGCCCTCCAACTCCGGGCCGTAAAACCCCATTGTTGGAGCGTATATTTTAATGACTGTTCAAACTAATATTGCCGATCTTGTTGGTGCCAATCCGGGTGTTCTGGCGAACCTTGTTCTGGCCAAGTATCGTGTAAACAACTCTCTGATTTCCAGCGGCGTTGCCGTGACTGGCCCTGAAGTTGAGCTTCTGATGTCCGGTGGCGCGCAGGTTCAGCGTCTCAACTTCGTCAACAAGGTCGACACGACCGCGTTCAACCACTCCTCGGATGATTTCGACGAGAAGGGCGCGACCGGCAAGATCACCGCTGAGCCGTATCAGGCGCTGCGTATCGATGCCAACTGGGGCTGGGCTTATACCGACCTCGTCAAGATCATCACCAAGTATGACATCAAGAGTGGCACCCTTGCCGGTGCTATCCCGATGTATTGGTCGGAAGTTGGTGAAAACATGGCTGTCGCCAGCATGAAGGGCGCACTGGCCAAGGCCACCACGCTGACCAGCGGCGTCGTGACCGATGCTTTCAACCCGGATGCCTTCATCGACGCGGCCGCCACCATGGACGACCCGCGCGCGCAGAAGACCCTGTTCGTTTCGCGTAAGACCTACGCCAAGCTTCAGAAGCTTCAGCGCAATGATTTCATCGCGCCGTCTGCTGCCAACCTGAACATCGGCCGCTTCGAAGGTTACAACCTGATCATCACCGAAGCGTTCGGCGACAACAAATCTGTAGTTGCTACCGAAGGCGCTCTGGTTTTCGCGACTGGCGTGACCCCCGGCCTGATCCCGATGGAAATCATCCGTGACGGTAACGCTGGTAACGGCGGTGGTGGCGAAATCCTCCGCACCCGTATGTCGCTGGTGGCGGGTCATCCGCAGGGCTTCAGCTATACCGGCCCCTTGAAGCCGTCGCTTGTTCAGCTTGCTACAGCGAGCAACTGGACGAAGGTTGCCCAAGACCAGTTCATCGGCATCCGCGCTGTCAACCACGCAGCCTAATCCAAGAGGGCCGGGGAAAACCCCGGCCCTTTCTCTATCCGCATAAATATCGGATGACCCCCACGCTCACCGATACCGATGCTTATCACCTCGACCGTCTGACACCCGGATGGGCCGACGCTACCGATGTAGTCCGAACCGCTGCGATCGTTCGTGCCGCCGATTATATCGAGCGCACATATACCCTGCGCGATGCTGTCGAGGATAACGACCCCCTCTTGCTCAAAGCCATCATGGCGCTGGCCGTCCATGCTCTGACGTCGACGCTGGCCGAAGCCGAAGCTGACCGCGACATCATCGCCAGCGAAAAGAGCGGCGACGGTATCGGCGCGATCAAGCTGACCTATGGCGACAAGGCCGCCGATCGCTTCCCCCATATCACCGCCATGCTGCGCCCGATTGCCTACCTGACCAAGGCCGGTGGCGGGATCATGATCGGCAAAATGGTGCGCTGATCATGGCCACCGATTTCTATGCCGAAATGGCGGACCTGATCGAGGAACTGGCGGACGAGTTCCTTCGCCCGGCAACCCTGATCCGCAAGACCGCTGCCCAGACTGCATATGTGCCGGGCACCCGCAAGCTGGCCCCGGCATCGACCGTCAGGTTGGACTGCAAAGCCGTGGCGAAGCCGCGCGCAACCCGGTTGGCGGATGGTGTCCTTCATCACGATACGGTCCTGACCCTGACGGTTGAACCGCAGATCGGTGACGAAATCGAACAGGGGGTCAAGACCTATAAGGTGACGGCGCTGGAGACGGTCGCGCCGACTGGCGTGGCGCTGGTTTATCGTGCGGTGGTGTCATCGTGATCCGCATCGATATCACCAGCCAGATTATGCAGTTGGCCAGAGAGAAGGCCGACGAAATCGCCTTGAATATCTATGGCGACCTGCTGGCTGAAACGCCTGTCGACACCGGGCAGGCCAAGCAGGGCTGGACCCTAGATGATAGCGGCAAGAAGGTCATCACGATCGAAAATCGGGTGCCGTATATCGAGCGACTGGCTACCGGCTGGTCCGATCAGGCCCCTGATGGCTGGATCGACGAAATCATCGACTACCGCACTAGATAAATATCGGCATGTCCGTCACCGCCGATATCATTGCCCTCTCCGATCGCTTCCTTGACCAGTGGGGCGACCTTACCCCTGTCAGCATGGAAGGCCTTCCGGTGCTTCCCGAGCGGGATGACGCTTGGGTGCGGTTCACGATCCGACCCGGTCGGCAACGGTATTTTGGCGGCAACGGCAACCACTACGAACAGCTTGGCCGGGTCTATCTGCAAATCTTCGTGCCGACCGGGCAGGGTGATGGTCTGGCCTATGAGTTGGCCGAACGGTTCATCGAAATATTCCGCGACTATCGCGTCGAAAATCTGATTTGCGAAACGCCAGACTTGGACGTCGTTGGTGAAGATGGCCCATGGCTTCAAGTCAATGTGTCAGTGTTCTGGCGCTCAATTAGGCAGGGTTAGCGACCGGCCATTTTCCGATCCCTCTCCTAAATATCGGTGGAGTCCACTGGCTCCTTTGATTTTATTTTAGGAGTCCATACCTCAAATGGCATATTTCACCCCCTCCAACTTTGAATGGGGCATTGTCGCGGAAACCGTGCCGGGCACGACCCCGGCAACACCGGCTTTCCTTCGCTTCGTCCACAAGGAAGGCGACAACATCAATCCGACCCATGATTGGTATGAGGTCGATGTTGTTCGTCAGAACCGCGCCAGCAACGGCGGACGTCGCACCAACATTGCGGCCGAAGGTTCGCTGTCGACCGTGTTCCAGCGTGGCCCGGCCAACGAAGCCCTGTTGCTTGCTGCGATCGGCGCGACGACCTTCACCAGCAATGTCGCCAAGGGCGGAAACGCTGAAACCAGTTTCACCATCGAAAAGGCTCTGTCGGCAACGGCTTACCAGCGCATGACTGGCGCGATGGTCACCGGCTGGAACCTTGAAGCCAGCTATGATGGTGGTGTTGAAGTGTCGGTCGATATCATGGGCCGTGGCATCACCAATGCGGCGACCAAGATCGCAGGCGCTACCACGGGCGCGGCTCCTTCGACCCAGTTCCTGACTGGTCGCGAAATCACCAACGTCAGCCTTGGTGGCTTGTCGGGTATGACCTACACCAGCATGAGCCTGTCGATCACGCAGGACCGCGAAACGATCAACGGATTTGGCACCAATGCCGCTCTTGGTGTTGCTGCATCGAGCAACCGCAAGATCAGCGGTTCGGTCACCTTCCACCGCGAAGATTTCACGCCGGAAACCCTGCTGGGCGATGCGGCTGTCCCGTTCAGCTTCACCATGGGGGCAGCGGCCAACGGCCTGACCATCCTCGTGCCTGCCGTCTATTGCAAGATGCCGACCGACGACACGGATGGTGCCAAGCTGTATTGCACGGTTGAGTGGGAAGCGGACTTGGACGCTACCGAAGCCACCGATATCAAGGTCACCCGTCTGGCGTAATCCTCGCAATATTCCATCAGACGAACGGGGAAGGGGTGCTTCGGCATCCCTTCCTTTTTGTTTGCATAAATACCCGCATAATCAATATTGCGAGGTTTTCAGCCCATTATGGCTAAGTTTAAGTTCCCCAAGCGTTATGACAAGGATGTTGCGTCTGCTGGTATCAAGTTCGACATCCACGATGAATTCGGCAACCACTATGGTCGCTTTCTCACCCGTTACCTGAACGGCAACGACCCCAAGTATCAGCTTATCCGCACCCGTCTGGATCGCACCCACGCGCTGGCGGTCAAGACCAAGCAGATGACCGATGACGACGTGTTCGCGCTGGCCTTCGTCGAATATGCCATCATTGGTTGGGAAGACGTGTTTGGCGAGGATGGTGAACCCGTCGAATTTTCGCTTGAGGCGGCCAAGGAATACTTCGCCGAACCGGATGCCAAGTTCGTGCTGGGTCAGCTTATTTCAAATTCGCTGAACGTCGAATTCTATCAGGCGTCGACCCCTGAAGAGGCCAAAAAAAAGTAATTGCGCTGTTGGAGTGGCAAGAGCTTCACGCAAACCATCTTGCCACTCTCCGGGCACAGGCTGAAGACGGCCTATTGCCCGCTATCCGTATCCTCGACACGGAACCGAAGCTTGGGCCAGATACAGAATTCTGGTTCAATGCCTTCAAGACTCTCGAAACTGAACGCGCGGTCGGTTTTGGCGACGGCCCGATCCCTTTTACCGCTATTCTTGCTTTCGCTCGTTACTATGGCCTGTCGGAGTTCGAAACCGACTTTCTGATCACATTCATCAGAAGCTTAGACGTCTGGGTGCGCGAGCAGCAGGCCAAAAATCAGGCACGCAAATCCAAGACTAAATAGCGGGTGCAAGATAATGTCATCCGCATCGTTATTGACCCGACCGCTGCCCAGACTGGTGCAGCGCGGGCTAATGCTGCCTACAACTCCATTCAGGCTGCGGCGGCCCAACTCAATCGACAGATGGGCGTCACCCAGAACGGAATGGGCGCGCTCGGTGGTGCGGCGAATGGCCTTGGTGGTCACCTAAACGGCTTTGCCCGCAGCGCCGGTCTTTCGACCACCAATCTGGGACGGCTGAACGTCACCTTCGGCACCGGCACCAGTGCCGCCCATTCCTACAATTCGGCGATGCTGGCGAACATCGCGGCGATGATGCGGACGGGCACGGCTGCCCAGCAGATGGCGGCCCAGATGGCAGCCGCTGCGGCTGCGGCCGGGCAAGCTGGTGCAGCCGCCGGTCAGGCCGGATCGGGTGCCAGTGGCGCGGCATCTTGGTTCGACCGTATGCGCGCCGTGGCTGGCAGCGCAGGCAATGCGTTGGGCGGCATGGCCACCAGCATGGCGGGCCTTGGGGGCATGGCCGTCGTGGGTGCGGCTGTTGGCGCTTCCATAGTTCTGGTCGGTGCCAATGCGATCGACGCTGCTGCCAAGGTTGAGGCGTTCAAGGCCAGTCTGACAACCGTGGTTGGCAATGCCCAGTCGGCCGGGTTGGCGTTCGACGCGCTGGCCGCGTTCGCGCAGAAGACCCCATTTTCTCTTGATCAGGCCGTCGACGGCTTTGTGAAGCTGAAGGCTTTGGGCCTGACTCCTAGCGAAAACGCGATGATGTCCTACGGCAACACCGCATCCGCGATGGGCAAAGACCTCAACCAGATGATCGAAGCCGTGGCCGACGCGACCACTGGCGAATTCGAACGTCTGAAGGAGTTCGGCATCAAGACGTCCAGCGAAGGCAACAAGGTCAAGCTGACGTTTCAGGGCGTTACGACCGAAATCGGGAAGAACGCGACCGAAATCGAAAAATACCTGATCGGCCTTGGTAATAACCAATTTGGCGGCGCGATGGAGCGTCAGGCCGCCACGATCGGCGGCGCGCTGTCGGGCCTGAAGGATCAGATATTCCTGTCGCTGGCTGCCTTGGGTGGGGGCCTGTTCGGCGAAGCCATTTCCAAGATCATCAACCTGACGACCACCGGCCTACAGTCGATCACGCCGTTCATTCAGTCCATCGGTTCGGTGGTCGGCGGCGTGGTCAACATCGTGGCGAACATCGCGTCGGGCGTCGGTGCTATGTTCAGCGCCATCACCAATCAGGGCGGCGAAGGCCTTAGCACGCTGGACTATCTGACCCTTGCCTTCAACGGGATTGGGTCGACTGTTAGCGTCATGGCGGACCTTGTCGGGTCAGGCCTGCGCGGGATCGCCAATCTCGTGGGCTGGCTGGGCGACAATATTCGCACCCTGTTGGGTGGGGCGTTCACATGGCTGACCGGAATTTCCACCAAAACAGCGGGAGACGTGGGCCTCAGCTTCATTGCGATGATGCGCGCGGCCAAGTTCGTCGCCGAACAAATCCCGCGCCTGTTCCAAGTGGCATATGCCGATATCATGCAGATGTTCCGCAAGCTGGGCAGCATTGTCGGCCGCCTGCTGACCGGTGATATCTCGGCCCTGAAGGATATCGGCGGTGCCTTCACTTCATCGTTCGAACGGACTGGTCGTGTCATTAACGCTACGGCGCATGGCGCGGGTGTGATTGCGAACAATCTGTGGGATGCCAAGCAATCCATGGATGCGATGCTTGGACGCGGGAAGAAGGCCAGCATCGACGATTTTGCGGGTGTGTCGCCGCGATCGAAGCCTGCTGCCGATAGCGGCAAGAATGATGCGGCGAAGAAGGCAGCAGAAGCGGAAGCCAAGCGCCAACAGTCCATCAAGGATTTCTGGAAGACCCTCGACCAGTCTGTCGATCTTGCCCGGATGCTCCCGCAGGAAGCGGAGAAGCACACGAAGTGGCTCGAACTGCAAAAGCTGTATGGCGATAAGCTGTCCGATCAGGACAAGGCAGCGCTGATCGCTGCCAAGGACAAGATCGCGCTCAAATTGCAGGAAATCGCGACCGGCAAGGCCATCACCGGGATGCAGGAGCAGACCCGCAAGCTGGCGCTGGAAAACGGTCTGTTGGACAAGCGCAAGCTGGGCCTGACCGAACAGCAGCAGACTGTTGAGGATGCTCTGTTCAGCAATCGCCTGTCCGCGCTGACCAGCGGTGTCGATATCGCGGGCAAGGATTATCAGATTGCGGAAGCCGCGCTGAAGAAGGAACTGGAGCGCAATGCGGCCATCAAGGCCCGTGGTGACCTGTCGAAGGAAGCCGCGTCGATCGCGTCGACATACTCGCCCCAGTTCAGCGCCGGGCAGCAAATCAAGGGTATCGAAACGGAACGGGCCAAGTTCAAGGCGGCCTTCGAAAGCGGCACTCTGATCAACGGTCAGGCTATCAGCCGTGATCTTTACGATAGCGTCATGAAGGGCATGGACAACGCTGTGCGCGATGTCAGCGGCCATTTCCAAGACCAGTTCCTTGATCGCATCGACTACGTCGCCAACAGCTTCGGCGGCAAGATCGGTCGCATCCTCCAGTCGGTGGCCGGGGCGCTGTCGAACATGTCGTCGGCTGCCCGTGGCGGCCAGATGGGCGGTATTGTCGGCCTGCTTCAGACCACGCTGGGTAACGGCAAGGATGGTAAGAAGAACAGCTTCGGTGAGGCGATCGATAAGGGTGCGACCAGCTTCTACGATCAGGTCGGCACCGCGTTCAAAAATCCTCTGAAGTCGATGGGCGACGGCTTCGAAGGCTTCAAGGACAACATCAAGGCGATGTTCGGCAAGGGCGGCGAATTCGGCAAGGGGCTGGGTAACGCCCTCGGTGCCGCTGCGCAGGGCGCGCAGATCGGCACCATGACCAACGGCCTGATGAAGGGTTTGGGGATCAAGGCCAGCGGCACCGGCGCACAGCTTGGCGGTGCGCTCGGCGGCGCGGCCCTTGGTCCGCTGGGTGCGATCGGCGGGTCGATCATCGGCGGCATCGTCGGCGGGATGCTGAAGAAAGCGAAATGGGGCACCTCGGTCGTTACCGGCCAGAACGCTTCGGGTATCTCGACAGCGGGCAACAGCGGGTCGCGCAAGGAATATGCGTCGGGCGCTGCGGCCTCGATACAGGATGGACTCCAGTCGCTGGCGGACCAGTTCGGCACCAGCGTCGGCAGCTATCTGGTGTCGATCGGCACCTATAAGGACAAGTGGCGCGTCTCGACCACGGGCCGCGACGGCAAGCTGAAGGGCGGGTCAGGCCGCACCGACATCAAGGATTTCGGCAAGGATGGGCAGGCGGAAGCGATCGAATATGCTATCCGTGACGCTATCTCTGACGGCGCGTTGACCGGGCTGAAGGCCTTCACCCAGCGTGTCCTGAACGACAAGAATTACAGCCTTGATAGCGCCGTTTCGCTGGCGACGTCGTATGAGAATGCGCTGAAGGAACTGGCGTCGATCGACGATCCGCTGAAATACTCGGTCACCAGCATCCTTGACCCGATCGACCAGCTTATCGCCAAGATGAAGACCGCTGGCGCGTCCGTGTCGGAGGTCGCTGATATCGAGCGTCTGCGTTCGGAGAAGCTGAAGGCGCTGACAGAACAGCAGTTGGCTGGGCTGACCGATTTCAAATCCATGCTGAACGGCGAAGGTTCGGGCGTGACCCAGCTTGCCCAGTTGACGGCCAAGCAGACGGAATTTGACGCCCTTAAGGCCCAGATCGCGAGCGGCAAGGCCGTCGATCAGGATACATTTACGAAGCTGGGTCAGGAAATCTTCGGCCTGTCGCGCGACATCTATGGCACGGCAAACAGTCAGTTCCAAAGCATCCGCGCCGACCTGATCGGGGTTTCGGATCAGTTCGCCAGCCTGTTGACCGACCAGATCAACAGCGCGGCCGGGATCGCCACGACCACCGCCATCACCGTCGACACCAGCGCTACCGATGCGGCTGTCCAGCAGCAGACGGCGGCCCTGACCTCGGCGGCAGCGGTGACCAACGAAACACTGGCCAAAATTCTGGAAGCGCTTGAGGCTGCCAACCAGATCAACAGCCGGGCAGGGACCATCTACAGCGGTGGCGCGGGCAACTACATCAATGGGGTCAAGGTCGCATAAATATCGACATGGCCCTTGATCCCACCCGCGCAACATTTGTTCAGCGAGAATATCGCTACGAAGTCCAGACCGATAACACCGTGCTGGCCGCATACCCTGCGGCCCGCGAAATCGAACTGCCCACCCAGATCGACCAGACCAGCGCGGCGGCGCTTGCCACCAATATGCTGGCCGCAGCCAAGACCCCCGCGATGTCGTTCGAAATCGAAATCGATCAGGTCATCTATGCTGAAGACTGTGACGGATCGCTGTCCACCTTCGCCGTCACCTCCGACACGCACCGTGTGACCAACCGGACGACTCGACAGGAACAGCAGCAAATCGACTGGGCCACCGGCATCACTAAGCTGACGGTGCGCGGATAATGGCTGCGTTCGTCACATATCCCGAAACGTTCACGATCATCAGTGCTGCGGCTCAGACCACGGCACCGGCGGTCAATCTGCTGACCGATGACGTGGGCCTGATCTACCGGTCGACCACCCTGACCCCCACGTTGACAGTGCTGTCGGGATCGCCGACGCCGATCGACACCGTGGCGCTGGTCAATACGAACCTGCGCTGTTTCGACGCGGTGCGCATCCGCATCGGTGACACACAGACCGACGTCGATGGGACTGCCCCGGTCGATATTCAGATGCCCGCATGGTCGGGGATCAAGAGCAGCCAGACCAAGGCTATGACCGTTCTGCGGCTTCCCGCGCCGGTCGCGGGCAAATATGTCCGCATCGACATCACCGCCACTGGTCATCCCGATGGTTATGTCCAGATCGGCCGCGTTGTGATCGGTTCTTCCGCTACCAATCAGTTCGGCGCGATCGGTCAGGACGTCGAAGTGACGATCAACGACGGATCAGAGTCCTACGATTATCGGGGCAACACCGGATGGGACAAATACGCCAAAACTCAGTCTTTTAAGGCCCCGGTCAACTGGATCACCGAACAGCAGTATCGGCGTGATTGGCATCGCACGCTGACGTCGGCGGGCAACAGTTCGGCCGTGCTGTTCGTGCCGTCCTACGAATTGAAAACCAACGTCAATCTGTTGCGCGATAGCCAGACGATGGCGTCGGCCAATGGCTGGACAACCAGCGGCAGCCCGTCATGGGTTCGCAATGCTGACTATGCGCCTGACGGCAGCCTGACGGCCTCGGTCATTGGCGACACGTCGACGACGGTCCAACCTTATGCGCTAGGGTCTGCGTCCATTCCGACCGATGTCACAACCTATACTGTCAGCGTGTTCGTCAAAAAGCAGGCTGGTCCCATTGTTCGACTGGTCGCAGAAGTCACGGGTGGGACAGCGGCCACGGCCTCATGTTCGCTGGACCCGGCCACAGGCGCAAGCAGCGCCGCGAATTCGGTGGTCGACGCTGGCGATTACTGGCGGGTCTATCGATCGGTCAACAACAGCGGCGCAAACACCAATGCGCGTATCAGATGCTATCCGGCCTACGCTGAACCGGGATCGGTGTCGAACCCAAGTGCAGCCACAGCGGTCGGATCGAACACGTTCGCCGCTCCCCAGATCACGGCCGGATCGGGCTTGGTCGATTGGTGTCCAACGAGTCAAACGGCCACCGCCGACACCCATTTTGCCGCCATGGAGCAAAACGACGCGGTGTTCGGGTTCATTTCCAAGGCGACCCCGAAATGGTCGGCACCATACTGGTGGAATATCGACCTGACGGTGACGTCGACCAGCCTCTGACCGGGTGATGATCCACGCCGACTAAATATGGCGTGACCAACAATATCCTGATCGAGGCGACGCCTTACAACCCCGCTACTTCATCGTTTGTAACCGTCCGCATGACCCTGATGGGGGCGGACGATCGCGGCACCCAGTTGAACGGCTATCAGTGGATGCCGTGCATCAATGGCACCCCGATCACGACCCGGCGCTTTGCCAGCGATGGTGTGGCGCAGTCATTCGAAGGCAATGGCGGCGAGGTCGGTTTCGTCTGCGCACCTCAGTTCGGAAATCAGGACTGGGCAACCCTCCAGTGGGACGGCGCGACCTTCTCCATGTTCGTGGCCCCGATCGGCGCGCCATGGGCTGAATATCGTCAGGTTCTGAGTGGCACGACCAGCGCGATCAAGCGCGAGGGTGCGCAATGTTCCATCAATCTGTCTGGTTCGGAAGCCACCCTTAACCGCAACCTGCTGACGGCCAGCTACGCGGGCACGGGCAACGCTGAAGGCCCCAGCGAACTGAAGGGCACCCTGAAGCCATTCGCCGCCGGTGATTGCCTCAACATCGAACCGATCCTGATCGATCCGGTTCGCTTCATCTATCAGTTCCACAACGGCGCGGCGCAGGACGTGACGGCGGTCTATGAGCAGGCGCTGACCCTTGGCCCGGCCAGCACGACGGCTTCGACCTACAACAGCTTGCGTGACGCCACCCTGCAACCCGGTGAGTGGATCAAGGCCCCGGCTATTGGTTGCTTCCGTCTGGGCGCTGAACCGACCGGCAAGATCACCGCTGACATCAAGGGTGGCAAGGACGGGTCGACCTATCCAGCGTCGATCGCAACCATCGTTCCCCTGCTGATCAAGGCCGCTGGCGTTCCTGCGGCGAAGATCAAGACCGCCAGCTTTGCCGCGTTCAGCGCGGTTCCGTGGTCCTATTACACCAAGGCGCAGGTCCAGATTGGCGATGTCGCCCGTGATGCACTCCAGCAGGCGGGCGGTTACCTCATGGCCGATGGTCAGGGCAATTGGCAGGTCGGCAACTATTACGCGACCTCGACAGCTACGGCTTTGCGCGAAGATCGCAGCGCCTTGCCGTTGGTCCGTTCGATCGTCCAGAATGAGGCCGCGCCCCCGGTCTATCGCGTTCGTGTTGGTTATAACCGTTGCTGGGCTGTCCACAGCGCCGACGAAATCAGCCCGGCGCTGTCAGAAGCCCAAGATGACATCATCGCGGCCAAGGAAGCTGCGGACGCGGCGAAGGCTGCGGCGGATGCTGCACAGGCTGATGCAGACCAAGCCCTTCAGCAGATCGACAACATCGGCGCGGATGGGATTCTTGATCGCGCCGAAAAGGCGATCATCGTTCGCGAATTCCAGCAGGTCACGGCGGAAAAGGCTGGGATCGAAAGCCGCGCGACCGGCGCGGGCATCACCACGCTGCTGACCGCATACACCAACGCCTACAACACCCTGTCGTCATACCTGTCGGGCCTGTCACCGGCATACACCGACACGACCCAGAACACTTCGATCACCCGGTCGACGTGGAACAGCCGGTGGAATGGCTATTATACGGCCCGTCAGGCGCTGCTGAACGAAATCGCGCGCCTTGCCGCCGACATGGTCGGAAGCCTTCCCGCGACCACCGTGGCCAGCGCGGTCACCAACTTCAACACTCGCAACGATCGTAACGCCAGCCCGGTCACTGCACCCACCTTGCTGACTGATGGCACGGCGATCACATCGACCGCCAACACCGATGGTTCGGCCGATATCCGCTTTGCGTGGAACTGGGCCGGTTCGAACGATGATATCGACGGTTTCCGGGTCATCGTGCGGTCGTCGTTGTCCTCCAGCGCCTACACGCTGGGTGGCACGGTTGGTGAGGAACAGGCCTTTGAACTGCCTGCCGATCGCCGCGCCTTCTCGCTCTATGGCACCGCTGCTGACCGCTATTATACCTTCTATGTTCAGGCCTATCGCGTCGTCGATCCCGATGTCGCGAGCGGTGGCCTGATCGTCTCGACGGCGGTCAAGTCGACGCGGTCGGGTGCCAATCCATATCAGCCTTCGGCGACCGTGAATTTCATCGGCAAGGTCGGTGGCGTTGATGCCGCCGCACTGGTCGCGCAGGCTGCTGCTGCCAAGCCGATCGACACCGTGGCACCCAATCAGGTCACCGGCCTGACCGTCACTTCGACGGCTGCGTTTGACGCGGTCGGCGGCCAGATCATCACCCTCAACATTGGCTGGACCGCATCGACGGCGGCGGACCTTGCGGGCTATTCGATCGAGATCGCCCAAGGCGCTTCCTCGACCACATTCATCCCGGTCGGCAACGTCGGTAAGACGGCCACGACCTATGCCTATTCGGCGGGCATCCTCGCAAACACGGTCTATCGCGTCCGTGTCGCGGCCTATGACGATAGCGCCAATCTCGGCAACTGGTCCGCCATCTTCAACGTCACCACGGCCCGCGATACGGCTGCCCCAAGCGCACCGACCGGCATGGTAGCGGAAGCGCAGGCGCTCGACGCTATCCAGATCAACTGGACCAATCCATCGGCCAGCGACCTCGACCGCATCGAGATTTACGAACACACCGCGAATTCAAGCAGCGCTGCCACCAAGATCATGACGGTCAACGGTTCGGCGGGCCAGATTGGCGGCTATCGTCGCAGCGGTCTGCCTGCGTCGGCCTTGCGCTATTACTGGACCAAGGCGGTCGACACCAGCGGCAACGCCAGCGGCTTTAGTGCCGTTGTGTCGGCTACCGTTTCCAAGGGCGCTGGCCT
This sequence comes from Sphingobium sp. BHU LFT2, assembly GCF_018604485.1. NCBI lineage: Bacteria > Pseudomonadati > Pseudomonadota > Alphaproteobacteria > Sphingomonadales > Sphingobiaceae > Sphingobium > Sphingobium sp. BHU LFT2. The sequence continues at coordinate 111,310 of NZ_JAFCGW010000006.1, forward strand.
CGACGTTTTTGACCCCACGCTCGGGGTGAAGATTCCGCAGGGTGTCACCAGCCTTCCGAACGTCGCGACTTGGACCGGGTCAAATCAGGTCTGGGTTGATGGCACGCTTTACGAACTGAAGGCTGGCGCATGGGTCAAGGCCATCGATATGGCCGGGATCAGCGGTAAGGTCGTCGAAGCACAGATCAGCACTGGCGCTGTAACCAGCGACAAAATCGGCACAAACGAGGTCAAGACCACCAACATCGCACCTCTCGCGGTGACGGCTGCGGAAATGGCCAACCTGACCATTTCGAACGGCAAGCTGGCGAACAGCGCAGTCGATGCGAACAAGTTGGCCACCAATGCGGTCATTGAAGCCAAAATCGCGCAGGGCGCTGTCACGGTCAACAAAGTTGGTGATGGTGCGATCACCACGGCCAAACTGTTCGACGGCGCGGTCAACTCGGACAAGCTGGCTGGCGGGTCAGTTCTGGAAGATAAGATCGGGCTTGAAGCGGTCACGGCGGCCAAGATCGGCCCCAACGCGGTCACGGTCGACAAGCTGGCGGCCAACTCGGTCACCGCTTCCAAGCTGGTCGTCGCCGACGTCAGCAATTACGTGCAAGACCCGACCTTCTCGGACGAAGCCTATTGGGCGCTTACGCGCGGCACATTCTCGACCGATAGCGCCGCCATCAACGCTATGGCGGTGCCCAAGGCCTTCCGAACCGACGTCGGCAATGGCACGACCTCACAGGCCGATAGCCGCATCGCGACACAGGCAAGCCAGCGATATTCAATCGAAGGCGGTGCAAGTTATCGCCTGAACGGCACATGGTATGTCACGGCTGGCTTCACCGGCCTGATCCAGATCGTAATCTATTGGTATAAGGCCGATGGGTCGGGTGCCAGCACGTCGTCGCAGACGCTGACCCTTGCTGACTATCGTTCGACCGCTGCGGCTGCGGCGGCGAATGGCACCAACAACGCGATTGCCAAGGCACCGACCGACTCGGTTTTCGCCAAGTTCGATTACAAGGTCGTTTGGTCGACGTCGGTCAACAACGCTGGCTATGGCTACGTTGCCTATCCGATCCTCAACCGCGCAGCGTCGGGCGAACTGATTGTCGATGGCGCAATCACCGCGACGAAGATCGCGACGAATTCGATCGATGCGACCAAGGTGGCTGCGGGATCGATCACGGCCAGCAAACTGCTGATCGGCGACACCTCCAACATGGTCACCGACGCGAACTGTGTCGACCCCAGTTACTGGACTGCGCCGGGCGGGGTTTCGACTGGGCCAACCGGCAGCGTGGCCGCATCCACCAATCGGCTTTGGGCTGCCTCATCGACGACGGCCTACAACATCGCATCGTCCTACATCCCGGTCGAGCCGAACAAGGAATATTATGCCAGTCTGGGTATTGGCCTGAATAGTGGCACTGCCACGGTCACGGCCAAGGTCGACTGGTATTCGCTGAACGTCAGCGGCGTTTACGCCTATATTTCGTCCAGCACGATCGGTGCGCCTGTCACGTCAGGCACCCTCAGCCGTGTGTCGGCGATCGTCACCGCGCCAGCAACCGCACGCGCTTGTATGATCCTCGCGAGCAAGGCGGCCAGCGCTGCGGCGGCTTCCCCCACGCTGATGGAACCGGTCATGCGGCGGGCATCGTCGGGTGAACTCATTGTCGACGGTGCGATCACCGCGACCAAGGTGGCAGCGAGCGCGATCACGGCTGACAAGGTTGCGGCCGGGGCGATCACGGCGACCAAGGTCTTCATCGGCGATACGTCGAACATGGTGCCTGATCCGGGCTTCAACGATCAGGCAAGCTGGACTGGAGCCGCCTATACGCTGTCGACCACCACTTCGGCGTTCGCGTCCGATTATTATCTGCGCATTTTGTCCAACGCGGCAGCGCCGCAGCAGGTCCGTTCGACCGCCATCCCGGTCGAGAAAAGCACCGCATACGCCTTCAGCGGCATCCCGTTCACGTCGACTTCGAACACCGCCACGGCAACGATATCGGTCGAATGGTATTCTGATATCGCCGCGACCGCGCTGATTTCGACGGCGGTAATTGGCAGCGGCACAGGCACTGGCCAGACCGCTACCAACATGATCGCCACGGCACCGGCTAACGCGCGCCGCGCCAAAATCCTTCTCGCCAGATCGGCGGGCAACAGCGACACCGGTGAGGCGCGCTTTGCCAACATCGTGATGCGCCGCGCTGCCTCCGGCGAACTGATCGTCGACGGGGCGATTACCGCTGACAAGATTTCTGCGAACGCGATCGACGCCACCAAGGTCGCGGCAGGCGCGATCACCGCAAGCAAACTGCTGGTTGGCGACACGTCTAACATGTTCGGCGACCCCGATTTGGTCGATCGGACATATACCGACTGGGTATTGACCCACGGCCTGACCTTCACCGGCACAGGCTTGGTTTCATCCTCGACCAATCGCGCCAACATGACCTCATCGGCTGATTTGGTCGATGCGCGTAGCCCTTTGATCGCGGTTGAAAGAGACAAGGATTACTTCGTCAGTTCGCAGGTCAGCGCCGATGGGGCTGGCGCGACGCTGCGGCTCTATGTCGAGTGGTATTCGATGACGTCGGGAGGAGCCACGACTTGGCTGTCGTCCGCCACGGTAGGGACCATCGACGCTACCACCACCAACACGGTCTATACTCTTTCCGGCATCGTTACCGCGCCCGCTTCCGCGCGGCGGATGCGCATGTTGTGGCGCAAGGAAGCCACGTCGGCAGCGATGGCGATGTCGTTCTATGGTCCGGTGGTGCGTCGGGCGACGTCTGGCGAACTGATCGTCGACGGGGCGATCACGGCCGACAAGATCGCTGCCAAGTCGATCATCGCGAGCAAGGTGGCCATCGGCGACACCTCCAACATGGTGGCCGATCCGAATATGTCGGACCTCGCCTGCTGGCGCGGCAACACGGTGACGACGGGCCTCGCGGTTGGGACTTACACTTCAACAAATTTCTTGGCGGCGGCATCGTCGACTGATCGCCTTGAATTCGGTTCGACCCCGATCCAGATCGAGGCTGGCAAGGACTACTATGTCAGTGCTGGCGTCCGCAACAGCGGCAACAGCATCCCGACGCTGTTCGTCATCAACTGGTATTCGGACAGCGCGGCGACCGCCTACATCAGCAATTCGCTGATCGGGACCAACTCGACCGGCAGCTTCTTCCCGTTGCTGTCGACGATCGTCACTGCGCCCGCGAACGCGCGCGTGGCCACGATGCAGTTCATCAAGGATGTCAGTTCAACCGCATCGGGTTTGCAGGCGGTCAGCCCGATTTTCCGTCGCGCATCCAGCGGCGAACTGATCGTCGATGGATCGATCGTCGCGAGCAAGATCGCTGTCGGTGCAGTCAGTGCGAACAAGATGTCGGTCGTGGCGGGTGGCAATATCGAGGATAACCGCCTGCCGACTGGCCTTTATGTCGGCACCTCTGGTGACACGATCGGGACGGTCCAGACACAGGCAAGCGGCGCGTTCGACGGGACCGCTGGATATCGGGTGACCGGTGTCCCGACCAACACGCCGACACCTTCATCAGCCTCGGTATTCGCCAATGCCAACGGCACCCGCAACATCACGCTGAATTGGGCCGCCTATACGCAGGGCACCCGTAAGGCCGACTTCCTCATGATTTTTTGGCGCAAGGCGACGACTGCGCCGGGCCTCAATGATTCGGCGGTCAGCGTCAACGTCAACACGTCAGCGGCTTCCTATTACATCTTCGAAGGCGTCAGCCCAAACGACACCTTCAGCTTTGGTATTGCGGCGGCGCGCCGCACCGAAAACGGTATCGAAATCGGCGCAATCCAGACCATTGCGGGCTGGACCAATCTCGCGACCGCGACGGCCAATTTCACAGGCAACATTGCGGGGACATCGGCCGCAACAATTCGCGCGAACGCCCTTAATCCGGCTTCGGTGATCAACGCTGCGGCGACGACCATCGACCCCGGCAAGATCACCATCACCGGCACCACAACGCTGGCTGACTGGCGCTATGGAAACACGACCACGATCGACGGCGGCTACATCGCCACCAATACGATCACGGCCAACGCTATCGCTGCGAACACCATCACGGCCAACAAGCTGGTCATCGGCGACACCACGAACATCGTCGATAATGGCTGGTCGAATGGCATCCTCGACAGTTGGACCACGCAAAACGTCACCAACTTTTCGCAGGACAACACCGCCGGGGCGGCTGCTGGCTGGCGCATCCAGTCGATCGGTCGCGATCAGGCCGTGTCAGCGGCGGTGTCGGTCACGCCGGGGGAATCGTATTACATGCAAGCGTGGTGCTTCAACCGCCATGCTGGCCGGGCGAACATCTATGCGTTTGGCACCGCCGACCTGACACTTTCGGGCACCGTGACGATCACTTCGGTCGGTTGGACCGATACCAAAACGGCTTGGACCAAGGTCAGCGGCATCTACACGGTCCCGTCAGGTGTCACCGCCTTGCGCATGTGTCTTCAGAGCGAGCGCACGGCGGGCAGCGGCGATCCGACATTTTGGGGCAAGCCGGTCCTGCGCCCGGCAGCGTCTGGCGAACTGATCGTCGATGGCGCGATCACCGCGAGCAAGATCAAAGCTGGCGAAATCATCAGCGATCATATCATCGCTGGGACACTTGCCGGTGACCGCATCGCCGGGCGCAGCATTGGCGCTGACCGTCTGGTCGCCGGGTCGATTTCCGTCAACGAAATGGGCGCGAATTCGATCAGCGCCAACCAGTTGCAGGCCAACGCTGTCACCGCCGATAAGATCAAGGCTGGCGAAATCACTGGCGACAAGATCAACTCGGCAACCAGCTTGCCGGGATCGTTGACGATCAGCGGGACAGGCTTTTCGCTTGGCACGATCAACAACGCGATTGCGAACACGGGCCAACTCAACACCTACAACGGAGATTTTTCGGCGTGGGCGGGCACGCTGCCTGATGGCTTCAATAGCTGGGGCGGGAGCGGCACGGCTACCAAGGTGACCGGCGAACGTGGCGGCAAGTCGGTGCGCATCACCGCGACGGCCAATGGCCAAAACGGTATGGTCCAAACCGGCGACAACGGCACCAACGCGGGCAATTATGCGCTCTATGCCGGGCGCTGGATCGTCATTGAAGCCGATATCACGCTGAACAGCGGAAACCTTCAGGGCGCGGGTATTCTTGTCCGCGCGCAGGGTGGTGCTGACACCTATCTGCGCTTCGCCTCCGATCCTGAAGTTTGGGGTGGTGTGGCTGGAAACGGTAGTGCAGGCCAGACCTATTCCTTCCGCAAGCTGGTTGCGACGACGGCAGGTTCGTCCACTCGCCCTGAAATGTATCTGATGAACCACTATGGCGGCATCGGCAGCATGGCGACGGCGAATGACATCACATGGCATCACGCTGGCTGGCGCTATGCGTCCGATGGCGAATACAACCCGGCGGCTCAGGTCAATGCTGCGTCGACCCAGATTGATCCGGGTAAAATCCTGATCAGCGGGTCGACCTCGCTGGCAAGCTGGCGCAATGGCGGCGACAACACCAAAATCGAAGGTGGTTCGATTGCGGCCAATACGATCACGGCCAACAAGCTGACGCTGGGTAACCGTAACATCGGCTTTATCGGATTCAATTTTGAATGGAACCCGACGCTCAACCGCGTCGAATGGTCCAACGGTTTCATCTATTGGTATGATGATAACAATAATCAGGTCGCTACGGCGGTCGCCGCTGGGAGCACCGGCAGCGCGGTCGCGCACCAGTTCATCTACTGGAGCAAAGGCGCGACGACCTTCTCCTACACGCAAAATCAGGGGCTGATGATGAGCGACAACGCCATTCAGGTCGCTGCTTGGTGGGGTGGGAATCAACTCAACGTCAACTATGGCGGCACGATCATGCACGGCGACCGGATCACGACCGGGACGATTCAGGCCAACCGCCTAAGCGTCGGTCAGCTTTCCGCGATCACCGCCGACATGGGCACGGTCTTTGCGGGCATGATCCGCAACAATGCTGGTTCGACCCAGTTCGACGTCACGAATGGCCGTATCATTTTCAACAACGGCAGCGTGATGAAGGTGTCGGGAAGCGGGTTTGGAACCAACAACCAGTTTATCGAGTGGTTCGGCCCGGCGCTGTCGAACATCAACCAGTGCAGCGAATCCAATGCGACCAGCTATTTGCGCAACGATGGCTCGGCCTACTTTGGCGGCGCACTGCTGGCGGGCACCCTGCGCAACACGAATGCGACATCGGTCCTGACCAACAATGCCAGCACGACGATCGGGCCGTTTGGCTCGAACGGAAATCAGATCGTGGTCAATGCAAGCTGGTCATGGTCGTCGGTCAATCGCGCCGATTATCCAGCCAACGCGACTGGCCGAAACAACTACAATTCAGCGATTTCGACGCTTCAATCGCAGGGCTACACGATCGTCGATGATGGCGGTGGCAGCGGTCACACGGGCTACAAGAGCGATAACAAAGATGGCAGCCAGTTCGCGCTGACCTTGGTCAAGAACGGCGGACAGGCGGCCAGCGAAGGCGGATGCACCGGCTACATCGGCTTGTTTGGTGTGCGTCCCGAACCTGCTGACGGTCAGCCCGGCTTCATCGAATATACATACACCTACAGTAAATCGCTGACCTACACCGATCCTGAGCGATCCACGGCCCAGCGAACGTTTACAGCGTCGATCACCCGCAATTTCACGCCCTCGGGCACAGCGAACCAGCGGGTCGTTGTGAACACGGTCGAGTAAGATGGTTGCGCCTCCGATGCAGATTCGTTCCAATAGCGGATCGACATCGGAGGATCAGCCATGGACGATTTCAGACAGCACGTTGTTGATGCGGCGGTGCGCGAACTTCGCCACCAACTGGGTGATGACTCGGTCGATCAGCATGGAACGCTTGTGCAGGTCGACGGCAGCTTCAAAATGGCTCGCGTTTGCGAATACGTCCTTCGCACCGCTCTCGACAGCCGCGACGAACGTATCATCGAAGAGGTCAGCCGGGGCATTGCCCGCGATGGTAGGGACTGGGAAGAATTTCGCGATCAGGCGATCGATGCCATCACTTCAATGTTTGGAATCGTGACCGCGCTGATGGACCCGTCACCTTGAGGTGATCCCGACGTGCCAAAATTCGGGGGGAATTAAGGGGTGCGCGCCGGGATCACCATCAGCCTAGCCGCATCAACAAGCGGGTCAACGTCAGGCTGATCGTCCGACCGGATGAAAAGACCGGGTTGGCATAAATAGGTGCATGACCCGCGCATTCAAAAATCGACTGAAATCAACGGCCTCGACCGTCGCAAACGCTGCAAAGTGGCTCTGGCTCCTCCCCCCGGTGCGATCCGTCGTCCTTACCAATGTTGCCCGCATCGGCTTGGGCACGACTGGCGTGGCGATTATCACCGCTATCGCTGACGGTCTGGCACGATAATGGCCGATCCGATCCCGCACGATATGCTGATGTTGCTTGGCCGCCTCGACGGCAAGCTGGACGGCATCCAGAACACGCTGACGTCGATGGCCGCGCGCGCCGATGGTCATGAGGCCAAGCTTAATGATCACGAAGTGCGGATCACCACGATCGAAACCACGGCACGGACGGGCTGGTCATCGCTGATGGTGGCGGGCAGCATTATCGCCGCGATCGTCCTGCCTCTGGTGGGCTATTTCGCCCCCAAGCTATTCGGTCTGGGCTGATCGCCGCGACCGTTTCCGCAGCCCGTTCAGTATCTCCAGCAGGCCCAGCAGTTCTTCGTCTGACCGGGCATCCCACCACCATTCCAACCTGATCACATGGTCACCGGTCGTCTTGGGCCGGATGCGCCCGGTAGTCCAAAAATCACGTTCTTTGAGGGTTGCGATGACGAATTGCCGCCACATCGTCACGGTTCGCTTGCGATCCTCTGCGCGACGGTCGCGGCGATAATCGGCATAAAACAGGTCGATCAAATTCACCGATTACTTAGTCGAAAGGGCCGATCCGCTGCGCGCGGACCGGCCCCCTTGGGTCGTCAATCAGAGGTCACCAACCGCGCAGAAAATGAGCGCTCAAATCGGGTGAAGATCGAATTTGATCTTCCTGCGTGGCCGGTAGGTTGATGATACGGGGGAGGGGATTCCCCAGTCCATATTAATCGACATAGCTCCATGTGTGCCCGGTCTTGATGTGACTGATAGTCGGCGGCGTGACCCCGAATTCACGGGCCAATTCCGCGCCTTTCCGACCTGCTTTCAAGCCTGCCTTGATAACCCTAACGATTTCAGCGGTCAGCGTGTTTGGGTTGTAACGAGAGGTGCCATGCTTGCGCTTGTCGGCGAAGTTGCCCGCGCGCGTGTCATATCGCAGGTTATCAGCCCGGTTGTTCAAACGATCGCCATCGTTATGGCAAACATCGTAGCCATCTGGACGCATTCCGATGAATGCTTCGGCCACTAGATGATGAATGTAGGCCCCAGTTTGCAGACCGTTGCGGCAGAACACGGTCATCAGATAACCGGCGCTGGACGGGCTGGGGTTCATTAGCTGGCCTTTGCGTCGGCGACCGGATGAAACCCGGTCCAATGATCGCAGCCGACCCAGATTTGAGATTTCGTAAAAGCCTTCGTAGCCCTTGATTGAGCGCCACTCCTCATGGATGTTTTCTATCATCCAATATTTAGCGGAGTTACATAAACAGGCGGCTTTAAGCCGAAATTTCAGCCATTCTTGAGGTCGGCGATCAACAGGTCGGCCTCATCCATCATTTCCATCGCCGCCGCTTCCATCGTCAGTCGGGAAGCCTCAACTGGATCGTTCTCCAGCATGATCGCACGATGAAGTGATTGAAGGGCGAACCAGCGGGCGCGGCCAAAGGCGCTGACGAAATGGGGCTGGTCCAGATGCTCGGCTTCGGCATCGGTGGTCTGCCATGCGGGCGCGCGCCGGGGGACGTAACGAGGGCGGGGAGGCATCAGGCCCAGTTCGGCCAGTTCATCGGGCGACAGGTCCGTCAGGTCGAAATCGGAGAGGTCGACGGTGGACCAGTCGCAGCCGGTGCCAGCGAGCATGTGGGGTAGCGAGCCGATCGGATCGGTCTGAAGATCATGGGTGTCCATGATCCTACTTATCTGGGCTGGCATTTCCTGCGCCGGGGAGATATTGACCCCGTTGAGTGGTCCCGTAACTCAGCCGGATAGAGTGCGAAATTCCTAATTTCGAAGCCGCGCGTTCGAATCGCGCCGGGACCACCACCTTCCCCCGATCGACCGCCTGACTACCCGGTGACTACCCCGCACCGTGGCCAAAAAGCTGTGACTACTTGGCTGACTACTTGGCCGTTGACAATCTGGCGGTCGATCCATAAAAATCACGGTATTCCGTCATATTTGGCGGTATGGTCATAGGGTTCCTAATCTGAGGGCCATGGGTTCGAATCCCGTCGGGTGCACCATTTTCCTGAAATTATAATGACTTACGCGCTCATCGGTGGGGCGCGAGCGTGACATTTTGTTGCGCGTCATGCTGTTGCACGACGGTCACATGTTTCACGAAAATTTCAATGTGTGACAAGGATATTACAATATCGCTTGTCTTGCGTCCCAGTTGGGGCACCCTGTGCGCAGCGGCGCGGGAGAGGGTCCGCGTACGTCTTAACAGGGACCGAGCTTCGTGAAAAAATATAGCTTTCTGACATTTACTGCCCTGGCGGGCAGTTTCGCCTTTGCAACGGGAGCCATGGCGCAGGGGAGCAGCGCCACGCCGCAGACGACCGAAGCCGATCGCAATCCGGAAGCGACTGGGGAGGTCGCGTCGTCGATCGTCGTGACCGGTTCGCGCATTCGTCGTCCGAATCTGGAAGCCAATGCGCCGATCACCACCATTTCGGGCGAGCAGTTCTTCGAGACGGGCCAGCTGTCGGTCGGTGATACGCTGAACGAGCTGCCGCAGCTGCGCAGCACCTTCAGCCAGCAGAACTCGACCCGCTTCCTGGGCACGCGCGGCCTCAACCTGCTCGACCTCTACGGCCTGGGCACGCAGCGCACCCTGGTGCTGGTCAATGGTCGCCGCCATGTCGGTTCCGACGTTCTGTCGAACGGCGTGTCGCCCGACACCAACACCTTCCCGACCGACCTGATCGAACGCGTCGACGTGATGACCGGTGGCGCATCGTCGGTCTATGGTTCGGACGCGATCGCCGGTGTGGTCAACTTCGTGCTGAAGCAGGACTATGAAGGCGTCCAGGTGCGCGGCCAGAATGGCGCGAGCAAATATGGCGACGCCGGCAACCGCTATGCTTCGATCCTGGCGGGCAAGAATTTCGCCGATGGCCGCGGCAATATCGCGATCAACGTCGAATATGCCCAGTCGGACGATTTCTACGGTTCCAACCGTCCGACCATGCGCCAGAATGATGCGTTCATCGTCGTCGACACCGACCCGGCCGGCACCGCCAACGGTTCGGACGGCGTGTTCGACCGCCAGTTCTTCCGCGACGTGCGTTCGGCCACCATCTCGCTGGGCGGCCAGACCGGCATCTTCCAGAGCGCCGGCAACGCGGCCTGCGGTCGTGATGCGGTAGGCGCGGCCTTTGTCTGCAACATGCTGTTCCAGCCCGACGGCACGCTGGTGCCGCAGACCGGTGAGCGCATCGGCCTGGGCCCCAACGGCAATTATGTCGGTGGCAACGGCACGAGCAGCCGCGAAGGCAAGCTGCTGGCGCTGAGCCCCAATCTGGAACGCATTTCGGTCAACCTGATGGGCCATTATGAGTTCAGCCCGTCCTTCGTGCCCTTCTGGGAAGCGAAATATGTCCGGGCCGACGCCTATGGCTCGCAGAGCGGTCCCTTCTTCTCGCAGGGCACGACGCTGGGCGATCCGGGCGGCCGCGAACGCATCCGTCTCGACAACCCGTTCCTGTCGGACCAGGCCCGCACGCTCCTGACCCAGCAGTTGCTGGCGACGACCGTCAATGCCAATACCGGCGCAGCCCTGACGGCGGCGCAGCTCGACGCGCAGCGCGCTGCGATCAACGCCGGCACGTTCCGGTTCAACCTGCGTCGCAACTGGGTCGACTTCGGCATTCGTGACGAAGCCATTCGTCGTGAAACCTATCGCGCTGTTGTCGGTGTCCGCGGCGACTTCAACGACGACTGGAACTACGAACTGTCCGTCAACTATGGCGAGCATCGCGAGAAGAATGTCGTAAAGGGCAATGTCAACGTCCAGCGCTACCTGCTGGGTATCGACACCACCCGCGACGCCGCCGGCAACATCGTCTGTCGTTCGAAGCTGAATCCGGCCGGCACGGTCGACTATGGCGCGGATGCGGCCATCCTGGCCGCCGACATTGCGGCATGCGTTCCGATCAATCCCTTCGGCCAGGGCTCAGTCTCGCAGGCTGCGCGCAACTATGTGCTGATGGACACGGTCGCGACCGGCAAGATCAAGCAGTTCGTGGCGTCCGGCTTCGTGGCGGGCGATACCAGCGCCTGGTTCGAACTGCCCGGCGGCCCGGTCGGCTTCTCGGTCGGTGGCGAATATCGCCGCGAGAAGGTCTATTATGACCTGGATGAGCTGACCCAGCAGGGCTACGCCTTCTACAACGCGATCCCGACCTTCCGCGCCCCGGCGTTCGAAGTGAAGGAGCTGTACGGCGAAATCAGCGTGCCGATCCTGAAGGATGTTCCCTTCTTCAAGGAACTGACCGCCAATGCCTCGGGCCGCGTGTCCGACTATAAGGGCGCGACCGGCACCGTCTACACCTGGGGCACGGAACTGACCTGGACCCCGGTTCAGGACATCCGCTTCCGCGGTACCTACAACAAGGCGATCCGTGCGCCCAACGTGGTCGATCTCTATTCGGAGCAGAGCCAGAATTTTGCGCCTGCGCCGAACGATCCCTGCTCGCTGCGCAACATCGGCACCGGTTCCTCCTATCGCGAGGCCAATTGCCGTGCGGCCGGCGTGCCGACCAACTATGACTTCGTCTACACCTCGTCGATCGAGCTGATTTCGGGCGGCAACCCCAATCTGCGGGAAGAAACCTCGACCAGCTGGACTGTCGGTGGCGTTCTGCAGCCCCGCTGGATTCCGGGCCTGTCGCTGTCGGTCGACTATTTCAACATCAAGGTGGACGACGTCATCACCGCGCCGTCGGCACAGCAGATCCTGAACGCCTGCTATGACGCACCCAATCTGGACAATCCGTTCTGCGGCCTGTTCACGCGTAACGGCGCGACCGAAGGTCCGTCGGGTGAAGCGGCCTATCAGGTGCTTCAGGGTTCGTTGCAGCAGACCACGCTCAACTATGCGAAGCTGACCGCGGAAGGCATCAACGCCGAACTCAACTATCGTCATGATTTCAGCTGGGGTTCGGCTGGTTTCAAGACGGTCTACACGCGCATGATCAAGCGGAACGAATATCTCAATCCGGCTGATCCGAGCTTCCGCAACCAGATCCTGGAAGAACTGGGCGATCCCAAGAACCAGGTCAACTTCAACGGCGACGTGAAGTTCGGCAAGCTGACGATCGGCTATCAGATGCGCTGGATCGACAAGATGTACCTCAACACCTATGAGGACTATAACTCGGTCAACGGGCTGCCGCCGCAGAATGCGGACTATGCCTCGCTCAAGAAATATCCCGACGTCTTCTATCACGACGCACGTATGGGCTATGACGTGACCGAAAAGTTCAACATCTATGTCGGTGTCGACAATATCGGTAACCGCGCACCGCCCTTCGGCCTGACCGGCGTGGGTGCGGGGTCGGGTATCTACGACGTCCGCGGCCGCTATGGCTATATCGGCGCCGTCGCCAAGTTCTGATCGCAGCGACATGCTGTAAGGGAGAGGGCCGGATTGACTTCCGGCCCTTTTCGTTTTCTGCTTGGCCATGACTTCCCCCATCGTTTCCCATGCCCGGCAACTGGCCGCATCCGGCCAAGTGGCGCAGGCTGTCGCCCGGCTGGAACAGGCATCGTCGCAGGGCGATGTCGATGCGCTCTTCTACCTCGCCACCTGGCATCTGGCGGGCCATGGCGTGGCGCGCGATCTGGAGCGGGCGAGGGGCCTGCTGCGCCGCGCGGTCGAGATCGGCCATGTCGATGCGGCGCTGATGGAAATCGCGCTGACCGCCAATGGCAGCGGCGGGCCGGTCGACTGGACGGAGGCGCTGGCCCGGTTGAAGATCGCGGCGCAGGGTGATCCGGTTGCGCAGCAGCAACTGGCGCTGATCAATCGCATGGCATTGGCCCCGGACGGTGCGCCTGTGGCCGTGCCCGAGGGCGAAGCGCTGGCCGGTGGCTGGGATGTCCGGCTGTTCCGCCAGTTCCTGACGGGCGACGAATGCCATCATGTCATCAGCGAAGGCCAGGCGCTGCTGGAACCGGCGATGGTGATCGATCCGCGCAGTGGCCGGCCCATACCGCATCCGGTCCGCACGTCGGATGGCGGGATTTTCGGCCCGGCGCGCGAGGATCTGGTGATCCAGGCGATCAACCGGCGGATTGCGGCGGCAAGTGGGACGATGCTGTCGGGCGGCGAGCCGCTGACATTGCTGCGCTATGCCGTCGGCCAGCAATATCGGCAGCATCATGATTGCCTGCCCCATGTCCGCAACCAGCGGGCATGGACGATGCTGATCTATCTCAACGAAGGCTATGCCGGCGGGGAAACGATCTTCCCGCGGCTGGGCCTGTCGGTGAAGGGGCGGAAGGGCGATGCCCTGCTGTTCCGCAACACCGATGCGCAGGGGCAGGCGGCGGAAGCCGCCGTGCATCTGGGCGCGCCGGTCATGGCGGGACAGAAATGGCTATGCACCCGCTGGATCAGGCATGATCGTCACGATCCCTGGGACCCGTGAGCATGCGGGGCGGGCCCAAGTCGTGTCGGGGCTTGCGCCCGACCGGAGCTTCTCCGCATTTTCACGCTCAGTGGAAGCGGATGCCGATGCGGCCGACGAAACCGCTATAGTCGCGGGTGGGGACGTTGGAATCATTGCTGGCATAGCCGGCCTCGCCGAACAGGTTGATCCGCGAGGTCAGTGCCTGTTCGACGCCGCCGGTCAGGCGCAATTGCGTATCCTCCCGCTTGAAAGGGTAAGCGTTGGAGAAGGCCGCCTTGTAGTTGCGATGGACCAGATAGAGCCGGCCATAGACTTCCAGCCCCTCGCGCAGTGGCGTGCGGGCGATCAGCATCGTGCCATAGCCATTATAGCTGAAGCGGTTGGCCTGCGCATTGGCGTGCAGGCCCAATAGCGACCCCATGATGCGGGTCTGGCCGCCGCCCGGCCGCCAGAGATGGCGCAGTTCGCCCAGCCACTCGCTCTGGTCATAGCCCTGGAAGCGCTGTTCGCTCTGGTTGCGATAGCCGTAACGCAGGCGCACCGTGCTGGTGTGGGCAGGATTGTGGCGGTGGATGAACTGCACATCCATGCGCGCGCGATCGAACACCCGGCCATCATCGCCCAGCACATATTCATAGCTGGGCTGGAAGCGCAGCCTGGTCCGCCCCCTGGCCGCCAGTGGCCAGTCGATCTGCGCGCCGACGGTCAGCGGATAGCGATTATAATCGGCTTCGGAGGGATAGATGTGGGCGCCCGCGGACGCGCGCAGGATCGCCGGGCCGGCATCATAGGCCAGGCCCACTTCGCCGGTGAACAGCGACTTGATCCGATCCTGATCGGGACTGTTGTCGACCACGTCGGGTGGCACCACGTCGAGCCCGTAGGAGAGTTCACCCTCGACCGACAGGTCGCCCGGCTTGGCCCAGCCGGCCTGGGGCATGGCGGCAAGACCCAGCAGGGCGGCGGGAATGACGATCTGTTTCATGAGACCTCCGGCGATGAAGGGGGGGATGGCGGGGGAAGCGGATCGGGCGGCGGGCTTTGCGGCCAGGGGTCGCGCCCGATCTGGATGCGCGTGGACATCGAGGTGATCGGGATGGTGAGCGCGGATTCAAGCGTGTACCAGGCGCGCAGCGCGCGGAAGAAAATGTAGGGGGGCAGCGCCAGCAGGGCGCGGGGGCGATTATTCGCCAGGATCGCGATCGCCGCGGCAACCATGGGTGATCCGACCAGCACGGCGACGATCGCCTGCCAATGGGGCAAAGCGATCGATCTCGACGTGATGAACAGTTCGAGCAGGCCGAAGATGACGAGTGGGATCATCATCGCCCGGCGCGCGGTGTTCATCAGCATATAGGGCAGGACCAGCTTGCCGCGGATGCTGAAGTCCGGGGCGCTGATGAGCGAATGGGCGCGCGCGCTGACATGATAGACAGACCGGAACCAGCGCAGCCGCTGTTCGCGCAGATGGGCGAAGCTGGTCGGCACTTCGGACACATAGCTGACCCGATGATCGACCAGCGTGCGATAGCCCAGTTCGGCGATGCGCAGCGAGATGTCGGTATCCTCGCCATTCATGCCGGAGGCGAACTGGCCGACCCGGCGCAGCGCGTCCGCCCGATAGATGACGAACATGCCGGGAATGCCGACCAGCCCGGCCATGACGCTGAGCGCGGGCGAATAATAGCCATGCTTGACGATCACCTCGACCAGACGCCCGGCATCGAAGATCGCGCCGCCTGGCGGCAAGGGCACGCCGCCGACCGCGCCGGCATCGGGATCGGCAAAATTCTGCATTGCCAACGTCAGATTATCCTCGCCCACCAGCGTGTCGGCGTCGATCCGCACGATGAACGGATGGCGCGCATGCAGCACGCCTTCGTTCAGGGCATGGGCCTTGCCGGGCGTCGCGACATGCACGACCCGCCCCTTGAGCGCGGAGCAGGCATCGATCACGGCGCGGGCGATGTCCGCCGTGCCATCGACCGAGCCATTGTCCATCACGATCAGTTCGACCTCCGCACCATAATGGGCGGCGGCGCGGTCGATATGCTGGATCGTCTGGCCGATCACATATTGTTCGTTGAAGGCGGGCACGATGACGCTGACCGGGGCGGCGAAGTCGGGGCGCGACAGGCGATAGCGCTCGGCGACGGCAACGATGTAGAGCTGGGCAAAGGTCAGCAGCACGAACAGGATGACGCCCGGACCGATGCCGCCGAGCAGGCTGATGTCGCGCATCTCCTCGAACAGCAGGATCGGTTGCTGTGCCGCCCAGATGGCGATGATCGCCGCGATCGTACCGGCAATGGCGAGGCGGTAGAGGGCGCGCCCCTTGGGCTGGGGGCCGCGCAGCACCGGTACCGGGGCGGGCATGGTACCGCGCCGGATGATGACGAAGGCGAAGACCGCCATGCCCATTAGCCCGGCCATGACCTGGATCGCGGCCAGCGAAAAGGGGGTGCCGACATAGGCGAACAGCGCCACGCTGCCCAGGTCGAGGATGGTGCAGAGCGCCATGTAGCGCAGGCACAGGTCGAGGCAGAGCAGGGTGCGCGCCCGCACCGATCCCGCTGCATAGAGCGAGAAGGAGATGAAATAGGAATAGATGAAGGTCCGGATCGAGATCGCGCTGAAGCCCAGATAGGGGCCGAACACATAATCATGGGTGCGAAAGAAGCGGTCGAGAAAGCCCAGTTCGAACAACCATAGCTGGAACAGGGCGATGGTCGTGAAGGTCAGCAGCAGGGCGGGTGCGCGCAACATCGATACCGGGCGGGCCAGCCCGCCGGCGAAACTGTCCGTCGACTGGAAATTGGCCTGGGTCCGGTCATAATCCGGGGGCGGCGGCATCAGGGGGCAGGGGCTGTTGCGCGCAGCGGGGTGGTCGCCGGCGTGGCGGGCGGCGGGACGGGAACCGGGCGATGGACCGTCACCAGCAGGGCCACGGCTGCCCTGGCCGCCGATGCACCACGCGCGAAGGGTTCCACCATGACGCCTTCGCGCCGGTCATCGGGGAAGTGAACCAGCCATTGTCGTCCGGCGGGGCGGACCCGTGCCAGCGCGGCGGCAATGTCGCCCGTCAGCACCTCGATCGTGGTGCCCGGCCTTTGGGTGCCGAAGGCAAGGGCGCTGGGCCGCATCTGACCCAGCAACTGGGCTGTGGCCTGTCCCTGCGGTGCGGTCAGTGCGCCGGCCTTCAAGGCGACCGGGCGATTGGCGGCAAGCAGGCCCCGCAACTGGACGATCGCCGGCACAAGCCGTTCGCCGCCGCCCCGCAAGATGGTTTCCGGCAGCATTTCCGCGGCGATCAGACGGCGCGCGCCGCACCGCATTTCTTCCCGCTCATGCGCGGTCAGGGTGATTTCCAACTGGTTGCGGTCCAGATGATCGGCGGTCGGCAGCGCGATCGAATGGCTGAAGCGCTGATCCTCATCGGTCAGGGTGCGGGTGAAGAGCAGATGATCGTTGAGCGTCACGAACAGCGCGGTGCGGGTTTCGGCAATCGGCCCGAGCAGCAGGCGCAGGTCGAGCGCGGACGGCAGTTCGCCATTGGGCAATTGCCCGACATCATAGCGATAGCGCCAGGTGGTTTCCCGATCGAAGCGGCGTGCGCCGCCATTCTCGATCGCGCTGACCAGGCTGACCGGATAGCGCAGCGCCTGCGTCCGGCCGGGACGGATGGCTGCGCCCTTGTCGATGTCGGTCAGTGCCTGGGCGGCATAGCCGCTTTCGCCGAAATAGATGCCATAGCCTTTCTCGCTCAGCCGTGCGGCGGCGAGCAGGGTGGCGAGATCCGCCACCTTGTCATCCTCGTCCCATTTGACCGGGATCAGGTCGCCCCACAAGGCGAGCCGGTCGCGGGTGGTGGACGGCGCCTTGTCCAGTTTGAGGTGCAGGCCGCTTTCCGGCAGGATCGTGACGACGGCGGCCAGCGCTTCATTGGGCGTGCATTCGGCCATCGGGCCACGCCCGACCAGCGCCAGTTTGACCTCCAACTGGCCCGAGGCCAGTTCGGCGGGGGTCAATTCGATCTTGGCACGCCGCTTGAAACGCCCCTGGTTCAGCACGACGTCGGCGCGCTTGACCCCGTTGATGCTGATCCGCAGCGCACCCTCGGCATCGGGCACGGCGTCGGTCGCGAAGGCGATATTATAGGTGCCGCTGAGCGGCCGGCTGTCGGTCGGCAGGCGGAAGAGCTTGCTGGCATAGGCCGGAAAGCCGGACAGGATCAGGGGATTGTCCGGGTGCGACTGAGCGACGAACACGTCGCGTCCATCGACATCGATGAAGGGGATGGAGCCGCGCTGATAATCCTCGAACAGAGGGTCGCCCATTCGGACGTTGCGGCCCATGATCGTGTCGAACAGGCCGCTCTGGCCGATCGCGATGAGCAGGCCGATGAACAGCAGCGCCTGAAGGCAGATGACCCATAATCTCATCGGCCCGCTCCCGCCATGCCGGGCAGGACGGGGCGGATCGTCTCGATCGGCCCCGCCTGGTCGAGCGCCGCCTGCTGTTCGCGCGTCCAGGCCGTGCGCGCCGGGATGTGGCGCTGGTCGACGCGGTCGGCATAACGGGCGGAAATTTCCAGCGTCTCGGCCAACAGGCCGTCGGTCAGCAGGATCGGGTCGAGGCCCAGCGCGCGGAAGGTGGCGTTGCTGACGTCGAGATCATTTTCTGCCGCTTCCTTGCGGGGGTTGGGCAGATATTCGATCGCCGCCCCGGTCAGGTCGGATACCAGACGGGCTAGGTCGCGCACGCGCAGGCTTTCGGCGATCTGGTTGATGATCTTGACCCGGTCGCCGCGCTCCGGCGGATGGGCGACGGCGAGCGCAATGCAGCGCACCGTGTCCTGGATGTTGAGGAAGGCGCGGGTCTGGCCGCCGGTGCCATGGACGGTCAGCGGATGGCCAAGCGCCGCCTGCACCAGAAAGCGGTTGAGCACGGTGCCATATTCGCCCTCATAATCGAACCGGTTGACGAGCGCGGGGTGGCGCCGGGTCTCCGCCGTTTGGGTGCCCCAGACGATGCCCTGGTGCAGGTCGGTGATGCGCAGCCGGTCATTCTGGGCATAGAATTGGAACAGCAGCTGATCGATCGACTTGGTCATGTGATAGACGCTGCCCGGCCGGGTCGGATACAGGATTTCCCAGTCATGCGGGGCACCGGCATCGTCGTGGATCTGGACGGTCAGATAGCCTTCGGGGATTTCGAAGCCGGCACCGCCATAGCCATAAACGCCCATGGTGCCGAGATGGACGAGATGCGCGTCGAGATCGCAGGCGACCAGCGCGGTCAGGACATTGTGGGTGCCGCCGACATTGTTGTTGACGGTATAGCGCTTCTCGGTCGGCCCGCGCATCGAATAGGGGGCGGCGCGCTGTTCGGCGAAATGGACGATGACGTCGGGGCGCTCCTCCGCCAGCAGGGCAAGGAGGCGGGCATAATCCTGGGCGACGTCGAGATAATGGAAGCGGATGGTCCGCCCGCTGACCTGGTGCCAGGCATCCAGCCGCTGGTCGACCATGGCGATCGGCGTCAGGCTGTGGACGCCCAGTTCCGCGTCGATCCGGCGACGCGAAAGATTGTCGATGATGACGACCTCATGGCCCAGTTCGGACAGATGCAACGCTGTCGGCCAGCCGCAAAAGCCATCGCCGCCCAGCACGAATATCTTTTTCGCCACACGATCTCCTGTCCCTGGCGCGTGCCGCACCGGAAATGTGCGGGGCGGCCGGCAATCGAGAAGAAGGGAGGTCGGATGATTCCGCTTCGTCGGCCCAAGAGCTATCGGGGTAAATACCGAGTGCCGGGAAAAACGGCAGCAGATCAATGCAATGCAAGGATATGAGGGGCGCTAGGCCCATTCGTGGAAGGGGCGGATCTCGATCTCGCTGGGGCCGGGCATGGGGTTGGGGCAGCGTTTCGCCCAGGCGACCGCTTCGTCCATGTCGGCCACCTCCCACAGCCAGAAGCCGGCGACCAGTTCGCCGACCTGGGGAAAGGGGCCATCGATGACGCGGCGATCGGTGCCGTCGAAGGCGATACGCTTGCCATGAGAGGAGGGGAGCAGGCCGTCGGCCATGCGCAATATGCCGGCCGCTTCCAGTTCGTCGTTGAAGCGGCCCATCGCCGCCATCATCTCCGGGTCGGGCGGGCCGCCTGCCTCGCTGTCCTGCGTTGCCTTCACAAGCACCATCACGCGCATCGATCGCCTCCCTGTCCGGACCGCAGGAGGATAAGCGAAAATGGCCGGTTGCGGTAGGCGCAGCGACATCATCGGCCGGCGCGAGGTGCCGTCTCCCGCAGCCAGGAAGAGAACTGGCGACTTTCAAGCAGTTGGCGCGCGTTTATGCGGTGAAACGATGCGGCCCTTTTGCTGCCGGCAGCATGTGTCTTAACCTTTTGGAAAGGCACGACCTGCGAAATGAAAGCGGGGACTACGGGGCCGTATAAATGCTGAAAAAAATCCGCACCCAGGACGTGAAACTGGGGATGTTCTTGCACAAGCTGGACGGGTCGTGGTTTTCCCACCCCTTCTGGAAGCGCAAGATGCTGCTCGACGATCCCGAGCAACTGGCGGACCTGCATGCCAGCAAGGTCGAGTGGGTGACGATCGACGTGTCGCGCGGTGCGGATGTCGCTCCGGCTCAGCCGGCGCCATCCCGCGTGGTGCCGATCAGCGAACCACGCGAACGGGTGTTCGGCCGCGCCGGGCCGACGATCGTGCGCCGCGCCGCGCCCCAGCCGGTCGACCGTCCCTTCGATCCGCTGTCCAAGGACAAGCTGCCGATCCGCGCCGAGATGGTCCATGCCCAGCGGCTGGCGCGCAAGTCGGGGCGCACCATGCGCAAGCTCTATGAGGATGTGCGGCTGGGCAAGGCGGTGAAGGCGGCCAAGCTGGAAACCATGGTCGACGAGATTTCCAGCTCCGTGCAGCGCAACCCGCATGCCTTCATGGCGATCACGCGGATGAAGAATAGCGGCGAATATCTGTATCAGCATGCGCTGTCGGTCTGCGCGCTGATGATCGGCCTTGCCCAGCAGATGCACCTGTCGCCCGACGATATCCGCAAGGCTGGCCTCGCCGGCCTGCTGATGGACATGGGCATGGCCCATGTGCCGCAGGAAGTGTGGGACAAGGACGCACCGCTGACGCCGGAGGAGTGGGACGTGGTCAAGAGCCACACCACGCTGGCGCATGAATTCCTGACCCTGGGCGGCGAAATGCCGGCAGAAGTGCTGGACGTGTGCCTCAACCATCATGAGCGGCTGGACGGCAGCGGCTATCCCAATGGCCTGGCCGGCGAGCAGATCGGCATGTTCGCGCGCATGGCGGCGATCTGCGACAGCTATGACGCCATGACGTCCAATCGCTTGCACCGTAGTGGCGAAGACCCGTCGCGCGCATTGCTGAAGATCGACGAGGATGGCGGCGCGCTGTTCGACGCGGAAATCTTCCAGGCGTTCCAGCGCGCGGTCGGCATCTATCCGATCGGATCGCTGGTGCGGCTGCGATCGCACCGGCTGGCGATCGTGGTCGAGCAGAATCCCGACGACTTGACCTTGCCCAAGGTCCGTCCCTTCTATTCGCTCGCCGACCGGGCGTTCGAGAAGAGCGAGGATATCGATCTTGGCAATTGCTTCGGCGCGGACCAGATCATCACCCGCGAGACGCCCGAAGGATGGGACATGAGCGAATGGCCGGCGATGAGTGCCAAGCTGCTGGCAGTCGCAAGCTGAAACATGGCGGGCGGCTCGGTCAGATCCCCGTCGCCTGCAACGCTTCCGCCCATTGGAGCAGGCGCTCCTTCAACCGGCGGTCGCGGCCGGCGCCGAGATCATCCGCTTTCAGTCGTTCGAGAATCTCGAAGTGGAAGCCGTTTTCGCCATGGGCATTCCAGGCGTCCTGCAGGCCGGGGTGCCGATCATTGCCCAGTCGCAGGGTGAACCAGAGCCGGTTGCGGATCGTGGCGAGATTGAGCGCGCTGCCGACCCAGCGCTGGCCAGACGGCAGGCAGGATAGGGCATAGATGCCGCTTTCGGCTTTCTGCTCCCTGTAGGCGGCGATCGCGGCCCGCTTTTCCTCTTCGGTCATGAGGGGACTTTAATATTACCCGGATATATTGGCAAATGATATTTATCCGGGTCAAATATGCCGGCTTGATTTTGCGGCCATGGGAACGATGGTCCACCCCGTCTTCCTTGGCGGATCGGGAGTTTTGCCTAAGGAAAAACCCGTATGGCGCATTATTGGAACAGCCTGTCGGAGGCTTAACCAAATCCCGCAACCGGGTGAAGACATTGTCTAACTAGGCTAGTTAAGGGCCCGCCTCCTTTTGGGTCTGACAGGGTAGGCAATTCATGAAGAAGATGGGGGGCGGCGTTGCCGCCGCTGTGGTCGCGCTGGCCGCGACGGGTGTTCTTGCGGCCGTTACACTTTCGGGGGGCGAGGCGGATGCGCCGGACGCACGGGTGATTACCATCCCGTCATCGTCCAGTTCTGCGTCAGCCGCCAGCACTGGCACCAGCGCGACGGTGCCGACGACGACAGCGGCGCAGGCCTATGCTGCGGCGGCAGCGGCCGCCGTGCCGGCGGCTACGGCGACCAGCACGTCCAAGGTGCTGCCGGGCATCAATATTTCCGGCGGCGAATTTGGTGGCACCGGCGGCAAGCTGGGCACCAACTATATCTATCCCAGCACGGCGGAAATGCGCAGCTATGCGGCGCAGGGCTTCAAGCTGCTGCGCGTGCCGTTTCGCTGGGAACGGTTGCAGCCCAATCTCTACGGCCCCTTGTCGGAGGTCGATCGCAAGGCGCTGAAGTCGGTGGTGACCCAGGCCAATGCGCTGGGCCTGACGGTGATCCTGGACATGCATAATTATGGTGCGCGCCAGGTGAAGGGCTCTGCGGCGCTGGTCGGCAGCG
The DNA here is from genome assembly GCF_018604485.1 of Sphingobium sp. BHU LFT2. Classification (NCBI taxonomy): domain Bacteria; kingdom Pseudomonadati; phylum Pseudomonadota; class Alphaproteobacteria; order Sphingomonadales; family Sphingobiaceae; genus Sphingobium; species Sphingobium sp. BHU LFT2. The sequence continues at coordinate 134,111 of NZ_JAFCGW010000006.1, forward strand.
GCACGCTGGCGACGACGGCGCTGACCAATGCCTGGGTCAAGATCATGGAGGATTATCGGTCCAACCCCAAGGTCTGGATCGGCCTGATGAACGAGCCCAATCGCCAGACGGCGGCGCAATGGTGGGCCATTGCCGGTCAGGTGACCAAGGATATCCGCGCCCAGAAGATCAGCAACAAGCTGCTGATCCCCGGCACGGCCTGGACCGGGGCGCATAATTGGGTGAGTTCGGGCAATGCCGCGCAGGCGGTGAAGTTCGTCGATCCCGGCAAGAATTACGCCTTTGAAGTGCATCAATATCTGGATGCCTGGTCGACCGGCACCACCGACAAGTGCGAGGTCAAGGCCGGCCAGCGCGTGAATGCCGCGCTGACCTGGGCCGAGAAATACAAGGTGAAGCTGTTCTTCGGCGAGATCGCCGCGTCGGGCCAGCCGCAATGCGCGAAGGAATATCCCGACATGCTGCGCCGTCTGAAGACGTCGTCGGCGGTGCTGGGCTGGACCGCCTGGGGCGGCGGCGCCTGGTGGGCCTATGACTATATGTTCCGCCTCCAGTCGCGCACGACCACGCCCACGGCACATATGAAGCTGCTGCTCGCCAACATGCCCTGAGGCGGGAGTTACTCCAGCGCCAGCAGCGCGAAGCTGGCCAGCCAATGTTCCCCCATATAGTCACCGGCTATGTGGGGGAGCGCGGCGTCGAGATGGGCGATGGCCGCCTGCTCGGCAATCGGTGCGATCGGCGCGTCGGCGCCCAGCGCGGCGGCGATGCCGCGCCAGCACCAGGCACGGCTGAGGTTCAGGCCGTCGAGATGGGCGATCTTTCCGTCGCTGCGATCCGACACGGTGGCCGGGGTGAACAGGGTGGCCGGCTGGCCGGTCAGGAGATCGGGCAGGAAGGCGCTGAACCAGTCGGCAAATTCATCGCGCGACAGCAGTCGGCTCATCAGCAGCGCTTCGGTGAGGGCCGAGGAGAGAAATTCGTCGCCGCCCGGTTCCCAGGCCTGGCAGGCACGGTCCTGCCCGAACCAGACAAGGGCGCGCTCGCGGATCAGCGCCTGGAGCGCGGGATCGCGGTCCTTGGCCCAGTCATAAGCGTGGATCAGCGCGAAGCTGCTGTTGAAATGGGTGCCGACGCGCAGCGGATAGGTCATTTTCGGCAGGAAGGCGTGGAAGCGCGCGGCGAAATCGAGCGCCAGCGGTTCGATCGCGGCGGCCCAGGGGCCGTCCTGCCGGGCGAGTTCGGCATGGAGCGCGAGCAGCCAGGCCCAGCCATAGGGGCGCTCGAACCCGCCGGCGGTCGGGCGGGTGAGGAAGGCGCGCTCGCCCGCGACCTTGTCCGGCACAAGCATCGCGTCGGCGCGGGCGCGGATGGCATCGGCCTGGGCCATGGCGGGATAGAGGCGGCGCAGGCGCATCACCTGCCACCAGCCATGGACGCAGCTGTGCCAGTCATAGCTGCCATGGAAGATCGGATGATGGTCCACCGGAATGCGCGCATCCTCCGGCCCCTGATAGGTCAGGTCCATCTTGTACGGATATTGCCGCCCCAGATGAGAGAGGGTCAGCGCAGCGAAGCGATCGGCAATATCTTGGGAAAGTCGGGTCATCGGAAGGCCAGCCAATAGATCAGGAGGATGTTGACGCAGAGCAGGGGGAGGGCGGTGCCGACCTGGCGGCGGATCACGCCATATTCATCCTTGAGCTGCAGCAGCGCGGCGGGGAGGAGGTTGAAATTGGCAGCCATCGGCGTCAGCAATGTGCCGCAGAAGCCCGCCAGCATGCCGATCGCGCAGATGATCGCCGGATCGCCATGATATTGGTGGATCAGCAGCGGGATGCCGATCGCGGCGGTCATCACCGGGAAGGCGGCAAAGGCATTGCCCATGACGATGGTGAAGAGCGCCATGCCCAGGCCATAGGCGATCACCGCGCCGAGCAGGCTGCCATCGGGAATGGCGAGGCGGACGATGCCGCCGACGACATCGCCAACGCCGGCAAGCGCGAACACTGCGCCAAGGCTGGCCAGCATCTGCGGCAATATGCCCACCCAGCCGACCGAGTCCATCAATTGCCGCCCCTGTTGCAGGGCGACGATCGGCCGGGCGCGCAGCCAGGTGCAGCCGATGGCGAGTGCGATCAGGACGCCCAGCGCCAGCGAGATGAGGGTGGTCTGCTTGGGATCGATCCAGGCGGGGAACGCCTTGAACAGGAAGGTGCCGGCGAGCGCGGTGACGGGGATGACCAGGGCGATGGCGAACAGGCCATTGCCATGGCGGTCGGCCCGCGCCTGCCGCTCTTCCAGCGGCACGCCGCCGCTGCCTCGCCCCAGCCCCTTGAAGCCGGCAATCGCGACGAGGCCGAGGACCAGGACGCCATTGCCGATGTCGCCAATCCGATCGCCCGCCCACATGCTGAGCGCGAGCAGTGCCCAGAAGGCGGCGGTGGTGAAGCGGCGCGGGTTGCTGCGGTCGGCGGCGCCGAGCAGGGCATAGCCGGCGAACACCGCGCCCATCAGCGCATAGACCCAGTGGAGGGTGATCATGCCGCGTGCTCCGGTTCCTTGGCACCCTGCGCGTTCAGCCGGCGGTCGAGCCGCCATAGGCGAAAGCCGTGGATCAGCAGCGCGGCGATCGCGGTCGGGATCGCCCAGACCGAGAGCTGGAGCGGTTCGAGCAAGATACCATATTGCTCCAGCAGCCCCTTGATCAGCAGGATCGAGCCGATGGCGAGGAAGATATCCTCGCCGAAGAAGACACCGACATTGTCGGTCGCGGCGGCCCAGGCCTTGATCTCGTCGCGCTGCTCCTCATCGAGCGCGCCGGCCTGTTTCTCGGCCGCGGCTTCGGCGATCGGGGCGACCAGCGGGCGCACGGTCTGGGCATGGCCCGCGACCGAGATCAGGCCCATGGCGGCCGAAATCTGGCGCGCGACAAGATAGAAGAGAAGGAAACGGCCGGTGGTGGCGCCGCGCATCCGGTCGATGAGGCCGCGTGCCCGTTCCTGAAGCCCATGCGCTTCGAGCAGGCCGATTACCGGCAGCACCACCCAGACGACCGAGACATAGCGCGAGTCGTTGAACGCCTTGCCAAAGGCGGCGAGGATGGTGAGCGGATCGAGCCCGGCGGCAAGGCCGGTGGCGATGGCCGAGGCCAGGATCACCAGCAGCGGATTGAAGCGCAGCACGAAGCCCGCGACGATCAGGGCGATGCCCAGCAACACCCACATTAGTCGTTCGCGTCCCGCAGTCGTCCGTCCGTCATCGTGACGGGGTAGCGGCAATGCAGGCCGCTGGCCATAGGCGGTTGAAATCCGGTGCGATGGTCGCACCGGTCGCACCGGACCGTCGGTTCGCATCTTTTCTGAAAATCCTGATGGCCAATGACATCGGCCTGACATAGTTGGAGGAGACAGGGGCGTATCAGACGTGGACGGCCAGACCCAAAAATGGGGCGGACGTGGAATTATTCGGAGAGAGCCTTTGACCATCATAGCGATCGATTTCGAGGCGTCGTGCCTGCCCCGGCACGGACGGTCCTTCCCGATCGAAGTGGGCATAGCGGGCGGCGGCATTGCCCGCAGCTGGATCATTCGACCGCATGCGGCCTGGACCGGCTGGGACTGGACCGCCGAAGCCGAGGCGCTGCACGGCCTGTCGCGCGCCCGGATCGAGGCGGAGGGCGAGCCGGCGGACGTGGTGCTGGCGCAACTGGCGGCGGCGGTCGCCGGCTGCCGCGTGGTAGCCGACAGCGTGATCGATCAATATTGGCTGCAGACGCTGGCCGATACGCAGGCCGTGGTGGCGCCGTTCGCGATCGATCATGTCTCATTGTTGCTGGATGAGTGGGGCGCGGACGAGCCGCGGATCACGGCCGCCATGGCCCATGCCGATGCGCTGCATCCCGCGCGGCACCGCGCCGTGGCCGATGCGCTGTGGCTTTCCGGGCTGATTGAGGCCCTGTCGGGAGTGGCGCGGCCGCTTCAGGCCGATCCGGTGATCGCAAGGGTCGCTTGACGGCATGCTGCGACACAGCAATAATTTGTAACGTTCGGCATATTGGGGAGACATTCTCCCTGCCTAAACCCGTCGGAAGGATCCCGCTTATTGCTGGATATTGTCTGTTTCGAAGGGAAGCCACCCATGTTGCCGATCCTTGCCAGTGTCGCGGCGCTCGCCGCTTCCTCCACCCCGATCCACAGCGCCGAACTGACCCACGGCGCCCAGGCCTATACGGCCAGCTATCACACCGCATCGTCGGTGCGCTTCACCCAGGTCGAGCCGCGCTTCGGCAATCGCAACGCCATCCCGGTCTGCCGCTGGCAGGCTGATGTGCGCGTCGATCGCGCCGTCGCGGCCCAGGGCCAGTCGGTGCCGGCCTTCGGCAAGGCGGTCCATCGCTTCGCCCCGCTGTCGGGCAGCTATGCCGGCACCTGCGCCGCTGCCCGCAGCCAGGTGGACGCAGAGGTCGCCCGCTATGCCAGCGCCCGCAATGCCGAGGCCGTGTCGGTCGCGCAGCAGGACCGTGCCGTGCTGGTGAATGAACTGGACAGCGTACGCGCGCTGACCGTGAAGGGCTGATGAGTCCACCGCTGATACTGGTCGCCGAGACGCAGCAGGATTTGCGGCACAAGGTGCGCGAATTCCTGGAGCAGAGCGGGTTTCGCGCTCTGCCTGCGGCCTCGTCGAGCGATATATTCAGTGCCATGGACCGGATGCCGGTCGGCGCGGTCGTGCTGGATGCAGGACTGCGCGGGCCGGACGGCATGGACCTGTGCCGCGACGTGCGTGAGCGTAGCGACGTGCCGATCATCCTGGTCGGCGCCGACAGCAGCGAAGTCGACCGGGTGGTCGGCCTGGAACTGGGCGCCGACGATTACATGGCCAAACCCTATTCGACCCGCGAACTGGCGGCGCGGCTGCGCGCCGTGCTGCGGCGCGGGCGCAGCGAGCGGGCGCTGGGCCTGCGGCGTCAGACCCAGGCGCGCTTCGACGACTGGGTAGTCGATTTCGCCCGGCGCGAAGTGACCGACCCGGCCGGCGCGCTGGTCGAATTGACGGCAGCGGAATTTTCGCTGCTCGCCGTGTTGCTGGATCATGCCCAGGCGGTGATTGCCCGTGCGCGGCTGATGGAACTGGCGGGCGTGCGCGATGCGCCCTCGTCCGACCGCAGTGTCGACGTGCTGATCAGCCGGTTGCGGCGCAAGCTGTCCCATGAGGGGCGGCCCGCCGCGATCGTGACTGTTCGTGGCGTCGGATACATGTTCAGCGCGGTCGTCGACCGGCGCTGACCCCCTCGAAAAGGCGCGCTGATGGCGGTTTTCCGCCATTTGGCGCGCCTGTCGGGCGCTTTGCATCCCAGACATGATTTTTAACAATTCCGCTGCGCCGCAGCAAAATCTGCTGCGTATTTTGCAAGCTAGGCCGGTCCGCCCCCTGACCGGCAACGCAATAGCAATAAGAGGATGAAAGCCATGAACGAGCTTATCGGTCGTGTATTCAGTTTCGAGACCAAGGTCTTCCCGAACGAAAGCACGCTCTACAATCAGTTGGCCAGCCATGGTCAGAGCCCCAAGGCGCTGATGATCTCCTGCGCCGACTCGCGCATCGTTCCCGAGCACATCATGCAGGCCCAGCCGGGTGACCTGTTCGTCTGCCGGAATGCCGGCAACATCGTGCCGCCGCATGACAGCCAGTTGGGCGGCGTGACCGCCACGGTCGAATATGCCGTGATGGTGCTGGGCGTGCGCGACATCATCGTGTGCGGTCACAGCGACTGCGGCGCGATGAAGGCGCTGGCCACCGACGCCGACCTGACCGGCATGCCCAATGTCGCCGCCTGGCTGCGCCACAGCCATGCCGCGCAGAAGCTGTGCCGCGAATCCTATCCTGCCGACCTGGATGCCGCCGAAAAGCTGCGCAACATGGCGCTGGAAAATGTCGTCGTACAGCTGTCGCACCTGCGCACCCATCCGTCGGTCGCGTCGGGCATCGCCCGCGGCGAGATCGCCCTGCATGGCTGGTATGTCGACATCCATGCCGGCCAGGTCCTGGGTCTGGACGGCGAAACCGGCCGTTTCTCGGTGCTGCGCGAAGGGCAGAAGCTGCCCGTGGCGCTGCCGCATGGGCGTCGCCTGGCCGGCGAATCGCTCATCGCACAAGCTGCGGAGTAAATCATGTTGAAGGCCTTTTCCGGCGGCACGTTCAGCCGCGACTTCACGGCGTCGATCGTCGTGTTCCTGGTGGCCATGCCGCTGTGCATGGGCATCGCCATTGCCTCCGGCGTGCCGCCGGAAAAAGGCCTGATCACCGGCATCATCGGCGGCCTGGTCGTCGGCCTGCTGGCGGGTTCGCCGCTGCAGGTCAGCGGTCCGGCGGCCGGTCTTGCGGTCATCGTCTTCGAAATCGTGCGGGAACAGGGGCTGTCGGCCCTTGGCCCCATCCTGATCCTGGCAGGCGCGATCCAGATCGTTGCCGGCCTGCTGAAGGTCGGCGGCTGGTTCCGCGCCATTTCGCCGGCCGTCGTGCATGGCATGCTGGCGGGCATCGGCGTGCTGATCGTCGTCGGCCAGTTCCATGTGCTGTTCGATGACAAGCCGCTGTCGAGCGGCCTGCACAATCTGATCGCGATGCCGGGCCAGATTCTGGGCCTGACCAATCAGGATGCGGCCACCGCCTTCGCTGTCGGCCTGGTCACCATCGGCGCGATGCTGGGCTGGGAGAAGTTCCGTCCTGCATCGATGAAGCTGGTGCCGGGGGCGCTGGTCGGCGTTGTCGCCGCGACGCTGGTCGCCTTCGCGCTCGGCCTGCCGGTCGCCCGTGTTGTGGTGCCGGAATCGATCCTGTCTGCGATCAGCCTGCCCGAACAGGGCCTGCTGGCGCAGCTGATGAGCCCGACGATCATCACCACCGCCATCGCGATCGCCTTCATCGCCAGTGCCGAGACTTTGCTGTCGGCCGCTGCGGTCGACCGCATGCATGATGGCGTGCGCACCAATTATAACCGCGAACTGAGCGCGCAGGGTGTGGGCAACCTGCTCTGCGGCGTGGCTGGCGCGCTGCCGATGACCGGCGTCATCGTCCGCTCGTCCGCCAACGTCCAGGCCGGCGCCAAGACCCGCCTGTCGGCGATCCTGCACGGCGCCTGGATCCTGGGCTTCGTCGCGCTGCTGCCCTGGCTGCTGCGCGAAGTGCCGATGGCGGCGCTGGCCGGCATCCTGGTCGTGACCGGCTTCCGTCTGGTCAGCCTGTCGCACGTCAAGCATCTGTTCCACCTCTATGGTCCGCTGCCGGCGATCGTGTGGGCCGCGACGCTGATCTGCGTCGTCGCGACCGACCTGCTGACCGGCGTGCTGGTGGGTATCGGCCTGTCGCTGATCGAACTGATCCCCCATGCCAGCCGCCTGCGCCTGGGCGTCGAGGAAGCCAGCCGCGGCGATGCGCATGAAGTGGCGCTGCACGGCACGGCGAGCTTCCTGAGCCTGCCCAAGCTGTCGGCCAAGCTGGAATCGGTGCCGGCGGGACAACTGGTCATCCTCAATGTCGAGCGCCTGACCCATATCGACCATACCTGCGCCGAAATGGTGCGCGAATGGGCCGATCGCCGTACCGGCGCGGGCGCCAAGGTGGAGCTGTTCGGCGCGACCGGACGGATGCGCCAGCTCGTCGCCTGACACGAGCCAGCATGACAGAAAAGCCGCCGCATCCCCGGATGCGGCGGATTTTTCATATTCAGATGCAATTTGGACATTGAATAGAAACAATGTCAGTGGCATTTAGAAAAGAACCGTGATCGCTATATCACAGAGCCTCTCTTCCCTTGTGCAGATGCGAAGATAGAGGTTTGCGCCGACGGCTGGCGAGAATAGTCGAGTAGTTATCCGCCGGTACGGAAGACGATATTCCAACAGATCTTCGGGCCGCGGATGCAGGACGGAACATTCTTTCGTAAAAGGGGAATGTTCATGAAGTATCAAATCGCTTGTGCCGCTCTGGCTCTGATGTCGAGTGCGCCGGCCTTCGCCCAGGAAGAACCCGCAGGCCCGGTCACCGTGACCGGCAGCGTCGGCCTGGTTTCCGATTATCGCTTCCGTGGTGTTTCGCAGTCCGATCGCGGCATGGCGATCCAGGGCGGCCTGACCGCAACCCATGAAAGCGGTGTCTATGTCGGCACCTGGGGTTCCAACCTGTCGGGCTGGGGCACCTTTGGCGGCGCCAACATGGAACTGGACCTGTTCGCAGGCTATGCCATTCCTCTGGGCGACAGCGGCGCGACGCTGGACCTCGGCCTGACCTGGTACATGTATCCGTCGGGCGCCGACAAGACCGACTTCGCCGAACCCTATGTGAAGCTGTCGAGCCAGGTCGGCCCGGTCAAGGGTCTGCTCGGCGTGGCCTATGCCCCCAAGCAGGAAGCGCTGGGCAAGTGGTGCAGCGACGCCGATTGCACCATCTACAAGCCGGGTGACAAGGAAGATAATTTCTACATCTGGGGCGATGTCAGCGGTGCGATCCCGAACACCCCGGTCAGCCTGAAGGCGCATCTGGGCTGGTCGAACGGCAATAGCGGTCTGGGCCCGAACGGCACGTCGGTCGCGCCGACCGGCAAATATCTCGATTGGCTGGTCGGTGCCGACCTGGCCGTGCCGGGCACGCCGCTGACGCTGAGCATCGCCTATGTCGACACCGACATTGCCCGCGTCGAGGAAAATTATCTGCGTCCCAACTTCCAGGTCGCGGACGGCGATAATTTCGGCAAGTCGATCGCGCGCAGCACGGTCGTCTTCTCGATCTCGGCCGCTTTCTGATCTTTACGGATCGGGCCCGTTCGCGCGGGCCCGATCTGCTGTATTTCCGGGCCTTATCTTGTGCCGAGCTGTCGCCGGCGTGACAAATTGTTGCTGTGGCCCCCGTCAACTGTTTCGGCAGCAAGCTGCGGTTGACCCTCCACCGGTCGCTGCTTATCTCCCAACATCATGAACAGCCTGATGTTGCTCCGCGCATGACCGCCCCCTCGATCATCCTTGTCGAAGACGATCCGCCGCTCCGCACGCTGACGGCGCGCGCGTTGCAGGAACATGGCTATCAGGTCCGTCCGGCCTCGTCCGGTCCGGAAATGTGGGTGGCCTTCGATGCCGGCCCGGTCGACCTGGTCGTGCTGGACGTCATGCTGCCCGGCACCAACGGCATCGACCTGTGCCGCCAGATCCGTCGCAAGAGCGACGTGCCCATCATCTTCATCAGCGCCAAGGGCAGCGAGACCGACCGTATCGTCGGGCTGGAACTGGGCGCCGACGATTATCTGCCCAAGCCCTTTGGCACGCGCGAACTGATCGCCCGTATCCGCGCCATCCTGCGCCGCGTCGGCGTGGAGCGTGGCCCGGACGAGCAGCGCGAGAATGAAGCGCGCTTCGACGGCTGGATCGTCAACTTCCCGCGGCGTGAACTGCGGTCGCCGACCGGCGCGATTGTCGATCTGACCGGCGCCGAGTTCGACCTGCTGGGCAGCTTCCTCAGCCATCCGCAGCGGGTGATCGCGCGCGAGCGGCTGATCGAATTGTCGCGCACCCGCATGGGTGACAGCAGCGACCGCAGCATCGACGTGCTGGTCAGCCGCCTGCGCCGGAAGCTGTCGACCGAGGACCGGCCCGCACCGATCACCACGGTGCGCGGCGTCGGCTACATGTTCAACGCGGAAGTCGCGCGCGCTTGAGACGACAGCGGTTCAGCCGGTCGCTCGGGCTGGTCGGCCGCATCTTTGGCATATTGCTGCTGACCGTCCTGCTGGAATTCGTGGTCGGTACGCTCATCTATGAGCGCGCCAGCCATTTGTCGCTGCAGGATGACGAGGCGCGCCGCCTGGCCGAGCATCTGGTGATCGCGCGCAAGCTGGTCGCCAAGGCGCCGGTCAGCCAGCGCGGCGGGGTCAGCGCGCAGCTGACCACCGACCGCTATGATATCCACTGGACGCTGGCCGCGCCGCCGCCACCGCCGCTGTCGCCCGAACTGGCGCGGATGCGGCAGCAGATCGTCGACTGGGAACCCAGCCTGCATGAATCGCGGCTGTGGCTGCGGCTCAATTCGCCCGGACGCTCCTCGCAGATCAATGGCGGGCTGCAGCTGGCGGACGGCAGCTGGCTCTATTTCGGCATGCATCATAGCGGCGGCAAATGGGCCTTCACCTTCGGCCGCTTCGGCCTGGCGCTGATCCCGGTTCTGGCGCTGCTGATTGCGGGCGGCGTGCTGATCAGGCGGACATTGGCGCCGCTGCGCGACCTGACGCATGCGACCAAGCGGATCGGTCTGGCGCAGCAGGTGGCGGTGGCGGAAGCGGGTACCAATGATGTGCGCAACCTGATCCGTGCCTTCAACGCGATGCAGACCCGCATCCATCGCCTGATCAACGAGCGGACCGAGACGCTGGCGGCGGTCGGTCATGACATGCGCACGCCGCTCGCTCGGCTGCAATTGCGGCTGGAAGCGGTGGACGACCCCGAAATTCGCGAGGCGATGGGCGAGGATCTGGCCGAGATGGGCGAGATGATCGAGTCCGTGCTGGCCTTTCTGGGCGGCGAGAAGAATCCCGAACCGGCGGTGCGGATCGACGTGGCGGTCACGATCGCGACGGTGGTCGACGCCTTCCAGGATCATGGCGACGATGTGATCTATGACGGGCCGGATCATCTGGAGATGGAGGTTCGCCCGCTGTCGCTGCGCCGCGCGGTGCGCAACCTGATCGAGAATGCGCTCCATTATGGGGTACGTGCGCGGGTCAGCGTGGCGCGGCACGACAATGAGGTGTTGATCCGCGTCGATGATGATGGCCCCGGCATTCCGCGCGACCGGCTGGAGGAGGTGCTGAAACCCTTCCACCGGCTCGATACGGCGCGTCAGCGCAACACGCGCGGCATGGGGCTGGGCCTGGCCATCGTCGCCAAGACGGTGGAGCAGGAGGGCGGTCGCCTGACGCTGGCCAACCGACCCGAGGGCGGGCTGCGCGTCGAAATCTGCCTCTATCTGAACAGGCCGGAAGCCAAGGTCTGATCGGCCTTCCGGCGCGTTCGGCAAAGAGAATCTCGCTACCCCCAAGCAAAACTCGTTTATCCTGGCGCGCAGACGCGGGTTATTCCGGTTGCCCATCGGACAAGAGGCGCAGGGAATGGCGGACGGCGATATGCAGGGTGAAGGCGTGGGCTATTGGGATCTGGACCGGCTGGTCACGGACCTGGCCGCCGCGCGCAGTCGCTGGCGGCAGGAACAGCAGCATCATGCCGAGTATGGCGCCGAAGGATTCCCGTCGCGCGCCAATCTGGTGAAGATCACCGGCGCGCTGTGCGGCGCGCTGTTCCCGCTGCGACTGGGGCCGAGCTTCGTGCGACTGCATAATGAAGACGCCTATGTCGCCGAGACGCTGCAGACCGTGCTCAGCCGCCTCTATGGCCAGATCAGGCTCGAACTCATCTATGCGATGAAGGATGATCCGATCGCCGCGGTCGACGCGGCGGCGGCGCGGATCATTGGCGAGTTCGCGCACAGCCTGCCGGCGCTGCGCACATTGCTCGACAGCGATGTCGAGGCGGCCTTCCTGGGCGATCCTGCCGCGCGCAGCGTGGACGAGGTGCTGATCTGCTACCCATCGATGCTGGCGATCATCCATCATCGGCTGGCCCACCGCCTCTATGAACTGGGCGCGCCGCTGGTGGCGCGGATCATTTCCGAGATCGCCCATTCCCATACCGGCATCGACATCCATCCCGGCGCGCGCATCGGCCACGGCTTCTTCATCGACCATGGCACCGGCGTGGTCATCGGCGAGACGGCGATCGTCGGCGATCGGGTGCGGCTCTATCAGGGCGTGACGCTGGGCGCGCGCAGCTTCCCCTCGGACGAGAAGGGCGCGCTCGAAAAGGCGCAGCCGCGCCATCCGATCATCGAGGATGATGTCGTCATCTATGCCGGCGCGACGGTGCTGGGCCGGATCATCATCGGCAGCCGGTCGGTCATCGGCGGCAATGTCTGGCTGACCGAAAGCGTGCCGGCCGACAGTAATGTGCGCCAGGCCAAGGCCCGGCATGAAGTGACCAGCCGGGTCGAGGTGTCGGCCCCGCACCGCGTCCATGCGCTGCTGGAAAGCACGGACGGGATTGGCGAGAATATCTGATCCTCCCCCTTTTGACGGGGGGAGGATCGGCAAGGGCTTATTGCCCGGCGCAACTGTCGTCCTTGCCGGCGACCAGGTCGAGGCAGCGGCCGTCAATCTGGTCCTTGGGCACGGGCAGCTTGATCAGCGCGGCGAGGCTGGGGAGGATGTCCACCGTCTCGACGCCCAGCGGCTGTTCGAAATGCTGCATGCCCTTGCGCCAGAACAGGATCGGCACGCGACGGTCCGTATCCCATGGCGAGCCATGGGTGGCGACCGAGCCCATCACCGCCTGTTCGGGGATCGACATGACGCGCGGCTTGAGCAGCAGCAGCAGATCGCCCGAGCGGCTGGGATAGAAGCTGGCGCGCGCTTCCTGGATCAGGCTCCAGCTTTCGGGCGGACCCGAGGGCGAGGGGGTGGCGGCGATTTCCGCCTTGGTGAAAACGGTCTGCACCTGCGGATGGGCGCGCAGATATTTGAGCGCTTCGGTCTCGACCCTGGCGCGCTGCGCGGCGGTCAGCCCCTTGTCATAATAGATGTCGCCCGACGGGCCATCGCTCCAGATCACCTTCTTGCCGGGCAGGCCGGCCTTTTCGGCGATGGTGGCATTGAGCGCCTTGGGTGTCAGCGCCATGTCGACGCGCTGTTCCATCGGCATCGCGTTCATGCGGTGGCGTTCGGGCAGGTCATGGCCACCATGGTCGGCGGTGAGCACCACGACATAGTCGATGCCGTCCTTGTCGAGCTTGTCGAAGAAGGCGCCGAGTTCCGTGTCGAGCCGGTCGACCTGGATGCAGCTTTCGGTGCCTTCGGTGCCGAAGGTGTGGCCGACATAGTCGGTTGCCGACAGGCCGATCGAGATGATGTCGGTCTGCGTCTGCTTGCCCAACTGCATGCTCTCGATCGCGGCGGCGGCGAAGGCGAGGGTCATCGCATCCTGCTCGGGCGAGATGCGGAAGCCCTTGAAGTCGCCGGCTTCGCGGGCGAAGCGGCCGGTGCCGACCGTCTTGTTGCCGGCCTGGACCGGGAAATCCTTCGACACGCATTGGGCGGGCAGCTCGAAGCCGGGATTGGGCTGGGCCAGGCGCTGGGCAAAGGCCTGGTTGACCTGGGTGACGAGCGGGGTGGGGGCGACGCCCTTGTAGCTGACATAGCCCTGCGGCCCGCCCAGCCACCAGACCTGGTCGGCGGTCGCGCCGCCCATCATGATCGCGGCGCGATCCTTGCCGGCGACCGACACGACGCGGGTGGCGGGGTTGGCCGCCTTCATCCGGCCGCCCAGCGTCGGCACCTTGAGGTGCAGGGGCGAGGCTTCATATTTGTCGCTGCTGCTGCCCGGCTGGCTTTCGTCCTCGGCACAATAGAGATTCTTATCCTCGCGCTTGGCGTCGAGGTCGAACCAGTTATTGGCGATGATGCCGGTGCGTGACGGGCGGCTGCCGGTCAGGATGGTCGAGTGGCCGGGGCAGGTCTCGGTCGCGGCGTGGCTCTGATAGCCGCGCGGGAAGACCGCGCCTTCGCTGGTCAGGCGCTTGAGGCCGCCGGTATAATATTGGCGATATTCGCTGAACAGGTCGGCCGAAAACTGGTCGACCGAGATGGCGACGATCAGCTTGGGCGGAGTCGCGGCAATGCTGCGGGCGGCCGGTGCAGGAGCGGCTGCAGGCGCGGGGCTCTGCGCCACGACGGGCATGGCAGTGGCGAGCAACAGTGCAGCGGCGACGTGTTTCAACATTATGGGTACCTTCTCATGCCTTGACGGCGGATAGGGAGCGACCTAGCCCCCTTGCATCCACCCGACCAGAGGCCCGATGCGGATTTTTCAAGTCATATTCGTGACGCTCGCCATGCTGGCGGGGCTGTCGATCGCATCGCCGGCCGTGCAGGCCCAGGCAGCCTTTGGCGGCGGCCCGGCGCATATCGCCGCGCAGTTGATGGCCGAAAGCACGGCGCCCGCGCCCGGCAAGGGCACGACCATCGCCTTTGCCATGAAGCCGGGAAAGGGCTGGCACGGCTATTGGGAAAATCCGGGCGATGCGGGCCTGGGCATGACCGTGACCTGGACCCTGCCCAAGGGCGTGACGATTGGCGCGCTGCGCTATCCGGTGCCCGAGACGCTGCTGATTTCGGGCCTGATGAACCATGTCTATGAAGGCCCCTATGCGGTGCTCGCCAATCTGGGCGTGGCGCCGGACGTGGCGGCGGGCACCCGCCTGCCGATCCGGGTGAAGGCCGAATGGCTGGCCTGCACCGACAAGATCTGCGTGCCGGAAAGCGGCGAACTGGCGCTGGAACTGGTCGCGGGCGACGGCAAGGTCGTGCCGGCGATGCAGGCGCGCTTCGATGGCTGGCGCGGCCATCTGCCCCGGCCGCTGGGCAGCGAGGCAACCTATCAGATCGTCGACGGCAAGCTGCGCCTGTCGGTGCCGTTCCCGGCCGATGCGCAGGCGCGCGACGTCCACCTCTTCCCGCTGAGCGACGGGCTGGCCCGCTTCGCCGCCGCGCAGAAGGTCAGCCGCGAGGGCGACCGGCTGCTGGTCGAGACGGAGGCGGGCGAGGGTTTCAAGGGCGGCGCTGCGCAGGCGGTGCTGCGCACCGGCGACCATGTCGGTTTCCTGCTGAGCGCCAAGCCCGGCGAGGTCGCGGCGATCGCGCCCAAGGGGCTCGCGGGCACGATATTGCTGGCGCTGGGCGGGGCGATATTGGGCGGGCTGCTGCTCAATGTCATGCCCTGCGTCTTCCCGATCCTGGGGTTGAAGGCCCTGAGCCTGGCCAAGGCGGGTGGTGACGAACGGGCGGCGCGTCGCGAGGCGCTGGCTTACACCCTTGGCGTGATCATCGCCTGTCTGGCTTTGGGCGGTCTTCTGCTCGGACTTCGTGCTGGTGGCGCGGCGCTGGGCTGGGCGTTCCAGTTGCAACGGCCCGAGATTATCATCCTGTTGCTTCTGCTGGTGACGGCCATAGCGCTCAATCTTGCCGGCCTGTTCGACCTGCCCGCTTTCGGCGGTGGCGATCGCTTGACCCGCCAGCAAGGCGCGGCCGGTGCCTTCTGGACCGGCGCGCTGGTCGCCTTCGTCGCGACGCCCTGCACCGGGCCGTTCATGGGCGCGGCGATGGGGACCGCGTTGGTATTGCCGCTGGGCGCGGCACTGGCGATTTTTGCCGGCCTTGGCCTTGGTCTGGCGCTGCCCTTCCTGTTGCTCGCTTATCTGCCGGCTTTGCGCAATCGCCTGCCGCGTCCTGGTGCGTGGATGGGCCGGTTGCAGCGCATCCTGTCGATCCCGATGTTCCTGACGGCGCTAGGCCTTGCCTGGCTGTTGTGGCGGCAGCGGGGCCTGGAGGGCTTGAGCATTGGTTTCTTCGCCGTGCTGGTGTTGGGCGGTGCGTTGGCATTCTATGGCGAAAGGCAGCGATCCGGAAAAAAGGGCGGCATGACATGGCTGGTTGGCGCTGCCCTGATCTGCGTTGTTGCCATAGCCTCGGTGCCCTATGCCGACCCTCGCCTCCAACATCAGGATGAAGGCAACGTCCTCGCCTTCGACGCGGAAAAGCTCGACGGGCTGCGCGCCGCGAACAAGCCGGTCTTCCTCTATTTCACCGCCGACTGGTGCCTGACCTGCAAGGCCAATGAAGCCGCCGCGATCGAGCGGGCGGAGGTGCGCGCGGCGTTCGAGAAGGCGGGCGTCACCGTCATGATGGGCGACTGGACCAATGCCGATCCGGCGATTACCCGCTTCCTTGAAGCGCAGGGCCGTTCGGGCGTGCCGCTCTACCTCTGGTACGCACCGGGCAAGGAGGCCCAGACATTGCCGCAGCTACTGACCCCGTCGACCCTCACCGGCCTGGTGCGCTGATGGCCAAGATTCGTGCCGACCAGTTGCTTGTCGACAATGGCCTCGCCGAAAGCCGGGCGCGGGCGCAGGCGCTGATTCTCGCCGGCCTCGTCTATCTCGGTGACAAGAAGGTCGAGAAGGCGGGGCAGCAGGTGGCGGCTGACGCAGAACTGGACGTGCGCGGGCGCGACCATCCCTGGGTCTCGCGCGGCGGCATCAAGCTGGCGCATGCGATCGATGAATATGGCATCGACGTCACCGGCTTCGTCGCGATCGACGTCGGCAGCTCGACCGGCGGCTTCACCGACGTGCTGCTGACCAAGGGCGCGGCAAAGGTCTATGCCGTCGACAGCGGCACCAACCAGCTCGCCTGGAAGCTGCGCTCAGACGATCGCGTCATCGTCCATGAGCAGACCAGCGCCCGCATCCTGACCGACGCCCATATCCCTGAGCCGGTCGACATCATCGTGTGCGACGCCAGCTTCATCAGCCTGGCCAAGGTGCTGGAAAAACCGATCGGTTTCGCCCGGCCCGGCGCGCAGCTGGTCGCCCTCATCAAGCCGCAGTTCGAGGCAGGGCGCGAGGAAGTGGGCAAGGGCGGGGTGGTGCGCGATCCCGCCATCCACCAGCGCGTCTGCGACGAAGTCGCTGCCTGGGTCCGTGAGAAGGGCTGGGAAGTGCTTGGAATCACGACTAGTCCGATCACCGGACCGCAGGGCAATGTCGAATTTCTGATTCACGCGCGGCTTGGCGGATAATCGCGCCAGCTTCGTTACCCGCCCTGCGATACATTTTGACACATTCCATGCGGTTGTGTCCGTCACAAAGGCCCGTTAGCCCCTCGTCATGCGCTCGACCCTGCCTGTCATTCTCGTTGCCCTTTGTCTTGCCGGTTGCGGCGGAGAGAAGGAAAAGAAAGCTCGCCCGCCAGCCCTGGTGGAGGCGGTGGCGATTGCGCCCACCCGCTTCACCGACAATGTCGAGGCGGTCGGCACCGCGCTCGCCAATGAGCAGGTGATATTGTCCGCGCCGGTGACCGAGCGGATCGACGTGCTGAACTTCACCGATGGCGGTTTCGTGTCCAAGGGGCAGGTGATCGCCCGCATGGCCGTGGGCCAGGAAAAGGCCGAGCTGGCTGCGGCCGAGGCGACTGCGCTGCAGGCCGACCAGCAGTTGAAGCGTATCCAGGCGCTCAAGTCGCGCGGCTTTGCCACCGGCGCCACGGTCGAGCAGCAGATTGCGCTCGCCAGCAGCGCCCGTGCCAATGCCGACCTCGCCCGCGCCGGCATCGGCGACCGCACCATCCGCGCGCCGTTCAGCGGCTGGGTTTCCCTGCGCACGGTCTCGCCCGGCGCGGTCATCACCGCCGGCACCGCGATCGCCACGGTCAGCGATATTTCGCGGATCAAGCTGGACTTCACCGTGCCCGAGACGCGGCTGTCGATGATCCGCGAGGGCATGCCGATCAAGGCACTGTCCGCCGCCTGGCCCGACCGGCCATTCAATGGCACGATCGCAACGATCGACCCGGTGATTGATCCCGCCACGCGTGCCGTGCGGGTCCGCGCGATCATGCCCAATCCCGACAAGGCGCTGAAGCCCGGCATGCTGCTGACCGTCAGCGTCTTTTCGCGCGAGCGCCAGTCGCTGGGCGTACCCGAACTGGCCGTGATCGGCGATGGCGACGAGCGTTTCGTCTTCGTGCTGGACGGTCGCACCGCCAAGCGGACGAAGGTCGAAACCGGCATCCGCCAGAACGGCCTGGTCGAAATATTGGGCGGCGTGAAGGCGGGCCAGCAGATCGTGACCGAAGGCGTGGTGAAGCTGACCGACGGCGCGCCGGTGCGCCTGGCCGGCGACAAGAAGGGTGATGACGACAAGGGCGGCAAGACCGCCAAGGCCGCCGGCTAAGCCGATGCAGCTCTCCGATCTCTCGGTCCGCCGGCCGGTCTTTTCGGCGGTGGTCGCGGTGCTGATGTGCATCGTCGGCCTGGTTGGCTATTTTAGCCTGTCGGTCCGCGAATATCCCGATACCGACCCGCCGATCGTCTCGGTCGAGACGACCTATACCGGCGCCGCCGCGTCGGTGGTGGAAACCCGCATCACCCAGCAGATCGAGGATGCGGTCGCGGGCGTGCAGGGCATCCAGACCATCACCTCGACCTCGCAGGACGGCACGTCCAACATCAATATCGAGTTCGATCCCTCGCGTGATATCGACAGCGCCGCCAATGACGTGCGTGACCGTGTCGGCTCCGTGACGCAGGATTTGCCAGAGGATGCGCTGGCGCCCGAGATCCGCAAGGTCGATTCCGACGCGCGATCGATCCTGTTCCTCGCCTTCTCGCGCCCCGGCTGGTCGCCGATCCAGATCAGCGACTATCTCGACCGCAACATTGCCGACCGCTTCGCCGCGATCGACGGCGTCGCCCGCGTCACCATCGGCGGCGAGGCGCGGCCGTCGACCCGTATCTGGTTCAACGCGGAAAAGCTGGCCGCCTTCGGCCTGACCCCGGCCGATGTCGAGGCGGCGCTGCGCACGCAGAATGTCGAATTGCCCGCCGGCCGCTTTGAATCGAAGGATCAGAACCAGACGCTGCGCGTCGAGCGGCCCTTCGCCACGCCGGACCAGTTCGCGCAACTGGTCGTGGGCCGGGGCGAGGATGGCTATCAGGTGAAGCTGGGCGATGTCGCCCGGATCGAGGAAGGGGCCGAAAACCCCTATAGCAGCTTCCGTTCCAACCAGGGCACGGCGATCGGCATCGGCATCATCCGCCAGTCGGGCGCCAACACGCTGGAAGTGGCGCAAAAGGCCAAGGCGCTGATCAAGGAGCTGGAGCCGACCCTGCCCAAGGGCATGAAGGTGGCGATCGGCACCGACGAATCCCTGTTCATCGAACGCGCGATCGACAATGTCTATGACACGCTGATCGAGGCGGCCCTGCTCGTCATCCTCGTCATCTTCCTGTTCCTGGGATCGGTGCGCGCGACGATCGTGCCGGCCGTCACGGTGCCGATCTGCCTGCTCGCCACCTGCGCGGTGATGTGGCTGCTTGGCCTGTCGATCAACCTGCTGACCCTGCTCGCCTTCGTCCTCGCGATCGGCCTGGTGGTGGACGATGCGATCGTGGTGCTGGAAAATGTCTATCACCGCGTCGAACAGGGCGACGATCCGCTGGTCGCCGCCTATCTCGGCACGCGGCAGGTGGGCTTTGCCATCATCTCGACCACGCTGGTCGTCTGCGCCGTGTTCGTGCCGGTGATGTTCCTGGCCGGCCAGACCGGCCTCTTGTTCCGCGAACTTGCCATCGCGATGATCGCGGCGATCGGCTTTTCGGGCTTCATCTCCTTGAGCCTCGCGCCGATGCTCTGCTCCAAGCTGCTCAAGAATGCCGAGCGTGGCCGGCTGGCGCGCTGGGTCGATGATCGCTTCCAGCGGATCGAGCATGGCTATGGCCGCTGGCTCGACTGGACCTTGAAGAAACCTCTGATGCCGCTGCTGGGCGTTGCGATCTTCCTGGGCGTCGCCTTCTTCCTCTTCACCCGCCTGCCGGCCGAACTGGCCCCGGCCGAGGATACCGGCGTGGTCGAGGCCAATATCAACGCGCCCGAAGGCACCGGCTTCGACCGGATGATGGCCTATATGCAGAAGATCGAGAATGATCTCGCCTTCCTGCGCAAGGATGGCACGCTGCAGAATCTGGTGATCCGCACCCCCGGCGGCTTCGGCACCACCGACGATTATAACAACGGCAATGTCATCGCCTTCCTGCGGCCGTGGGAAGACCGGACCATCACCACGGCGGAAGTCGCGACCATCATCAACAAGGTGATCGCCGACCAGCCGGGCGTGCGCGGCAATGCCGCGCCGCGATCGGGCCTGGGCCGTGGTCGCGGCCTGCCGGTCAATATCGTGCTGGCCGGCTCCACCTATGAGGGGCTGGTGGCGGCGCGCGACCGCATCATGCTGGCGGCGGCGAGCTATCCGGGGCTCATCAACCTCGACAGCGATTATAAGGAAACCAAGCCGCAGATGCGGATCGAGACCGATCTGCAGCGCGCCGGCGACCTGGGCGTGTCGGTGAACGATGTCAGCCAGGCGCTGCAAAGCCTGCTCGGTTCGCGCCGCGTCACCACCTATGTCGACCGGGGCGAGGAATATCGCGTGCTCGTGCAGGCGGAGCGTGACGGGCGCCAGACGCTCGCCGATCTGGAACGTATCCAGGTGCGCAGCCGCAGCGGCGTGCTGGTGCCGCTGTCGGCGGTCGTGACCGTGCGCGAAGTGGCCGGGCCACGCCAGCTCAACCGCTATAACAAGCTGCGCGCCATCACCCTGACCGCCGCGCTGGCGCCGGGCACGTCGCTGGGGCAGGGGCTGGCCTTCCTGGAGGACCAGGCGCGCCAGTCGCCCGAGGTGCTGGCGATCGGCTATCGGGGCGAAAGCCAGTCGCTGCGCGAGACCGGCGGGTCGATCTGGGTCGTCTTCGGCCTCACCATCCTGATCGTCTATCTGCTGCTCGCCGCGCAGTTCGAAAGCTTCATCCATCCCGGCGTCATCATCGCGACGGTGCCGCTGGCGGTGGCGGGCGGCGCGCTGGGCCTGGCGATCACTGGCGGGTCGATCAACCTCTATAGCCAGATCGGCATCGTCATGCTGGTGGGCCTGGCCGCCAAGAACGGCATCCTGATCGTCGAGTTCGCCAACCAGCTGCGCGACGAGGGGATGGAGATTGCCGAGGCGATCCGCGAGGCGGCCAAGCGGCGTCTGCGCCCGATCCTGATGACGTCGATCGCGACCGTCATCGGTGCGGTGCCGCTGGTGCTGCGCGGCGGGGCCGGTGCGGCGGCGCGCCATTCGATCGGCGTGGTGATCGTGTTCGGTGTCAGCCTGGCGACGCTCATCACCCTGTTCCTCATTCCCATTTTCTATTCGCGCGTTGCCAAGCGCACGGTTTCTCCGCAAACCGTTGGTCGCAAACTGGATTCGGCGCTCAAGGATTCGCCCGAACCCGCCGAATAGCTTGGAGCTGCGTTGCCGATGAACGAGATCGCGTCCCAGGGTCAGTTGCGTCTTGCCTATCTGCGCTGGGCGTTGGTCACGGTGCCCGCGATCGTCTTTCTCGGCTTCCTGTCGGGCAGGCTCGCCAATAGCGGTTTTGGCAATCGCTGGTTCGCCTCGCTCAACCTGCCCGCGCTGATGCCGCCGGGTTGGGCCTTCGCCGTCGCCTGGACGATCCTTTATATACTGATGGCGCTGGCCTTCGCGATCGTGCTGCATGCGCGCGGGGCCAGGGGGCGGGGCGCGGCGGTCGCGCTGTTCCTGGTGCAGCTGGCGTTCAACCTTGCCTGGTCGCCGCTCTTCTTTCGCGCGCATCAGGTCGGTGCGGCGCTGGGGCTGATCCTTGTGCTGGCGCTCTTGGTGGCGGTCACCACCACCCTGTTCTGGCGGATCCGTCCCTTTGCCGGTGCGTTGATGTTGCCCTATCTGGTCTGGCTGGTCTTTGCCTCCTACCTCAACTATGAGGTCGGCCGCCTGAACCCGGATGCGCACAGGCTTGTCGCGCCGGCACTCCAGACCCAGATATGATTTCGGCGCATCCACGCGCCTGATACGAGGATAGACGATCATGCAGAGCGAGAACCGCTTTTTCGACGACCTGGCCAAGCTGGTGAACGGCGCTGCCGGCACGGTCGCGGGCATAACCCGCGAGTTCGAATCCAATGCGCGCGAACGCGCCAAGGAATGGATCGGCGGCGTCGACTTCGTCAGCCGCGAGGAATTTGACGCGGTCAAGGCGATGGCCGCCGCCGCGCGCGAGGAAGTCGAACTGCTCAAGGCCCGCCTCGACGCGCTGGAAGGCAAGGCGCCCGAACCGGTCACCAAGACCGTGCGCGCCGCCAAGACGAAAGCTGTGGATAAGGATGCGGGCGCCGAGTAAGCGCCCTGTCCTTTCGCCGCTTGCGGTGATAAAGGCGCGCCGATGATGGATAGCGACGAATTTGAGAATGGCGGCCATGAGGCCGCGCCGATCGACATGCTGGCGGCCTTTTACGAGGCGCATGGCTGGAGCTATGAGCAGGTCGGCGAGGACGAGATCGTCGCGAGTACCCAGGGGTCGTGGGCGCAATATGAGCTGCGCGGCATCTGGCGTGACGAGGATCAGGTGCTGCAGCTTCTCGCGCTGCCCGACATCCGCGTCAACGACGACAAGCGCGCCGTCATCTACGAGACGCTGGGCCTGATCAACGAACAGCTCTGGCTCGGCCATTTCGAGCTGTGGTCGTCGAGCGGCATCATCCTGTTCCGCCATGGCGCCTTGCTGGGGCAGGGCGGCACGCTGACGCTGGACCAGGCGCAGGTGCTGATCGAGACCGCGATCGACGAGTGCGAGCGTTTCTATCCCGTGTTCCAGTTCGTCCTGTGGGGCGGCAAGAGCCCGAGCGAGGCGATCAGCGCGAGCCTGATCGAAACCCGCGGCGAAGCCTGACATATCTGCCTGAAAGCCTGACCATGACCATTGCCTGCTGGCCCGAACATCTTTTCCTTGTCGGCTGCGGCAACATGGCCGGGCAGATGCTGACCCGCTGGCTGGCCTGCGGGCTCGACCCCGCCCGCGTCACCGTGCTGCGGCCGAGCGGCAAGCCGGTGGCGCAGGGCGTGACCGTCGTCACCGCCTATCCCGCGGCGCTGCCAGCTGGCACGACTGTGCTGCTGGGCATGAAGCCCTATCAGATTGCCGATGTCGCGGCCGGGCTTGCGCCGCTGCTGACGGCGGAAACGCGGCTGGTGTCGATCCTGGCCGGCACGCCGATCGCCGACCTGCGCCGGCATTTCCCGGCACCGCGGGATGTCGTCTGCGCCATGCCCAACCTGCCGGTCGGGCTGGGCGAGGGCGTGGTCGCGCTCTACACCGATGCGGCGACGGAAGCGGTAGCCAAGGCCGACATCGCCGCGCTGATCGCGCCGCTGGGCCTGGCCGAATGGATGGGTGACGAAGCCCTGTTCAATCAGGTGACGGCCCTGTCGGGCTGCGGCCCGGCCTTCCTGTTCCGTTTCATCGATGCGTTGTCGCGCGCCGGCGAGGCGCTGGGCATTCCCGCCGATCAGGCCGCGCGCATGGCGCTGGCCACGGTGCAGGGATCGGCGAACATGGCGGCGCGCGCCAGCGTCAGCCCGGCGACCCTGGCGGATCAGGTCGCCAGCCCCGGCGGCATGACGCGCCAGGGCCTCAATGTGCTGGACGCCGACAATCGCCTGCTCGACCTTCTGACCGACACGCTGGTCGCCGCGCGTGACCGTGGTGCGGCGATGGCGCGGGGCGAATAGGGACGGTTCCGGTCCGCGCCATTATCCGTTAAGGGGGCGCGATCGATATACGGAGTCCGTTCATGCTGTCCCCCGAAACCCCCATCCTGCTGCTCACCACCGGTGGCACGATCGACAAGGTCTATTTCGACGCCCTGTCCGACTATCAGGTCGGTGAGACGGTGATGGCCAAGCTGTTGCAGGTGGCACGGGTCAAGCGCCCCTTCCGGATCGAGGAAATCACCCGCAAGGACAGTCTGGAACTGGACGACACCGATCGTGCGCTGATCGCCGCCCGCGTTGCCGCCGCGCGCGAGAAGCATATCGTCATCACCCATGGCACCGACACCATGACCGAGACGGCCAAGCTGTTGCAGGATATTCCCGGCAAGACCGTCGTGCTGGTCGGTGCGCTGGCCCCGGCGCGCTTTGGCGAGAGCGATGCGAGCTTCAACCTTGGCATGGCTTTCGCCACCGCGCAGGTCGCCGAACCGGGCGTCTATATCACCATGAGCGGATCGGTGTTCCGCGCCGACAAGGTGGTCAAGGACCGCGCCAAGGGCGCCTTCGTCCCGACCGGCGAGTAAGGCGGGCCAGCGGGGCGGCTGAAACCTTTGCCCGCTCTCCGGCATTGTTGCCCCCACGGGGTGACAAAGAGGAGAGACTATATGGCAGATTATCAGGAACGCCCGGCGCCCACGACGACCATCATCGAAAAGCGCAGCGGCGGCGGTGGCACGACGATCGCGATCCTGTTGCTGGTCGTGGTGGTGGCTGTTGCCGCCTTCTTCCTGATCAGCAGCCAGACCCGCAAGGATGATGCCGTGTCGAGCGCGGCGAGCCAGGTCGGTCAGGCCGCGAGCGATGTCGGCGACGCCGCCAAGGATGCCGCCGATTCGGTAAAGGGCAATTGATCCAAAGGGCCGGCTTCCACAGCGAAGCCGGCCCTTTTTCAGACCATGATCCTGTCGAGCGCAGCGCAGAAGGCCTGCATGTCGGCCATCGAGCCGACGGTGACGCGCGACATGGTGGGCCAGGGCGCCCAGTTACGGCCGATGCCGACGCCTGCCGCCAGGAACTGGGCCTGCACCCCGGCCGCCGGCTTGCCCCAGTCGACCATGAACATGTTGGCGTCCGACGGGATGAACTTGACCCCGCGCTTGGTGAGATGGGCGAAGGTGAAGTCGCGCGCGGCGATCATCTCGGCCCGGCGCTGCTCGATCAGCGCCTTCTGCGTCAGCGCCACCGTGCCGCACACGACCGAGGGCAGGGGCAGGTTGGTCGACATGCGCTTGCCGTCATAGCGCATCATTTTGGCATGCAGGTCCGGCCGCGCGATGGTGGCGCCCAGCCGCATGCCGGCCATGCCGAACAGCTTGGAGAAGGTGCGCAGCACGATCACGTCCTTGCCCTGCGCAACCAGCGGCGCGGCCGACTGGCCGTGCGAGAAATGGAGATAGGCTTCGTCCACCAGGACGATCGATCCGGCCGGCTTGTTGGCGACCAGCCATTCGATGTCGGCCACCGGCGTCAGCGTGCCGGTGGGGTTGTTGGGCGAGCAGATATAATAGAGGCCGGCGTCCGGATTGGCGGCCAGCATCGCCTTCACGTCGTGGCGATAATCGGGCGTCAGCGGCACCTTCGTCACCTTGGCGCCGGCCCATTCCGCCGTGCCCCAGGGCTGTTCATAGCTGACATCGGCGGTCACCAGCCCCTTTTGCGGCGAGCAGAAGGCGACGACGATGCGCGAGAGCGGGTCGCTGGACCCCGGCCAGGGCAGGACATGGTCGACCGGCACGCCTTCGATGGTCGCGAGCGCCTTCTTGAAGTCGGTGACTTCGGTGCCGGGGTGATAGAAATTGGCGTGGGACACGATCTTCGCCGCGGCGGCCTGGGCGACGGGGAAGGGGCCGGTCCAGCATTCGTTGGAGCCGATCCGCACCTTGGGGAAATTGCCTTCTTCCGGGCCGTCATTGTG
The DNA here is from genome assembly GCF_018604485.1 of Sphingobium sp. BHU LFT2. NCBI lineage: Bacteria > Pseudomonadati > Pseudomonadota > Alphaproteobacteria > Sphingomonadales > Sphingobiaceae > Sphingobium > Sphingobium sp. BHU LFT2. Next base: position 159,367 of record NZ_JAFCGW010000006.1, read on the forward strand.
CTGCGCCCAGACCGGGGTGCCGGCGGTGGCGACCGCCACGCCCGCGCCCAGCACGCCCAATATGCGGGCGGCGTCGCGGCGCGAATAGCCGCGCTGGATCAGATCCTGCTGCGCGTCATCTTGGTCGGTCATGGCTATTCCCCTATGCGTCCTGAAGAACGGTTCGGGGGAGTCAACGGACGAGGGCAGGATTCCCGCAATGGCCCTGCCGTAACGAAGAAGGGCGCCCTCTGGGAGGGCGCCCTTCGTCATGTTTCAGCCTGTTCGGGCGAAGGGATCAGCCTTCGACCTTGGCATATTTCGGTGCGGCCTCATTGAGGATGCGCAGGATCTTCTGCAGCGCGGTGGGCTCGTCGGTCTCTTCCATTGCGGCGAGTTCGCGGGCGAGGCGGCTGGAAGCGGCCTCGAAGATCTGGCGCTCGGAATAGCTCTGCTCGGGCTGGTCGTCGGCACGGAACAGGTCGCGGGTCACTTCGGCGATCGACACCAGGTCGCCCGAATTGATCTTCGCTTCATATTCCTGGGCGCGGCGCGACCACATGGTGCGCTTGACCTTGGGCTTGCCCTTCAGGGTTTCCATCGATTCCTCCAGCGTCTTGTTGGAGGACAGCTTGCGCATGCCGACGCCTTCGGCCTTGTTGGTGGGAACGCGCAGCGTCATGCGCTCCTTTTCGAAACGGAGCACATACAGCTCCAGTTCCATGCCCGCGATCTGCTCCTTTTGGAGTTCGATCACACGGCCCACGCCGTGCTTGGGGTAAACGACATAATCACCAACGTCAAAGGACAGCGCCTTGGCAGCCATTTGAAACCTTTCTATTCAACCGGGGAACGGGCCGTCGCGGGGCAGGTGCAGCAGGGGCACGAGTCGGGGAAAGTCCGCGGCGTCACCGTCAAGACATGATGCGAATACTCCAGGACGAACGCGACCATGTTCGTCCGCTGGGCGCTATTTAGCAGATTCGTAACAAAATTGCCACCCCCGGACACAAAGTCTGGGGGTGCGGCACAAAATGGGACGCTGCGCCTTGATGGCGCAGGATAATATCGATCAGCTGCCCTCGCCGGGTTCGGGCGAGAAGAACTGCTCCAGCTTGTTCTCTACGCCGCTCATCGCGTCGGCGTCAGCCGGGGCCTCGCCCTTGACCGTGATGTTGGGCCATTCGGCCGAATATTTGGTGTTGAGTTCCAGCCACTTTTCAAGGCCGTTCTCGGTGTCGGGCAGGATCGCCTCGGCCGGGCATTCCGGTTCGCACACGCCGCAGTCGATGCACTCATTGGGATTGATGACCAGCATGTTCTCGCCCTCGTAGAAACAGTCCACGGGGCAGACCTCGACGCAATCCATATATTTGCAGCGGATGCAGTTGTCGGTCACGACATAGGTCATTGTCAGGGCACTCTTTGGGTTGCGACAGCGGCGGCCCTGCTATGCCCGGCGCGCGCGAAGGTCAATGAGGATAATGTTGACGGGCGCGTAGGGGCGGTTTTGTGCTGTCGGCAGCGCAGATGGTCGGTCGGGCCGCCCGTTCGAGCGGCCCGAGCCATCGTCAGTTGCGCACGTCGGATTCGGTGACGGGCGAGATCTTGATCTCGACGCGGCGATTGGCGGCCTTGCCTTCCTCGGTTGCGTTGGACGCGATCGGCTGGGTTTCGCCAAAGCCGCGGGTGGCGATGCGGGCCGACTGGACGCCATGGCTGGTCAGATAGCCGGCGACCGACTGCGCGCGGCGTTCCGACAGCGTCTGGTTATAGGCGTCCGACCCGTCGCTGTCGGTGTGGCCATAAACGTCGATATAGGTCTTGGGATATTGCGACAGGATCGAGGATACCTCGTCCAGCGTGGGGCGGAACTGCGGCTGGACGCTGGCGTCGTTGAACGCGAAGGTGATGCCCGAGGGCATGCGCAGCAGCAGGTCGTCGCCCTGGCGGATCACGTCGACACCGCTGCCGGCGGTCTGCTGTCGCAGCTTGCGTTCCTGTTCGTCCATGTAGGAGCCGATACCGGCGCCCGCGATCGCGCCGATGCCGGCGCCCAGGATCTTTTCGGTGCGGTCATGCCGGCCGCCGACCAGATCGCCCAGCAGATAGCCGCCCAGCGCGCCGCCGATGCCGCCGATCGCCGCCTTCGACATGCGCTTCTGCCCGGTTTCCGGGTCGGTGGTGCAGGCGGTGGTGGTCAGCATCGCGGCCAGGCCGGCCGCCATCATGATCCGGTGCGAAATCCTCATTCTTCTATTCCCTTGTCTTTGGCATCCGCGTGGATGGATGCCTCCCTAATTACCCAGGCGATGGATTGTTCCACAAGTGAACTGAACGGGCGATGATGGGATGGTTGTGAAAACGAAAGAATAAAGGTTATAGGGGAGGGGACCACCATGGCCACGATCCCCCCTCCCGCTCCGACGCCCTTCCCCTGGGTAGACCTCATCATCATCCTGGCGCTGGTCGCGCTGAACGGCGTCTTCGCGATGTCGGAGCTGGCCATCGTGTCCGCACGCAAGCCACGGCTGCAGGCGATGGAGAAGGCGGGCAAGCGCGGCGCCAAGTCGGCGTTGCAGCTGGCGGCGGACCCCGGCAAGTTCCTGTCGACCGTCCAGATCGGCATCACCCTGATCGGCATCATTTCGGGCGCCTATTCGGGCGCCAGCCTTGGCGGGCCGACCGGCGAGCGGCTGGCGGCGCTGGGCCTGTCGCCCAATATGGCGGAAAATCTTGGCTTTGCGCTGGTCATCGGCCTCACCACCTATGCCTCGCTGATCATTGGCGAGCTGGTGCCCAAGCAGTTCGCGCTGCGTCAGCCCGAGCCGATCGCCGTGCTGGTGGCGACGCCGATGCTTTATCTGGCCAAGCTGACCGCGCCGGTGGTGTGGGTGCTCGACAAGTCGAGCGGCCTCATCTTCAAGCTGCTGGGGCTGGACCGCGAATCCGAACATCATGTCACGGTGGAGGAACTGCACCTGATCGTCGCCGAGGCGAGCCGGTCGGGCATCATCGAGGAAAGCGAGCGGGCGATCATCTCCGGCGTGGTGCGGCTGGCCGACCGGCCGGTGCGCGAGGTGATGACCCAGCGCATGGATGTCGACTGGATCGACATCAACGCCGATGAGGACACGATCCGCCTGCGCCTGCTGGAAACGCCGCATACCCGCCTGCCGGTGGGGCGTGGATCGGTCGAGGACATTATCGGCATCGTCCAGGCGCGCGACATCATGACCGCTTTGTTCCGGGGCGAGGCGCTGAATATCGAGGCGCTGCTGCGCAAGGCGGAGGTCGTGCCCGACCAGGTCGATGCGATGGATGCGCTGGAAGTGCTGCGCAAGTCCGACGTGCCGATGGTGATGGTGCATGACGAATATGGGCATTTCGAGGGGATCGTGACCCCGGCCGACCTGCTGTCCGCCATCGCCGGCCATTTCGCGTCCGACCGCGACGTCTATGACGAGCCGGACATGGTCGAGCGCGAGGATGGCAGCCTGCTGGTGTCGGGCCAGATGCCGATCGACCAGCTGGCCGAGAAGATCGACATCAACCTGTCCGAGGACCGCGATTATGCGACGGTCGCGGGCCATGTGCTGTGGCTGCTCAAGCGGTTGCCGGAAGTCGGCGACTATGCCGAGGATCAGGGCTGGCGCTTCGAGATTGTCGACATGGACGGACGCAAGATCGACAAGCTGCTGGTCGCGCAGCTCTGACCATGGCGGCGTCGGCGCTCGATGCGGTCGATCGCCTGGCGCTGCGCCTGCTGGAAGAAAAGGACGGCCTGGCCGTGCTGGGCCTGTGCGGGGCGCAGGGCAGCGGCAAGAGCACATTGGCGCAGGCGCTGCTGGCGCGCATGGGCGCGCGGGGCGTGGCGAGCGCGATCCTGTCGATCGACGATCTGTATCTGACCAAGGGTGAGCGGGAAGTGCTCGCCGGGAGCGTGCATCCGCTGCTGCGGACGCGGGGCGTGCCGGGGACGCATGATGTCGCGCTGGGCTTGCGGGTGCTGGATGCGCTGGCGGCGGGGCGGGCGGCGTGCTTGCCGCGGTTCGACAAGGCGGTGGATGATCGCTTGCCTGAAAGCGCGTGGCCGGAGGCCGGGGCGGGACTGCGGCTGCTGATCCTGGAGGGCTGGTGCGTGGGCGCGCGGGCGCAGGAGGCAGGCGCACTGGATGCCCCGGTCAACGTGCTGGAGCGGGACGAGGATGGCGACGGGCGCTGGCGGCGCTTCGTCAATGCGGCGCTGGTTGGGGATTATCAGACGCTGTTCGGGCGGATCGATGCGCTGGCGCTGCTGGCGGCGCCGGGGTTCGACGTGGTGCAGGGCTGGCGGACGCAGCAGGAGGCGGCGTTGCGGGCCGGCGGCGGCAGTGCGGTGATGAACGATGCGCAGGTTGCCCGCTTCATCCAGCATTATGAGCGGCTGACCCGGCATATATTGGCGGAAATGCCGGCGCGGGCCGATCTGGTCGTGGCACTGGATGCGGAGCGCGGCGTGACGGCGGTGCGCAGCCGATAGCCGAAAAGGGCGCCGCCACCGGCCGCGCCCTATCCGAAACTTACTGCGCCGCGTTCTCGGCCGGGGCCTCGGTCGCGTTGGCGGCATTGCCTTCGGCCGGGGCGGCATTGTCGGCAGCGGCGGGCGCGGCATCGGCGGCGGGCAGGGGGAGGTTGGACCCCTGGGTGTTGAGCCAGGCGATCAGGTTGGCGCGATCGGCCGGGTTGGAGAGGCCGGCAAAGGTCATCTTGGTGCCGGGGGCAAATTCACGCGGGCTTTTCAGCCAATGGTCGAGATTGTCGAAGCTCCATTCGCCGCCCTTGCTCTTGAGCGCTTCGGAGAAGGCGAAGCCGCCCTTGCCCTGGCCGATGCCTTCGCCGACGGTGGCATAGAGATTGGGGCCGATGCCGTTGGCGCCGCCCTGGTTGACGGTGTGACAGGCGGCGCATTTCGCGAACACTTTCTCGCCGGCCGCGACATCCGCGCTGGCGAGCAGGGTGTTGAGGCCGGGGCCGCTGTCGCCGCCACCTTCGCCTTCCACCTCGACGCCCTCGATCGCATAGCCCATCTTTTCGGGCCGTTCATCGTGGAAATATTTGGAACTGACGATCGCGCCACCCAGCGCGATGATGCCTGCAAACAACGCCCACCCTGCAACGGTGTTGAATCGATCGCCCATCCGCAGATTTCCCTCGCATCTTTGTTATGGAGGCTGTCGTGCGCTCCCCCACTTAAGCACTTGCCATAATGGGGGATAGGCCGGGGTGCAACCCGCCGTGGCGCTTTTCGCGCCCCGCCGCCCCGCCGATGCTTGCGCGCGATCCCCCAACTGCCTAAGCGCGCAGGCACGCATGGAAAATTATCCCGCCCCCGCTCGCGCGCTGGTCGCCGACATGTCGCAAAAGGCCGCTGCCGATCCGGCGCGCGCCGTCGCCTATCAGGGCGCGCCCGGTGCCAATTCGCACCTGGCCGCGCTTGGCTACGCCCCCGATTGCGTGCCGCTGCCCTGCTTTGCGTTCGAGGATGCGATCGACGCGGTGCGGAGCGGCCTTGCCGCCCGGGCGATCATTCCGATCGAGAACAGCCTGCACGGCCGCGTCGCCGACATGCATTTCCTGCTGCCCGAATCCGGGCTGCACATCGTCGATGAATATTTCCTGCGCATCCGCCATTGCCTGATGGCGCCCGACACGGTGCCGGTGAAGAGCGCGATCAGCCATCCGCAGGCGCTGGGCCAGTGCCGCCATTATCTGCGCGAGCGCGGCATTCAGCCGGTCGCCTATGCCGATACCGCCGGCGCCGCCGCGCTGGTGGCGGAGACGCGGGCACCGGGCGAGGGGGCGATCGCCCCCTATCTGGCCGCCGAAATCTATGGCCTGCGGCTGATCGCCGAGAATATCGAGGATAGCGACGACAATATGACCCGCTTCCTGGTGCTGGCGCGCGAGCCCAAGGCACCGGCGGCGGGCGTCGGCCCGGTCATGACCACCTTCCTGTTCGAGGTGAAGAATATCCCGGCCGCGCTCTACAAGGCGATGGGCGGCTTTGCGACCAATGGCGTCAACATGACCAAGCTGGAAAGCTACCAGCGCGGCGCCAGCTTTGCCGCGACCGAATTCTACTGCGATATCGAAGGGATGCCGGGCGACCCGGCGGTCGACCGCGCGCTCGCCGAGCTGGAATTCCACACCAAATGGGTGCGCGTGCTCGGCAGCTACCGCCAGGCCCGCCCCCGCACCTGAATGGTGCGCCCGGCATAGGGCGGTTTTTGGGTCACTCCTGGGTCGCTCCAGGGTCACGGCGCGAAGTTCACAGTGTCGTGGTGCGACGATATCGGCGTTTTGCGGCGTTTTCGCGCCTGTCCCGCGCCGCCGACGCGCCTGTTGGATCACATCCGGGTCATGGCGAAGCGCCATCAGGGTCACGGTGACGCGCCTGTTGGGTTGCGGGGGTGGCAGCGCGTGGGCGCGCGCGCAGGGGCGGGATCGCGGCTGCTCCATCGTGGAGGATAGATCAGAGATTGCGCGAGTAGGAAAGCGGGGGGGGATTTGGTCGATGGCGTAATGACGACGGGATCGACGAAAGGCTTCAATCCAGAAGCGCTCTTTAAAATTTCTTGTTTGCTTCAAAGTTTTGGCAAATCTGCCATGTAAGTATTGTTCTTGATAGGTCGTTTAAAGATTGTAACTTACCTCTAGAAAAAAAGCGTCGCGGTTTTGGAGGGGAGGCCGAGTTGCTCACGACTTTTGAACGGGTTAAATCGATTCTTGATCAATTATGTCCGCCGCTGGACGAGCCGGCCGGGCAAGCCCAGATTCGTATGAAGGCGCACCTCGCTAGGTTGGCTGAAGAGTATCCGTGCATTTGGGATGGTACCCGCGCTGCCGTTGATTACGGCGACCCCGCTTGCCATGCAGCCTATATTTTCAAGTATGTCACTGCCAATGCTGAGTTGATCTACAAGGCCCTCCGGGCAGCCCGGCTTGAAGCGAATGGCATCTTCGCCAACCCGTCTATCACTATGGTGTGTGTCGGGGGCGGTCCAGGCACTGAACTCTACGCACTGTTTAAGTATCTCGAACGGGTCGAGCACCAGGTGGAACAGGTGAACTGCCTCATTCTCGACCATTATCCGCCATGGATCGAGGCCCATGCGGCATTGCTTACGACCAAGCCGGCCAACGTGCAGATAGCTATCGAATATGCGCCGATGCAACTGGCCGATCCTGCCACAGTGCCAGAGGCCAGCATCGCTGCAGCAGATTTGTTAACCTTTAGCTATAGCCTTTCCGAATCTTGGCGATACAATGCGTCCAGCGGCGGCGGCGTGAACAGGGCTGTGCAGGCTATCCTCGGCGCTGTGAAGGCAGGTGCCCTTGTTCTCTATTCTGATAATGCGGGTCCTCACTTTGACCCGAATATGGAGCGCGAATTTCTCAATCGCGTTGACCTTCGTCAAATCGAACGCGCCGATTACACGCATATGCTTGTTGGTGCCGATGAGCAAATGGACACGGTGAAGGAGTACAAGGCATGGCTCGATATGCGTCCTAAGCTGACAGGCAAGGCGACGGCCGCGGTTTTTGCGAAGCTATGATGGCGGATCTCTTCTCGTCCGACATCTCGTTCTCGCGGATCGCAATGGAGGATGCGGATGTGCAGTTCTTGCAGCGTCTTCCCATGCATCAGTCAGATGAGAGCATCTTTGAGCAACTCTTTCGAGAAACGAAATGGCTGCATGAAAAGGTAATGGTCTGGGGGAAGGAGCACTACCAACCCCGTCTGACCGCCTGGTATGGCGATCCCGGCCGCAGCTACACCTATTCTGGCACAGTGATGTTTCCTCTGCCGTGGACAAATCTGCTTTTGAGTCTGCGCCGCGAGTTGCAGGAACTGACCGACGCGCGGTTCAACAGCGTGCTTCTCAACCTCTATCGCGATCACAACGATCGGATGGGGTTCCACAGTGATAATGAACCTTCGCTCGGCCAAGAGCCAACGATTGCATCGCTTAGCTATGGGGCTACACGCACACTGATATTTAAGCACAAGAAGCGGCAGGACTTGGAGCGTAAGAGGATACCTCTCGTCTCAGGCTGCGTGTTGTTGATGAGTGGCGGCACCCAACGGAATTGGGTGCATGGTATCGATAAGGAGAGCCGTCCTTGCGGACCCCGTATTAATCTCACTTTTCGTAACATTCTCAAGTGATGTATTCGAACGCTTCTAGAGGGGGCTGGCATGGATAACATTTCGTGATAAATTAAACCGATTAGCGATCAGCTTTTTCTGGTTGTATTTATACACCATTTCATGACGCATCCCGGCATCGCAATACCCCTCCGCTTCCGCTCCCCTGCAATCACCGCTATAGCCCCGCCATGGTCGCTGCGATCCTCTTGTCCGCGCTGGCGATGACGCTGATCGTCGGGGTGCGCTATCTGATTGCCAGTGGCGGGTTTGCGCTGGCGACAAGGCTGCGGCAGCCTGGCCTCTATCGCGGGCAGGGGCGGCAGATCGGGCGGGAGATTTGCTGGTCGCTGGCGTCTGCGGCCATCTATGGCATTCCCGCCGGTATCGTCGCCTGGGGCTGGCAGGCGCGGGGGTGGACGCGCATCTATGAGGATGTCGGCCGCTATCCGCTCTGGTATCTGCCGGTGTCGGTGCTGCTCTATCTCGCCGCGCATGATACCTGGTTCTACTGGACGCACCGGTGGATGCACGCGCCCCGGCTGTTCCGCATCGCCCATGCCGTCCATCATGCCAGCCGCCCGCCGACCGCCTGGGCGGCGATGAGCTTTCACCCGTGGGAGGCGCTGACCGGGGCGGTGGTGATCCCGGCTTTGGTCTTCCTGATCCCGATCCATGTCGGCGCGCTGGGCGTGGTGCTGTCGATCATGACGATCATGGGCGTGTCCAACCATATGGGGTGGGAGATGTTTCCGCGCTGGATGGTGCGCGGGCCGATCGGCCGCTGGCTGATCACCGCCAGCCATCATCAGCGGCATCATGAACAATATCGGTGCAATTATGGCCTCTATTTTCGCTTCTGGGACCGGCTGTGCGGCACCGACCGGGGGCTGGGGGATTTCAGGGAGAAGCAGGTGTGATCGGTCGGCTATTGTTTGCGGTGGTGGCGATGGCGGGACTGGCGGGGGCGGCGCCGGTGGACCTAGCCCAGCCGATCAGCATGACGGCCGAGGGGCTGCGATCGGCCAAGGGGCGCATCCTGATCTGCGTCGCGCGATCGGCCGATTATTTCCCCGATTGCAGCAAGGATCCCGACAAGCGCCACCTGATCGTGGCGACGACGGGCAATGCCATCCCGCTCGGCAATCTGGCGCCGGGCGACTATGCGATCGCGATCATCCATGACGAAAATGGCAATGGCAAGCTGGACACCTTTGCCGGCATTCCGCGCGAAGGGGTGGGCTTTTCGCGCAATCCGGTGCTGCGCTTTGGCGCGCCCAGTTTCCGGTCGGCCGAGTTCGTGGTGAGCGGCGCGCCGGTGCGGCAGGCGATCCGGCTCAAATATTTCCTGTAAGGCGGCGCGCGCATCCCGACTTGTCCGGGAGGGGTGACGCCCCACATAAGGCGCTGTATGACGGCGGCGACTAACCGCATTGCAGGAGAATGAAGCGTGGCGACCCTGGGACTGAGCGAGGCCGACAAGGCGGCCGTGGAGGCGTTTCGCCAGGATGTGGTGGAGCCTTCGCGCACGAGCCTGGTGATTGTCGACTTCTGGGCCGAATGGTGCGGCCCGTGCAAGCAGCTGGCGCCGGTGATCGAGAAGGTGTGCGCCGACTATGCCAGCAAGGGCGTCAAGCTGGTGAAGGTGAATGTCGATGAAAATGGCTTCATCGCCAGCCAGTTCCGCGTCCAGTCGATCCCGACCGTCTATGCCGTGTTCCAGGGCCAGCCGGTCGCGGACCTGAGCCAGGCGCGGACCGAGGGGCAGTTGAAGCAATATCTCGACCAACTGCTGAGCCAGCTGCCGATCGAATCGGACGAGAAGGCGCAGGCGCAGGAGATCGCGCCGCTGATCGCGATGGGCGAGGAGATGCTGGCCGGCGGCGAGGCGGAGCGCGCTTTGTCGGTGTTCCAGCAGATTGCCGACATCGCGCCGGACAATGCCGAGGTGCTGAGCGGCCTGCTGCGCGCGCTGGTGGCGCTGGGGCAGCTGGACGAGGCCGATGCGCTGCTCGCCGAACTGCCCGCCGAGATGCAGAAGGACCAGGCGGTCGAGCGCGCCAAGGCGGCGCTGGCGCTGGCCCGCAATGCCAAGCCCGTGGCCGACCTGTCGGGGGTCGAGGCGCGGCTGGCGGCCGATGGTGACGATCATGCGGCGCGCTTCGAGCTGGCGACCGGGCTGATGGGCAATGGCGACCGCGACGGCGCGGCCGAGCAGCTGCTGGAGATCGTGCGCCGCGACCGGGCCTGGAATGATGGCGCCGCGCGCACCCAGCTGCTGACCCTGTTCGAGGCGGTCGGGCTGGAAGATCCGTGGGTGGCGGCGCAGCGCCGCAAGCTGTCGCAGATCCTGTTTTCCTAAAGGATCGGTGAGCCGGTGAATCGCGCGCGCATCTCGATCTTCCCGCTGTCCGGCGCGCTGCTGCTGCCGGGCATGGAGCTGCCGCTGCATATCTTCGAGCCGCGTTATCGGGCGCTGGTGCAGGATGCGTCCGCGCGCGACCGGCGCATCGGCATGATCCAGCCGCGCAGCGAGGGGCAGAAGCCGCCGCTGTTCGATGTCGGCTGCCTGGGGCGGATCAGCCATATCGAGGCGCTGGACGATGGCCGGTTCAACATCATCCTGACCGGGCTGGCCCGGTTCCGGCTGGTGCGCGAGCTGGAGGTGGCGACGCTGTTCCGCCAGATCGAGGCGGAGGTGGAGCAGGCGCCGGAGGATGAGGTGCTGCATCTGGTCGAGCGCGCGGCGCTGGAGCAGGAATCGCGCCGCTTCGCCGATGCGCTGGGCTATGCGGTCGACTGGACGGCGGTGTCGCGGCTGGACGACATGGCGCTGGTCAACGGCATCGCCCAGATCGCGCCGTTCGACCCGGCGGCCAAGCAGACACTGCTGGAGGCCGCTACGCTGAGCGAGCGGGCCGACCGGATCATCCAGTTGATGCAGATCGTCGGCCGCGCCGAGCGCGACGGCGGCGCGACGATGCAATGAGCGAGATTATGAGCGAAGAGACGGCCCCGATCGATCCCTGGCTGCTGGCCAAGCTGGTCTGCCCGGTGACGCGCACGCCGCTGCGCTGGGACGGCGCGCGCCAGGCGCTGGTGTCGGACGCGGCGGGCCTCGCCTATCCGGTGCGCGACGGCGTGCCGGTGCTGGTGGTGCGGGAAGCGATCGCGCTTTCCTGACCGGACACGGCCGGTGTCGGCCTAACCCTGTCCGCCGAGCAGCTGATATTTGAGGCCCATGGCCTGGGCGAGGTTGCGCAGCCGGCGTTCGACCGCTTCGCCGTAGAGATCGGCATCCTCGTCGCGCAGGTGGAGGTCGATGCGGTCGCCATGCCGTTCCAGATGGGAAATGGCGAGCGGGCCTTCGACGCCGCCCGACAGGCGCTGGGCCAGGCGGATGGCGAGGCCCCAGAGTGCGGCGCGGCGCAGTGCGTCGGGGCTGGCCATGCGATCGAGGTTGGGCAGCGTGCCGACATCGCCGCCGAAATGGGTGTGCAGCGCCTGGCCCAGCATCGCCCGCTCGGCAGCGGTGATGCCGACCCAGTTGCTGTGCAGGGCGATTTCGACACCGCGTTCGGCGCGGAAATCGGGATTGGCGCGCCAGCTGACATCGGCCAGCAGGCAGGCGGCGCGGCGGATGCGGCGGGCATCCTTGTCATCGTCGGGGAAGAGCGGCGCGATCCAGCGGTCGATACGGTCACCATGGCCGCGGAAGCGGGCCTGTGCCTCGCCCTCCGCCTCGGCCGCGACCAGCAGCGGGTCATGGGCGCGGATATCGTCGGGCAGATTTTCGTAGAGCAGCCCTTCGCGCAGGCCATAGGCCGACACGATCATCCGGCTGGACTTGAGCTGGCGCACGACCACCGACAGCAGCGCGGCGGCATCCGGCAGGGTCGGCACGCGCGATCCGGTCATCGCCGGGATCTGCTTCAGCCGGCCCTTGTCGACATGGGAGATGATGCGGGTAAGCTGTTCGGCACGGGCGGCGCTCATCTCATATTGATGCACCACCGGCAGCGGGAAATGGGTGAGCTGCATGTCGAAGCGGGCGAGCGAGCGCCAGGAGCCGCCGACAAGATAGAAGGGCAGGTCCGGTTCCGCCTGCCAGCCGGCCTTTTCCAGCATCTTGGCAACGCAGCGATCAAGCGCACGCGGCCCCTTGGCCCGGATCTGCGGCAGGCGCAGCACGCCCAGCGGCAGCGAGATGGTCTGTTCGACCGCGCCCTTGCGCACGCGGGCCAGTTCCAGGCTGCCGCCGCCCAGGTCGCCGACAATGCCGTCGGCATCGGGAATGCCCGACAAGACGCCCATGGCGGCGCCGATCGCCTCCTGCGCGCCCGACAGCAGTTCGACGGTCAGGCCCATAGCCTTGGCACGGGTGATGAACTCGGCGCCATTGGTGGCATCGCGCACGGCGGCCGTCGCCACGCAGCGTATGTCGGTGACGCGCATGTCGCGGCACAGATGGGCGAAGCGGCCGATGGCGCGCAGGCCGCGCTCCATCGCCTCCGGTTCGATCGCACCGGTCTTGGCGAGCGAGGCGCCCAGGCCCGCCATCACCTTTTCATTGAACAGGATGAAGGGGATGCGGCGTGGCCCGTCATAGACGACCAGGCGGACGCTGTTGGAGCCGATGTCGATGATCGCCGAGCGCGCGGTGGCGGGTTCGGGCGAGGTCGCCATGGTCTCGGCCATGGCGCGCACGCGGCTGAGCATCGAGTTCATGGCGCGATCAGGCCCGGCCACGCAGGCGCAGGGTCGGCACCGCGCCATGCTCCTGCGCTGCGCCACGCCCGGACAGCGACGGGTTGGTCATGAAATAACGGTGCAGGTTGAACGGCCGGTCGCCCGGCTCCAGCCGGGTATAATGGCCATCGCGATCCAGCACCCAGCTCTGTTCGGTGTCGATCAGATTGGCGACCATCACCTGGTCGAGAATCTGGTCATGGACGGTGGGATTTTCGACCGGCGCGAGAAATTCGACACGGCGGTCGAAGTTGCGCGGCATCCAGTCGGCCGAGCTGATATAGACCTTCGCGCCATTATTGGGCAGCGCCTTACCATTGCCGAAGACGGTGATGCGGCTATGTTCCAGGAAGCGGCCGACAACCGACTTGACCCGGATATTTTCCGACATGCCCGGAACGCCCGGACGCAAGCAACAGATGCCGCGCACGATCAGGTCGATCTGCACCCCGGCATTGCTGGCGGCATAGAGTTTCTCGATGATCGCCGGGTCGACCAGGCTGTTCATCTTGGCCCAGATGGTGCCGGGGCGGCCGGCGCGGACATGGTCGATCTCCGCATCGATGCAGGCGCACAGCGTGTCGCGCAGGTCGCGGGGCGACATGACCAGCTTTTCCAGCCGCTGCGGCTCGACATAGCCGGTGATGTAGTTGAACAAAGCGGCGGCATCGCGGCTATAGGCGGGGTCAGCCGTGAAGAAGCTGAGATCAGTATAGATGCGCGCGGTGATCGGGTGGTAGTTGCCGGTGCCGAAATGGCAGTAGCTGCGGAACTGGTCGCCCTCGCGCCGCACCACCATCGACACCTTGGCATGGGTCTTCCAGTCGATGAAGCCATAGACGACCTGCACGCCCGCGCGTTCCAGCGCGTCGGCCCACATCAGATTCTGTTCCTCGTCGAAACGCGCCTTCAGCTCGACCACGGCGGTCACCGATTTGCCGGCCTCGGCCGCGTCGATCAGGGCGCGGATGATCGCCGACTGCTTGCCCGCGCGGTAGAGGGTCTGCTTGATCGCGACCACGTCCGGGTCGGACGCGGCCTGCTTCAGGAAGGAGATGACGACGTCGAACGCCTCATAGGGGTGATGGACGACGATGTCCTTGGCGCGGATCGCGGCGAAACAGTCGCCGCCATATTCGCGGATGCGCTCGGGGAAGCGCGGCGCATAGGGCTCGAACTTGAGGTCGGGGCGGTCGGCGTCGACGATGCCGGACAGGTCGCCGATGCCGATGAAGCCCTCCACCTCGACGACGATCGCCTCATGGCCCTGGAGCATGTCCTGGAGCATTTCCTCGACCGGTTCGGGGATGCGCTCCTCTATCTCCATGCGGATCACGCGACCGCGGCGGCGGCGCTTGATGGCGCTGCGGAAATAGCGGACCAGATCCTCCGCCTCTTCCTCGATCTCGATGTCGCTGTCGCGGATGATGCGGAACACGCCGCTGTTGCGGACGCGATAGCCGGGGAAGAGATCGGCCGAGAAACGGCGGATCACCGCCTCCAGCGCCATGTAGCGCATCGGTTCGCCCGGAATGCGCACGAAGCGGGCGAGCGAGGAGGGGATCATCACCAGTTCGCGGATCGGTTGCTTGTCCGACAGGCGCTCCAGATCGAAGACGATCGACAGGCCCTGATTGGGGATGAAGGGGAAGGGATGTGCCGGGTCCAGCGCCTGGGGCGTCAGGATCGGGAAGATCTGGGTCAGGAAATGTTCGCGCAGCCATTGCGCGCAGCCGACATCCATTTCCGCGGACGGACCGATCACCTCGATCCCGACCTGCACCAGCTCGCCGTGCAGCGCGCCCCAGACCTTCTGCTGGGCGCGCATCAGGCTGGCCGTGGTTTCGGTGATCGCGCCGAGCTGCTGCGCCGGCGTCAGGCCATCGGCCGACCGCAGATCGACATCCTGCAATTGCTGCCCTTTGAGCCCGGCAACGCGAACGGAGAAGAATTCGTCGAGATTGGCGCCCGAAATCGACAGGAAGCGGAGCCGTTCGAGTAGTGGGTGGGCCCGGTTCATCGCCTCTTCCAGCACCCGCTGGTTGAAGGCCAGCCAGGAAAGCTCGCGGTTGAAATAGCGCTCGCCCGCGGGCGAAAGGCTGGCGATGGGATCGGCTTCGGCCACGGATTACTCGCGCTGGTCGTTGGTGGGATCGGGCGGGACTATAGGCAAGATTCCTGCAGATTGCAGGGCCTCTTTCGCCAGTGCGACCGAAATCTTACGTCCAGATGACAGCGATGCCTCATCCAGCAGCGCCGTCACCGCCGCAATCGCGCCATAGCTGCGCTCGATCCGCCGGAGCAGCCAGGGGGCAAGGTCCGGCGCGAAGCTGGCGCCCGACGCGCCCAGCCGCCGCTCGATCAGCGCCAGCGCCAGCGCCTCGTCCGGTTCCTCGATCGCGACATGGGGCGATCCGGCCAGCCGCGATCGCAGGTCGGGCAGCGCCACCGTCCAGCGCAGTGGCGAGGTGCGGCCGATCATCAGCAGCGGGCGATGCTCGGTCTGCGCCTCGTTCCAGGCATGGAACAGCATATGCTCGTCCTGCCCCTCGGCATCGTCGATCACGCTGCCGCCGCTCATCGCGACGAACTGGCGGCCCAGCGCCGAACGGCCCGACAAGGGCGGCCCGGTCAGCACGGTCACGGACACGGGCCAGTCGCGCCAGCGTTCCAGATGGGCAACGGCCAGTTGATTGGCCTCGCTCACCAGAAACTCCTCGCCCTGGCCCTGCCATTCGAAGGGCAGGCTGATCTGGCTCATGGCTGTCCTGCGGGCGCCTGCCGGCGCGAGATGCGCATGGTGTTGCCCGATACCGCCACGCTGTAGCCGCGGGCCTGCAATCCGGTGCGCAGCGCGTCGGCGCTCCCTTCGAAACTGACCTGCATCACCGACGTGCCACCCAGCGCCAGGCTGCTGGTCGCGGCCGACCGCACACCCGGAATGCCGCGCACCGCCGATTCGCCGGCGGTGACCGATCCGACGTCGGGCGTGTCGAACTGGATCGCGAAGCTGGCGACGCTGGCGCCAGCAGTGGGCAGTGGCATGTCGACCGCCTCGATCGGCGCTTCGGTCGCATTCTCGATCGCCAGCGCGCTCGGATCGACCGGTTCCTCGATGATCAGTGACGGATCGGGCCGCAGGCGTCCGTCATTGAGCGCGCGGATATAAAGCTCGTCGATTCGGCGCGCGCCTTCGTCCAGCATCTGCGGGATGCCGCTGTCGTTCGACGCACGCAGCGCGAAGCTGCCGATCAGGCTGTTGTCGGGGCCGTAGCGGGCGGTGAAATTGGCCGTCACCGGACCGCCGGGCCATTGCCGGTCGAGCCGCACCATCGGGATCACCACATCGGCGGCGCCATATTGATCGAGCAGCACACGCCACCACAGGCGACCGCGCCGCCCGGTCTGGCCGGCGTTGAGCAATACCGGGTCGGCGACCGAGCCCGCGACCCGGACATAGTCGATCGCGCTGTCGCCGGTGCGATAACGCGCCCAGGCCTTCTGCCATTCATTGACCCGTTCATAGGATACGGCGGAGCCGCCATCCCACATGACCGGGATCACCAGCAGCGGCGGCGAGCGCATCACATTGCCGGAAACGCCCAGCAACTGGCCGGTGCGCGCGCGGTCGAACAGGATGCCGAGCGTCGCGACATAGCGACCGGGGCCTGCCTGTTCATATTCGACCTCGATGCCCGAGATCATGGCCTCGAGCTGCGAATCGGACAGGCTGGGCACGCCGGTGCCGCCATGGGTGCGGGTCCACAGCATCTTCCACGCCTGGCGCTGGGCCAGCCGCCAGCCGGCATAGCGGGCCGCATCGGCGCTGCCGGCCTGGACGTCGACCTTCACACCGCGCACCTCATAATCGCCGCCGCTGGCGATCGGCGGGACGCCGCGTTCGCCTTCCATCTGGGCGAACAGCGCAGCGCCGACCAGGCCGATTCCCACCGCGCCGGCGATCTGCGCCGGCCGGGACAGGGCATGGAGAGCAAGCGCTGGCGGAAACGACAGGCGACGAAGAGTCTTGGCAAGGATCACGGGCGTCCTTTTGGCGAGATTTGCCCCGCATGCCAAGCGCGAACCTGCACGACCTTCCCCGTTCGGGCTGAGCGAAGTCGAAGCCTTCACCTGAGCGAAGCGATGCCCTTCGACTTCGCTCAGGGCGAACGGGATATAGAGGCAATGGCCGCGCAAAACTCGACATCGGACCGTTTCGAACGTAGAGCGCAGCCTCATGAGCGACAACGAATCCTACAGCTACGCCAAGGCTGGCGTCGACATCGCCGCGGGCAACGCCCTTGTCCGTGCCATCGCCCCCCTGGCCAAGGCCACCCGACGCCCCGGCGCGGACGCCGAACTGGGCGGTTTCGGCGGCTTTTTCGACCTGAAGGCGGCGGGCTATGACGACCCGTTGCTGGTCGCGGCCAATGATGGCGTCGGCACCAAGCTGAAACTGGCGATCGACCATGACCGCCATGACGGCGTGGGCATCGATCTCGTTGCCATGTGCGCCAACGACCTGATCGTGCAGGGCGCCGAGCCGCTCTTCTTCCTCGACTATTATGCCACCGGCAAGCTGGAGTCGGGCGTCGCCGAACGCGTCATCGCCGGCATCGCCGAGGGCTGTCGCCAGGCCGGCTGCGCGCTGATCGGCGGCGAGACCGCCGAAATGCCCGGCATGTACAGCGACGGCGACTATGATCTGGCCGGCTTCTGCGTCGGCGCCGTGGAACGCTCCAAGGCGCTGACCGGCAACAAGGTGAAGGCCGGCGACGTCCTGATCGGCCTCGCCTCCTCGGGCGTCCACTCCAACGGCTTCTCGCTGGTCCGCCGCCTCGCCGCCGACAAGGGCTGGAAGCTCGATCGCCCGGCAATCTTCGACAATGAAGTGCTGCTGATCGACGCGCTGATGGCGCCGACCAAAATCTATGTGAAGAGCCTGCTGCCGCTGGTTCGCGCCGGCATGATCAATGCGCTCGCCCATATCACCGGCGGCGGCCTGCTGGAAAATATCCCCCGCGTCCTGCCCGATGGTACCCATGCCATCGTCGACGCCGACGCCTGGGAACAGCCGCGCCTGATGGCCTTCCTCCAGGCGCAGGGCAATATCGAGCCCGAAGAGATGGCGCGCACCTTCAACTGCGGCATCGGCATGATCCTGGCGGTGGACGAGGCGCATGTTGTGGGCGTCACCCAGGCGCTGGAGGATGCGGGCGAAACCGTGTTCCGCGTCGGCACTGTCAGCGAAGGCGACAAGGGCTGCACCGTCAAGGGCAGCGCCGAAACCTGGAGCGCCAAGGCCGACTGGTCGGCCACGCATCTGGGCTGACAAGCACCACCAATCCCCCTCCCGCCTGCGGGAGGGGTTAGGGGAGGGTTTTCCAGGGGATCGCCTTTAAGACAGGCCCTCCCCCGGCCCCTCCCGCCAGCGGGAGGGGAGACCCTATGACCAAAGCAAAGATCGGCGTCCTGATTTCCGGTCGCGGCTCGAACATGGCGGCTTTGCTCTACGCAGCGAAGGCCGCGGACTGCCCCTATGAGATCGTGCTGGTCGCCGCCAATGATCCGGACGCGCCCGGCCTAGCGCTTGCCGCGGCCGAAGGCATCGCCACCTTCGGCCAGAGCCACAAGGGGCTAAAGCGCGCGGAGTTCGACGCGGTGATCGACGCGCAGCTGCGTGCTGCCGGCGTCCAATATGTCGCGCTGGCCGGCTATATGCGGCTTCTGTCGCCCGAATTCGTGTCCGGCTGGGAAGATCGGATGCTCAACATCCATCCCAGCCTGCTGCCCAAATATAAGGGCCTCGACACCCATCAGCGCGCGATCGACGCGGGCGACAGCCATGCCGGCTGCTCGGTCCATATCGTCACCGCCGAACTGGACGATGGCCCGGTGCTGGGCCAGACCCCGGTGGCGATCCTGCCCGGCGACACGGCCGACAGCCTGGCCGGGCGCATCCTGATCGCCGAACATCAGCTCTATTCGCGCACGCTCGCCGATTTCGTCACCCGTGAGCGCCAGCCCGACTGGCTGCTGAACAAGGTGCGTGAAGCCGCGCTGGCGCTGCCGCAGGCGGACGAGATCGTGTCGCACGGCATGCCCTGCTTCGGCATCGTCAAGGGCAAGAAATTCGCCTATTTCACGCGCGACCATCATGGCGACGGCATCATCGCCGTGCTGGTGAAGACCACCGCGCCGGAGGAGCAGGCGACCCTGATCGAAGCCGACCCGGACCGCTATTACCGCCCCGCCTATTTCGGCAATGACTGGGTCGGCATCCGCCTGGACCTGGGCGATACCGACTGGGACCATATCGGCGAGCGCCTCCACGCCAGCTGGCGCCAGATCGCGCCGCGCAAGCTGCTGGGCCTGATGGACATCGCCGACCAGTTCTGACCATCTGGTCGATGGGCCGAACAAATATGCAGGATGAGTTGTGATCTTCCTGCGTCGGGCCGATGCTGGACATTGTCCGGAAACATTGTGCTGTATTTACAGTATATTGACGGGAAATTACTGTGCCGGGCCATGGATGCCCGTGCGTCGGCATGGGGGCTGGTCGATCTTCGGACGGCCGTTTCGACAGGGATTTGCATAATGAAATCGACGATGGTCCGATTGAGCATCGCGCTCCTCGCCATGGGCGCAGCCGCGCAGGTGGCAGTCAAGGCGCAGGATCTCAGCAGTTCGCGCCAGTCGGTGGGGCAGCCGAGCAAGGACCGGATCGTCATCGGCCTGGGTGCGGCGGTGACGCCGGTCTATCAGGGCGCCGACGATTATCGCGTGCTGCCGCTGCCCGCGATCGACATTGTCGAGGGGCGCTTCTTCGCCAATTTCCGCAATGGCGTGGGGCTCAATCTGGTCGATGACCGGGCGCTGACCATCGGCGCGGGTGTCACGCCGATGCCCGGCTATCGGCGGCGCGACGTGCCCACGGGCGTCGATCGGTTGTCCTGGGGCGTGGGCGGGCGCGTGTTCGCCAATCTGACCGGCGGCGGCGTGGTGGCGACGCTGGGCGCGACGCAGGGCATTACCGGCAGCACCGGCGGCTTCATCGCTGACGCCAGCCTCTCCTATCCTGTCATCCTCAATCCCAAGCTCATCATCACCCCCTCGATCGCCACCAGCTTTGCCGACGGCAAGCATATGGATGGCTATTTCGGGGTGAATGCGCGGGAGGCGGCAGCGTCCGGACTGGACCAATATCGCGGCAAGGCAGGGTTCAAGGATGTCTCGGCGCTGCTCAACATCGTCTATCGGCTCGACAGCCGCTGGAGCGTGACCGGATCGGTCGGGGCGACTAGTCTGCTCGGCCGGGTCAAGGACAGTCCGCTGGTCGAGCATGCGACGCGGCCGAACGGCTTTCTGGCGCTCGCCTACCGGTTCTGAACCAGGCGATCGGCGGCGGGTTTAGCTGCCGACCGTCAGTTCCTCATAGCAGGCCTGCGCCTCGGGCGCGGGGCCGCGCCGGCTGGGCAACTGGATCACGCGGACGACGCGGACGCCGGCGGCGTGGGGAAAGGTGATGAGGTCGCCGGCGCGCACCGGCGCATGGGACCGGTCGATGCGCCGACCGTTGAGGCGGATATGGCCGTCCTCGGCCAGCTTCTGCGCGGTCGAGCGGCTTTTCGACAGGCGCGCGAACCAAAGATATTTGTCGATGCGCAGGGACGGGCCGACGCCCGCCCCCGGCATTGCAATGGCCCCCTTGGGGTCAGCCATTGCGCCCCAGCAGTTCGGCCAGGCCGGCAAAGGCATGGTTGCTGGTCGCGGCCTTGTGGCTGGCGGGGGTAGCGCGCGGCGCGCGATTATCGTCGCGGTCGCCACCCTTGCGCGGGCCGCGATCGCCGCCCTTGCCGCCACGGTTATCGCCACGACCTTCGCCGCGATTGTCGCTCTTGCCGGCAAATTTGCCTTCGGGGCGCTGCTGCTGATCGCGGCGGGGACCGCGCGGGCCACGATCGCCCTGCGGGCGGCCTTTCTGCCGACCCTTGAAGACCCAGTTGGCGCCGGTGGCGGCGACGGGCGCTTCGGCCGGGGTTTCGGTCGCCGCTTCGCCAGGCGTTCCCGCGTCCGCTTTGACGGGGGCCTCGGCAACGGCTTCCGCCGTTGCTTCAGGCGCAGCCTCGGTCGCTTCGACCACGTCCGTGCCTTCCACGGCGGGCGCGGCTTCGACCGGCGCCTCGGCGACGGGCGCCGGGGTCGGCACCGGATCGATCGGGCGGAAGCCGGCGGCGCGCATCAGCTGCAGGAAGGCTTCTTCGCTCAGGCCCAGCGACACGATCTGCGGGCTGAGCGCGCTGAACGGCTCATTCTTCGCGATCGTCTCATGCGCGGTGCGGGCCATGCGCTCGGCCATATCGATGCGCAGCATCTGCGGGCCAAAGCTTCGGAAGCCCGCGATGCGGGCGCCCATTTCCTGCGGCTTGTCGCCGGTCGGGATCAGGGTCAGGCCCGGCTGGGGCAGCGGCAGGCAGGGCTTGCCGATGCGCGCCGCCTGCAGCGCCGCACGCCAGCGCGCCGCGCCCGGCTTCAACAGGCCGGGGTGATAGAGGTCGAGCACGCCGATATCGATGCCGGCGCGGCGCAGCAGATGGCGCTGATCCTTGTCGAGATGGCCGAGCGCCGAATCAAGGTCGAGTCGCGGCGCGACGCCACCGGCATCGGCCAGCTGGGCGAAGACCGCGCGGACGACGGCGGGCACGGCCGGATCGGCAGCGCTTTCGCTCATCTTGACCAGCGGCAGCAGATGCTTCTGCTTCTGCGCCTCGAACCAGGTCGCCAGACGGGTGGTCACCTGCTTCTGCACATCCGGGCCCAGCGCGGCGAGCGCGCGATCGAGCCGGATTTCGGGCGCGAGCAGGCCTGCGCCCGCCATCAGCGTTGCGACCGGGGTTCCCTGCCAGGCGATGCCCGGCGTCTGTCCCGCATCGTCCATGAGCGCGAAATCCGTATCCGCAGCGCTCATCAATTCGTCAGCCTTCACTCGTAATACCTTTCCAAGGCGCCTTTCCGCCGCCGCCAGCAACAGCTTTCTGTCCTGGAGTCGCGTAGCGGGATCGACTGAGAAACGAAATCCGTCAAGTCGCCCGATCGTCTCGCCATCGACGCAGACCGTCCCATCCGGGTCGACCGTGACCGGCAGATTGCTCGCATTCTGTCCGATATCCCTTAGCAGAACAGAGGTGCGTCGGTCCACGAAACGCTGCGTCAGGGCCGCATGCAGCGCATCGGACAGCTTTTCTTCCAGCATGCGCGTGCGTTCGGCCATCTCCACCGGATTGGCGAGCCAGTCGGGACGATGGGCGATATAGGACCAGGTGCGCGCGGCGGCGATCCGGCCCGACAAGGTGTCGATGTCGCCCTGGACCGAATCGAGGCGGGCGATCTGCTGGGCGAACCAGTCGCGCGGAATATGGCCGCCAAAACCCGAACCATTGCCGGCGATGAAGCGCCAGATGCGCGCCACGGTGCGGGCATGATGCTCCGCGCCCAGCTTCTGGAAATCGGGCAGGCCACAGGCGGCCCAGAGTCGTTCGACATCGCGCTTGGAGCGGACACGGGCCTGGACCTCCGGGTCTTCGGCCATGCGGCGCAGCACGGCCAGGTCGACCGCCTGCGGCGCGGCGCGCAGTTCCGGGCGGTCGGGCCGGGCCTCCAGATCGATGATGAGATGATCGATGCTGTCAGTGCGCGGGGCGCCGTCGCGCCAGAAAAGCTGGTCGACGGAAGGGAAGCGATGCGCCTCGATCGCCTCTATCTCTTCGGGCGTGAAGGCG
This sequence comes from Sphingobium sp. BHU LFT2, assembly GCF_018604485.1. Classification (NCBI taxonomy): domain Bacteria; kingdom Pseudomonadati; phylum Pseudomonadota; class Alphaproteobacteria; order Sphingomonadales; family Sphingobiaceae; genus Sphingobium; species Sphingobium sp. BHU LFT2. The sequence continues at coordinate 182,068 of NZ_JAFCGW010000006.1, forward strand.
GCGTCGCCATCCTCCGATCCCAGGCTGCCGAAGGTGCCGTCCTTGTGATGGCGCCCGGCGCGGCCGGCGATCTGGGCCATTTCGGCGACCGTTAGCCGGCGCGACCGGCGGCCGTCAAACTTGCGCAGCGAGGCGAAGGCGACATGGGCGACGTCGAGATTGAGGCCCATGCCGATCGCGTCGGTGGCGACCAGATAATCGACATCGCCGTTGAGGAACATCTGCACCTGGGCGTTGCGGGTGCGGGGCGACAGGGCGCCCATCACCACCGCCGCGCCGCCGCGGAAGCGGCGCAGCATTTCCGCCACGGCATAGACTTCCTCGGCCGAGAAGGCGACGATGGCGGAACGGCGGGGCAGGCGCGACAGCTTCTTGGCGCCGGCATAGGAGAGGGTGGAGAAGCGCGGCCGGCCGATGATCTCGACCTCAGGGACAAGGCTCTTGACCGTCTTCGCGATGCTGGCGGAGCCCAGGATCATCGTTTCCTCGCGGCCGCGGGCGCGCAGGATACGGTCGGTGAAGATATGGCCGCGCTCGGGATCGGCGCCCAGTTGCGCCTCGTCCAGCGCGACAAAGGCGAAATCGCTGAGGCCGCCGGTCATCGCCGCCGCCTCACGCCCACCGCTGATCGGCATGGATTCGGCGGTGCAGAGGAAATAGCGCGCGCCCGGCGGCACGATCTTTTCCTCGCCGGTGATGAGGGCGACCTGCTGCGCGCCCTTGATCGCGACGACGCGGTCATAGACTTCGCGCGCCAGCAGGCGCAGCGGAAAGCCCATCATGCCGCTCGAATGGCCGCACATGCGCTCGACGGCGAGATGGGTCTTGCCGGTATTGGTGGGGCCCAGCACAGCGGTGACGGGCGAACGGGCGAACTGGGCCATGATGGGGCCTATGTCGTGCAGGATGGCGGGCAGGGCAAGGACTTTGCGCGATCGGCCCGATGTTCCCTTGGTTAACGGGACTCTGCCCGGCCATGGGCACGTTTCGTCGCAGCGGCGCGGGTCATGACGGCGTCTTAAATTGACTTTAACCCTGCGCGTTCACAAGGGTGCGGTCCGACGCATGGCGCGGGGACCATTGCGTTGGCGATGCGATAAAAAGCACCCCGGGGGTTGCGGCTTTTGTTCCAGGATAATCAGTCGGGTTTTCAGCAGGGTGGCGCGTCCATGTCGCTATGGCTGGCGGACAGCCTGCAGCGACCGGCGGCGCCACGCGACTGGCGCACGCGCCTGAGGGACTGGGCGGAGGACGTCAATCTGGTCCCGGACCTGGGGCAGAATGTCGGCAGCCTTACCTGGTTCCGCGGCCTTGCCACCTGTTTTGGCCTGTGCGCCACCGCCCTCTATCTCTCGCCCGGTTTCCAGCCGGTGCCCGGCGCGCCCGAACCGCTGCTGGCGCCAGCGCAATATGACGAGGTGCGCAGCCAGATGATCACGCCGTTGGCGCTGGGCGCGGACAGCGGCCGGCGGATGGGCGCGACCGATGCGGTGCAGCCGCTCAAGGAAACGCCCGAGCGCCCGCAGATCGAACTCAATGCCCAGATCGGCAGCAGCGACACGCTGGCCCGCGCCCTGTCGCGTGCCGGGGTCAGCAGCGGCGATGTCGCGACCGTGACCAGCATGGTCGGCGGCGATATCGGCGCAGGCGTGAAGCCGGGCACCCGGCTCGACATCATCCTGGGCCGCCGTGCCAGCCGCACATCGCCCCGGCCGCTCGACAAGCTCAATTTCCGCGCGCGGCTCGACCTGGCGGTCGAACTCAACCGGGTCGGCGGCGTGCTGCAGGTGACGCGCGTGCCCATTCGCGTCGACAATACCCCGCTGCGCATCCAGGGCGTGGTCGGCGACAGCATCTATCGTTCGGCCCGTGCCGCCGGCGCGCCGCCCAAGGCGGTGCAGGCCTTCCTGCGGGTGATCGCCAAGCAGGTCGATCTGGGATCGATCGGCGCGGGCGACCGCTATGACATCATCACCGAATATCATCGCGCCGAAACCGGCGATGTCGAGGTGGGCGAGCTGCTCTATGCCGGTTTCCGCCGGGCGCGGGGCAAGGCGGTCGATATGCTGAAATGGACCAGCGACGGCCGCACCGAATGGTTCGAGGCATCGGGCGTGGGTGAAAAACGCGGCGTGCTGGGCGCGCCGGTCGATGGCGCTCGCATGACGTCGGGCTTCGGTATGCGCCGCCATCCGATCCTGGGCTATACCCGCATGCATGCCGGCATCGATTTCGGCGCGCGCTATGGATCGCCCATCTATGCCGTGACCGACGGCGTGGTCGCCTTTGCCGGCCGTCATGGCGGTCATGGCAATTATGTCCGCATTTCCCATGGCGGGGGCCTGGCCACCGGCTATGCCCATATGAGCCGGATCGCGGCGGTGCCGGGCCAGCGGGTGCGGCGCGGCCAGGTGATCGGCTATGTCGGCTCCAGCGGCCTGTCGACCGGTCCGCATCTTCATTATGAGCTGTATCGTAATGGGCAGGTGGTCAATCCGCTGTCGGTGAAGTTTACCACGACGGCGCAGCTGACCGGCAGCGATCTGGCCGCCTTCCGCGCGCGCCTGGCCCAGCTCAAGGGGCTGAAGGTCGGCACGCATGAGGTGGCGGCCGCCGCGCCGACCGCGGGCGCACCGGCCGCTGCGGGGAAATAAGCGGCTTTGCGGCGGTGGCTCGCTCGGCTAACGAGCGGGCATGACATCCTCCCATCCCGCCACCATCACCGCGATCCTGCTGGCAGGCGCGCGGCCGATCGCCGATCCGCTCGCCACCGCTGCCGGCGTACCGGTCAAGCCGCTGGTGCCGGTCGCAGGCGAACCGATGATCAACCGCCCGGCGCGCGCCTTGCTCGCTCATCCGGCAATCGGCCAGCTGGTGGTGCTGACGCAGAATCCCGAATATTTCGCCGATGATCCGGCCACCGCCTGGCTGGCGAGCGATCCGCGCGTGCGGTTCGAGCGTGGCGGCAAGGGCATCGCCTCCTCGCTGCTGGAACTGATGGAGAAGGCGGACCTGCCTTTCCCGCTGCTGATGACCACGGCGGACCATGTTCTGCTCGACGCGGCGATGCTGGATCAGTTCGTGGCGGAGGCGACGGGCGCCGACATCGCCGTCGCCATGGTCGAGAAGACGACCCTGCTGGCCCATTATCCGCAGTCGCGCCGCACCTGGCTCAAGTTCCGCGACGGCTGGTGGTCGGGCGCGAACATCTTCTGGTTCGGCAGCGCCAAAGCGCGCCCGGTGATCGCGTTGTGGCAGGATGTCGAGCAGGACCGCAAGAAGGGCTGGAAGATCCTGTCCGCCTTCGGCCCGCTGGCGCTGGTGGGCGCGCTGCTGCGCATCCTGACCCTGCGCGGCGGCATTGCGCGGGTGGGGCGGCGTTTCGGCCTGACCGCGCGGCTGGTGGCGATGGACCAGGCGGAAGCCTGCATCGACGCCGACAAGCCCGACGACATCGTGCTGATCGAATCCATCCTCGCGCGCTAAGGGCCTCGCGCGCTAAGGGGCAGAGCGTTTCCCTATCGGGTTATTCCCGATGCCGCGCACTGTGGCTGCATGCTAGAAACAATCGGACCCGGCAGATGGGCCCGATGAACGGAGCACCCGCATGCGCAAGATTCTGCCCCTGGCGGCATTGTTGCCCGCCACCCTCGTCCTGATGGCACAGACAACGCCCGAAGCGGCGCCCCCGCCGCCGGCGCCGACCCCGGTCACCCCGGTCAGCGGCGATTCCCGCGACGTATCGGTCGCCGCCTGCCTGAACGAAGCCAAGGCCCAGGGCGCGAAGAAGGGGGTGATCGACGTCACCCTGCGCGAGGTCGAGGATACCGACAAGAAAAGCGACAGCCGCGGCGCCGTGCGCGCGCTGGTCAATGTCGTGATCGACAAGGACGGCAAGCAGAAGACGGTCAAGAAGACGTTCAAGTGCAGCACCCAGAATGGGGTGGTAACCGCCTTCAAATATTATTGAATTTCCCTAGCCCGGTCTCATCAGGCTGAACCGGGCGCGGCACCAGCGCGTCGTTCCTCTCCCCCCTCGATCCAGGGATGGCGCGCTGGTGTCGCTCAGTTCGCGTCGGGCTTCGGCGGCAGGGTATCGCGCAGCGCCAGCGCATGGCGGGTGGCAAGTCCCATCATCAGGAAACCGGCGATCGAGGCGACGATATTGGCGATCGCCGCGCCGATCGTGCCGTTCATCGGCAGCAGCACCGCCTGCATCCCCAACAGCAGCAGGGTCGAGGCAAAGGTGATGCGCAGCGACAGGCCGGCACGGTCGGTCGCCATCAGCAGCGGGCGATAGCTGACGCCGACCAGGTCGATACAGGCCGACACGCCCAGCAGCATCAGCAGCGGATAGGCGGGCAGGAATTCCTTGCCCGCGATCAGGCCCAGCAGCGGATGGCCGATGGTCAGGATCAGCGCAATGATGATGGCGCCGGCGATCAGCGCCAGCCGGTTGGTGCGGCGGAACAGGGACCGCAGCGCATCCACGCCATGGCTGGACTGGGTGCGCGACAGTTCGACGAAGATGCTGCGCGAGAGCAGGCTGGAAATCTTGGTCAGCGACTGGGCGAGCTGGTTGGCGAGACGATAGAGGCCCGCGCCCACCGGCCCGACGAACAGGCCGACGACCAGAACCGCGACCTGTTGCCCCATGGCGGACAGGCTGGTCTGCAGGTTGGTGGCGGTCAGGAAGCCGACGATGCCGGGATTTTCGTGGCGCGCATCGAGCGCTCGGCCGGCGGTCCAGCTGCCGAGCCGCCCCTTGCCTTCGCGCAGGGCGAGGTACCAATAGGCCGCCGCACACAGCAGTTCGGCGGCGCCCCAGGCGATCAGGAAACCGGTGATGCCGGGCATCAGGGCCAGGGCCAGGCCCGCGCCGATCATCCGCCCGACCGGGATCATGGTTTCGGCGACGGCGGCCGAATCGAACCGGTCGAACAGGCGCAATATGCCGGTGGGGGAGGAGCGGATGGTGATCATCATCACCATGCAGAACAGCCAGGCCTGAAGCCCCATGCCCGGCCCCAGTTGCAGCTGGTTGCCAAAGGCGAGGATGATGATCGCGGCGATCAGGCCGCCGGCCACGGCCGAGGCGAGATCGATCAGGATGCAGAAGCGCAGCACCCGGTTGAGCGCATTGCCGTTGCCGTCCGCCAGATGCGGCTGGCCATAGCGCACGACGATCTGCCAGCTGTCAAAGGACACCAACGTCTTGATGACGTTGGCCGCGCTCAGCACCAGCGCGAAGCGGCCGAAATCGGCGACGCCCAGCGTGCGGGTGACGATGGCGAGATAGGCAAGGCTCAGCACCGCGCCCACGCCCTTGCCGCCCAGCAGCCAGCCGGTATTGGCCAGGATACGGGCAAAGCCATCCTGTGCGCTGCTACCCTTTGCGCGCTTCAACTTCACCGGAACAGGAGCCTTTCGCGTGACACGCCGTTTGTTGCTGGCGGGCGTCTATCTAGGGAAGGGCGGCGCATTGCGCAAATGCGTCCTTCTCTTCCCTGCGCTGCGAAATCGCTCTAAAGCGCGGGCATGACCATCAAGAAAGCCATCATCCTCTCCGCCGGCCAGGGTTCGCGCCTGCTGCCGCTGACCCGTGACGTGCCCAAGTGCATGATCGACTTCAACGGCCGCACCCTGATCAGCTGGCAGATCGCCGCGCTGGTCGCCAATGGCGTGACCGACATCGTCGTCGTCACCGGCTTCCGCACCGAGCGGGTCGAGGATCATGCGCTGCAGCTTTATCGCGAGACCGGCGCGCGCATCCGCACGCTGTTCAATCCCTTCTTCCAGGTCGCCGACAATCTGGGCAGCTGCTGGATCGCGCGTGAGGAGATGGATCAGGACTTCATCATCCTGAACGGCGACACCATCGTGTCGGACGAGATCGTGGCGAAGCTGGTCTCGGGCGCCAAGGACGCGATCACCGTCACCGTCGACGTGAAGCCCGACGGCGACTATGACGATGACGACATGAAGGTGAACCGGGACGAGACCGGTCGCCTGCACCATATCGGCAAGCGGCTGCTGCCGCCCGACACCAATGCCGAATCGATCGGCATGCTGGCGTTCGTGGGCGAAGGGCCGGCGATCTTCCGCAACCAGGTCGACCAGATGATGCGCACGCCCGAAGGCGTCGCTCGCTGGTATCTGCGCGCGATCGACATCATCGCCAAGGGCAACCGGGTCGGTACCGTGTCGATCGAGGGGCTGGAATGGCAGGAAGTCGATTTCCCGCAGGATGTCGATGCGGCCAATGCGCTGACCGAGAAATGGGTGGAAGAAGGGCGCTACGGCGCGTGAGCGCCGGGTTGCGTAGCCAATTCGGCGGCTGCCAAATGGCCGGAATGGGTGGTTTGCGGAAGGTCTGTTTTCGGCTTAAGCATACGAGATGAATACCGCAGAACCCAACGGCATATTGATCCTTCTCGCGGTTGCCGGTGCAACGTATTGCACTTACGAAATATGGTCCGGCTTGAAGAACGAGCGTATGAATTTAATCTTATGGGCTAAATCCGAGGCGGTAAAAAGAGAAAGCGTCGGCAAATTCTATATGTATCTCGCATTCAACGTATGCGTTTTGGCATCATGCCTATTTTACATATTTGCCTAGCCCCACATCTCCATCATCCCGAATTGGATGTCCGCTTTGGGACATCAGTCTTTCGCCCTTAAACGTCGATAATTGGTCGTTTGCCGACCGTCTGATCTGTCTACCCTAACTAGAAGGCCTCGCCGATCCCGAAATAGAAGGCGGCGCCGTCCTTGCCCCAGGCAATGTCGGCCCGCAGATTCACATTGGCTTCCTTAGAGGCGAGATAGCGCAGGCCGAAACCGCCGGCCGGCAGCATCTTGGTATGTTTCCAGATATCCTTGCCGCTGCGCGCAATGCCGCCGATGCCGCCGAAGGCGACCATGCCGATCTTGCCGAACAGATGCTGGCGCACCTCGCCCTGCAGCGCCCAGCTGGCCCGGTCGCGATAGCGGCCGGTCTCATAGCCGCGCAGGTCGCCATTCTGGCCATAGAGGCACAGGTCATAATAGGGCGCGCCGTCCGACGCCTCGCACAGCGTCTTGCGCACCACCAGCACGGTTTCGCGCCCCAGCGGGAAATAGCCATTGCCCGCAATCTGCAGCTTGTGATGGGTGAAGTCGCTGCCCAGCCAGTCGGCGCCATAGGTCAGTGATCCGGTGGTGTAGACGCCCTTGCGCGGATCTACCGGATTGTTGCGGCTGTCGAACGTGAAGGAGGGGCCGAGCATCGCAATCTGGCTGTGTCGCTCGATCGCGGGCGGCGTCAGGTTCGGATGATTGGGCAGCGGCAGCGAAACGCGGGCGTTCATGTCGAGATAATAGAGGCGCGCGCCGAAGGAGAGGTGGCGCAGGAAGCCCTTGCTGAAGATCTGATATTGGGTGTCGACCATGGCGGCAAAGGCCTTGTCGCGCAGCTTGATCGACAGGTTGGATGCGCCGGCATTGGCGCCGATGCCATAGAAGCGCAGATTGGCGACGCCATAGCCGGCCCAGCCCTGGAAGCGCAGCCGGTCGTCGGCCAATGTCATGTTGTGCGATGCGCCCAGGCCCCAGCTATCGGTGCTGGTGTAGCCGCCACCAAAGCCGCTGACCCAGGGGCGGGACGATCCGTTGGGATTATAATAGAGCACCGCCGCACCGGCGAGGCCGGTGCCCATCGCCGGACTGGACAGCGGGATCGGCGCGATCACCAGATCCGGCTTGGTGCTGGGCGGGGGCAGGGCGGCATCGGGCGCGGGCTCCGGTTCGCCGGCCTGCACGCTCTGCGCCTGATCCATGATCTCGCGCGATGGCGTATTCTGGGCGGCGGCGGGAAGGGCCATGCCCAGGCACATCATCAGGCTTGGGCCGGCCAGCGCGTGTCGCACGCCATGTCTCCCTGTCATGTCGGACCAGCCTAGAGGAAGGCGGGGGCGGCACCATCGGGGGAAATGTGCAGGCAAAAGGGGGAAATTACCCAGAAGCCAGGCGAGCGCCTTTTCCGCATATTGTCTGCCCGGCCCGAAGGAGCAGGGCGCGGGGCCGGGGGACAGGGGATGATGGCGATGCGAGGATTGACGCTGCTATCGGTCATGACGCTGGGCGTGGCGAGCCATGCCCGCGCAGAAGAAGTGCCGCCCGTCCCGATCATTACCCAGGTTGCGACCAGCGCCGATCCCGTCAGCGGGACGACCGACACGCCGATGTCCGTTGCGCCCGCAGAAGCGGCGGTGGAGCCCCCGCCCGAGCGCAGGACATATCCGCTGCTGCCGATCGGCGGGCGGGCGGCGATTGAGCGCGGCTATCATATCCAGCGCGCGCTGGGCGCCAGCGGCATGCTGATCCACAATGTTCAGCATATGAACAGCCGGAACCTGGCAGTCGCCATTGCCAAGGGCGATGATCCGCCCGAGGGCGCGTCGCTGCTACAGGTGCCCTTCGTCACCACGACGGAGATGGAAAGCCGGACCAGCAACAGCGAGTTCAAAGCGGATGTCTGGCTGTTTCCCTTCCTCAACCTGTTCGCCGGCATCGGCAAGGTGAAGGGGCATGTCGATGTCGGCGTCGACATCGATCTCGATGCCTTCGTGCCTTTCCCCTTCTGTCGCCCGGCCAAGCCCTGCGGTCATAGCCAGCTGCCCTTCAAGGCGGATGTCGACAACACCTCCTTCACCTTCGGCAGCATCCTGGGTTATGGCAGCAACAGCTGGTTTGCTGCCCTGTCCCTCGCCAAGACGATCAGCGTGGCGAAGAAAGACCGGTCCGACATGCGGATGACCAACATCGCGGCACGGGCCGGCCCGCGCTTCTCGCTGGGCGGCGACACGATCCTGACACCCTATGTCGGCGCCAATTATTTCGACATGGATGTCACCGTGTCGGGACTGGTGCGCAGCGGCCCTTTGTTCGAGGACGGCGATGGTGTCGGCCTGCGCTACAAGGTCGACCTGTCGAGCCGGCGCCCCTGGGCCGGCATCGCCGGCGCCAATCTGGAACTGTCCAGCCATTGGGCGATGCAGGCCGAATATAATCTGGGGCAGGAATCCAACCGCTTCGTGCTGAGCCTGACCTTTCGGCCCTGATCCGGCCGGCCCCGATCCGTCCGATCAGAGGGCGAAATGCCCCTTCAGCCAATCGCGCAGTGCCGTGTCAGCTTCGCTGTCAATCTTGACCGCGCTGCCAAGGTCGGGCTGGCCCGGCCAGCCGGCGTCGGCAATGGTCAGGCCGGCGGCGCTGCGCTCCCCGTCATAGCGGGGGATGACGTGGAAATGGACATGCGGGTCGACCATCATCAGCATCAGATAATTGATCTTGGCATAGCCTACCGCGCGGGTCAGCGCAGCCTCGATCGCGGCGGTGACGGTCTTGAGTTCTGCATGCGCGGCGCCCGGCAGATCGCCGAACGCGGTCGCGTCGCTCTTGGCTGCCAGTATCAGCGATCCCAGTGTCGGCTGGGCCGGGCGCAGCAGCACGACCCAATGGTCGAATTCGGCCACCAGCGTCGCGGGCCAGCCGAACTTGGCGATGGTGGCGTTCATGCGGCGGCTTCCGCTTCGTCCATCCAGCTGACGATCGGCCGGCCGGAGCGGTGGACGATATAGGCCTGGGCCAGGCGCACGGCATGGACGACCAGCGAGATGATGGTCCACCAGGCAAGCGCGATCAGGCCGATGTCGGGCCGGCCGAACAGCAGCGCCACGAACAGGATCACCATGTTCGGGTTGCGGCGCGCGGTGATCAGGCGGAACTGGCTGTCGAACGGGCGCCAGACATGGATGTCCATCTTGAAGTCCTTGAGGAACATCCCTTCGATCAGGCGCTGGAGGATATAGCCCGCGATCACGGCCGTCATGATGAAGGTGAAGGTGCCGGCCGACAGGCCCAGCCCCCAATAGGTGAGGCCCACGCCCCAGAAATACCACCAGAAGGGCGGGTGGACCAGGTCGACGCCATGGTCGATCACATTGCCCCATTTGGACGAGGTGATGGTGCAGCGGGCGAGCTTGCCGTCCACCGTGTCGAGCACCATGAAGATGAAGCCGCACAGGAAGCCGGTCCAGAACAGCCCCTTGGCAAACAGGAAGGTGGCGACCAGGCACAGCGTCACGCCGATCACCGACACCATGTTCGGCGTCATCTTCAGCTGCGCGGCGATGCGCGTCAGGATCAGTGCCAGTTCGGGCCAGAGATATTTGGTCAGCAGGTCGGTCACGCCCTTATAGGCGCCGAAATAGCTTTGCCGTTCGATCGCCTTGCGGGTCTGGGGCACCAGTTCGCGCACCATCGGCTGTTCCAGCTTGCGCAGCTGGCGATTGTAGAGCTTGCGCCCGTCCGACAGGTCGATGAGGCCGCTGGCCTGCATCGGGTCGCTGCCCGCCGGCACCTGGCCGACGATCGGCTGGCCGGCCCAGGCGAACATCGTGCCGGGCGTTTCCAGCACCAGCCGCAGCAGCAGCGGGTCGAAGGCATAGGCGAGGTTGAAGACCAGTTCATGGCCCGGCGCCAGCGTGCTGCCATTCTTGGCCGCGCTTTCCGCCATGCGGCGATTGCGTTCGGCGTTGGACATGCCCCAGATCGGGGTCGCGTTCTCGCCGAGCAGGCGAACCGGGCCGAGGGTGGTGCTGATCGTCTGCATCATGCCTGTGCCTTCTGCGCAAAATCGAGGATGAGGGCGGCCTGCCGCTGCGAGGCGGGGACCGGGGAAAGATCGATACTATCCTGCATTGCCGCTTCCTGAGCAGCAACCAGGCCCGGTTGCAAGCCCGCTACCCGATCGAGCGCGCCCTGAAGCGCATCGGCGCGGTCGATCACCTGGCCCAGACGCCAATGGGCGAAGGCCTGATCCTCGCGCCAGTCATGATGGTCGATGTTGAGGAAGATGCAGGGGCGGGGGGTGAGCAGAAACTCGTAAACCTGGCTCGACACGTCGCCCAGATAGGCGTCGGCGCTGGTTGTGTAGCTCATGTCGATCGAGTGGCGGCTGCCCATGTCGACACGGATATGCGGGCTGCCGCTGTGGATCGGCGGGATGCGACGGGCGAGCTTCACATGTGGCGCGATGATGACGTTCCAGCCCTGCAGCGCTTCGAGCGCGGCCATGACCTGCGGCCCGTGCCTGACCCAGGAGGACAGGTCCGGGTCGAAATGCGGATTGTAGAGCAGCACCGGCTTGTCATCGTCGAACAAGGGCCGGCGCGGCGCGCGCAGTTCGAACTTGGCATAGCCGCCGACCAGACAATTGGTTTCGGTGCAAAGGCCATATTCGATCATCCGCCGCCGGTCCTTCTCGCCCGCGACGATGGTCAGGTCGAAATCGGCGTGGCGCTGCTTGTAGCCGCCGGCCCGGTCGCCCGCGCCATGCTTGATCAGGATCAGGCGGGTGGCAAAGCCGGGCACCCGTTTCAGCCAGGCGCTGGTAATCTCCGTCGTCACCAGGGTCGGGAAGCGGGCGATGGCGCGATAGTTGAGCAGCAACGTCGCCAGCCGCGAGGGCAGGCGGAACAGGGAGTCGGGCTTGGTCGAGGGGCGACGCAGCTTGATGAGGTCGAGCCGCCCTTCGGGATCATAGCTGGCAACCAGATCGAGAATCAGGCGCGAGGGCGAAAGCACATGGACGCGCACATCCGCGCGCTTGCCCAGTTCAAGGGCGGCCGGCAGCCAGTGAAACACCTGCTGCGCTTCGGCGATGGCAAGAAAGGCGATGTCGATCGGCAATGAAGGCGGTCCCCACAGATATTCGCCGCCGCAGGGGCATGACCTGCGTTTGCTTTACTTCGCCCCGTGTCGCAATGCGAGGGGGGAGCGAAACGAGGTCGCTCTAGCGTGGCTGGCGCGGGACGCAAGCCGAAGCCCCTCTTCGGCAATGATTATTTGCAATCGATTTGCAACAAGGCCCGCCGGGGCAGAATCATGGTCTCAGTGCTGGACCTTTGCAGATTTTTCGTTATGCGGACCCCCATCAGACAGACATCGACGAAGAGGCTCGACGAGCGATGGCCGAATTTGCTTTGCCCAAGAACAGCAAGATCAGCGGCAAGGGCGTGACCCACAAGGCGCCCGAGGGCGCGACCAATGTCCGCAGCTTCAAGGTCTATCGCTACGATCCGGACTCGGGCGAGAATCCGCGCTACGACACGTTCGAGATCGATCTCGACAATTGCGGCCCGATGGTTCTCGACGCGCTGCTGAAGATCAAGAACGAGTATGACTCGACCCTGACCTTCCGCCGTTCGTGCCGCGAAGGCATTTGCGGTTCCTGCTCGATGAACATGAACGGCAAGAACGGCCTGGCCTGCACCACCGCGATCGACGAGTGCGCCGGCAAGCAGGTGCAGATCACCCCGCTGCCGCACATGGACGTCATCAAGGATCTGGTGCCGGACTTCACCCACTTCTACGCCCAGTACAACAGCATCAAGCCCTGGCTGCAAACCGTCAGCCCGGCGCCGAGCGGCAAGGAGCGGCTGCAGTCGCCCGCTGATCGCGAGAAGCTGGATGGCCTTTATGAGTGCATCCTGTGCGCCTGCTGCTCGACCAGCTGCCCCAGCTACTGGTGGAACAGCGACAAGTTCCTGGGCCCGGCGATCCTGCTGCAGGCCTATCGCTGGCTGGCCGACAGCCGCGACGAGTTCACCGGCGAGCGCCTCGACGAGCTGGAAGATCCCTTCCGCCTCTATCGCTGCCACACCATCATGAACTGCGCGAACGTCTGCCCCAAGGGCCTGAGCCCGGCCAAGGCGATCGCGGAGACCAAGAAGATGATGGTCGAACGGCAGCTGTAAGTTGACCAGCGACGGTGTTGCAGGCGGGCGACCGCTGAACGAAGGGAAATGGTCGGGCTGGACCGCCTGGCACGATCCGCATCCCGACACCTTCCTGCAGGCCATCGGCCGCGGTTATATGCGCGGGCTGGGCGAGAAGAAGGCGCATGTCGCGCTGGAAACCCGCACCAGCCACCGCAACCGGCTCGATACGCTGCATGGCGGCTTCCTCGCCGCCTTTGCCGATCATGCCTATTTTGGCGGCCTGTGGGCGATGGGTTATCGCGATCAGGTGAACGGCGTGACCATCGACCTGTCGATGCAATATCTGGGCGCGGGAAAGGTCGGTCCCGACCTGCTGGCCGAGGTGGAATTGCTGCGCGAGACCGGGCGTCTCATGTTCCTGCGCATGCTGATCACCCAGGAGGGCGAGCCGGTCGCGGCGTCCACCGCCACGCTGCGCAAGGCGCCCAAGGCGCAGTGACCAGCGTCATCGCCCGTTATGATGCGCTGGTCGCGGCTGGCGAATTGCGGCCCGACCCGGACCAGCGTGCCGCCGCCGTGCGACTCGACCAGCTTCAGCATGATCTGGAAGCGACGCCGGCGCGTGGCTCGACGCTGTGGAAGCTGCTGCGCAAGCAGCCCGAGCCGCCGCGGGGCCTCTACATGTGGGGCGGCGTCGGGCGCGGCAAGTCGATGCTGATGGACCTGTTCTTCGACACGGTCCATGTGCAGCGCAAGAAGCGCGCCCATTTCCATGAATTCATGCTCGACGTGCATGCCCGCCTGGCCGAGGCGCGCAAGTCCGAGTCGGGCGATCCGATCCCGCCGGTGGTCGAGTCGCTGGCCGAAGAGGCGCGGCTGCTCTGCTTCGACGAGATGGTCGTCAACAATATGGCCGATGCGGCGATCATGTCGCGCCTGTTCACGGGGCTGCTGGAAAAGCGGGTGACGATCGTCACCACCTCCAACCGCGAGCCCGACGAACTCTACAAGAATGGCCTCAATCGCCAGCTGTTCCTGCCCTTCATCGACCTCATCAAGGCGAAGCTGGACGTGATGACGCTGAACGGTCCGGTCGATTATCGCCGCGACCGCCTGGGCGACTCGAAGCTGTGGCATGTGCCCAATGGGCCGGAGGCGACCAGGGCGCTGTCGGAGGCCTTTTTCCGCCTGACCGACTTTTCGGTCGAGGATCGGGCCAAGGTGCCCTCGGAGGAGATTGTCGTTCAGGGCGGGCGCACCATGCATGTGCCCAAGAGCCTGAAGGGCGTTGCCGTCTTCTCGTTCAAGCGGCTGTGCGTCGAGGCGCGCGGCGCGCCCGACTATCTGGCGATCGCGCGCAAATATCATACGGTCATCATCGTCGGCATTCCGGTGCTGGGGCCGGAGAAGCGCAACGAGGCAGCGCGCTTCGTCACGCTGATCGACTCGCTCTACGAATATAAGGTCAAATTGCTCGCCTCGGCCGATGCCGAGCCGATGCGCCTCTATCCCGAAGGGGATGGGGCGTTCGAATTCGAGCGGACCGTGTCGCGGCTGATGGAAATGCAGTCCGACGATTATCTCGCGCTGGGTCACGGTCCCAAATAAGCGCGGCGCACCCCGTCGTGCGCGCATTTCGCCCTATCGCCGCTTGCGTCGACGTTCATCAGGGCGCAACTTTCTTACGGAAAAACAGACCGGATGCTTCCACTTGGGAAGCATCCGGCAGGCTACCGCTGCAGGGAAGGCTCTAGGTCCAGGGTAGGAGACCAGGAGCGACAGGGTGTGAAAAAGCCTCTAATGCAACTGCGAATGAATTGCAAAGATAATTTGCCATAGGGGGCTTTGTTTGGTTGAAACCCCCACAATATGGGCGTAGGCGCACTGACAATTCCAGAGTTCACATCTTGGAGGATGATTGCATATGGCCCGTAAGAAGATCGCGCTCATTGGCGCTGGCAATATCGGCGGCACGCTCGCGCATCTCGCGGCTCTCAAGGGACTCGGTGACATCGTCCTGTTCGACGTCGTCGAAGGCGTTCCCCAGGGCAAGGCTCTCGACCTGTCGCAGTGCGCCTCGGTCGAAGGCTTCGATGCGAAGATCACCGGTTCCAACGACTATGCCGATATCGCGGGCGCGGACGTCATCATCGTCACCGCCGGCGTCGCCCGCAAGCCGGGCATGAGCCGCGACGACCTGCTGGGCATCAACCTCAAGGTCATGAAGGCCGTGGGCGAGGGCATCGCCGCCAACGCCCCCGACGCCTTCGTCATCTGCATCACCAACCCGCTCGACGCGATGGTCTGGGCGCTGCGCGAATTTTCGGGCCTGCCCGCGAACAAGGTCGTCGGCATGGCCGGCGTTCTGGACAGCTCGCGCTTCAACCACTTCCTGGCGGAAGAATTCAACGTCTCGGCCAAGGACGTCACCAGCTTCGTGCTCGGCGGCCATGGCGACACCATGGTTCCGGTGATCGAATATTCGACCGTCGCCGGCATCCCTGTTCCCGACCTGATCAAGCAGGGCCGTTCGACCCAGGAGCGCATCGACGCCATCGTCAAGCGCACCCGTTCGGGCGGCGGCGAGATCGTCGCGCTGCTCAAGACCGGTTCGGCCTTCTATGCGCCCGCCACCAGCGCGATCGCCATGGCTGAAGCCTATCTGGGCGACAAGAAGCGCCTGCTGCCCTGCGCCGCGAACCTGACCGGCCAGTATGGCGTCGACAATCTCTATGTCGGCGTGCCGGTCATCATCGGCAAGGACGGCGTCGAGCAGGTCATCGAGATCGAACTGAACGACGAAGCCAAGGCCAACCTCCAGGTGTCGGTCGACGCCGTCAAGGAACTGCTGGAAGCCTGCAAGGGTATCGATCCCTCGCTCGCCTGAGCCAACCAGCTTGCACCGTCCCGTTCCAGGTAAGTGCGCAGCCTGGGACGGGTCGCTTTAGACCCAAGTGCCACGTCCACAGAGAATAAAGGGACACATATGTCCATTCTGGTGAACAAGAACACCAAGGTCATCACCCAGGGTATGACCGGTGCCACCGGCACCTTCCACACCGAAACCGCTCTTGCCTATGGCACGCAGATGGTTGGCGGCGTGACCCCCGGCAAGGGCGGCACGACCCACATCGGTCTGCCGATGTTCGACACCGTTGCCGAAGCCAAGTCGAAGACCGGCGCCGACGCCTCGGTCATCTATGTTCCGCCGCCGTTCGCGGCCGACTCGATCCTGGAAGCGATCGATGCCGAAATCCCGCTGATCGTCGCGATCACCGAAGGCATCCCGGTTCTGGACATGGTCAAGGTGAAGCGCGCCCTGTCGGGTTCGAAGTCGCGCCTGATCGGCCCGAACTGCCCCGGCCTGCTGACGCCGGGCGAATGCAAGATCGGCATCATGCCCGGCAACATCTTCTCGAAGGGGTCGGTCGGTGTCGTGTCGCGTTCGGGCACGCTGACCTATGAGGCCGTGTTCCAGACCACCAATGCGGGCCTGGGCCAGACCACGGCCGTCGGCATCGGCGGTGACCCGGTCAACGGCACCAACTTCATCGACGTGCTGGAACTGTTCCTGGCCGACGACGCCACCGAATCGATCATCATGATCGGTGAAATCGGCGGCGACGCGGAAGAGCAGGCTGCCCAGTTCCTGATCGACGAAGCCAAGAAGGGCCGCAAGAAGCCGATGGCCGGCTTCATCGCGGGTCGCACGGCGCCTCCGGGCCGTCGCATGGGCCACGCCGGCGCGATCGTGTCGGGCGGCAAGGGCGACGCGGAAAGCAAGATCGCGGCGATGGAAGCGGCCGGCATCAAGGTCGCTGCCAGCCCGAGCCTGCTGGGCGAGACCCTGCTGGAAGTGCTGAAGGGCTGATCCGCCTTTAAAATATGATATGGAAACGCGGCCGGGCTGCACCCCGGCCGCACTTTCCCGCTCCGCGACTGCACGCGGCATGCATGGGACACAAGACGATGGGTTACGAGAACCAGGATTTCGAGATCGAACAGGGGCCGAGCTGGGCACGCCCCAACTGGCCGTTGGCGGACACCGACGACCTGACCGGGGCGATGGACCCGACGCAGATGCAGGTGGCCGTGAAGGCTGCTGCAAAGGCGCAGGGTGCCGCTGTTTCCGAGGCCGATATCGCATCGGCTGCCGAGGACGCAATCCGCGCGCAGATGCTGATCCGCACATATCGCGTGCGCGGTCATCTGGCCGCCAATCTCGATCCGCTGGGCCTGGCCAAGCGTGACCTGCCGGCGGACCTGACCCCGGAATATCATGGCCTGACCGATGCGTCGAAGAAGGTCTTCCTGGGCGGCACGCTGGGCCTGCAGTACGCGACCGTCGCGGAGATCGTGACGATCCTGCGCCAGAATTACTGCGGCAATGTCGGCCTTGAATATATGCATATCGCGGACGTCGAAGAGCGCCGCTTCCTGCAGGAACGCCTGGAGGGCAAGGACAAGGAAATCCACTTCACGCCCGAGGGCAAGAAGGCGATCCTGGCCAAGGTCATCCAGGGCGAGCAGTATGAGAAGTTCCTGGGCCGCAAATATGTCGGCACCAAGCGCTTCGGCCTCGACGGTGGCGAGTCCATGATCCCCGCGCTCGAAGCGGTCATCAAATATGGTGGCGCATCGGGCGTGCGCGAGATCGTGTTCGGCATGGCCCATCGCGGCCGCCTGAACGTCCTTGCCAACGTCATGGCCAAGGGCTTCCGCGTCATTTTCCACGAATTCTCGGGCGGCACCGCCAACCCCGAAGACGTGGGTGGTTCGGGCGACGTGAAATATCATCTCGGCACCTCGACCGACCGTGAGTTCGACGGCGTCAAGGTCCACATGTCGCTGGTTCCCAACCCGTCGCACCTTGAAACCGTCGATCCGGTGGTGCTGGGCAAGGTCCGCGCGCAGCAGACCTTCCGCGACGACCTCACCAAGCATGAGCAGGTTCTGCCCGTGCTGATCCACGGCGACGCGGCCTTTGCCGGCCAGGGCATCGTCTGGGAATGCCTCGGCTTCTCGGGCGTCAGCGGCTACAACACCGGCGGCTGCGTCCACTTCATCATCAACAACCAGATCGGCTTCACCACCAGCCCGCAATTCTCGCGCGGCTCGCCCTATCCGTCGGATGTGGCGAAGGGTGTCCAGGCACCGATCCTGCACGTCAATGGCGACGATCCCGAAGCCGTGACCTTCGCGACCAAGCTGGCCATGGAATATCGCCAGAAATTCCATCGCGACGTCGTCGTCGACATGTGGTGCTATCGCCGCTTCGGTCATAACGAAGGCGACGAGCCGGGCTTCACCCAGCCGCTGATGTACAAGGAAATCCGCCAGCATCCGCCGGTCAGCGACATTTATGCCGCGCGCCTGAAGGCGGAAGGCGTGGTGGACGACGCGTTCGTCTCCGGTTCGACCGACGAGTTCGTCGCCCATCTGGAAGACGAGTTCGAAGCCGCCAAGAGCTACAAGGCCAACAAGGCCGACTGGTTCGCCGGTCGCTGGTCGGGCCTGCACAAGCCGGCCGATGCCGAAACCGCGCGCCAGAGCGTGGAATCGGCGATCAACCAGAAGCTGTTCGACAGCCTGGGCCGCACGCTGACCACGGTTCCCGAAGGCCATAATGTCCACAAGACGCTGAAGCGTGTGCTGGATGCCAAGGCCGAGATGTTCAAGTCGGGTGCCAATTTCGACTGGGCGACCGGCGAGGCCCTGGCCTTCGGTTCGCTGCTGTCGGAAGGCTATGGCGTTCGCCTGTCGGGTCAGGACTCGGGTCGCGGCACCTTCAGCCAGCGTCACGCGGTCTGGACCGACCAGGACACCGAGGCCAAGTATATCCCGCTTTCGACCGTGCCGCATGGCCGTTTCGAAGTGCTGGACTCGCCTTTGTCCGAATATGGCGTGCTGGGCTTCGAATATGGTTTTGCCCTGGCGGACCCGAAGAGCCTGGTGATCTGGGAAGCGCAGTTCGGCGATTTCGCCAACGGTGCGCAGATCATCTTCGACCAGTATATCGCGTCGTCGGAAACCAAGTGGCTGCGGTCCAACGGCCTCGTCTGCCTGCTGCCGCACGGCTATGAAGGCCAGGGGCCCGAGCATAGCTCGGCGCGTCTGGAACGCTATCTGCAGCTCTGCGCCGAAGGCAATATCCAGGTCGCGAACATCACGACCCCGGCCAATTACTTTCACGCGCTGCGTCGCCAGATGCTGCGGCCCTTCCGCAAGCCGCTCATCATCATGGCGCCCAAGTCGCTGCTGCGTCACAAGGCCGCCGTCAGCAAGGCCGAGGACTTCCTGGGCGAAACGCACTTCAAGCGCATCCTGTCGGACCCCAATGGGTCGGCCGACAAGGATACCAAGCGCCTGGTGCTCTGCTCGGGCAAGGTCTTCTACGACCTGATGGAAGCCCGCGACGCCGCCGGCGACGCCAACACCCAGATCGTCCGTATCGAACAGATTTATCCGTTCGCGACCGACGCACTGGCCACGCGCATCGAGCGCATGACCAATCTGGAAGATGTCGTCTGGTGTCAGGAAGAACCGCGCAACAACGGCGCCTGGTCCTTCGTCGAACCCTATATCGAGGAAGCGCTGGCCAAGGCCGGCAAGGCGCCCAAGCGCGCCCGCTATGCCGGCCGCAAGGCTTCGGCATCGCCTGCCACGGGCCTGGCCTCGCGCCATGTGTCCGAACAGGGCGCCCTCGTCGCCGATGCGCTGGGTCACAGCGTTCGTGAAGAAATCCGTCGCCAGAAGAAAGGCTGAGAAAGCACATGGCAACCGAAGTCAAAGTCCCCACGCTGGGCGAATCCGTTACCGAAGCAACCGTCGGTCAGTGGCTCAAGAAGCCGGGTGAAGCGGTCAAGGCCGACGAGCCGATCGTCAGCCTGGAAACCGACAAGGTCGCGGTCGACGTGCCCTCGCCGGTCGCCGGTGTCATGGGTGATCTGGTCGCCAAGGAAGGCGACACTGTCGAGGTAGGCGCGCTGCTGGCCTATGTGAACGAAGGCGGTGCCGCTGCTGCCGCACCGGCTGCTGCCGCTGCCAAGGCGGAAGCCGCTGCACCCGCGCCGGCCGCTTCGGCCCCGGCTGCATCGGACGAAGACGAAGGCGGTAGCCTGACCCTGTCGCCGGCGGTCCGCCGCCTGGTGCTGGAGCATGGTCTTGACCCGAGCAAGATCAAGGGCACCGGCAAGGACGGCCGTCTGACCAAGGACGACGTCATGGCCGCCGTCGCCGCCGGCACTGCCAAGGCGGCTGCCGCGACCCCGGCTTCGGCGCCTGCCGCCGACGCCCCGGCCGCTGGTCCCAGCCGCAAGCAGGAACGCGTCAAGATGACCCGCCTGCGCCAGACCGTCGCCAAGCGTCTGAAGGAAGCGCAGAACAACGCCGCGCTGCTGACCACGTACAACGACGTCGACATGACCAACGTCATCGAGGCGCGCGCCAAGTACAAGGATCTGTTCGAGAAGAAGCATGGCGTCCGTCTGGGCTTCATGGGCTTCTTCACCAAGGCCGTCTGCATGGCGCTGAAGGACATTCCGGGCGTCAACGCGCAGATCGAAGGCGACGAGATCGTCTATAACGACTTCGCCGACATCTCGGTCGCCGTTTCGGCCCCGACCGGCCTGGTCGTTCCGGTCATCCGCAATGCGGAAAGCCTGAGCGTCGCTGCCATTGAAAAGACCATCGGCGGCTTCGGCAAGAAGGCCAAGGAAGGCAAGCTGACGATGGAAGATATGAAGGGCGGCACCTTCACCATCTCCAACGGCGGCGTGTTCGGTTCGCTGCTGTCCAGCCCGATCATCAATCCGCCCCAGTCGGCGGTTCTGGGCCTGCACCGCATCGAGGACCGCCCGGTCGTCCGTAACGGCCAGATCGTGATCCGCCCGATGATGTATCTGGCGCTCAGCTATGACCATCGCCTGATCGACGGTCGTGAAGCGGTGACCTTCCTTGTCGCGGTCAAGAACGCGATCGAGGATCCGACCCGTCTGCTGATCGACCTGTAATAATCACCATTTATTGTTGCCCCGGCTTCGGCCGGGGCGCCTCTTGCCCTTGATTTGGGGCAGAGCGATGCCAGTTAGGCTGGCATGACTGGAGAAGGGAAAACCCCATGTCCGATTTCGATTATGACGTCCTGGTTATCGGTGCTGGCCCGGGTGGCTATGTCGCCGCGATCCGCGCTGCGCAGCTGGGCCTGAAGACCGCCTGCGCTGAAAGCCGCGAGACGCTTGGCGGCACCTGCCTCAATGTCGGCTGCATCCCGTCGAAGGCGCTGCTGCACGCCTCGGAACTTTATGACGAGGCCGCCAATGGCGCGCTCGCCAAGCTGGGCGTCAAGATCGACAAGATGAGCCTGGACCTGCCCACCATGCAGGGCCAGCGCGTCGATGCCATCAAGGGCCTGACCGGCGGCATCGAATATCTGTTCAAGAAGAACAAGGTGACTTGGCTCAAGGGCCTGGCCAGCTTCACCGGCGCCAACACCGTCGAAGTGAATGGCGAGAAGGTGACGGCGAAGAACATCGTCATCGCCACCGGTTCGTCGGTCGCCCCGCTGCCGGGCGTGGCCGTGGACAATGAAGGCGGCAAGATCGTCGATTCGACCGGCGCGCTGGAACTGGACAAGGTTCCGGGCCATCTGGTCGTCGTCGGTGGCGGCGTCATCGGTCTGGAACTGGGTTCGGTGTGGAAGCGCCTGGGCGCCAAGGTGACCGTGGTCGAATATCTCGACCAGATCCTGCCCGGCATGGACGGCGAAGTCCGCAAGGAAGCGAACAAGATCTTCAAGAAGCAGGGCTTCGAATATAAGCTCGGCACCAAGGTGACCGGCGCCGAAGTCGGCAAGTCGGGCGTGACCCTGACCGTCGAACCCGCCGCTGGTGGCGAAGCCGAGAAGATCGAAGCGGACGTCGTCCTGGTGTCGATCGGTCGTCGTCCCAACACCGAAGGCCTGGGCCTCGACAAGATCGGCCTGGAGCTGAACGCGCGCGGTCAGATCGAGACCGACCATGAGTTCGGCACCAAGGTTCCGGGCGTCTGGGCGATTGGCGACGTCATCCCCGGCCCGATGCTGGCGCACAAGGCCGAGGACGAAGGCATTGCCGTCGCCGAGAATATCGCGGGCCTGACCGGCATCGTGAACCATGACGTGATCCCCTCGGTGGTCTACACCAAGCCGGAAATCGCGGGCGTGGGCCTGACCGAGGAAGCCGCCAAGGAACGTGGCGCCGTCAAGGTTGGCAAGTTCCCGATGATGGCGAACAGCCGCGCGAAGACCAATCACGAGCCCGACGGCTTCGTGAAGATCATCGCCGACGCCGAAACCGACAAGGTGCTGGGCGTGTGGATCATCGCGACCGTCGCCGGCACGATGATCGCGCAGGCGGCGCAGGCCATGGAATTCGGCGCGTCGAGCGAAGACATCGCCTATACCTGTCATGCGCACCCGACGCACAGCGAAGCGATCAAGGAAGCGGCGATGGCCGTGACCGGCAAGCCGATCCACATGTGATCGACTGCGCGATCGCAGGATAAGGGAAGGGGCCTCCGCCAAGCGGGGGCCTTTTTCTTTTGGGGAAGGAGGCGCGCTGCTCTATCGGACGTGCATGAACCAGTTCCCCTCCAGCCAGTCGGTGCCGTCGGTCAATCCTGAGCGGTTGTTCTTTGCGCTGTGGATCATCTTTTCGGTGCTGACCGCGCTGGCCGACATCATCGCGATCGTCCGCCATCCCGAAATGACGTTGCAGATATTGCCGCAGACGGCCCTGGGGCTGGCGGTGTGTCTGCCCTTCGGCGCGGTCGCGATCCTGCTGCGACGCCGGCGGCTCAAGCGCCAGGCCGCGCGCGACGCCTTTCTTCAGGCGATGGCACGGCTCGACTGAGCATCGCCGGCGGGCGCCAGCGCGGGCCGAATGGCGACGCGGTTGCGGCCCTTTTCCTTCGCTTCATAGAGCGCGCTGTCGGCGCGGGCGATCGCATCATGGATCGAGCGGTCGGCGCGATGCAGGCTGGTGAGGCCGAAGCTGGCGGTGAGCGGGCCGGGCAGGCCAAGCCGGCTTGCCGCCTGTTCGGCAAAGCGCAGCCGGATCGCGTCGGCAATGCCGGTCGCCATGGCGGGGTCTGCGCCGGGCAGGAAGAGGATGAACTCCTCGCCGCCGAAGCGGGCGATGGCCGCATCGGCCGGGGCCAGCGCCCGCAGGGCATCGGCCAGCGCGACGATTACCCGGTCGCCCAGCCCATGGCCATGGGCGTCGTTGACCCGCTTGAAATGATCGATGTCGCAGGCGATCAGGCTGCCGCCGGCATCATGGCGCGCCACCGCTTCCTCGAACCCGCGGCGGTTGAGCAGGCCCGACAGCGGATCGACATGGGCATCATGGCGATAGCGGGTGAGAACGTCCTGCATGGCCGCCGCGAGCGCTGATAGGGCCAGGAACAGGCCGAACATGCAGGCCAATGCCTGCATCAGGAAGGCATATTGGCTGTCGCGGAACGCGACGCCGCCGGGCAGGGTGAAGGACACGCTGCTGCCGCGCAGCAGATTGTCGAGCGCGACCAGAGTGACGGCGGCATAGAGGGCGCGATCGGGCCAGCCGCGCAACTGGCCACGGCCCGCAATCAGCGGAATGGAAATCAGCAGGAAGCAGCCGAAGTCGGACGACACCAGTTCCAGCGGGACGATGTCCCGCATCACCGCAAAGCTGCAGATCAGGATCGATATCGCCCAGATGGCGATGCGCAGCCCCAGCACCCAATTGGGGCGCCAGCGCGTCAGCAGCGCCTGGCTGAACAGCAGGAATCCGGTGGCAAAGGCGGTGTCGGCGACGATGCCCCACAGGTCGGTCGGCAGGAAGTCGAACGCGACCGGCACGGCAAAGCCCATGGCGACGCTGAAGAAGGCGCCGCTCCACCAGCCCGCTTCGCGCGCGCCCCAGCCCCAGACGATGAGGAAGGCGACGCCGAAGCTGGCCATCATGATGGGCAGGAAGAAGGCGAAATTCTCACCCACGAGGCGCGACCGATCCTTTGTGCAGCATGACGGCATGACGTCGCGTCATGCAGGAGCGCCATCCTGCATTTTCCGGTAAATGTCGATGGTTAAGAGAGCGTAACGGTTGCGGCGGGCCGAGCGGGAAACTGCCTAACCTGGATCAGAAACGCGGTTTCCGCTTCTCGCGGAACGCCGCGACGCCTTCGGCAAAGTCGGGATAGGTGAAGGCGTCGCGGAACATTTCCAGCGTCACCATGTCGTCATCCGCCTGACCGTCGAGGATGCGGCGGACCATCGCCTTGGATGCGCGCACGCTATGCTGGGCATTGGCGGCAATGTCGCGCGCGAGCGCATCGGCGGCGGCCAGCGGATCGGTCGCGATCTCGTCGACCAGGCCGATGGCAAGGGCCGCCTCGGCATCGTGCAGCGCGCCGGTGAAGAGGATGCGCTTGGCCCGTGCCGCCCCGACCAGATCGACCAGCAGGCGGGTGTCGAACAGCGAATAGACGATGCCCAGCTTGGCGGGCGTGATGCCCATGCGCGCGGTGGGGGCCGCGATGCGCAGGTCGCAGGCGATCGCCAGGCCGCATCCGCCGCCGACGCAATCGCCGTCGATCGCCGCGATCACCGGCTTGTCGGCATGGGCCAGCGCATATTGGGTGGCGCGGATCGCGGCCTGGTTGGCGGCGCGCCAGTCAGCGTCGCCCGAGCAGGCGGCAAATTCGTTGATGTCGGCGCCGGCGCAGAACAGGCCGGGCGTGGCCGAGGCCAGGATCAGCACACGGATATCCGCATCGGCCATGGCATCGGCGACCAGATGGGGCAGCGCCTCCCACATCTTCTGGGTCATGGCGTTGCGGCGATCGGCCCGGTCGATCAGCAGCCGGGCGATCGCGCCGTCCCGCTCCAGGCGCAAGGTCATGCCGGCCAGGCTTCCAGCATCGGCACCAGTTCGTCGAAATGGTGGATCACGCCGTCGGCCTCCAGATTTTCGACCGGGCCGTCGAGGAAGCCGAAGCTGACCGCGATGCTGGGAATGCCGGCATTGCGGGCGCCGGCAATGTCGTTGATCGTGTCGCCCAGGAAGATGGTGCGGCCGCCGCCGGCCCGCTCGATCATCGCATGGATCGGCGCCGGATCGGGCTTGGCAATGCCGACCGTGTCACCGGCCACGACCGAGGCGAAGCGGTCGAACAGGCCCAATTGGTGCAGCAAGGGAATCGTGAAGCGTTCCGCCTTGTTGGTGCAGATGGCGAGCCGCACGCCGCGCTCCGCCAGCGCATCCAGCATTGCCATCATGCCGGGATAGGGCAGGGAGTAGAGCGCCAGATTCTGCTCATAATAATCGAGCAGGATCGGCAGCGTCTGGTCGAGGATCGCTTCGTCATAGCCGCCCGACGCGTCGAGCGCGCGCTGCAGCATCACCTTGGCCCCCTTGCCGACGAAGGGCCGGATGGAATCGACCGGGAAGGGGGCTCGGCCGATCGTGCCGATCGCATAATTGACCGCCGCGGCCAGATCGCCGCTGGTGTCGAGAAGGGTGCCGTCGAGGTCGAAGCCGACAATGTCGAAGGATAAGCGTGCCATGGCATCGCCATGCCGCGTCGGCGGTGGCAATGGCAAGGCAAACATGGCAGAGAGCCGTGATATTCCAGACCACTTGAACGAAAAGGACGCGCTCGCCGTGACCGCACCTCGCCCCCTAGCAGTCGTCATCCTTGCCGCCGGGCAGGGCACAAGGATGAAGTCCGGCACGCACAAGGTGCTGCACCCGATCGCCGGGCGGCCGATGCTGCTGCACCTGCTTGCCAGCGTCGCGGACCTGCTGCCCGAGCGGCAGGTGGTCGTGGTCGGCGCCGGCCGCGAGCAGGTGGAAAAGGCGGTCGAGGGCAGCGGCGTCGCCATCGCCGTGCAGGACCAACAGCTTGGCACCGGTCATGCCGTGGCGCAGGCGCATGATGCGCTGGCGGGCTTCGCCGGCGACGTGCTGATCCTCTATGGCGACGTGCCGCTGGTCAGCGGCGCGACCATGAAGGCGATGCTCGATCGGTTGAGCCGGGGCGACGAGCCGCGCGCGGTGGTGCTGGGCTTTCGCCCGGAGGACGCCGCTGCGTATGGCCGGATCATCGCCGATGGCCAGGGCATCATCGAGAAGATGGTCGAGTTTAAGGATGCGAGCGAGGCCGAGCGCGCCGTCACCTTGTGCAATAGCGGCCTGATGGCGGTGCGGGCGAGCGACCTTTTCGTGCTGCTGGACCAGATCGGCAACAACAATGCGGCCGGCGAATATTATCTGCCCGACATCATCATGCTGCCCGGTGCGAACGGCGCCGTGATCGAGACCGAAGCGTGGGAAGTGGCCGGCGTGAACAGCCGCGCCGAACTGGCCGGCGTCGAAGCCGTGTGGCAGGACCGCCGCCGGGCCGAGGCGATGCGCGAGGGCGTGACCCTGGTCGCGCCGCAGACCGTCTTCTTCTCGTACGACACGGTGCTGGGCCGCGATGTGACGGTCGAACCCAATGTCGTCTTCGGTCCGGGTGTCACCATCGCCGACAATGTTGTCATCCATGCCTTCTCCCATCTGGAGGGGGCTACCATCGCCAGCGGCGCCGACATCGGCCCCTATGCCCGGCTGCGTCCGGGCGCTGACATCGGCCCCAAGGCCAAGGTCGGCAATTTCGTCGAGATCAAGAAGGCGCGCCTAGACGAAGGGGCGAAGGTCAATCACCTGTCCTATATCGGCGACGCCAGCGTCGGCGCAGCGGCCAATATCGGTGCGGGCACCATCACCTGTAACTATGACGGCTTCTTCAAATACAAGACGCAGATCGGGGCGGGCGCCTTCATCGGCTCCAACAGCGCGCTGGTCGCGCCGGCGACGATCGGCGATGGCGCCATCGTCGCGGCAGGCAGCGTCGTGACCAAGCCGGTTCCGGCCGACGCGCTGTGCCTCGTCCGCCCGCAGCAGGAAAGCAAGCCGGGCTGGGCGGCGGCGTTCCGCACCCGCATGCGCGAGCGGAAGGCGAAGGCTTGAGCTTCATCCGGCGCCGGCCGTTTCTGTCCGCTCTGCTGCTCCTGTTGCTGATCGCGGTGGCAGGGCCGCTCTGGCTGTTGATGAATGCGCGCGCCATGCCGGTCGTGCGGCGCGCCGATGTCGTGCTGCCTTTCCCGGCAGGTACGTCGCAGCAGCCGTTCACGGTCGCGCTGCTGACCGACACGCATCTGTCCGGGCCGGACAACAGCCCGGCGCGGATGGCGCGGATCGTGGCCCGGATCAACGGCCTCAAGCCCGACCTGATCCTGCTGGGCGGCGACTATATCGGCGACAATAAATGGGGCGCGACCTATGATGCGCGCCACGCGATCGCCCCCTTTGCCGGGCTGCGCGCGCCGATGGGCGTGGTCGCGGTGCTGGGCAATCATGACAGCCGCAGCAGGAAGAACCGGGTGGCGCTGAGCGCCGATGACTGGCAGCGCGCCTTTGCCGATCTGGGCATCACTCTAGTACAGGATGGCGCGGTGCGGCGCGGGCCGCTGGCGATCGGCGGCCTCAAGGATATCTATACCCGCAAGCCCGACATACCCGATACGCTGAAAGCGATGCAGGACATTGGTGGCGCGCCGGTGATCCTGTCGCATGGACCCGACGTCTTCCCGCTGCTGCCCGATGCGCCGTCGCTGACCCTGGTCGGCCATACCCATTGCGGTCAGGTGGCATTGCCCTTTGCCGGGATCGTCTATGTCCCCTCCCGCTATGGCACCCGCTATGCCTGTGGCCGTTATCAGGATGGCAAGAAGGCGATGATCGTGTCCGGGGGCGTGGGCACCAGCGGCCTGCCCTTCCGCATGCTGGCGCCGCCCGATATCTGGCTGATCACCATCCGGCCTCGATGACATTCTTTTCATGGCTCAGCCATGGCGCTGTCGCCTGACCGGCATTAATGGCATGGCGACAAAGCTGTCCTATATGGACGCTATCTGACTAATCTGGTTCGGCGGGGCTTTCCACCATGTGCGGTATCATCGGAATTATTGGTAAGGATCAGGTCGCGGAGCGGCTGGTCGATGGCCTCAAGCGGCTGGAATATCGCGGCTATGACAGTGCCGGCGTCGCTACCGTGCATGATGGCCGGATCGATCGCCGCCGGGCCGAGGGCAAGCTCAACAATCTGGTCAAGGAATTGGCCGCCTCGCCACTGGCCGGCACCACCGGCATCGCCCATACCCGCTGGGCGACCCATGGGGCACCGACCACCAGCAACGCGCACCCCCATGCGACCGGCGAAGTGGCGCTGGTCCACAATGGCATCATCGAGAATTTCAAGCCGCTGCGCGACGAACTGATTGCCCGCGGCCGCACCTTCGACAGCCAGACCGACACCGAAGTGGTCGCCCATCTGGTGAGCGAACTGGTGGAGCAGGGCGTGGCGCCGAAGGAGGCCGTGGCGCAGGTGTTGCCGCGCCTGCACGGCGCCTTCGCGCTCGCCATCCTGTTCAAGAGCCATCCCGACATGCTGATCGGCGCGCGCCTCGGTTCGCCGCTGGTCGTGGGCTATGGCGATGGCGAGACCTTCCTGGGGTCCGACGCGCTGGCGCTGGCGCCGCTGACCCAGCGCATCGCCTATCTGGACGAGGGCGACTGGGTCGTCATCACCAAGGACGGCGCCGAGATTTTCGACAAGGACAACAACCCGGTCGAACGCCCCGTCACTATCAGCGGCGTGTCCGGTGCGATGATCGACAAGGGCAATCATCGCCACTTCATGCAGAAGGAAATCTATGAGCAGCCGGTCGTCGTGGCCCAGACGCTCAAGGCCTATCTGCAGCGGATGGATGATCGCGTATCGCTGCCGATCCCGGATTTCGACCTGTCGACCATTCGCCGCGTCACCATCGTCGCCTGCGGCACCAGCTTCTATGCCGGCATGGTCGCGCGCTACTGGTTCGAACAATTCGCCCGCGTGCCGGTCGATTTGGATTTCGCCTCCGAATTCCGCTACCGCGAGCCGGTGATGGAGGAGGGCGGCCTGGCCCTGTTCATCAGCCAGTCGGGCGAAACCGCCGACACGCTCGCCGCGCTGCGCTATGCCCGCGCCCAGGGGCAGAAGATCGCCGTCGTCGTCAATGTGCCGACCAGTTCGATGGCGCGCGAGGCCGACCTGCTGCTGCCGACCCATGCCGGCCCGGAAATCGGCGTCGCCTCGACCAAGGCCTTTACCTGCCAGTTGGCCGTGCTGGCCGCCTTTGCCGCCAATCTGGCGCGGGCCAAGGGCAAGCTCAGCGCCAAGGATGAGAAGGAAATCGTCCGCCACCTCGCCGAAGCGCCCGCCGCGATCAACGGCGCGCTCGCCTATGACGAGGCGATCGAGGCGATGGCCCATCATATCGTGCCGGCGCGCGATGTCCTGTATCTCGGCCGCGGCACCGACTATCCGCTGGCGCTGGAAGGCGCTCTGAAGCTCAAGGAAATCAGCTATATCCATGCCGAGGGCTATGCCGCCGGCGAGATGAAGCACGGCCCGATCGCGCTGATCGACGAACTGGTGCCGGTGATTTGCATCGCGCCCAGCGGCCCCTTGTTCGAAAAGACCGTCAGCAACATGCAGGAAGTGCAGGCGCGCGGCGGCAAGGTGGTGCTGATTTCCGACTATGACGGCGTGCAGGCGGCGGGCGAAGGCTGCCTTGCCACCATCACCATGCCCAAGGTCCACCCGCTGATCGCGCCGATGGTCTATGCCGTGCCGGTGCAGTTGCTGGCCTATCATGTCGCCGTACTCAAGGGCACCGACGTCGATCAGCCGCGCAACCTAGCAAAGAGCGTCACGGTGGAGTGATCGACGTGCTCCGCATCGACCGGCCTGCACACAGGGCGGAGATGAGGAGCGCCGGAATCGCCGTCGCCGCGATCGCCGACAGCAACCGCCCGCCAAGAGCGAGGTCGGACAGGCTGCCGGCGATCAGCGGACCGATCGCGCAGAAGATCGAAACGACGAAGCTCCAGACCGCGAAGCTGCGTGCGCGCAGCGTGGCCGGCGTCAGATCCTGCAACATGGTCGGCACCAGCGCATTGGCGGTGCAGGTCAGGAACAGGAAGGCGGCGACCAGGATCAGCGCCTGATCGATCCGGCTGATCGAAAAGAGCAGTACGGCGCAGGGGATCGTGAGCAGCGCGCCTGCACCCATGATCAGCGGCCGGGCGGCAAGCCCCATGCGCCGGCCGAGCAGTCGGTCGAGGAAGCCGGCGACGGGCAGGCAGCCGATACTGGTCAGCAAGGTGATGATGCCCAGTGCCTGGCCGATCACGCGCATGTCGGCCTGGAAGCGCCGCTCCAGCGCCAGAGCGATCAGTGGATTGAGCGCCTGTACCGCGATCATCAGGCTGCCGGCCACGCCGACGAACAGGCCGACCGCCTGCCAGCGTTGCCGCAGGAACAGCAGCAGCGATGCCGATGCCGGACTGTCGTCGGCGGTGATGCCGCGCGGTGGATCAAAGGTCAGCAGGCCGACCGCGACCAGCGGGATGCCGGCGAGCGAAAGCAGCAGGATCGCCTTGCGCCAGGGTTCCAGCGCGAAGGCAAAGACCATGTCGGCCTGATGGACCAGTACGTCACCAAAATAGAAGCCGGCACTGGCGCCGGCGGCCATCAGCGCGGCGAAGGACAGGTTGGCGGCGACGCGGTGGCGATCGGCGACCAGATCGGGGATCATCGAATAGACGATCGGGATCATCGCGAATTCGGTGACGCCCGATGCCGCGCGGCCGATGAAGAAGAGGGGGAAGTTGGGCGCCAGAGCGCTTAGCGCCATCAACGCGCTCCATCCGATGATGAGGCCGATCAGCACATGCTTGCGCGACATGCGGTCGGCCAGTCGGGCGATCGGTACCGCAATGGCACTCGCGACTAATATGCCCGCCAGCCCCTGAAGCGCGCCGATCGTTGCGTCACCGACGCCGAAGCTGGCCTGTATGTCGGCCAGCAGGACCGATTGGACGCCGCGATCGCTCATCTGCACGCCGGCGGTCACGCCCAGGAACAGCACCGTGAACAGGGCGCGGGCGGACCAGGATAGATCCGAAACCGCCGAAGGCGTGATCGGGGTGGCGGGTGCGATAAAAGCGATGACATGTCTCCCCAATGGGACCGCCGAGGCGGCAAGGGGAAAATGAAGCGCTTTTGACTCGCGTTCGCAATAGATTTGTCGGGAAAGCGGGGCGTCAGCCGCCGCCCGGCGAATTATGGCCACCGGCCGGCACCGGGCCACCGCTTGGCGCGTGGCTGTGGTCGGGATTGCTGTCCCAGTCGATATGATAGAGGTCGAAGCGGCGGTCGCGCAGGTTGCGGACCGTGCCTTCGGCCCGCGCCCAGCTGAGGTCGGCCAGGTTCACGTCCGCCATGGTCAGCGTCTCGACATTTTCGCTCGCCTCGGCCGCGATGCCGTCCCGCGCGAAGGGCAGGTCGCACGGCGTCAGGATCGCGCTCTGGGCATATTGGATGTCCATATTGTCGACGTTCGGCAGGTTGCCGACATTGCCCGACATCACGACATAGCATTGATTCTCGATCGCGCGGGCCTGCGCGCAATAGCGCACGCGCATATAGCCCAGGCGCGAGTCGGTG
Organism: Sphingobium sp. BHU LFT2; assembly: GCF_018604485.1. Taxonomy (NCBI): domain Bacteria; kingdom Pseudomonadati; phylum Pseudomonadota; class Alphaproteobacteria; order Sphingomonadales; family Sphingobiaceae; genus Sphingobium; species Sphingobium sp. BHU LFT2. Next base: position 213,450 of record NZ_JAFCGW010000006.1, read on the forward strand.
CAGAAGGGGACGAAGATGATGCGCGCGCCCTGATCGACCAGGCGCCGGGCCAGTTCGGGAAATTCGCTGTCATAACAGATCAGCACGCCGATCGGGCCGCAGTCGGTCTGGATCACGTCGAGCGCGTCGCCGCCCTTGATGTTCCACCAGAAGGCTTCGTTGGGGGTCGGGTGGATCTTTTCCTGGGTGTGGACCGATCCGTCGCGCAGCGCGACATAGGCGATATTCTGGATGTCGCCATCGTCGGCGCGGGTGGGGTGCGATCCGCCGATGATGTTGATATTATATTCCAGCGCCATCCGCGTCAGTTCCTTGGTCAGGCGCGGGGTATAGCCGGTCAGCTTGTCGATCGCCTCGATCGGGGAGAGCTTCTTGGTCTCGAAGGAGAGCAGGGGCAGGGTGAACAGCTCGGGGAAGACGATGAAGTCCGACCGATAATCGGCCGCCACATCGACGAAATATTCGATGTTGCGGACGAACTCGTCGAAATCCTTCACCGCGCGCGCCTGGAGCTGGCAGGTGGCGAGGCGGACGCTTTCGACGCCGCGCGGCACCCGCATTTCGGGTGCCTCGTCCGGGTCGACATAGGGGTTGCGCCAGACCAGATGGGCGGCATGGCCGTCCGACTGCTTGTCTTCGGGCAGGTAATTTTCCAGCACGCCCAGCGGCTCGAACTGGTTCTTCAACTGGAAGCTGATGACCTGGTCGCGCAGCTTGCCGCTGACCACCTTTTCCAGATAGTCGGCCGGGCTGCCGGCGCGGCGCTTGGCGCGGGCATAGCCGGGCATGCGGCCCGCAATGACGATGCCGTGTAGGTCCAGTTCCTCGGCCAGTTCCTTGCGCTCGTCATAGAGGCGCTGGCCGATGCGCAGCCCGCGCAGCTTGGGATCGACCGCCATCTCATAGCCATAAAGCCATTCGCCCGCGGCGCTGTGGCGGGTGCCGAAACCGTTGGCGGTGATCTCCTCCCAGTCATGATGGGAAAAGGCCATCGCCTTGCTGACGCGCATGGTGGCGCAATAGCCCACGACCTTGCTGTCATAGAGGGCGACGAAGCAGCCATTGGGGAAATTGTTGATCTGGCCGCGGATGGTGGCCAGCGAATAATTGGGCATGCCGGGATAGGCGCGGGCGATCAGCCGCTGGATGCCGCGCACATCGCCGGGCACCGCCGCCCGGACTTCCAGGCGCTTCTTGGCTGTCGTGGTCATTCTTTGCTCCCGTCGCATCAATCCGAAAAGGAAAAGGCGGCGCCGGGATGCGGCGCCGCCTCGTTCCGTTTCCGTATTGAAAGCTTCAGGAAGCGATCAGTTCCGGTAAAAAGCCTTTATCAGGCCCACTTGGCCATTTCGGCTTCCAGATTGACGCGGATCGCCTCGAAGAACTGCTCCGTGGTCATCCAGGCCTGATCCGGGCCGATCAGCAGGGCCAGATCCTTGGTCATCGCGCCGCCTTCGACGGTCTTGATGCAGACCTGCTCCAGCGTCTCGGCGAACTTCACGACGTCCGGCGTGTCGTCGAACTTGCCGCGGAACGACAGGCCCTGGGTCCAGGCGAAGATCGAGGCGATCGGGTTGGTCGAGGTCGCCTTGCCCTGCTGGTGCTGGCGATAGTGGCGGGTGACGGTGCCGTGCGCGGCTTCGGCTTCCACAGTCTTGCCGTCGGGCGACAGCAGGACCGAGGTCATCAGGCCGAGCGAGCCGAAGCCCTGGGCCACGGTGTCCGACTGGACGTCGCCGTCATAATTCTTGCAGGCCCAGACGAACTTGCCGCTCCACTTCAGCGCCGAAGCGACCATGTCGTCGATCAGGCGGTGTTCGTAGACGATGCCGGCCGCCTTGAACTTGTCGGCGAATTCGGCGTCGAACACTTCCTGGAACAGATCCTTGAAGCGGCCGTCATAGGCCTTGAGGATGGTGTTCTTGGTCGACAGATAGACGGGCCAGCCGCGGTTCAGGCCATAGTTGAAGCTGGCCTTGGCGAAATCGCGGATCGATTCGTCGAGATTGTACATGCCCATGGCAACGCCGGCGCTGGGGAATTCGAACACTTCATATTCGAGTTCCTCGCCATTGGTGCCGACCCACTTCATGGTCAGCGTGCCGGCGCCGGGCACCTTGAAATCGGTGGCCTTATACTGGTCACCAAAGGCGTGGCGGCCGACGACGATCGGGTCGGTCCAGCCCGGAACCAGGCGGGGGACATTCTTGATGACGATCGGTTCGCGGAACACGACGCCACCCAGGATGTTGCGGATCGTGCCGTTGGGCGACTTCCACATCTTCTTGAGGCCGAATTCCTCGACGCGCGCTTCGTCGGGGGTGATGGTGGCGCACTTCACGCCGACGCCATATTCCTTGATCGCGTTGGCCGCGTCGATCGTGATCTGGTCGCTGGTCTCGTCGCGCTTCTCGACCGACAGGTCATAATATTTCAGGTCGACGTCGAGATAGGGGAGAATGAGGCGCTCACGGATCCATTCCCAGATGATGCGGGTCATTTCGTCGCCGTCGATTTCCACGACGGGGTTTTTCACCTTGATCTTCGCCATAGCGCCTATTCGCCTTCTTCTCTTGGGTGGAATTATGGGGACGCCCTACGGCCTGCGCCGCCAATGTTCAACCGTCCAGCGCCGGATTTCCGGCCGATCATGCGATGCATGCGCAAGACTGTTGTGCGATGCGCGTTCATGCCGGGAGCCAAGGACGGGGATCGTCGTTGTCAGGATCAATGTCTCCCCCTAAAGACATGCCCATGGAAAATGACGAGATCACGATTGCCGCAGGCGGCAATGTCAAATGGCGCTTCCCCTCGGTCCATCCCGAAGGGGTGAAGTTCGGCGCGATCGCGGCTGCGATCACCGGCCTGTTCTTCGTGATGGGCTGGGAAATCATCGGCTGGCTGATGCTGATGGTCACCATCTGGGTGCTGGCCTTCTTCCGCGATCCGATCCGCGCCGTGCCGCAGGATGAAGGCGCGATCATCGCCCCGGCGGATGGTCTGGTGACCCTGATCCAGCGCGTGCCGCCGCCGCGCGAGATGGCCGGGCCCGATGGCCTGGGCGATCAGCCGCTGATCCGCGTGTCGATCTTCATGAGCGTGTTCGACGTCCATATCAACCGTACCCCGATCGGCGGCACGGTGAAGGCCGTCACCTATATTTCCGGCAAGTTCCTCAACGCCGATCTCGACAAGGCGAGCGAGGATAATGAGCGCCAGCATATCCTGGTCGAGCGTCATGACGGCCTGCGCGTCGGCTTCACCCAGATTGCCGGCCTTGTCGCGCGCCGCATCGTGCCCTTCGTCAAGCCGGGCGACATGGTCGCCGCCGGCCAGCGCATCGGCCTCATCCGCTTTGGCAGCCGTGTCGACGTCTATCTGCCCGCCGGCACCGCGCCGCGCGTGATCCTGGGCCAGCGCACCGTCGCCGGCGAGACGATCCTGGGCCAGATCGGCGATCGCCGCGTGATTGCGGGCATTCAGCAGTGAGGCAGCGTCGCGCCGTTCCGCGCGGGCTGCGGCGCGGCATCACGCTGCGCATGTTGGCGCCCAATGCGGTGACGGCGATGGCGTTGTGCTTTGGCCTCACCGGCGTGCGCTACGGTATTTCGGGCGAGTGGGAGCGGGCGGTGCTGTCCATCCTGTTCGCCGGCGTGCTCGACGGGCTCGATGGCCGGATCGCCCGGATGCTGCGGGGCGAGAGTCGCTTTGGCGCCGAACTGGATTCGCTGTCCGATTCGATTGCCTTCGGCGTCGCGCCGGCGCTGATCCTCTATCTCTGGTCACTGCATGCCATGCCGAAATTCGGCTGGATCTTCGCGCTTGCCCATGCCCTGTCCTGCGCGCTGCGCCTGGCGCGCTTCAACGCCAATATCGATGTCGAGGAACAGCCGCACAAATCGGCCGGCTTCCTGACCGGCGTGCCGGCTCCGGCCGGCGCCGGCCTCACCTTCGTGCCGCTCTATCTGTGGCTGGTGACGGGCGAAGAGATTTTCCGCGCCTGGTATGTGGTCGCGCCCTGGACCGCGTTCGTGGCCTTCCTGATGATCTCCAGCATCGCCACCTATAGCTGGTCGGCGCTGCGGCTGCGCAAACGCATCCGGCTGGAACTCATCGCCTTTGTCGGCCTGTTGGCGGCGGCGCTGGCGACCCAGCCCTGGTTCACCCTGCTGCTGATCTGCGGCGTCTATGTCCTGCTGATCCCGTTCGGCATCCTGTCCTACGCCAAGGTCCGCAAGCAGCCTGTTGGCTGAGCCGAATGCCCTGTTCAGGCAGCGAGGGCGCTGCCGGGCAGGGCGGGGGCGGACAGGGTAGTGGTGCGGCCCGGCTGGCGAACGCGGTTCCGCGTGATGCGGATGTGATAGACGGGCGGGTTCTGGGGAATCGGCTCAAACAGCAAAGCTGCCGCCATCTTCTGATGATAGAGCGCAAACATCCAGGCAATGGTGCCGACCGCCAGCAGGAAGGCGGCGGAGAAAATGGTCGCTGCAACAATGGTGAACATGGCCGCTGACTTTCTATCTTGCCATTTGCACACTTAGGCTCACTATGTCGGTGCAAACGGGCGTTTAGACTGTTTGTTCCATCTGTTCACTTTATGTTCTCATATTGAGAGCGAGTCAACCCCTTGCGCAACGGGGTTTTGGGCGTTAAAGGCGCGCCCATTCCACATGGGAATCGACATATCCGGTGCCGGACGGGTCTTTGAGACCATCCAAGGTTCCTGATTCCCAGAGGTAGCAACCGGAAGGAGAAATGATTATGGCGACCCCCGTCGTCACCATGCAGCAATTGATCGAGGCTGGCGCCCACTTCGGCCACCAGACCCACCGCTGGAACCCGCGGATGAAGCCGTACATCTTCGGCGACCGCAACGGCATTCACATCCTTGACCTGTCGCAGACCGTGCCGCTCTTCGCGCGCGCCCTCGACTTCGTGTCGGCCACCGTCGCCGGCGGCGGCAAGGTTCTGTTCGTCGGCACCAAGCGCCAGGCCCAGGATCCGATCGCCGAAGCCGCCCGCAAGTCGGGTCAGCACTTCGTCAACCATCGCTGGCTGGGCGGCATGCTCACCAACTGGAAGACCATCTCGGGCTCGATCAAGCGCCTGAAGACCCTCGAAGAGAAGCTGTCGGGCGATACCCACGGCTTCACCAAGAAGGAAGTCCTCCAGATGACCCGCGAGCGCGAGAAGCTGGAACTGTCGCTGGGCGGCATCCGCGACATGAACGGCATCCCCGATGTCATGTTCGTGATCGACGCCAACAAGGAAGAGCTGGCGATCAAGGAAGCCAACACCCTGGGTATCCCGGTTGTCGCCATCCTCGACTCGAACGTCTCGCCCGACGGCATCGCCTTCCCGGTTCCGGCGAACGATGACGCCAGCCGCGCCATCCGCCTCTACTGCGACGCCGTTGCCGCCGCCGCCACCAAGGGCAACCGTGGTGCGCAGCAGGCTTCGGGCATCGACCTGGGCGCTCTGGATGAGCCCGAGGCCGAAGAGGTCGTCGCGCAGGCCTGATCCGCGGTCTTCGAACTGCAAGAATGACAGGCTAGGGCGCGGTCCATTACGGAACGCGCCCTAGTGCTTATCTGATTAAACCCCTTTTGATTTAGGAGCCTCAACATGGCCGAGATTACCGCTGCCGCCGTCAAGGAACTGCGCGACCGTTCGGGCGCGGGCATGATGGATTGCAAGAAGGCCCTCACCGAAGCCAATGGCGACATCGAAGCGGCGACTGACTGGCTGCGCGCCAAGGGTCTGGCTGCTGCCCAGAAGAAGTCGAGCCGCACCGCTGCTGAAGGTCTGGTCGGCGTTGCCGTCGCCGGCACCAAGGGCGTTGCCGTCGAAGTGAACAGCGAAACCGACTTCGTTGCCAAGAACGACCAGTTCCAGGACTTCGTTCGCACCGTGTCGACCGTTGCGCTGGAATCGGGCGCGGCTGACGCCGAAGCCCTGTCGGCCCAGCCGCACCCCGCCGGCGGCACCATCGCCGAAAAGCTGGTCGCCAACATCGCCACCATCGGCGAAAACCAGAATCTGCGTCGCGTCGCGCACGTCGAAGTGACCGAAGGCGTCGTCGTGCCCTACGTCCACAACGCCGCTGCGCCGGGCCTCGGCAAGATCGGCGTGCTCGTCGCGCTCGAAGGCGATGCCCCCGCCGACGTTCTGGAGCCGCTGGGCAAGCAGCTGGCCATGCACATCGCCGCTGCCTTCCCGCTGGCCCTGTCGGCTGACGACATCGATCCGGCCCTGCTGGAGCGTGAGCGCGCGATCGCCGCTGAAAAGGCTGCCGAATCGGGCAAGCCCGCCGAAATCGTCGCCAAGATGGTCGACGGTGCGGTCGCCAAGTTCGCCAAGGAGCAGGCCCTGCTCTCGCAGCTGTTTGTGATGGACAACAAGACCCCGATCGCCGACGTCGTCGCCAAGGCGGCCAAGGATGCCGGCAAGTCGATCTCGCTCAAGTCCTATGTCCGCTTCCAGCTGGGTGAAGGCATCGAGAAGGAAGTCAGCGACTTCGCCGCCGAAGTGGCTGCTGCCGCCGGCGCCTGATCGCCGATCGAGCGGCAAGCAAAGGGAAGGGGCGTCCTGCGGGGGCGCCCTTTTTCTATGAGAGCATGGTGCGTTCGGCGGTCGGCGCCGGTCGGCGCCGGTCGGGCCGGGCGCCATCGGTGCCGCTTTCTCCATGAAGAGGCTGGAGCGCACGACAAACGCCCCTTGGCATCGCGCTTTACCGCCTCTAATGTCCCGGCCGCTTCCCCTGCCAACCATCAAGGATTCTTGCCCCACATGACCCGGCCAGCCTTCAAACGCATCCTGCTGAAATTGTCGGGCGAGGTGCTGATGGGGTCCGGCCAGTTCGGCATCGATCCCGAGACCGTCGATCGCGTTGCTGGCGAAATCGCCGCCGCGAAGGATGCGGGCTTCGAACTGTGCGTGGTCGTGGGTGGCGGCAACATCTTCCGCGGCCTTGCCGGCGCGGCCAAGGGCTTCGACCGCACCAGCGCCGACTATATGGGCATGCTGGCGACCGTGATGAATGCGCTGGCGGTGCAGAATGCGCTGGAAAAGATCGGCTGCGACACCCGCGTTCAGTCGGCCATTCCGATGGCGTCGGTGTGTGAGCCCTATATCCGGCGCAAGGCCGTGCGCCACATGGAGAAGGGCCGGATCGTGATCTTCGCGGCGGGCACCGGCAATCCCTTCTTCACCACCGATACCACCGCAGCCCTGCGCGCAGCGGAAATGAACTGCGACGCGCTGTTCAAGGGCACCAGTGTCGATGGCATCTATGACGCCGATCCCAAGAAGGTGGCGGACGCCACCCGCTATGAGGCGATCAGCTTCGACCAGGTGCTGACCGACAATCTCAAGGTCATGGACGCCAGCGCGATCGCGCTGTGCCGTGAAAATCATATTCCCATCGTCGTCTTCAACATCCGCGAGGAAGGCAACCTGGCCAAGGTGCTGGCGGGTGAAGGCACCGCGACGATCGTGCAAAATCAGGAGCGCTAATAATGGCCCAGTATAACAAGTCCGACCTCGAACGCCGCATGGCCGGCGCAATCGAAGCGCTGAAGGGCGATCTCACCGGTCTGCGCACCGGCCGCGCCAATGTGCAGCTGCTCGATCCCGTCATGGTCACCGTCTATGGCGCCAACATGCCGCTGAACCAGGTCGCCACCGTGTCGGCGCCCGAGCCGCGCATGCTGTCGGTCCAGGTGTGGGACAAGGCCAATGTCGGCCCCTGCGACAAGGCGATCCGCTCGGCGGGCCTGGGCCTCAACCCGATCGTCGACGGCCAGACGCTGCGCCTGCCGATCCCGGACCTCACCGAGGAACGCCGCAAGGAACTGGCCAAGCTCGCCAGCAAATATGCCGAAGGCGCGCGCGTCGCCGTCCGCAACGTCCGTCGCGACGGCATGGACAGCCTGAAGGCCGACGAGAAGAAGGGCGAGATCAGCGAAGACGAGCGCAAGCGTCTGGAAACCGAAGTCCAGAAGCTGACCGACGCCACCATCGTGGATATCGACGCGGCCGCTTCGGCCAAGGAAAAGGAAATCCTCGGCCAGTAAGCCGGGGCTTTTCTTTCGCGGCCAAAGCACGCATTCCTATCTGATGGCCACACAAGCCAAGCCCGATCTTACCAGCGCCGCGCCTGCCCATGGTGCGCGTCATGTCGCCATCATCATGGACGGCAATGGCCGCTGGGCGAAGAAGCGGCTGTTGCCGCGCATCGCCGGCCATCGTGCCGGCGTGGAGGCGGTACGTCGCGTCGCCCGCGCGGCGCAGGATATGGGCCTTGAATGCCTGACGCTCTACGCTTTCTCCTCGGAGAACTGGAAGCGTCCGGCGACCGAGGTGTCCGACCTGATGGGGCTGCTGCGCCATTTCATCCAGTCGGATATCGACGAGTTCCATGCCAATGGCGTGCGGCTGCGGGTGATCGGCAACTACAAGGCGCTCGAGCCTGGCCTGGTCGAACTGATCGAAAGCGCGATGGCGCGCACCGCCGCCAACACTGGCCCGGTGATCGCGATCGCGCTCAACTATGGCGCGCAGGACGAGATGGTGCGCGCGGCGCAGCGTCTGGCGCAGCGGGTGGCGAGCGGTGAATTGTCGGCCGAGAATATCGGTATCGAGGCGATCGACGCCGAACTCTACACCGCCGACCTGCCGCCGCTCGACCTGCTGATCCGCACCTCGGGCGAGCAGCGGCTCAGCAATTTCATGCTGTGGCAGTCGGCTTATGCCGAACTCTATTTTACCGATATGCTCTGGCCCGATTTCGATGGCCGGGCATTGGCGCAGGCGCTCGACGCCTTCCGCATGAGGGACCGCCGTTTCGGCGGACTGTGAGTAACATGTCGAGTGAATTGCGGACCCGCACGATCGTTGGCCTTGGCCTGATCGCCATGGCTGTGGGCGCGCTGGTCTTTGGCGGCTTCGTCTTCTGGATGCTGCTGTCGATCGCCGGTGTGCTGATGATGGGCGAATGGGGCGTGCTGACCGGCGCCTCGTCCGATCAGCGCAAGATGGCGATGTATGCCGTCTCGGTGCCGCTGGCGATCCTCTGCCCGGTGGCGGCGGGCGTGTCCTGGCTCGGCTTCGGCCTGATGATGGCCTCCTTCTTCTTCGTGCTGATCACCAGCCGCGCGATCAAGCTGGCGCTCGGCATTCTCTATATCTGCCTGCCGGTGATAGCGCTGCTGTTCCTGCGTGGGCAGGCGCCCGTCAGCCATGGCCTGCTGCTCGCCTTCTGGGCGCTGGGCCTGGTCTGGGCGACCGATATCGGCGCCTATTTTGCCGGCCGCTCGATCGGCGGGCCCAAGCTGGCGCCGCGGGTCAGCCCGTCCAAGACCTGGTCGGGCCTGGGTGGCGGCGTGCTCGCGGCCCTGCTCACCGGCTTCCTTCTCTATCGTTTTGCCGACCTGCCGATCCAACTGGCGGCGGCAAGCGGCCTGCTCGCGGTTGCGGCACAGCTTGGCGATCTGCTCGAAAGCGCGATGAAGCGCCGCGCCGGCGTCAAGGACAGCAGCAACCTGTTGCCCGGTCATGGCGGGGTGATGGACCGGCTCGATGGCGTGGTGGCGGCCGCGCCGCTCGCCGCCTTGCTCTATCTGGTCCTGGCGGGCGCCTGATGCGCAGCGTTTCCGTCTTCGGCGCCACCGGATCGGTCGGCATGTCGACGCTGGACCTGATCCAGCGCGAACCCGACGCCTATGAGGTCATTGCCCTGACCGCCAACCGCGATGTCGCCGGCCTTGCCGCCGCCGCGCGCGCGGTCGGTGCGCAGATCGCCGTGGTCGCGGACGAAGCCCAATATGGCGCGCTCAAGGACGCGCTTGCCGGATCGGGTGTCGAGGCGGCGGCGGGTGAGGGCGCGCTGGTCGATGCCGCAGCGGCGGGTGCCGACTGGACCATGGCCGCGATCGTCGGCTGCGCGGGCCTCAAGCCCACCATCGCCGCGCTGCAGGCCGGCGGTACGGTGGCGCTGGCCAACAAGGAATCGCTGGTGTCGGCCGGCGCGCTGATGATGCAGGCGGCGACCGCATCGGGCGCGACGCTGCTGCCGGTGGACAGCGAGCATAATGCGATCTTCCAGTGCCTGGCGGGCAGCAGCCTGGACGATGTCGCCCGCATCATCCTGACCGCGAGCGGCGGACCGTTCCGCACCCTGGGTTATGAGGATATGCGCGCCATCACGCCTGCGCAGGCCGTGGCGCATCCCAACTGGTCGATGGGCGCGAAGATCAGCGTCGACAGCGCGACGATGATGAACAAGGGGCTGGAACTGATCGAGGCGGCGCATCTCTTCCCGGTCGGGCTCGACCGGATCGAGATATTGGTCCACCCGCAATCGGTCATCCATTCGATGGTCGAATATCGCGACCGGTCCACTTTGGCACAGCTCGGTTCGCCCGACATGCGCATCCCGATCGCCCATGCGCTGGCCTGGCCGGCGCGGATTGCCACGCCCTGCCAGCCACTTGATCTGGCCCGGATCGGCCGTCTGGACTTTGAAGCGCCCGACGACCGCCGCTTCCCCGCGCTGCGCCTGGCGCGCGCGGCGGCGCAGGCGGGTGACGCATCGGCCGCCATCCTCAACGCCGCCAACGAGGTCGCCGTGGCGGCCTTTCTGGCCGGCCGCATCGGCTTCCTTGATATCGCCATGATTGTGGAGGATGTTCTCAATCGCTATAGCGCGCCGATGCCCGCCTGCATGGATGATGTCCTGCACGCCGATGCAACGGCACGGGTTATGGCGGGTGATGTGATGGAAAGATTGACGGTTTGATCCACAATCCCGGTTTCCTGTTGACCATCTTGGCTTTCGTGGCGGTCATCGGGCCGCTCGTCTTCGTGCATGAACTGGGTCATTATCTGGTCGGACGCTGGTGCGGGGTGAAGGCGGAGGCCTTTTCGATCGGCTTCGGCCCGGAAATCGCCGCCTGGGTGGACAGGCGCGGCACGCGCTGGCGGCTCGCGGCGCTGCCGCTGGGGGGCTATGTCCGCTTCAAGGGCGACATGAACGCGGCCAGCCAGACGGATCCCAAATGGCTGGAAATGTCGGCGCAGGATCGCGCCGAAAGCTTCCCGGCCAAGCCGTTGTGGCAGCGCGCGGCGATCGTCGCCGCCGGCCCGGCGATCAATTTCCTCTTCGCCATCCTGATCCTTGCTGCCTTCGCCTTCCTGCATGGCGAAAGCCGGACCCCGGCGGTTGCTGGCATGGTCCAGCCCGGCAGCGCCGCTGCCATGGCCGGCATCCAGCCGGGCGATCGCATCGTCTCGCTCAATGGCCGGGCGATGAGCACCTTCGACGATATCCGTCTTTATGCTCAGATCCGTCCCGGTGAGCCGGTGACGATCCTGCTCGACCGCAAGGGGCAGGTGATCGAGAAGCAGGGCCATGTCGGCGCGGTCAGCGAAGATGACGGCTTTGGCAACAAGTTCCGCATCGGGCGGTTGGGCATCGCGCCGGGCGAACCGGTGATCGAGCCGGTCAGCCTGCTGCGCGCGCCCGTGGTGGCGATCGAGCGCACTGGCCAGATCATCCGCACCATGGTGGAGACGCTGGGCCAGGTGATCGGCGGCGATCGTTCGGTCAAGGAACTGGGCGGGCCGCTCAAGATCGCGCAGGTATCGGGGCAGGCGGCGACGCTGGGGCTGGAGAGCTTCATCTTCTTCATCGCCCTCATCTCGATTAACTTGGGGTTCATCAACCTCTTGCCAATTCCCATGCTGGATGGCGGTCATCTGCTTTTCTATGGGGTGGAGGCAGTGCAGCGGCGGCCGGTGAGCCCGCAGGTGCAGGATTGGGCCTATCGGTCGGGTCTGGCGCTGCTGATGACGGTCATGTTGCTGGTGACCTTCAACGATTTGTCGTCTTTCGGATTGTGGGAGCGGCTGTCCGGCTTGATCGGCTGAGCCGCATCGGGCAGGGAAGGCGCGGTTCGGCGCCGTCTATTTCTGGCGAAACAGTTTTTTACTTTTTTGAGGTGAGCGGGTGACAGCGATGAACAGCAGCAAGGGCCAGCGTCCGATCATCGCGGCCCTGTTGGCCACGACGATGATTGCGGGCCTGTCGGCCGTGCCGGCGATGGCCCAGAATGCGGCCCCGGCAGCACCGGCGGCTGCGCCGATCGCGGCGTCCACGGCCAATACGCCCGAAGGCACGATCCGCAGCATCACCGTGACCGGCACCCAGCGTCTGGAGCAGGACACGGTCATGTCCTACACCAAGCTGCGCGTGGGCCAGGCCTTCAGCCAGGAATCGCTCGATCAGGCGCTGCGCGACCTGTATGAGACCGAACTCTTCGCCGACGTCCAGATCCGCAACGATGGCGGCGCGCTGACCGTCGAGGTGAAGGAAAACCCCGTCATCAACCGTATCGTCCTTGAAGGTAATAAGCGCCTGAAGGACGACAAGATCCGTCCCGAAATAAAACTGGCGCCGCGCCAGATCTATACCCGCTCCAAGGTCCGCGCCGACGTTGCCCGCATCGTCGAGTTGTATCGCCGCCAGGGCCGCTTCGCCGCGACGATCGAGCCGAAAATGGTCCAACTGGACCAGAACCGCGTCGACATCGTGTTCGAAATCTCGGAAGGGCCCAAGTCCAAGGTCCGCCAGATCAACATCATCGGCAACGAGAAGTTCAAGGACGGCGAACTGCGCGGCCAGATGGTGACCAAGCAGTCGCGCTGGTTCCGCATCTTCTCGTCGGGCACCAGCTATGACCCGGATCGCCTGGCCTATGACCAGCAGAAACTGCGCCAATTCTACCTGACCGAAGGCTATGCCGATTTCCGCGTGATCTCGGCCGTCGCGGAACTGACGCCTGACAAGCAGGACTTCATCATCACTTATGTGGTCGAGGAAGGGGATCGCTACAAGTTCGGCGACGTGAAGGTCGAATCCGACATTCGCGACCTGTCGGGCGATGCGCTGACCCGCCGCCTGCCGATGAAGAAGGGCGACTGGTACAATGCCAAGCAGGTCGAGGACACGGTCGATACGCTGAGTGAAACCGCCGGCCTGTTCGGCTATGCCTTCGCCCAGGTCGAACCCGACTTCAACCGGTCGAAGGACGACCTGACGATGGGGATCAATTTCCGCATCGCCAACGCCCCGCGCGTCTATGTCGAGCGCGTCGACATCAACGGCAATACGCTGACCCAGGACAAGGTCGTCCGCCGCGAGTTCCGCCTGGCCGAAGGCGACGCCTTCAACAGCTTCCTGGTCAAGCGCTCGAAGGACCGCATCAACTCGCTCGGCTTCTTCCAGGAGAAGCTGGACATCGAGCAGAAGCCCGGCTCCGCGCCCGACCGCATCGTGCTGGAAACCAACGTCCAGGAAAAGTCGACCGGCGAACTCTCGCTTTCGGCCGGCTATTCCTCGCTCGAACGCTTCATCATCTCGGCGTCGATCACCCAGCGCAACTTCCGCGGCAAGGGCCAGGAACTGCGCACCTCGGTCAATTATTCGGCTTATTCCAAGTCGGTCGAAGTGGGCTTCACCGAGCCCTATTTCATGGACAAGAATATCGCGCTGGGCGGCGACATCTATCGCCGCGACCTCAACAGCTTCCGTTATCTCAGCAATAACGACCGCGACACCACCTATGAGCAGACCACGACCGGCTTCCAGCTGCGTGCCGGTGTGCCGATCACCGAATATGTGTCGCTGGCACTGCGCTACACGCTGAACTTCGACGACGTGACGCTGGACAAGGACACCTATTATACCGACGGCGTCTGCGACCCGCTGCTGGCCGGCCGCTATCTCTGCGATGCCATCGGCAAGCGCACCACCTCGTCGATCGGCTACTCGCTGATCTATGATACCCGTGACAACCGCATCCGTCCGACCCGTGGCCAGACCGTCACGCTGAGCCAGGACTTTGCCGGCCTGGGCGGCGATGTCCGCTACATTCGCACCCGCGCCAATGCCGCCAAATATTGGGGCCTGGGCGGCGGCTTCATCTTCTCGCTGACGGGGGAAGGCGGCTATATCCACAGCCTCCAGGGCACGCGCTATGACGCCACCGGCGCCGAAGTCGACCCGATCCGCCTGACCGACCGCTTCTTCCTGGGCGAACCGCAGATGCGCGGCTTCGACATTCGCGGCGTTGGTCCGCGCGTGAAGCGCTATTATCTGGTTTCGCAGACCAATGATGACGGTTCCACCAGCTATGTCCGTCAGACCGGCAACAATAATGTGTCGGATGACGCGCTGGGTGGCCGCGTCTATTATATGGCCCGCGCCGAAATGGAGATTCCGCTGGGTTCGGGTGCCCGTGAAATGGGCCTGCGTCCGTCGATCTTCGCGGATGTCGGCGCCGTTGCCGGCCTGAAGAATCCGGGCACCATCAACTTTGCGGGCTATTGCTCCGACTCCACCGGTTCGCTGAGCACCGTCCGTGCGACCGGCACGGCGGCCAGCCCGGTCTGCCCTGTTGGCTATGACACCAAGAGCGGCATGTTCGAGGAAGATTATCTGGGCGACACGCTGAAACCGCGTCTGTCCGTGGGCTTCGGCGTCAACTGGAACTCGCCCTTCGGGCCGTTCCGCATCGACATCGCCAAGGCCCTGCTCAAGGAACCGGGGGACGACAACAAACTCATCACCTTCAACGTAGGGACTCAATTCTGATGAAGACGTTTATCAAGGCTTTGGCGCTCGGTATCGCGCCTGTCACCGCCATCGCTCTGACCGCAGCGCCGGCCGCTGCCCAGTCGAAGCAGGGCATCGCCGTCGTCGATCTGCAGCGCGCGGTTGCCACCAGCGCGGCCTATTCGACCGCCCGCACCCAGATCCAGACCACCTACAAGGCGCAGATCGACAGCTTCACCGCGCGCAAGACCGCGATCGACACTGATCTCAAGACCAAGGGCGACGCCCTGCAGGCCGCGCTGAAGGCGGCCGGCGGCAAGCCGACCCCGGCGATCGAAACCCAGTATCAGCAGTTCCAGCAGTCGCAGCAGACCGCGCAGGCCGAACTGCAGCGCCTGGGCCAGCCGATCGCGCTCGCCAACGCCTATGTCGAGGAACAGATCACCGCCAAGCTGTCGGACGCGCTGAAGGCCGCCATGACCAAGGCGAAGGTCGACCTGGTCCTGTCGCCCGACGCGACCGTGTCCTATCAGCCGACCGTCGACATCACGGCCGCGGTCGTGACCGAACTCAACACGCTGGTGCCCAGCGTCGGCATCACCCCGCCCGCCGGCTGGCAGCCGGGCGGTCGTCAGGGCCAGGCTGCGGCCCCGGCCGCTGCCGCTCCGGCCCCCGCCAACCCGGCGCAGGCGCCCAAGTCGCGCTGATAAGATGACCGGAGAGGTTGATAACAAGGAAGCCCGTGGCCCGATAGATATCCGTCGGGTCATGGCTGCCCTGCCGCATCGCTACCCGATGCTGCTGGTTGACCGCGTGGCGTCGCTGGTGCCGAGCCAGTCGATCCACGCGATCAAGGCGGTGTCGATGAACGAGCCCTTCTTCCAGGGGCATTTCCCCGGCCGGCCGATCATGCCGGGCGTGCTGATCGTCGAGGCCATGGCCCAGGCGGCCGGCGTGCTGGTGGTCGATTCGCTGGGGCTCGCGGATTCGGGCAAGCTCGTCTATTTCATGAGCATCGACGGCGCGAAGTTCCGGACCCCGGTGGAGCCGGGCTGCCTGCTCGACCTGCATGTCGAAGTGACGCAGATGCGCGGCGCGGTCTGCAAGTTCGCCGGCCGTGCGCTGATCGACGGCAAGCTGGCGGCAGAAGCCAATTTCGTCGCGATGATCGCCGATCCACCCAAGGACTGAGCGAAGGCACATCCTTTTCCTTGCTTTGGCGCGCCGAAAACGCTAACCGCGCGCCTTCGCATTTTATCGCATCCATAGCCGGTCGGAACCGGCACACACACGGAGCAAGACGCCATGAAGGCCGATACCCACCCCGATTACCACTTCATCACCGTCCAGATGACCGACGGCACCACCTTCCAGACCCGCTCGACCTGGGGCAAGGAAGGCGACACGATGGCGCTCGACATCGACCCCAAGTCGCACCCGGCCTGGACCGGTGGCAACCGCCAACTGGACACCGGTGGCCAGGTTGCGCGCTTCAACAAGCGCTTTGGCGGCCTGACGCTGAAGAAGTAATCGGCCTTTCACAGGCACGATATCGAAAGGGCGCCCCACCGGGCGCCCTTTTTTGTGCCCGGACGCGATGCGGACGGCACAAAAAAAAGGGCCTCCAGCTAAAAGCTGGAGGCCGAGGTTCAGGGGAGGATCAGCGGCGACAGAGGGGGATCTGCAAGGGGATGCCGCTGACAAGGAATGATCTAGCCCGCAAATGCTGCGGGCGAATGTCCCGATTATTACCGAGGCCGATCGGTGCTGAAATGTCGGGACACGGCTATATTTCTCCCCTCCCTTCCAGGGAGGGGGGGGGCGCCGCGTCAGCGGCGCTCCACGGTCGATAGGGAGGAAGCTCGCTGCGCTCGCTACCCACCCCTACTCCTCCCTGGAAGGGAGGGGCGGTAATTGCCTGCTGTGTAATAGGCCCTCGTTAGGCGCCGGCGCGGTCCGCGTCGAGGAATGCCGCCACATCGTCCAGCACCACATCCTTCGACAGGAAGGTCTGGCCGATGCCGCGCGCCAGCAGGAAGGGCAGGGTGCCCGCCGCCATCTTCTTGTCGTGCAGCATATGCGCCACCAGCGCCGCGCCGTCGGCCGTCACATGGGCGCTGGCCAGGTCATGGGGCAGACCGATCGCCTTCAGATGCGCGGTGACCCGTTCCGCATCCTGCGCGCTGCACAGGCCAAGGCGCGCCGAATAGCGGAAGGCGAGCGCCATGCCGGCGGCCACGCCCTCGCCATGGAGCAGCGTGTCGGAAAAGCCGGTATCGGCCTCCAGCGCATGGCCGAAGGTGTGGCCCAGGTTCAGCAGGGCGCGCCGGCCGGTCGTCTCGCGCTCGTCATCGGCGACGATCGCCGCCTTAGCGCGCACGCTGCGCTCGATCGCATAGGTGCGGGCTGCCGCGTCGCCGTCCAGCAGCCGGTCGGCATTGGCCTCGCACCAGGTAAAGAAGTCGGGATCGTCGATCAGGCCATATTTGACCACCTCGGCATAGCCGGCGCGGGTTTCGCGCAGCGGCAGGCTGTCGAGCACCGACGGGTCGATCAGCACCAGGCTGGGCTGGTAGAAGCTGCCGATCAGATTCTTGCCGGCGCGTGCGTTGATCGCGGTCTTGCCGCCGACCGAGCTGTCGACCTGCGCCAGCAGGGTGGTGGGCAACTGCACGAAATGGCAGCCGCGCTTCAGGATGGACGACGCAAAGCCGACCAGGTCGCCGATCACGCCGCCGCCCAGCGCGATCACATGGTCGCCACGCTCGATCTCCAGCGCCAGCAGCGCGTCGAGTAGTTCCTCCAGATGGCGCCAGCTCTTGGTCTGTTCGCCCGCCGGCAGGATGATCGGTTCGATGACGATATTGGCGTGGCGCAGGCTGGCGTCGAGCCGGGGCAGTTGCGCCGCCGCGACATGGGTGTCGGTGACGACCACCAGCCGCCCGCCACGGGCATAGCGCGCCAGATGGTCGGCCGCGCGGTCGAGTGCGCCCTGTTCGATGACGATGTCATAGCTGCGCGCGCCCAGCGCGACGGGGACTAGTGCCATGCGGATAGCTGCTCCAGGATGCGGTCGACGGCGACTTCGTGCGGCGCGGCGATGCTCTTCACATGGATCGGCGCCAGCGCGTAGATAGGGTTGCGGACCGCCGCCAACTCGGTCAGCACGATGCGCGGGTCGCGATCCTTCAGCAGCGGGCGCCCCTCTCGGCGGGAAACACGATCGACCAGCACCTCGATATCGGCATCCAGCCAGATGGTGGTGGCATGGTCCAGGATCAGCGCGCGGGTCTCGTCCTGCATGAAGGCGCCGCCGCCGGTCGCGATCACCTTGGGCACGCCGTCCATCAGCCGGGCGATCACCCGGCGCTCGCCATCGCGGAAATGGGCCTCGCCATAGCGGGCGAATATCTCGCTCACGCTCATGCCGGCGGCCCGCTCAATCTCTTCATCGGCATCGACGAAGCTCAGGCCCAGGCGCGCGGCAAGGCGCCGGCCGACGGTGGATTTGCCCACGCCCATCATGCCGATCAGCACGATCGGGCCGCGCTTGGCTTTGCTCTCCGGGAATTTGCTGTTTCGCTGCATGGCGAGGGGGGCTATACAGCCAGCCGTCGCTGAGGCAAACGCAACTTTCCCCTGTCGTCCGGCAAACATCGCCGGGCCAGCCGCAGAAGAGACCATGAAGAATAATCGTTCCCTGAGCAGTTTCGAAGGCGGTTCGCGCCGTCGCACCCGTCTGCCGATCCTTCCGATCGCGGCGGTGTTGGTTCTTGTCCTGCTGATCGGCGTGCTCTGGTCGCGCGGTGGCGAGCAGCCGCAACAGCCCGTCGAGAAGGTCATCCCGGCCGAGAAACTGGGTCAGTAAGCCGCATGAGCCGCCTGCGGGGGAATGCAAAATGGGCGCTGGGCAGCTTTGCGCTCGCCCTGGCGCTGCCGGTCGTCGCGCAGCAGGCGCCCGAATCGCTGCTACCGCCCGGCTTTGGTGATCCGGCCCCGGCGCCGACCCCCACGCCCGCGCAGCCGGCCCGTCCGGCATCGCCCGCACCGGTCGTCCCGACCGTGCCGGTCACGCCGTCGCCGTCGGGCGAAATCGTCCAGCCGCTCGACCTGTCGGTCGCCAATGCGGTGGACAATGCCGCCGAGGCGATGAGCGCGGACGAACTGGCCGCTGAAAAGGCCAAATATGACCTGCCGCAGAGCGCGCGCCGCTCGCTCGACCGCATTGGCCCGCTGACCCCGGCCACGCGCGGCATGGAACCCGACGCCTTCGGCGCGGAATATGGCCCCTATCTCGCCACGCTGATGAAGCAGACCCATGCGCCGATCCTGTCGCGCTGGGCCTCCATCCTGCTGCGGCGCGCGCTGCTCAGCGCCACAAACACGCCGCGCGGCATCAATGGCGCCGACTGGGCGGCCGAGCGCGCCTGGCTGCTGCTGCGCATGGGGGAGGCGGACAGCGCCCGGCTGCTGGTGCAGAGCGTCGACCCCGACAAATATACGCCGCGTCTCTACGCGATCGCGATGCAGACCTATCTGGCGACCGCCGATCCGGCTGGCCTGTGCCCGCTGTCGGCGGGCGCGCTGCGCACCAGCAAGGAACCGGGCTGGGACATGACGCGGGCGATCTGCCCGGCGCTGTCGGGCGATCAGGGTTCGGCCAGCGCTGCACTCAATCAGGCCCAGCGCAAGGGCGTGGTGCGCGGCATCGATTATCGCTTGGCCGAAAAGATGGTCGGCGCGGGCTTCAATGCGCGTCGTTCGGTCAAGATCGAATGGGACGGCGTCGATGGCCTCACCGCCTGGCGCTATGGCCTGGCGACGGCGCTCAACGTGCCGATCCCCGACGACATGTTCGGTAGCGTCGGCCCGCACGTCCGCGCCTGGGAAGCCCGCGCGCCGGCACTGACCGCCGTGCGCCGCCTGCCGGGCAGCGAAGTCGCGGCGCGACTGGGCGTCTTCTCCAGCGAGGCGCTGGTCAATTTCTATGCCGAGCTGGGCAGCGAAGGCGATCTCGCGTCCGATCTGGCCGATCGCGTCGATGCGCTGCGCAATGCCTATTCCGGCCCGACTGCGGGTGCCCGCATCCAGGCGATGCAGACGCTGTGGCGCGACAATGGCGCGCCCGACTATGTCGGCCTGATCGCCACCGCCCGCGCCGCCGCCGCACTGCCGGTGTCGCAGGCCGATGCGCGCGATGCCGCCAATCTGGTCGCGGCGATGCTGACCGCCGGCTATGATCGCAATGCGGCCCGCTGGGCGCAGGCGATCGGCCAGATCGATGGCGATGGCGCGCAGGATTTCTGGGCCTTGCTCGCGGTCGGCGCCCCCAGCACGGTCGTCGACAGCGGCAGCAGCCGCATCTCCAGCTATGTCGGCGATGCCGGCCCTGAAAAGGGACGGATGCTGATCGCCGCACTGGCGGGCCTGTCGCGTCTGTCGGCCAATGATGCGGCCGCGCTGGCGCAGGATAATGGCTTCACCCTGGCCGCCAACAGCCGCTGGGCGCGTGCGATCGACGCCGCGTCGCAGCGGGGCGAGAAGGCGACCGTGGCACTGCTCGCTGCCGTCGGCATGCAGGGGCGCGACTGGCATCGCCTGCCGCCCGGCCATCTCTATCATGTGGTGGCGGCGCTGCATCGCGTCGGGCTGGACCCGGAGGCGCGGATGATCGCGGCCGAGGCCCTGACCCGCCTGTCCTGACCCGGTCCGGGGCGATGGATGATGATGCCGTCCTGATCGACCGCTTCCTCGAAATGATGGCGGCGGAACGGGGCGCGTCGCGCAACACGCTGCTTGCCTATCGCACGGACCTTCAGGGCGCGGGCGAGATTGTCGGCGGGCTTGCCGCGGCCAGCCAGGACACGCTCGGCCGCCTTGCTGGCGAATGGGCGCCGCTCGCGGCCTCCACCGTGGCGCGCAAGGCGTCCGCGCTGCGCGCCTTCTACGCCTTTCTGGAGGAAGAGGGGCTGCGCGCCGACAATCCCGGCGCGGCATTGCCCCGGCCGGTCACACGCCGGCCGCTGCCCAAGATATTGTCGTCGCAGGAGGTCGATTCGCTTTTTGCCCTGATCGCCCAGCGGGTGGAGACGGCGCATCCCGCGCCGCTCGACCTGCGGCTCTCGGCGCTGATCGAACTTCTCTATGGCTCGGGCCTGCGCGCGACCGAACTGGTTTCGCTGCCGCGCAAGGCTCTGGCCGTCGATCGCCCCTTCCTCATAATCAAGGGCAAGGGCGCGCGCGAACGGCTGGTGCCGATCTCCGACCGTGCCCGCGCCGCCGTCGCCACCTGGCTCGCCCATGTGCCGGCCGACAGCCTCTGGCTTTTTCCCTCGGGCAAGAGCCATGTCAGCCGCATTCGCCTCTATCAGCTTGTGAAGCAACTGGCCGCAGCGGCCGGCATCGCACCCGAACGGGTCAGCCCCCATGTGCTGCGCCATGCCTTTGCCACCCATTTGCTGGAGGGCGGGGCGGACCTGCGCGCGCTGCAATCGATGCTGGGCCATGCCGATATCGGCACGACGCAAATCTACACCCATGTCGACAGCCGCCGGCTGGTCGAACTGGTCAACAGTCGGCACCCGCTGGCCGGCATGCAAGCCAGGATCGCGCATCCCCGCGTTGACGGCGACGCGTCCGCGCCTTAACGCCATCCGCCATGGTAAGCTTTCTCGAATTTGAAAAGCCGGTCGCAGAGCTGGAAGCCCGCATCATCGAACTGCGCCAGACGGCCTCCGTCGGCGACATCGACATCAGTGGCGAGATCAACACGCTGGAACAGCGTGCCGACAAGATGCTGTCGGACATCTATGCCAAGCTGACGCCCTGGCAGAAGACGCAGGTGGCCCGCCACCCCGAACGCCCGCACTTCAAGGATTATGTCGCGGGCATGTTCGACAATTTCATGCCGCTGGCCGGCGACCGCGCCTTTGCCGACGATCAGGCGATCATCGGCGGCTTCGCGACGCTGGGCGAGCGCAAGGTCATGGTCATCGGCCATGAAAAGGGCGACGACACTGCCAGCCGCGTCCGCCACAATTTCGGCATGGCCAAGCCCGAAGGCTATCGCAAGGCGATCCGCCTGATGGAACTGGCTGATCGCTTCGGCCTGCCGGTCGTCACGCTGGTCGATACCTCGGGTGCCTTTCCCGGCGTCCAGGCCGAAGAACGCGGTCAGGCCGAAGCCATTGCCCGTTCGACCGAAGCCTGTCTGGCGCTCGGAGTCCCCATGGTCGCGGCCGTGGTGGGCGAGGGCGGCTCGGGCGGCGCAGTGGCGCTGGCCGCGGCCAATCGCGTGCTGATGTTCGAACATGCCGTCTATTCGGTGATCTCGCCCGAAGGTTGCGCCTCGATCCTGTGGCGCACCGCCGACAAGGCCAGCGACGCGGCGACCGCGATGCAGGTCACGGCGCAGCATTTGAAGGGCCTGGGCGTGATCGACCGTATCGTCGTAGAGCCAGTGGGCGGCGCCCATCGCGAGCCGGTGCAGGCGATCGCCAATCTGGGTGCAGCCATTGGCGAGGAACTGGACGCGCTGTCCGGCCTCGAACCGCAGGCGCTGCGTACCGATCGCGCCGACAAGTTCCTGGCCATCGGTATCTGACGTCAATTTCCCGGAACAGCATCCTGTCCTCGCTCGTTACGGCACGGTAACAGGGGGCAGGGTGTCAAGGATGGGAATGGAATGAATCGGACATGGTTGTCGGCCGGCCTTGGCGTCGGCCTGATCGTCGCGGGCGTTGCGCCGGCGGTGCTGGGGCAGCAGCGGGCGATTCGCACCGTCTCCTCGATCAGCGCGCAGGACAAGGCGTCGGGCGCCAAGCAGCATCCCGAGCTGCTCAAGGAATTTGGCGGCGCCTATGTCGGGCCGCAGGCGCGCTATGTGGAAACGGTCGGACGCCGCATCGCGGTCCAGTCCGGCCTCTCCAATGCGCAGGGCGATTTCACCGTCACCCTGCTCAACTCCCCGGTCAACAACGCCTTCGCCATCCCCGGCGGCTATGTCTATGTCACGCGCCAGCTGATGGCGCTGATGAATGACGAGGCGCAACTGGCCGGCGTGCTGGGTCATGAAGTCGGCCATGTCGCCGCTCAGCATGGCCAGCGGCGCCAGCAGGCGGCGCAACGCAACGCGATCGGCGGCGCGCTGCTGCAGGTGCTGACCGGCGCCTTGCTGGGCGATTCGGCGCTGGGCGGCGTGCTGCAGCAGGGGATTGGCACCGGCAGCCAGCTTCTGACCCTCAAATTTTCGCGCAGCCAGGAATATGAGGCGGACGACCTCGGCATCCGCTACCTCGCCTCGGCCGGCTATGATCCCCGTGCGCTGTCGGACATGCTCGCCTCGCTGGCGGCGCAGACCAGCCTAGACCAGCGGGTATCGGGCGACGCGCGCTCCATGCCCGAATGGGCCAGCACCCATCCCGATCCGGGCGAGCGCGTCGATCGGGCGGCGCAGATGGCGTCACGCACCGGCGCGACCAGTACGTTGCGCAACCGCGACGCGTTCCTGACGGCGCTCAATGGCGTCCTCTATGGCGATGATCCCAAGCAGGGGGTGATCGACGGCAGCCGTTTCCGCCACCCCGACCTGCGCCTGTCCTTCACTGCGCCATCGGGCTTCGGCATGGAAAATGGCGCGGATGCGGTCAGCATCACCGGTTCGGGCGGTCAGGCGCAGTTTGGCGGCATGGCCTATAATGGCAATCTGTCGACCTATATCGATTCGGTGCTCAAGCGACTCGCGGGCAATGCCGGCGCGCCGCCTGCGGGTGAGGTGCAGCGCACGACGATCAACGGCCTGCCGGCCGCCTGGCGCACGGTGCGCGCCAACACCAAGTCGGGGCAGATCGACGCCACCGTCTTCGCCTATGATTTCGGCGGCGGGAAGGCCTATCATTTCCTGCTGCTGACCCCGGCAGGCAAGGGGGTCGGCCCGTTCGACTCGATGGTCCGTTCGGTCCAGCGCCTGTCGGCGCAGGAGGCAGCGGCGATCAAGCCGCGCCGCGTCAATCTGGTGACCGTCAAGGCGGGCGACACTGTCCAGTCGCTTGGGCGCCGCATGGCCTATAGCGATTATCCGCTGGAACGCTTCCTGGTGCTGAATGCGCTCAACGAACGTTCCGTGCTCAAGCCGGGCGATCGGGTGAAGATCGTCACCTGGTAAGCTTCTGCGCGCTCCAGGCAAAGAAAAAGGGCGGCGGAATTGCTTCCGCCGCCCTTTTCTAACATCGGTTTCGAGCTTACTTCAGGTTGCCCGAAACGTTGTTGAAGGTGCTGCCCAGCTTCGAGCCCAGGCTGGTCATGGCGCCGATGGCGGCCACGGCGATCAGAGCGGCGATCAGACCGTATTCGATGGCGGTCGCGCCCTTTTCGTTCTTCAGCATCTTGCGAATGAACTGCATGTGATGTCTCCTTGACAAACGTTACGTTAAACTACCCGGCCGCCCCGCTATGAATTAGGTCAGCGAAGACTTGTCTAGTTTGGCTCGGTTGAGAAAAGTTTAATGCGGAAAGTGGCGTGTCAGAATTTGTTGGTTAATGCTTGGTAACTTCTTCGGCGACGTTGTTCCACATGCCGGTCGTTCGTGTCGCGACGTTGTTCAGCGCCGCGATCATGGCCAGCACGATCATCGCGATGATCAGGCCATATTCGACCGCGGTTGCCCCCCGCTCACATCGCGAAAGCGCGGATTTCGTTACGAATTCGATGATCGCGCGCATATGACCCCGCTTGGCTACAGACACTCCACAATCTGGGTGTAAAACAGCCACGGTTAACAAAGCCCTTGCAAGGGAGCGTTATGCAGAGTTTTACCCCGTTTCTGGTCGTGGCCGTCGCCCTGATCGATGCCGATGGGCGCGTTTTGGTGCAGCAACGGCCGCCTGGAAAGCCGATGGCGGACCTGTGGGAATTTCCCGGTGGCAAGGTGGAGCCGGGCGAAACGCCCGAGGCGGCGCTTGTGCGCGAACTGGAGGAGGAACTGGGGATCCGCACCCATGAAAGCTGCCTCGCGCCCGCGACTTTCGCCAGCGCGCCGCTGGAGAACAAGCATCTGCTGTTGTTGCTCTATGTCTGCCGCAAATGGGAAGGGGGGCCTGAAGCGCGCCATGCCACCGCGCTGCAATGGGTGCGGCCCGCGCAAATGTATGCGCTCGACATGCCACCGGCCGACCTGCCGCTGATCGGCATTCTCGACGCGCTCATCTGATGGGAAATCCGGCTCTGCACCGATGGTGCAGGGGCAGGCCATAAAGGGCAGGGGAAGGGCGATGCGCGCCTTCCCCCGCAGCCTGTAAACGGGGCCAACCGCCGGACAGCCGGCCCCGCGCGTCAGTCTCAGTCTTCCTTGGCCTTGCTCTGCAGCTGGACATAATTCTGGATGCCCATGCGCTCGATCATCTCGAACTGGGTCTCCAGCGTGTCGACATGCTCTTCCTCGCTTTCGAGGATATACTGGAAAAGGTCGCGGCTGACGAAGTCCTTGATCGACTCGCAATAGGCGATGGCATCGCGCAGCACCGGCAGCGCCTCATATTCCAGCTCCAGATCCGCCTTGAGGATTTCCTCGACGGTCTCGCCGATCTTCAGGCGGCCGAGCAGCTGGAAATTGGGCAGGCCGTCGAGGAACAGGATGCGCTCCGCCACCTTGTCGGCGTGCTTCATCTCGTCGATCGATTCCTCATATTCGAACTTGGCGAGCTTTTCGATGCCCCAATGGTTGAGGATGCGATAGTGGAGGAAATATTGGTTGATCGCGGTCAGCTCGTTCTTGAGGACCTCGTTCAGATAATCGATAACCTTCTGGTCGCCCTTCATGGCGCTATGCTCCGGCTGTTATTGGGAATGCCGGACATATAAAGGTTTCGCATCCGGTTGTTAAGCCGGAAAGGCGCAGAAAACCGCCATTTTTCAGGCAGCTATTGCGTGGTGTTCGCGATTGTCAGGGGCCTTTTACTGCGCCTGCTTCGCAATCTATTCAGGCCGTCGCGCGCTCCGCCGCGATGATCGTGCGGGCATAGCCGACACATTGGCCGCACTTGGGACGGCGGCCGAAACGGGCATAGGCGCTACAGGGGGTATCGGCACCATCGCGCGCCGCTTCCCGCAGATCCTTTTCGCGAATGGCATTGCAAACACAGACGACCATTGGATTCTCCTGACCCGTGAAATAGGTCAGATGCTAATGGATCGCAATAGAAGATCATGCGCTCCTGCGAATCTTTTGCAGTTTCCCCTGTTGCAGGCTGCGCCACACCCATTCGGCCGGCCCCATCGCGAATCGGTCGAGCCAGGGCTTGGACCACAGCAGCATCACCGCCCAGGCGGCGATAAGGAGGAGCGGAAAGGCCGCTGGGCGAACCTGTCCGAACAGCCCCAGCCCCCAGCCATAGAAGATCGCCGTCATGATGAGGCTGGTGCCCAGATAATTGCTGAGCGCCATGCGCCCGGTCGCGGCGATCCGACCGACCAGCCAATGATCGCGATGCCGCGCCAGCAGCCACAGGATCAGCGCCGCCCAGCCGACCGCCAGCGGGATGCGGAAGGGGAAGGACCATAGCAGCGCGGTCGAAAAGGCGGTCAGCGGGGCGAAGCCGCTCGCGATCACCCAGATGGTCAGGCCGGTCATCGGCACCAGTCCGATCAGGAAGCAATGGCGCGCGGTCTGCCGATATTGCTCGGCGGGCCAGCGGCCGATCAGGAAGCCGCCCTTCAGCATCGCCATGCCCAGCAGCATGAAGCCCAGCGTGTCGAGCCCGGTGAAGAGGAAGGTCCACAGCCAGTCGCCGACAAAGCCGGTCAGATGGTGGCGCACGATCCCGGCGAAGCTGCCGGTATAGATGGCGATATCCTGCTGGATGATCGGGCTGCTGGGGTCGGACAGGCCAGCGAGGAAGCTGTCGAGTCCCTCGCGCGTCGCGGCGGCCGCGCCGGGGGCAGCGGCGGCATGGGCCCAGCCATAGAGGCTGGCGATGAAGGCGCCACAGATCAGGAAATGAATGAGGAAGGCAAGGAACGCCCATTTGACCAGCGCCAGCGGCTCCTTCTGGGCAAAGAGCAGGGCGATGGTGCCGACCACCGCATAGGTCACCAATATGTCGCCCCACCACAGCAATATGTGATGCAGCAGGCCGATCGCCAGCAGCCAGCCGCCGCGCACCAGTTGCGTCCGTGTGCCGTCGCGCCCGGCCATTTCCTCCCGGTCGATCAGCAGCAGCATCGACGCGCCGAACAGCAGCGAGAACAGCCCCCGCATCTTGCCGTCGACCAGGATCAAGCTGCTGGCCCAGAAGGCGATGTCGCCGGTCGACATCGGCCCGGCCGCGACCGGATTGAAATAGGCGTTCTGCGGCAGCGCGAAGGCGGTGATGTTCATCCACAATATGCCCATCACCGCGCAGCCGCGCAGCACGTCCATGGCGGGGATACGGGGCGATGCGGCGGTCATGCGGGCAATCCTTGAAGATGCTGGCCAAGCGGCCATGGCTCTGCCATGCGCCTAGCCATGAATGATGGCCGCAAGCAACGGATAAGCGAGTCCTTCGGCGCGGCGGCAGACCGGTATGACGATCATGCCGGGCCGCAGCGGACGGCCGCAGCCCTGGTCGCCGACATCGCCCAGCGGCAAAGTCCGGAAGGCGTCGCCCGCATCCTGGAAATCGGTTGCGGCACCGGCCTGCTCACGCGCGACATCCAGGCCCGCTGGCCCGGCGCGGAACTGGTCGCCACGGACATCTCGCCAAAGATGCTCGACCGCGCGGCATCGGCCGGGCTGGTCGCCGGCACCTTCCTTACGATGGATGGAGAGGCGCCCTCGTTCGAGGGCGAATGGTTCGACCTCATCCTCTCCAGCCTCGCCTTCCAATGGTTTGACGACCTGCCCGCCGCGATCGCCCGGCTGGTGGCGTTGCTGCGCCCCGGCGGCAGCCTCATTTTCTCGACCATGGGGCAGGGCAGTTTCGCCCAGTGGCGCGCCGCCCATGCGGCCTGCGATCTGACGCCAGGCGTCCCCGCCTATCCCTCGCTCGACGCGCTGCGCGCGATGCTGGCGGCCTATGGCGACGCCTTCGCCTTTGACGAGACCGTCCTGCTGGACGGACAGGGCGCCCGCGCGCTGATCGGCCATCTCAAGGGCATCGGCGCGGTGGTGCCGGACGAGGGCCGTCGGCCGCTCTCCCCTGCTGCGCTGCGCCGGGTCATGGCCGCCTATGATGAGGCTGGCGGCCGTGACGTCTATCAGTTGCTGATTGGCCGGGTGACGCGCGCGGACCAGGCATAGGGGCCGATCACCGTGCCGACGAAGCCGCCAGCCTCATGGGTGCTGAGGAAGCGGATATCGACATCGCGTGCCAGCACTGTCTCCCGCCCGTCGACGCCATAGGCGAAGCGCGCCGTGCCGCCTCCAAGGGCGATGGTCAGGCGGACGGGCTTGGCCGGGTCGACCGGCGCGGCAGCGACCAGCCTGTCACGATCGCTGTCCTCGCGCAGCATCAGGGCGATCTGCGGTTTTCCGCCCTTCTGCGTCACGCCGAAGAACAGGAAGGATCGGTCGGATTGCACCGCCGCCAGCCCCGCCAGATCCCCCTCCGTCTCCGGCCGATAGGTCAGGTCCGTGCTGATGGTCGCGACATGATGCTGCTGGCGCCGCCCGACAAAGGCCGGGGCGCCGCTAAGGTCACCCAGCGCGGTCGCGCCGTCCAGCACCAGCGCGCCCGCCTCCAGTCGGTAAAGTGGTGCCTTGGGCGTCCGCAGTCCGATCCAGTCCATGCTAAGGCGCGGCCCATCGAACCGGTCGCGATAGGCAAAATCGCCGCTGGTCGGCGGCGCATGTGCATCGCGCACCGGCAGGGCCGGGCGCTTCGCCACATAGGGAATGGCCTTGCCGGCGTCCAATATATGCGGCCAGCCATCGCACCATGCGACCGGCAGCAGGAAGGTCTCGCGCCCGATATTGTAGAGGTCGGGGCCATAGGGGCGAGTGGCGAGGAAGGTCGCCCACCAGTCACCCGCCTGCGTCTGCACCAGCTTGGCATGGCCGGCCGATGTCACCGGATGGGGGCGGGCCGGGTCCAGGCTGCGCTGGCTCAGGATCGGATTGCCGGCATAGGGAGTGAAGGGGCCGCGCAGGTCGCGGGCGCGGAACACCACTTCGCTATGCTGGTCGCCGGTGCCACCCTCGGCCGCGATCAGATAATAATATCCCTCGCGCTTCAGCAGATGCGGTCCCTCGATCCAGGACGGCTTCTGGCGGATGTCGACGCCGCCATTGACGATCTGCGTCGCTGTGCCGCTCATCTTGAGCGCGCGCCAGTCAAATTCCTGCACCCAGATCGCCCGATGCCCCTCATAGCGGGGCGGTTCGGTCGGCGCGCGATTACTGACGATGAAGGCGCGCTCGCCTTCCCAGTAGATCGACGGATCGATCCCCTCGAACGGCAGCCAGTGGGGCTTGGACCAGGGGCCGGCCGCATCCTTTGCCGTCATCACGAAATTACCGCCGCAATCGACGCAGGTGCCGACCAGGTAGAAGAGCCCGTCATGGAAGGAGATATCGGGCGCGAACATGCCGCGCGAACTGCGCAGGCCGCTGAAATCAAACTGGTCGGGCCGGTCGATCGCATTGCTGATCTGGCGCCAATGGACCATGTCGGTCGACCGGAAGACCGGCAGCCCCGGATAATGGGCGAAGGAGGAGTTGACGAGATAATAGGTCTCGCCGACCCGCGTGATCGATGGATCGGGATAATAGCCCAACAGGATCGGATTGCGATAGTCGTCCGGGCCGGGCGTCATCTGTTCCTGGGCGCGTCCCTCATAGCGGAAATCGCTGAAGCGGGCGGGGCCTGCCAGGGCCGGGCCGGCAATGGCGGCCAGCAACAGCAAGGCGGCACGACGGGTCTTGCGCATATCCTCTCCTCCCATTTTTCCCGAGCATAGGAGAGAGAAATTGATAGCGCTATCAAAAATCCGGTCCGGCGCACGCAAACGGGCCAGGATATGTCAACTTCGCTGTCACTATCTTCTCTGGCGCCCGGCAGCGATGAAGGCAATCGGCAGGCCGACCAGGATGCAGTGGGAGAAGAGCTGGTTGCCGATATTCCAAATGATCCGGCCGATCGGCAGCGCGGCATAGGCGGCGGGCAACCACATGGCGGGCCAGCGCCACGGCCGCACGATCCAGTACATGATTGCCCAGAGCAGCAGGCCATAGAGCAGGCCGGCGACGACCGGATGGCCGCGCAGGGCAGGGCGTCGCTCCGCGATCAGCATATAGGCGGCCGCCATGCAGGCCATGATCGCGAAATGGACGGCTAGGCCGGCAATCGCCCATAGCCAGGCGGGATCGCCCCGCGCGCGATCGCCCAGCGGGCCGCTCGCGACAAATTGCAGCACCGCATGCGGCGCCGTGCCTGCCATGCCGGCAAAGACGAAGGCGGAAAATATGTCGAGTGTGCCGGCAATCAAGGTTGCCCGGATGATCCTCTCGCGCATGGTGCGCTCCCCATTTTCTCGGGGCGATCATGACAGATTGCGATGAACTTGTCCCGCCGGATGCGCTGCACCCGGCGGGACGGAAAGATTTAGAGCTCGCTGTCCATCAGTGCGGGGAAGAAGCCCTCATGTGCGGTGCGCAGCGCGTCGATCGACACGCCCGCCACGCTGTCGCCGCCGACGGTGCCGATCTTGACCGCGCCCGCAATCTCGACGCCGGCCGGCGCCGTGACGACATAGCGGCTCTGGTCTTCGCCGAAGGCCGAAGCGGTGGTCAGCGCCACGTCCAGCGTCGCGCCGATCTTGCCGGCCAGCGCCATTTCCGCGATCGTGACGATCAGGCCACCGTCGGAAATGTCATGCACGGCATTGACCGTGCCGGCCACCACCAGCGCGCGGACGGCGTCGCCATTGGCGCGCTCGACCGCCAGGTCGACCTTGGGCGCGTCACCCGCTTCGCGGCCGGCAATCTCGCGCAGCCAGATGCTCTGGCCTAGATGCGTGCCTTCACCGCCGACCAGCCAGATCGCGTCGCCTTCATTCTTGAACGCCACGGTCGCCATCTTGTCGATGTCGGCCAGCAGGCCGATGCCGCCGATCGCCGGGGTCGGCAGGATCGCCGAGCCACCGCCGGTCGCCTTGGATTCATTGTAGAGGCTGACATTGCCCGACACGATCGGGAAGTCGAACGCACGGCAGGCGTCGCCCATGCCTTCCAGGCAGCCGGTCAGCTGCGCCATGATCTCGGGGCGCTGCGGATTGGCGAAGTTGAGGCAGTTGGTGACCGCCAGCGGGGTCGATCCGACCGCGCTCAGGTTGCGATAGCATTCCGCGATTGCCTGCTTGCCGCCTTCATAGGGGTCGGCATAGCAATAGCGCGGGGTGCAGTCGGTGCTGATGGCAATGCCCTTGCGGCTGCCATGGACGCGGACCACCGCGGCGTCGCCGCCGGGGCGCTGCACCGTGTCGGCGCCGACCATATGGTCATACTGCTCCCAGATCCAGCGACGGCTGGCGATGTCGGGGCTGCCCATCAGCGTGACGAGGTCCGCGCCGATGTCGGCGCTTTCGGCGATCTCGCCCAGCGGCTCGACCTTCGACCAGATCTTATACTCGTCCTTCGGCATCGAGGGACGGTCATAGAGCGGCGCATCGTCGGCCAGCGGCGCGAGCGGAATATCGCAGACGATCTCGCCCTTATGCTCCAGCACCATGCGGCCGGTGTCGGTGACATGGCCGATGACGGCGAAGTCGAGTTCCCACTTCTTGAAGATCGCCTCGGCAAAGGCTTCGCGGCCGGGCTTGAGCACCATGAGCATGCGCTCCTGGCTTTCCGACAGCATCATCTCATAGGTGGTCATGCCGGTTTCGCGCTGCGGCACGTCATCCATCTTGAGATGCAGGCCGACGCCGCCCTTCGACGCCATTTCGACCGAGGAAGAGGTGAGGCCGGCGGCGCCCATGTCCTGAATGGCGACGATCGCGTCCGACGCCATCAGTTCCAGGCACGCCTCGATCAGCAGCTTTTCGGTGAAGGGGTCGCCGACCTGGACGGTGGGGCGCTTCTCTTCGCTATCCTCGCCGAAATCGGCCGAGGCCATGGTCGCGCCATGGATGCCGTCGCGGCCGGTCTTGGACCCGACATAGACGATCGGGTTGCCCACGCCGCTGGCGGCCGAATAGAAGATCTTGTCGGTATCGGCGATGCCGACGGTCATCGCATTGACCAGGATATTGCCGTCATAGGCCGGGTGGAAGTTCACCTCGCCACCCACGGTCGGCACGCCGACGCAATTGCCATAGCCGCCAATGCCGTGGACCACGCCGCTGATGAGATGCTTCATCTTGGGGTGGTCGGGGCGGCCGAAGCGCAGTGCGTTCATGTTGGCCACCGGGCGGGCACCCATGGTGAACACGTCGCGCAGAATGCCGCCGACGCCGGTCGCGGCGCCCTGATAGGGTTCGATGTAGCTGGGGTGGTTGTGGCTCTCCATCTTGAAGATGGCGGCCTGGCCATCGCCGATGTCGACCACGCCGGCATTTTCGCCGGGGCCACAGATCACCTGCGGACCCTTGGTGGGCAGCTTCATCAGGTGGATCTTGGAGGATTTGTAAGAGCAGTGCTCCGACCACATGACCGAAAAGATCCCGAGTTCCGTCAGGTTCGGCTCGCGGCCGATCGCCTTCAGGACGCGATCATATTCTTCGGGGGACAGACCGTGCTCGGCAACGATCTGCGGGGTGATCTGGGGGGCGCTGCTGGACATGAGCGCGCCTTTAGACGCGTGGCGCGGGATTCACAATGGGGAGGCGGCGGCCAAGTCATGGCCGCCGCCCTTAAGTCGCTTAACAGCTGCTGTTGCGGTCGATCGCGCGGCCGGCCAGGGCGCCAGCGCCAGCGCCGACGACGGTGCCGGTGGTGCGATCGCCGCGGGTGTCGACCGCGCGACCCAGCAGGGCACCGGCAACGCCGCCCAGCAGCAGGCCGGTGGTGCCGCCCGACTTGCGGCAGCGATAGTCACCGCGATAGCCGCGACGGTCGGAATAGCGACCATGGTCATAATGGCGGTCGCCACGGTGCCAGCCACGATCATGGCCGCGGGCGAAGGAGGTCGCCGGAACGGCGGTGGCGACGGTTGCGGTCGCCAGGGCCATGGCGATCAGGCTCTTCTTGAAGTTCATGGGTCATCTCCTCGACCTGTTTATCTCTGGTACGAGGCTGTTCTGCCACCGGCTGGCTGGCAACATCCTGAACCGGCACGTTATCTGTCGTTCAGGAAAGGCGCTGGGCATGAAAAAGGGCCGGTTCCTAGGGAAGAACCGGCCCCTGTCAGAAAAAAGACTCAGGCAATGCTGCGATCAGACGTGGCAGGCCTGCGCCGACTTGCCGGGGACGGTGATCGTCACGTCGTTGCCCGAACCCTTGACCTCATAACCACCTTCGGCGGTGAAGGGCTGGCCAGCTTCGGCAGCCTTCAGCATGGTGGGCGCGCCATTCTTTTCGGTGCGCAGGATCGCGCTCTTGTCGTCGCTCATATAGTCGACGAAGAACAGGCTGTTGTCCTTGCAGCGGAACTGCTTGTTGGCCTTGACCGACGGCGGCAGCTCGACCGGCGCGGCGTTGGCAAGCTGGGCAGCCATCGGATCGGCGGGGCCGCCGACGACTTCGGGTTCGTCACTCTTGTTGCAGGCCGACAGCATGGTCAGGCCGGCAACGGCGATGAGGGGGAGATAATATTTCATAGCGATCCTTTTATGTGCGCTTGCAACATTGTGCGTCAACGCAAAACTGCCCGAATTCCGCCACGCCTGTGCAGCGACGTCATGACGTTTGCGTGACAGCGGCGCTATTGACCCACTATTGGGCGGCCTTGGGTCTGCTGCCATGTCATCCGCGCTTGACCCCGTGGACAGGGGCGGTCAATGCAGGCGCATGGCTGAGGAAAATACCCCGCAAAAGGATCTGTCCCAATTGTCGTTCGAGGATGCGCTGCGCGCACTCGAATCGATCGTCCGCCGGCTGGAAAGTGGCGATGTCCCGCTCGATGAGTCGATCTCGCTCTATGCCCAGGGTGAAGAACTGCGCAAGCGCTGCACCGAACGGCTGCAGGCGGCCGAGGCGCGCATCAGCAAGCTGACCGTCGATGCCGGCGGCGCCATCACCGGCGCCCAGCCGTTCGGCGCGGATTGACCCACTGCATGGAACGGAGCGCGGCAGGCGCGCTGGTCGCCGCCCGTGCGGCAACGGTCGCGGCCGATATCGACCGGGCGTTCGACGCGCTGCTGGCGATCCCGAACGATCCGCGCCATCGCCTCTATGAGGCGATGCGCCATGCCGCGATCGGGGGCGGCAAGCGGCTGCGGCCGCTGCTGGTGCAGGCGACCTGCGACCTGTTCAACATTTCCCGCGAATCCGCGCTGCGCGTC
Organism: Sphingobium sp. BHU LFT2; assembly: GCF_018604485.1. Lineage (NCBI taxonomy): Bacteria > Pseudomonadati > Pseudomonadota > Alphaproteobacteria > Sphingomonadales > Sphingobiaceae > Sphingobium > Sphingobium sp. BHU LFT2. The sequence continues at coordinate 247,481 of NZ_JAFCGW010000006.1, forward strand.
GGCCTCGCGATCGAATGCATCCATGTCTATTCGCTGGTGCATGACGATCTGCCGGCGATGGACGATGACGATATGCGGCGCGGCAAGCCGACCGTTCACAAGGCGTTCGACGAAGCAACCGCTATCCTGGCCGGCGATTGCCTCCATGATCTCGCCTTCGAAATCCTCGCCGACGAACAGACCCATCCCGATGCCTTTGTCCGCATCGACCTCGTCAAGGCACTCGCCGTCGCCAGCGGCCCGGCCGGCATGGCAGGTGGGCAGATGATGGACCTGGAGGCGGAAAAGACCCGCTTCGATCTCGCCACCGTCACCCGACTGCAAAATCTCAAGACCGGCGCGCTGATCGGCTTCTGCGTCGATGCGGCCGCCATCATGGCGCGCATCCCGGTCGATGCGCGCACGGGCCTGCATGGCTATGCCCGCGACATCGGCCTCGCCTTCCAGATTGCCGACGACCTGCTCGATGTGGAGGGCGACGCGGCCGTGGCCGGCAAGGCGCTGGGCAAGGATGCCGCCGCCGGCAAGGAAACCTTCGTCTCGCTCCTGGGGGTGGACCGGGCGCGGGAACAGGGGCGCCTGCTCGTTGAACAGGCCAAGGTGCACCTGCACGGCCATGGCGCGGAGGCGGACCTGCTGCGCGCTATTGCCGACTATATTGTGGAGAGGGACCGCTAGATCATGAGCAAGTCGCGTATCGGTGTCTATCCCGGCACCTTCGATCCCATCACCCTTGGCCATATGGACATCATCCGCCGCGGCGCGAAGCTGGTCGACAAGCTGGTGATCGGCGTCACCACCAACATCAGCAAGTCGCCTATGTTTTCCGATGAGGAACGGCTGGACATGGTTCGCCGCGAATGCGCGGACATCGACACAGAAATCGTCGTCACCGGCTTCAACTCGCTGTTGATGGACTTTGCCGAATCGCAGGGGGCCAGCGTCATCATCCGGGGCCTGCGCGCCGTCGCCGACTTCGAATATGAATATCAGATGGCGGGCATGAACCAGCAGATCAACAGCCGGGTCGAAACCGTCTTCCTGATGGCCGACGTCTCGTTGCAGCCGATCGCGTCGCGTCTGGTCAAGGAAATCGCCCTCTATGGCGGGCCGATCCACAAGTTCGTCAGCCCCGCCGTGCGCGAGGAGGTGGAGGCGCGGGTTGCCGCGCTCGGCCTCAAGGGGCAGGGCTAGGAACGGGTTGTCGCCAATGTTGCCGTCTCGTTTCAGCCCGCGTTCAGTTGCCAATCCCGATCAGGGCGCTATCAGGACGGCTTGACCTTCCCGGGCAAGATCTAAGGAAAGCTTATTCGCATGCGTTTCACTTCCGCGCTCAAGACCGTGGCGATCGGTTTCGCCCTCACCGCGTCCAGCGTGGCCTTCGCCCAGGGTGGCGGCGGTGGCGGCGGCGGTGCCGAGGAAATGAAGAAGGCGGAGACCGCTGCGAAGGCGGAGCAGAATGCCAAGTCGCTGGGCGCACAGCTGACGCCGCAGCTGCCGCCGGCGACCATTCCGGCCGACCCGCAGAATATCTGGGATCTTGACCTGTCGAGCGGCGGCCGCGTGCGCATTCAGCTGCGCCCGGACATCGCCCCCAACCATGTCGAGCGGATCAAGGAACTGACCCGCCAGGGCTTCTACAATGGCCTGAAGTTCCACCGCGTCATCCCCGGCTTCATGGCCCAGGGCGGCGATCCCAAGGGGGACGGCACCGGCGGTTCGACGCTGCCCGACCTCAAGGCCGAGTTCAATCCGATGCCGCATCTGCGCGGCACCCTGTCCATGGCCCGCGCCCAGAGCGAGGACAGCGCCAACAGCCAGTTCTTCATCGTGCTGCTGCCGCGCATGCAGCTCGACAAGAAATATACCGTCTTCGGTCGCGTGATCGAAGGCATGCAATATGTCGACGCGATCCATGAGGGCGAGCCGCCGGCCGACCCGACCGTGATCCTGCAGGCCTCGATCGAGAGCGACGGCAAGCCGCCGGTGCTGGCGCCGCCGCCCCCGCCGCCGGCGCCCGAACCTGCGGCCCTGCCGTCGAAGAAATCGGCTGCCCCGGCCAAGAAGCCGGCCCCCAAGAAGAAGTGAGTTTGCGCCCGGAAGGGCCATCATCATGCGTGTAGACCTGTTCGATTTCGATCTGCCGGCGGAGAATATCGCCCTCCGTCCGGCCAGCCCGCGCGATTCGGCGCGCCTTCTGCTCGTGCCTGGTGACGGTGCGATGGAGGATCGCATCGTGCGCGACCTGCCATCGCTGCTGCGCGCGGGCGATGTGCTGGTCTTCAACGACACCCGCGTCATTCCCGCCCAGCTGGAAGGGATGCGGGGCGAGGCACGGATCGGCGCGACCCTGCACAAGCGGCTGGGCCTGCGCCAGTGGCAGGCCTTCCTGCGCAATGCCAAGCGGGTGCGCGATGGCGACCGGATCGATTTCGGTGCGGGCGTGACCGCGATCGCTGGCCCGCGCGACGAGGATGGCGGCGTCACCCTCGATTTCGAGGGCGAGGAACCGGTCGAGATCCTGCTGGAACGGGCCGGGCGCATGCCGCTGCCGCCCTATATCGCCAGCAAGCGCGCCACCGACGAGCGTGACCGCAGCGATTACCAGACCATGTTCGCGCGCGAGGATGGCGCGGTCGCCGCCCCCACCGCCGCGCTGCACTTCACGCCCGACCTCACCGCCGCACTGGCGCAGGCCGGCGTGCTGACCGAAACGCTGACCCTGCATGTCGGCGCGGGCACCTTCCTGCCGGTCAAGGCGGACGATACCGATGACCATCGCATGCATGCCGAATGGGGACGGATCGATCAGGACACGGCCGATCGCCTGAACGCCGCGCGCGCGGTCGGCGGCCGGATCATCGCGGTCGGCACTACCTCGCTGCGCCTGCTGGAAAGCGCGACGGGGGAGGATGGCGTGATCCGCTCCTTCGCCGACGAAACCCGCATCTTCATCACGCCCGGCTACCGTTTCCGCGCGATCGACGGGCTGATGACCAATTTCCACCTGCCCAAATCGACCCTGTTCATGCTGGTAAGCGCCTTGATGGGCACGGAAAAAATGCAATCCGTGTATAAGTACGCAATCGAGGAAGGTTACCGCTTCTACAGCTATGGGGACTCAAGTCTGCTGCTGCCGGAGGGATAAGGCGGAAGGGCCTTTGGTAGGACATGCCATTCCTTCCTTATTTAAAGGATTAGCAGCAGAAGTCCGGCGAGCCCCACGAGCAGACCAATCGGTCCCAACCACCATTGGTTGTTCTGCCAAAGATTCGTAGCGAGTTCCCGTTTGCTCAACGAGCTGACCAGGGTGTCGGATTCAAGCGTTGAAAACGCGATAGGCAATGCTGCTTTCAGGGCATTGGTTTGAGAAATTATACTGCGTTCCGAGACAGTGTCCCATCGTCCTCCGTCCTGCTCAGGAGGAAAATTCACACCATCCCCCCTCAGTATCCGGTCTTTTGATATCGCTTCTCGACGGATAGAGTTGACGAACGAAATGAGCTGCCCAGCGCATTCGTCGAGCGCTTCCATGGCCGTTTCGTGATTGTAACTGCGGATATGATCATCAATCCAAGCGAGCTGCTCATCAACCTCTTTCCTGACTCCCTTAACGATCGTATCCCAATATACCGCGCGGGCTGAGCCGCTAAAGGCGATGCCGCTCAAATGGATGCCTCGGCCGTCGAAGCTTTCGATGGACACAGGGCCATCTTTGCCGATGAAATGCCATTTGAAGAACCATTCGTTGGTAAACCACTGACGACGATCATCTAGGCGCACGCGTAATCTGGAAGCCGTTGGCGTCATGGAAGTCGAGTCCTGATTTGATCTCAACGCAGTCGTTGCAACTGCGCTCTAATTTGAAAGACGCTTGCCTCATCGACAAGATGATTTGGCTCAAATGTTTCGGACAGAGTGCGGAAATCCAGCCATCTTATATGAATAGGCCGCAGCAAACGCCTATTGCGAAGCTGCTCTAATCCCGCCAGAAAAGCGCTGCCTTCCGTGAAAGCCGGAGGGCGGGGCGTAGGAACCCCTTTTTCGATGAACTCGGTCGCCAGGTTTTGGGGGCCGGGTGGCATGCGCGCATGTCCAGCCCGTAAGGGTAAAGGCGCATGCGCCTGCTCATCGATCAGGTTCCTAACATCCGGCTTCGGCCGTCGCTCCGAGAGGTACATAGGGCGACGCGAGGTTGAAGCCGAAAGTCGCTCTCCAGGCGTGAGGGGGCGAGCAGTGAAACAACACCAGCGATAGCGATGCTGCCTGTTCAGCCGTGCCCAGCCGGGTTGCGGTTCATCACCTCAAGCAAATGGAAAATGCGATGAAGAAAGTCATACCGATGGTGTGTCTGGCGCTGCTTGCTGCCTGCACCACGCCTGCCGATGTCTCGCAGCCCTTGGCGGCTGGCGGCGACAAGAATGCAAAGTTCGATATCAAGGACAGCGCAACCGGGTTCACGGTCGATCTGCGCTATTCCCGGTACCAGTTTGTGCCGGAAGCAGACGCCCTGTTGGTAGCTTGCCGATCGATCGCCACGACCCGCGCCCATGAGGAGGCCAAGCGGCGGGGCAAGGAAATCCAGCCGATCAAAGAGCAAACGCTTCGGGTGTCCACCGGCCGGAACATTCTGAGCGGTCGCACCTCCTGCCGTGCCTTCGTCGAAGCCGTCTGGAAGGAGGCATGACATGGAATATGAATACAAGGTCGTCGATGTAGCCGATGGCTCGATCAGTTCGGTCCTGCTGGGTGAAGGCCGGATCGAGACGGCGGTGCTGGAAGCCTATATCAATGCGATGGCAGCGCAGGGCTGGCGTATGATCTTCATGGAGAAGGTCATGCAGAGGCACTTGGTCATCAGCGATCGCGAGACATTGATGGTGACGTTCGAACGTCGAGTACCGGAAGCCGAAAGGGAGGCCCGCGCCGCCCGCTGCATCGATGATGTCATTGCGGCCGAAGATCAGTCCAAGCGGATTGGCCATAAAGCGGCATTGGGGGCTGTCGGTCTGGCGGTCGCGCCTGCGGTGATCGGCACGGTCATCTCAAATCTGGGGAGCGATTGATGGACATCCAGAAACAGGTCGCGGCCCGTCGTGCTCAGTTGGCGCAGCAGGACGAGGATGAAAAGATCGCCCAAGCGCAGGCGGTCGCCCGTGTTGAAGCAGAAAAGACCCGTCAGCAGCAGGAGGCACTTGCCGCAATCGCTGATGATAGCGGGTTGGTGCTCAAGGGCAGCGAACTGGAGCTGTCGGAGCAGCCACTTCCGCGCATCGACGTGGAGGGACTGAAACAATCCAAGGTCGCAGCCCTGCTCAATCGGGAAGCACGCCGCCGTTGGACGCCATGGGAAAATTGGCAGGTGGTCGGATCCATCGTCGGTGGCATCTGCCTGATCCATCTTGGGGGATTTGGCTTCATCCCCTTCCTGTTCGGCCTTTGGCGACGATCAGCGATCAATCGGAAGCATCGCGCTGCCGTCAGGGCAGACTATCCTGCGATCTTCCTCTGACAACAGCATCATCAACACCCACCCCGGCCTAACCCGCCGGGGTTTTTCGTATTTGGAGCAGGCTCATGCACATCATCAACACCTGGGCAGAGTTGGACACTTATCTGAGCGGTCCAATTTCGACCGATCTGAAAGACCTTCTGGCAACGCGCCGTGACCAGTTGCAGGAATATGGCGACCTGTCCGACCTTGGCAGCTTCGCCATCATCCAGCCGGGCGACACCATGGACAGCATCAGCGAGGCAGTCGGCTGGCCAATCCTGATGGGAGGCATCCCGACCTTCGAATGGGTGCAGCAGCACGGCAGCATCTTCGAGATGCCCTTTGTCCTGTCGGATTCAGGGGCGGGGCATGTCCTGTTCGTGCCTGACCAGCAGGGTATCGACCCGACCTTGCTCAAACTGTGTCGCGACAATGCCGATCAGCCAAGCAGCGATCCAGAACAGGGCGCAGGAATGGGCTGAAACAGCACCACCGCCGCACCTCTCGCAGCGGAACCTCTCGAAAACCAACGCAGCGTCCTCCGGGGCGCTTTTTTCATGTCCGAAGGAATCGCATCATGTTGTCCATCACCGATTTGTCTGCCGATCTTCCCCGGCACCTCGAACCAGCCCTGTCTCGCTTGCTGTCCGACCGTATCCAGGATGCTCGCGCTTGTGGCCTTGGCGATATGACCCACATCATCGTCGTGGAACCCGGCGATGGGGAAGGGGACTTCATCAGGGAAGCGGCCTTCTCGCCCTTCCGCAACTCGCTGTCAGAAACCCGCTTCGGGGACCAAGGCTTTGAACCGCCATGGTGCTGGCACGACCGGCTGGAAGAGTGGGGCTGGGAAGCAATCCACACCGTCGGCAATGATGGGTTCGCCTTCATCATCCTCATGCCCGACGCCAAGGGTATCGATCAGGCGCTGCTGGCGATGCTGCAGGAGTTCCCGCCATGCAGTTGATCTACATGCTGCTCATCCTGTGCGTCGCCATGGCTGCGCTGAAGGTGGCGCTCGCGGCATTGGTTGTCATCTTCGGAATCGGACTTCTGTACTCCGCGATCCGTCATCCAGCCGAAACGATCGGCTTCATGCTGCTGATGGTCACGATGTCGCTCGTGGAGAAGCATCCACTTGCCGCCGGGGTTGGACTGATCGCAACGGCGCTCATGGCCATGATCAAGAGATAGGTAATCCGCTTCGGCTGTGGATGAGCATGGATGTCATGGTTTGGGCTGTTTCCCGAAATCGTTTTCCGTCCTCGGTAAGTTCAAAGGTCACATTGTCGCGGAACAGCACCCGGCCAAGCCAGCGTTCGAGCGCATCAATATCGCGGGAAACATTGCTCCGGTGGACACGCAAATGGTTTGCCGCAGCAGTCAGGCTTTGCATCTCGGCGACGGTGAGGAACGACACGAGCCAGCGTGCCGTAAATTGGCGAATCACCTGATCCTGATTTGTTGAAGTCATCACTTTCACCACCTGCTCTCATCGAAGAAAATACATCTTGAGCCGTGCGAAATTTGCACGTTGCATGTCAAGGCTATCTTCGAAAGGGTGGTGCGAAATGCGCGCAAATGGAGCAATGAATTGAAAATAAACGATAAAAATCGTAAAAATGCCATGCGAAACGCGGAGGGCAACCTTCCAAGGACGCACTCCCACCGCCTCGGGAGTGAGCTATTTGAAACGGTCGGGGAGGTGCGTCCCGGCCATGTGAAGAAAGTAATATGGTTACCGTATTGTATGACCTGAGCCAGTTGTTGGTTCAGGGTAAGGCCTTGCTGCGCGACGATGGCAGCATGGTCATCTGGTCCAAAATGGACGCAGCTGTTTCCGTCCTCTTTGCCCTCATCGATGAAGGCGTAAGTGATAGGGGACAACTGCTCCAAATGGCCAGCAGGGTTCCGCAGGTCCATGAGTTGGTTGCACTAAACATGCTGAACCTTCTCTGTGGAGACAACCCGGAACTTCACCTTTGGCGCTATGACGCAGCCAACGGCTACACCCTCTGGTCGCGAGGCTGAGGGTGACAGACCAAAAAGATGCCGTCATCGCTGGACTGCCTGATCGAGCACGATCCACTCGGAATATCCCTCCGACCACGATCGCCAATATCGAGCATATTCTGAAAGCCGAAGGCATTGTGCCCCGGTACAACGTCATCAAGAAGCGCGACGAAATCACCATCCCCGATCACACGGGCACCTCAGATAATCTGAGCAATGTCGCAATGACCAAGGTGGTGAGCCTCGCTTCGCAATATGGGTTGGCGACCACGCTGGTTCCCGCCTTCGTGGAAGCGATTGCAGACCAGAATGCCTACAACCCGGTAGCGGATTGGATCAGCAGCATACCATGGGATGGAGAAGACCGGCTACCGGACTTCTACGCGACCGTCTGGGAAGAGGAAGAGTATCCGACCGACCTCAAGGAAGTGCTGATGCGCAAGTGGCTGCTCAGCGCTGTTGCAGCGGTCATGATGCCCAAGGGCTTCCACTGTCGGGGCGTGCTGACCTTGCAGGGGCCGCAGGGGATCAACAAGACCAGTTGGGTTCGCTCGCTGGTGGATGACCTGGAACTGCGTGAGGCAGTCATCAAGCTCGACCATCACCTGGACGGCGGCAACAAGGACTCAATCCTGGGCGCTGTTACCAACTGGATCGTCGAGATCGGTGAACTGGACAGTTCCTTCCGCAAGGACATCGCCCGGCTGAAGGGGTTTCTGACCTCGGACGCCGATCGTGTTCGCCGACCCTATGCACGCCTGGAATCGGAATATCCGCGCCGCACTGTTTTCGTGGCGACGGTCAACGATGCCAAGTTCCTTGTCGATCCGACCGGCAACTCCCGATGGTGGACGATTGCCGCTCGTGGATTGCGCAAGGATCACGGCATCGACATGCAGCAACTCTACGCCCAGCTCGCCGTCGAACTCAAGGATGGCGGGCAATGGTGGTTGACCAAGGCCGAAGAGGAACAGCTCGAAGCCTGGAACAGCCGCCACAAGGTGGTCACTGCAGTCGCCGAAATGGTGATGGCATGGATCGACATGGATCGCCTCGGGCACAAGTCCAACCGGCAGATGACAGCCACGGAGATGCTCAAGCTTGTTGGCCTGGACAAGCCGAACAACAGCCAGTGCCGGGAATGCGGTTCGCTGTTTCGAGAGCTGCTGGGGCCGCCAAAACGCATCAATGGCCGGGAAAAATGGCGAGTTCCGCTCAAGGACATCGATGCAGAGGCAATGAAGCTGTTGAACAGCAACGTCATCGACGAAGACGAATACTGACCCCTAGGTGGGGGCAGGGGGAGGGAAAATCCCCGGAAATGGCTGAAACAAAATCAGCTGAATAAGGGGAAGGTGGCTCGCGCCGCCGCCCTTGCCCCCACCAACTTCTGCTGCTGCCAGTCCGACGAAGGTCGTGAGGTCGCCCCTTTCGGGGGCGAGGCACAGTTCCGGGCGATTTGGCCAATCCCACAGCGCCGATCGCCCCTTTTCCGGGCCGTCCCCCTCCGCGCCGCCTCTCGCGCGCTGGCGACGCTCGAAATCTCCCCAACTAATTCATCCGAAAGGAAAAGTTTGATGACGCACGTCAAATTGGATCAGACAACCGTCATGACCACCCATTGTCCCTCGGGGCAGAAGTCGGTCCGACTGCACGACACACATATCTCCGGCTTCATCGTCGAAATCTATCCAAGCGGTTCGCGCACTTATTCGCTGCGATATCGAAACGAATATAACAAACAGAAGCAACTCAAGCTCGGTAACGCTGCTGACATCACCTGCGATCAGGCACGAAAGCTTGCCAAGCAGGCGAAGGCCCGCGTTACCATGGGCAAGGATCCAGCCGAAGAGAAGGCTGTTGTCCGCAGGATGGCGACGGTTGCTGAACTGGCGGACCGATACATGGAATATGTCTGCACCTATAAGCGGAGCCACGACATCGACGAGCGTTACCTTCGCAACCATGTGCTGCCCAAGTTCGGCAAGCGGCACCTGAACGAGTTGGGTCAGACGGAAATCATGGACTGGCTCGACATGAAGCGCAGAAAGGAGGGGTACGCGCAGGCCACCGTCAATCGCTGGCAGGTGATCCTGTCGCTCATGTACAAGATGGCGAAGCGCTGGGGCATGCCGGGGGCAGAGATCAATCCGCTCCAGGGTGTGCCGCAAAAGGCGTGCGAGAACCAGATCGAGCGCTTCCTGTCCAAGGAGGATACTCAGCGGCTGCTCGATGCTGTCGATGCCAGCCCCAACACCCAGCTCGGTTCAATCGTTCGATTGCTGCTGCTGACCGGGTGCCGGAAGCGGGAACTGCTGGACGCGAAATGGTCTGAAATCGACCTGGAACGTCGCGTCTGGCGCATCCCTATGGAGCGAGCGAAAACCAGCAAGACCCGGCATGTCCCGCTGTCAGACCAAGCGATCGCTGTCATTCACTCCCTGCGCTATCGGGATCAGTCCGAATGGTTGGTGCCGAACCCGGAAACGATGAAGCCCTATGGCTCCATTCATCACGCCTGGGACAAGGCCAGGAAGGCGGCGGGACTGCCCGACCTTCGGATACATGATTGCCGCCACAGCTTTGCCTCATGGCTGGTCGAGGCAGGCTACTCCATCTTCATCGTTTCCAAGGCGCTGGGGCATGCCTCCAGCCGCACCACGGAGCGATACGCCCATGTCGCCGACGAAACCCTTCGCGGGGCTTCTAATGCGGCAGCGAACCTGATCGGCCAAAGTCTCGGGCCGACCATGGCAATCAGCTAAAACCTTCGCCCCCGGCTGCTCATTCGCGGAAATTCCGTGTCTGGGTGGCCGGGGGCATTTTTATTATTTTTTCGGCCGGAAAGGGTGGGGAGCGGACTGTCAGCTTTCCAGCCGTCGGATGGATCAAGCGGACGCCTACATGTGGAACTGTCGCATCTGCAGTTCGCTCGCTCAAGATCGATCCACATGATGCCGCTGACGCGCCAGGGGCAGGCAGGGACGCTTCCGGGGTTTTCACTGATACCGCACGCGCGCTGATTGTCACATCCATCATGTCCGCGAAAACTGATGGAGGCCCTGTCAATGGCAAAGCAACCCAACATCCTTTTCATCATGGGTGACGATATCGGCTGGTTTAACGCCAGTTGTTACAATAGCGGTATGATGGGCTACAAGACGCCGAATATCGATCGCATTGCCCAGGAGGGTGCGCGCTTTACCGACTGGTATGCCCAGCAAAGCTGCACCGCGGGCCGCGCCGCGTTCCTGACCGGCCAATCGCCGATCCGCACCGGCCTGACCAAGGTCGGCCTGCCGGGGGCCGATCAGGGTCTGGGACCGGATGATCCCTGCATCGCCCAGGTGCTCAAGGCGCAGGGCTATGCGACGGGGCAGTTCGGCAAGAACCATCTCGGCGACCGCGACGAGCATCTGCCGACCATGCACGGCTTCGACGAATTTTTCGGCAACCTCTATCATCTGAATGCCGAGGAGGAGCCGGAGAATGAGGATTACCCCAAGGATCCGAAATTTCGCGAGAAATATGGCCCGCGCGGCGTACTGCGGTGCAAGGCCGATGGCAAGGGCGGCCAGACGATCGAAAATACCGGCCCGATGAGCAAGAAGCGGATGGAGACGATGGACGAGGAGTTCCTCGCTGACGCCAAGGACTTCATCAAGCGCAACCATGACGCAGGCGGCCCCTGGTTCTGCTATTTCAACTCCACCCGGATGCACATCTTCACCCACCTCAAGGACGCCTCGAAAGGCAAGACCGGCCTTGGCATCTATCCCGATGGGATGGTCGAGCATGACGGGCATGTCGGCGAATTGCTCGACCTGGTCGACGAGCTTGGCGTGACCAAGGATACCATCGTCGTCTACACCACGGACAATGGTGCCGAATGCTTCACCTGGCCCGACGGCGGCACCACGCCCTTCAAGGGCGAGAAGGCGACCAACTGGGAAGGCGGCTTCCGCGTACCCTGCGTCATCCGCTGGCCCGGCGTGATCGAGCCCGGCCAGGTGATCAACGACATCTGCGCGCATGAAGACTTTCTGCCGACGCTGGCCGCCGCGGCGGGCGACAGCGATGTGGTCGAGCGGGTGAAGAAGGGCGGGAAGATCGGCGACACCAAGTTCAAGGTTCATCTGGACGGTTACAATCTGATGCCGTTCTTCAAGGGCGACGAGACGGAAGCGCCGCGCAAGGGCTTCGCCTATTGGAGCGACGACGGCGACCTGATGGCGATCCGCGTCAACCAGTGGAAGGTCAACTTCCTGGCCCAGAATGCCGAGATCAGTCCGCGCACGCCCGTCGGCGTCTGGCAAGGCCAGTTCACCGCGCTACGCGCGCCGATGATGATCAATCTGCGATCAGACCCGTTCGAACGCGGCCCCGAAAGCATCTATTATGGTGATTTCATCGCGCACCGCATGTTCTTGATGGTGCCCGCGCAAGCGATCGTTGCCCACCTGCTGGAAAGCTTCAAGAAGTTTCCTCCGCGCGCCAAGGCGGCGAGCTGGACGGTCAGTGACGCCATGGACAAGATCGGAACGGCGAGCCCGAACCAGAACTGACCGGCAACATAGGGTAGCGCCAGTTGCATCATGGCGAGGGGCAAGTGGATGGCACACGCGCCTCTCGTCAGGTGTATCAGCCGGAACGGGTCATCAGCCTGGGGAGGGGAATGAGGTGCTGATAGGACGCCCGGCCCTTTTCATTCCCATCACAGCCGGTCTTGCGCATGGAAACTCCAGACGCGGACCGACTGCACCCTGGAATTGAGAAGCGGCGGCTGAACGGCCACAGTTGGTCGATGGGCGACCGGCAGCATTCCCTCTCGGTGGGGCGTCGATGGGGCAACTTTCAATGCCCTCTTCCTACCAAAGCATTTTCACGTGGAAACGCGTCCATATCGAACGTTGGCTTAGCGTGGGAATTGCGTGGGGCAATGCGAAAACGCGAGGCCTAAACTGAGCTTAACCTATGAAAATTATTGGATAAATTCCGTATCGCCGTTGCCCTGTTCATGCTGGTAAGTGCCTTGATGGGCCGCGATCGGATGCAGCAGGTCTACGCCCATGCGATCGCCACCGGCTATCGCTTCTACAGCTATGGGGACTCTTCGCTGCTGCTGCCGTGACGGCGATCGGTCATTGATCCGCTCGTTTGACGCAGGCGATGCTGCCGACAATGTCGGTGCGGGTGCCGCGGTTGCAGTGCCAGGACGGGTCATCCTGCAATGTCGGCGGATGGTCCTTGGCGGCCGAACGATAATGGGCATTATATAGCCAGATCAGCGCGGGGCGGCCGTTTATGGCATGGGCGCGCAATATTGCGTTCGGATCGGCCCTGCGGTCCACGACCAGCGGTTCCACTGGCAGGTCCATTCCGGCCCGTGTCAGGAAATAGCCGCCGATGGCCGCAAGCGATGCGCGATCCATGATCTTTGCCGAGGGGGAATCCCATAGGAACAGGACACGGTCGGGCCGTTCCGCGCGGATGAAGTCGCTGCCCTGTTCATAGCCGTAGATCGTTCGGTCGCCCAGTTCGGTTCGCATCAGCGCGGGGTTGAGGACCGGCGCCATGAAGGCGAAAGCCATGCCCAGTGCGGCATGATCGGGGCGCGGCGTGCGCTGGATCAACAGGGTCAGGCCCAGCATCGCGCTTGGCACCAGTGGCACCAGATAACGGTCGGTCAGGGACGGCTGGAACAGGCTGACCAGGATCGCAATGGCAAAGCCGATCACCGCCGTCAGTGCCGTCAGCGGCAACGGGTCGCTGCCGCTCGATAGGATATCGGATTGCTGGCGCCGCATATGGATCGTCGCGACGATGACAAGCGCGATGACCGCGAACAGGGCGACGATATTCTGCGCGCCCAGGACGAAGGCGAGGTTGAGCATCGCTCGGGACAGGCTGGTGGGATCATACCAGGCGACATCGTCGCGCGCATAGTCTGCCAGCCGGGGCAGATGATAGGCGAACCAGCCAAGGCCCGGTGTCGCCACGATCATCGCCGGCCACATCCGCGCCAGGTTCAGGCGATGTCGGTACAGCAGCACCAGTATCTGGCCCAGGATCAGGACGGCGGCATAATAATGGGTGAGGAACATCAGTGTTCCAAGCCCGACCCATAGCATCGCCCAGCGTAGCGTCAATCGCTCAAGCAGATGCGCGACGGTCAGGCAGGATGCGGTCGACAGCAGCATCATCAGGCCATAGCCGCGTGCGTCCACCATGATGCCCAGATTGGGCGGCCACAGAAAGAGGAGGGCGGCCCATGTCCAGGCGCCGGTGCGACCGAGCGTGCGCGGGCGCCAGAGCAGCGGCAACAGGGCGGCGGCGAGGACGAACAGGATGGAGGGGAGGCGCAGCATCAGATTGCTGTCGCCGAACAGCGTCACCCAGCCTGTCAGCAGCAGATAATAGAGTGGCGGATTGCAATCGAGCCAGGCCTCGCGCCAGAAGGACGACCAGTCCGGTCGCGTCGCGATCATCCCGCTCCAGGTTTCATCGAGCCACAATGGGGTCGTGTTCGCCAAGCTTAAGCGCATGCCGACCAGATAGAGGGCGCCAAGGAGGAAGAAACTGCCGGTCAGCAGGATGATCGGTGTCGCGGGCAACCGGCGCGCGGCGGAAGTTTCGGGCAAGATCGGATCCTCGGATGAATTGCGAGGACAGTGATTTGCCATGGTTAATATATGGATAAGTGAAGGCGGGCTTCGTGGTCGGGGGTGGTGTCGCGGCCAGCGAGGATGGTGTGATCCGCCCTTTCGCCGAGGAAAGCCGCACCTTGGTCGCGTGGCGCTATCGGTTCTACAGCTATGGGGATTCCTCGCTGCTGCTGCCGCAAGGTTGAACCTGGTGGCTAGAAGGCCTCCGCAATCCCGACATAGACGGCATGATCGTCCTTTCCCGCCGCAAGGTCGACGCGCAACTGCACGTCATTGCTGCGGAAAGGACGATAGCGCAGGCCTATGCCGCCGGCCGGCAGCAGCTTGCCCTTGACGATGATCGTGCCGACCGATGGCGCGATGCCGCCCAGCCCGACAAAGGCGGTCGCGCCCCAACGGCCGCTGACATGCTGGCGCCATTCGGCCTGCGTCGCCCAACTGGCCTTATCGCGATAGCGACCGGTGACATAGCCGCGCAGATCGTTGTTCGCGCCGAACAGGCACAGATCATAATAAGGGGCGTTGCCCCCGGCGGCACATAGCGCGCCCCGCAGTGCGATCACCGTGCCGGCGCCGATCGGCAGATAGCTGTTGGCGGCCATCTGCAACTTGTCATGGCTATAGCTGTCGCCCAGGGCGCGCAGGCCGAACAGCCAGTTGGCGCTCAACATCACGCCCCGATGCGGTTGGGTCGCGCTGTCGCGCGTATCATAGGCAAAGCTCGGGCCGATCGCGGACAGATTGCTGTTCATGGCGTCGAGCGGCGGCGCCGGCAAGGATTCGGCCTCCGCCTCTTTCAGCCGCGCGTCGGTGGTGCGCAGGCGGTAGCGGATGCCGGCATAGCCGCGCGGGAAGACGCGCATCAACGCCTGCAGGTCGATGTTGAACTGCTTGCTGTCGATTTCGCGATGGACGCCGTCATCGCCCGCAGCCGCGCCGATCCCATAATAGTCGTTGCGATCGTCGATATAGGAGAGGCTGGCGCTGAAGCGCAGCCGATCCTTGTCGAACGACATGGAATGAAAGGCGCCGACGCCCCTGGTCCCGCGGGAGGTGTAGATGATGCCGCCGGCACTGATCCACTGCTGGGGCGCGGCATTGGGATTGTAGAAGGCGATGGCACCTGCGGCGAGGCCGGTGCCGGTTGCCGGATTGGACAGCGGCACGGGCGCGAAGAGGATTTGAGGCTTGCGGGTGGTGGAGGGCGCCGTGCTGCCTTCAGCGGGCAGGGCGCGTGACAGGCTGTTCGCATCGGTCTCGCTCTGGGCCGTCGCCATGCCCGCTGACAGGCTGGGGACGGACGCAAGCACCACGCATCCGAGGCGATAGCGCCGGATCATACCGGGGCCTGTGGGAGAGGCGGGCGGATGGCCATGCTCTATCCATCCCTCATCTCCGGCAGAGGAGCCATCGGGACAAACACTGAAGCATGGCCGGCGATCTTGCGCAGCTTCAAGGCAAAGCCGTCGAATTGCGCCGTGACGGTCGGGGGAATGCGAGCGGACGGATGCAGGGCAGGGCATGCGCAAGCGACTGAAATGGCAATGCCCCCACATGTCGATCGCTTTGCGCTCTCGCCTGACTATCGTCATGGAAAGCCGGCGTCGACCGGTCACCACTAGGGATAATCCCTGAGCCATGCCGGTGTTTCGCCCGATGGTTCCCGGCCCCTGAAACGGCACATGCTGCCCCCGATAGACTGAGGGGGTCATATGGCCAATCTGGCGGAATTTCTGGACAAGCTGCCCATCCTGCTGGTCGGGTTTCTGATGCTGGCGACCATGACGCTGACGGCGACGGCCGGCTATGTCCTGCGGCAGCGGGTGCGGCGGCTGTTGACGCACAAGGGCGCGACCGAAGAAAATGGGGCGGAAGGCTATATCGTCTCCGCCGTGATCGGCCTGGTTGCGCTGCTGCTGGGCTTCACTTTCGCGCTGGCGGTCGGCCGGTTCGAAACGCGCCGGGCGCTGGTGCTGCAGGAAGCCAATGCCATCGGCACCAGCTATTTGCGGGTCCAGGGCCTGCCCGAACCGCATCGCACGCGGATGTCGCAGATATTGGTCAACTACACCAATAATCGCGTCGAACTCGGCACGGCCAGCCCCGACAAAATGGCGCCCTTGATCGTCGCCAGCGATCGGCTGCTGGTCGAGCTATGGGCCGGCACGCTGGCGGCGACTGACACGATCGGCAATTCCGCGCTGGCCTCCTCGCTCCATTCGACCGTCAACGAAGTGATCGACATGGACAGCGCGCGCAAGGCGGCGCGCAAGGTGCGGGTACCGGGCGAGGTGTTCCTGGCGCTATGGGTCTATATCGCGGTGACTGCGGGGATGCTGGGCTATGCCCGGTCGGAAACGCAGGGACGGATGCTGGCGGGCATATTGTTCCTGCTCTTCACCATGTCCTACATGCTGATCATCGACATCGACCGGCCGGCGGGCGGCAATATCGTCGAAAGCCAGGGGCCGATGATCGAACTACGCGAGACGCTGAAACAGCAACCGCCCGGCACCTTCGACATTTGGCGCAAGCCGGTCGTGGCACCAGCGACCTAAGCGCGACCGAATGCCATCGCCAATGCGCGCAGCATCGGCGGTGGCGTCTCGCGCAGATGAATGGCGCGCGGGCCATGGAGCAGGCCGATCGTCCGCCGCTCGCCAAAGTCGCGCAGCGCCGCGCGCGCCATGCCGGGCCATTGATAGCCCAGCGGCATCACCGTGACGCCCAGGCCGGCCGCCACCATCTGCATCACCCGCTCGTCATTGGTCGATCGATAGGCGAAATGCGGGCGGATGCCGCGATCGACGAAATAGCGGCTGGTCGCCGACAGCGCCTCGCAATGACGGCGCACGATCATCGTTTCGCCCGCCAGTTCCTCCGCCGCGATCGTCTCGCGCCCGGCGAGGCGATGGCCGGCAGGCAGGGCCAGGCCATAGCCTTCCTCGGCCAATATCTGCGCCGCATAACGCTCTTCCGCGCCCGGCCGCACCAGGGTCAGCGCCACGTCGATCCGCTCGGCATCCAGGCGCCCGAGCAATTCGCGCTCCGACCCCGGAATATACTCCACCCGGCCACGCGCCTCGGCCGGGCAGGCGGCGACCGCCGCCGCCACCGGCGCGCCGGCGATGCTGGTCAGCAGGCCGATGCGCAGCGTCTGTATTTCGGCCGTCTGTGCGCCGGCCTGTTCGGCCAGATTGAACTCGCGCTCGATCCGCCGGGCGTGGCTGAGCAGCCGGCTGCCGGCCTCGGTTAGTTCGACCCGCTGGTTGCTGCGCAGAAACAAGGGCGCGCCGACCGCCTGTTCCAGCTTGGCGATGCCGACCGACAAGGTCGGTTGCGACACCAGGCAATGCGCCGCCGCACGGGAGAAATTGCCCTGGTCCACGACCGCCAGGAAATAGCGCAGCAGATAGCGTTCGATCATAGATGGAAACTATACACTCCTGCCCGTGGTTTCAATTTTTCCCTTGCCGCGTTCAGGACTAGGGTGCGGCGCAGGAGAGATGCCAATGACCGACTTCGATTTCGCCCTGGGCGAGCATGCGGACATGATCCGCGAAAGCACCGCCCGTTTTGCCGCCGATCATATCGCCCCGCTGGCGGCTGAGATCGACGCCAAGGACTGGTTCCCCCGCGACCTGTGGCCCGCCATGGGCGCGCTTGGCCTGCACGGCATCACCGTGGACGAGGCGGATGGCGGCCTGGGCCTGGGCTATCTGGAGCATGTGGTGGCGCAGGAGGAAGTGGCGCGGGCCTCGGCCTCCATAGGTCTCAGCTATGGCGCGCACTCAAACCTCTGCGTCAACCAGATCCGCCGCTGGGGCAATGACGCGCAGAAGGCGCGCTATCTGCCCAAGCTGATTTCCGGCGAGCATGTCGGCAGCCTTGCCATGTCGGAGGCCGGCGCCGGGTCCGATGTCGTGTCGATGAAGCTGAAGGCCGAGAAGAAGGGTGATCGCTACGTCCTCAACGGCACCAAATTCTGGATCACCAACGCGACCGAGGCGGACACGCTGGTCGTCTATGCCAAGACCGGTGAGGGCTCCAAGGGCATCACCACCTTCCTGATCGAGAAGGGCTTTGCCGGCTTCTCGATCGGCCAGAAGATCGACAAGGTCGGCATGCGCGGCAGCCCGACCGCCGAACTGGTGTTCGACGATTGCGAAGTGCCCGAAGAGAATATCATGGGGCCGCTGAATGGCGGCGCGGGTGTGCTCATGTCGGGCCTCGACTATGAACGCACCGTGCTTGCCGGCATCCAGCTCGGCATCATGCAGGCCTGTCTCGACACGGTGCTGCCCTATGTTCGCGAGCGCAGGCAGTTCGGCAAGCCGATCGGTGCCTTCCAGTTAATGCAGGCCAAGGTCGCCGACATGTATGTCGCGCTCAACAGTGCGCGCGCCTATGTCTATGCCGTGGCGCGCGCCTGTGACGCGGGAAAGACCACGCGCTTCGATGCGGCCGGCGCCATCCTGCTGGCCAGCGAAAATGCGATGAAGGTCGCGCTGGAGGCGGTGCAGGCGCTGGGCGGTGCGGGCTACACGAAGGACTGGCCGGTCGAACGCTATATGCGCGACGCCAAGCTGCTCGATATTGGTGCCGGCACCAACGAGATCCGCCGGATGCTGATCGGCCGGGAATTAATTGGGGCGTGATTCAGCTCCGCCCCACGAACAGGAAGCCGACCGCCGCCATGATGCAGGCAAAGGCTGCCGCGTGGCGCCAGTGGAGCGGTTCGCCCAGCACCGTAACCATGAAGATGCCGAAGATCACGAGGGCGATGGCTTCCTGCGCGATCTTGAGTTGTCCGGCGGACCAGCCATGGGCAAAGCCGATGCGGTTGGCGGGCACCGCCAGGCAATATTCGACGAAGGCGATCGCCCAGCTGATCAGGATGACCAGCATCAGCGGTTTGTTCATGCCGCCCTTGAGGTGCCAGTACCAGGCGGTGGTCATGAACAGGTTGGAGAGGATGAGGAGAATGATGGTGGGCATATCTGCTCTGTGGCACGCGGACGCCGGGAAGGCGAGGGCATGAGCGCACCGGTTCTGGACAGCAAGCTGTCGCCCGACGGCGAAGGCTTCCGCGCCAATGCCACGCATAATCGCGCGCTGGCGGAAGAATTGCGCACCAAGGTTGCCGACGCGGCGCTGGGTGGATCGCCGGCCGCGCGTGACAAGCACACCGGGCGCGGCAAGTTGTTGCCGCGCGATCGGGTCGAACGGCTGCTCGATCCCGGTTCGCCCTTCCTTGAGATTGGCCAGCTCGCCGCCAATGGCCAATATGGCGATGAGGTGCCGGGCGCTGGCATGATCGCCGGCATCGGCCGGGTGTCGGGGCGACAGGTGATGATCGCCTGCAACGATGCGACGGTAAAGGGCGGCACTTACTATCCGGTCACGGTGAAGAAGCATTTGCGCGCGCAGGAAATCGCGCTCGAAAACCGGCTGCCATGCGTTTATCTGGTCGACAGCGGCGGCGCCAACCTGCCCAACCAGGCGGAGGTCTTTCCCGACCGCGACCATTTCGGCCGCATCTTCTACAATCAGGCGAACCTGTCGGCGCGCGGCATTCCGCAGATCGCCTGCGTCATGGGCAGTTGCACCGCCGGCGGCGCCTATGTCCCGGCGATGTCGGACGAGACGGTGATCGTCCGCAACCAGGGCACCATCTTCCTCGCCGGCCCCCCGCTGGTGCAGGCGGCGACGGGCGAGGTCATCAGTGCCGAGGATCTGGGCGGTGGCGACCTGCATGGCCGCAAGTCCGGCGTGGTCGATCATGTCGCGGACAATGACGAGCATGCTCTGTCGATCGTGCGCGACATCGTCTCGACCCTGCAGCCCGATCGCCAGAGCGACCTCAACCTGCGCGACCCGCGCCCGCCCAGGTTCGACCCGGCCGATCTCTATGGCATCATCCCCCAGGATGTGCGCGCGCCCTATGATGTGCGCGAAGTGATCGCGCGGATCGTCGACGGCAGCGAATTTCACGAGTTCAAGCCGCTATACGGCACCACATTGGTCTGCGGATTCGCCCATATCTGGGGCATGCCGGTGGCGATCCTAGCGAACAACGGCGTGCTGTTCAGCGAAAGCGCGCAGAAGGGCGCCCATTTCATCGAACTGGCCTGCCAGCGGCGCATTCCGCTGCTGTTCCTCCAGAATATCTCGGGATTCATGGTCGGCGGCAAATATGAGGCGGAGGGGATCGCCAAACATGGCGCGAAGCTGGTGACGGCGGTGGCCACGGCGCAGGTGCCCAAGATCACCGTGCTGATCGGCGGCAGCTTCGGCGCGGGCAATTACGGGATGTGTGGCCGCGCCTATCAGCCGCGCTTCCTCTTCACCTGGCCCAATGCCCGCATCAGCGTGATGGGCGGCGAACAGGCGGCGAGCGTGCTGGCGACCGTCCACCGCGACGCCGCCAGATGGACGCCGGAAGAGGCGGAGGCCTTCAAGGCGCCGGTGCGCCAGAAATATGAGGATGAAGGCAATCCCTATTTCGCGACCTCGCGCCTGTGGGACGATGGCGTGATCGACCCGGCCCAGACACGGGATGTGCTGGGGTTGGCCTTCGCCGCCGCCTTGAACGCGCCGGTGGAGGAACGCGCCCAGTTCGGCGTGTTCCGGATGTGATCGGGGTGGAGGCGATGCTGCCCCTCTCATTCCTCCCTGATCTTGTCTCGGGGAGGGGGACCGCCATTAGGCCCCATCGTCATGCTGAACTTGTTTCAGCATCCATCGGGGGCAAGGCTGGAAGCCCGATGGAGGGTGCAAGGTCGGCCCAATGCGGATTGTCGCTCTCGATCAGGTTGATCTTCCATTGCCGGTGCCAGCGCTTGAGCTGCTTCTCGCGGAGGATAGCGGTTTCCATGCTGCCGAACATCTCGAATCGGACGAGGCGATGGACGGCGTGGCGCTTGGTGAAACCGGCGATGCTATCGGTGCGATGCTGATAGAGCCGGCCGACAAGATCGGAGGTCACGCCGATATAGAGCGTGCCATAGGGCTTGCTGCTCAAAATATAGACGCATGGCTGTCTTTCCATCGCAATGCCCAGCCTGCGGCGAAATGGATGCTGAAACAAGTTCAGCATGACGAATTGGGAGACTGTGGTGCTTGAATCCCTCCTCATCGCCAATCGGGGCGAGATTGCCTGTCGCATCATCCGCACCGCGCGGCGGCTGGGTATCCGCACGATCGCGGTCTATTCCGATGCCGACGCCGATGCGCTGCATGTGCGCGAGGCGGACGAGGCGGTGCATATCGGCCCGTCCCCGGTGCGCGAATCCTATCTGGTCGGCGAGCGCATCATCGCGACAGCGAAAGCGACAGGGGCACAGGCGATCCATCCTGGCTATGGCTTCCTGTCGGAAAATGCCGAATTTGCGCAGGCGGTGATCGATGCCGGCCTGATCTGGGTCGGCCCCAACCCGTCCTCCATCACCGCCATGGGCCTGAAGGACGCGGCCAAGACACTGATGCAGGATGCCGGCGTGCCGACCACGCCGGGCTATCTGGGCGAAGACCAGTCGCCCGAACGGCTGGCGGCGGAGGCCGACGCGATCGGCTATCCGGTCCTCATCAAGGCGGTCGCCGGCGGCGGCGGCAAGGGCATGCGCAAGGTGGACGCCGCAGCTGACTTCGCTGACGCCTTGCTGTCCTGCCGGCGCGAGGCGGCGTCCAGCTTCGGCAATGACCAGGTGCTGCTGGAAAAATGGATCACCAACCCGCGCCATATCGAGGTGCAGGTGTTCGGCGACAAACATGGTCATGTCGTCCATCTGTTCGAGCGCGACTGCTCGCTCCAGCGCCGCCACCAGAAGGTGATAGAGGAAGCGCCTGCGCCGGGCATGGATGAAGCGACCCGCGCGGCCGTGTGCCAGGCGGCGGTCAATGCGGCGAAGGCGGTCGACTATGTCGGCGCCGGCACGATCGAGTTCATCGCCGACGGATCGGACGGGCTACGCGCCGACCGCATCTGGTTCATGGAAATGAACACCCGGCTCCAGGTCGAACATCCCGTGACCGAGGAGATTACCGGCCAGGATCTGGTCGAATGGCAGTTGCGCGTCGCATCGGGCGAGCCGTTGCCGCGGACGCAGGAGCAACTGTCGATCAATGGCTGGGCGATGGAAGCGCGCCTCTATGCCGAGGATCCGGCCAAGGGCTTCCTGCCCTCGATCGGCACGCTCGACAGGTTCGAACTGGGCGGCGGTGCGCGCATCGATACCGGCGTCGAGGAAGGGGCGGCAATTTCGCCCTATTATGATCCGATGATCGCCAAGGTCATCGCCCATGGCGACACGCGCGACGCGGCACGGCTGCGGCTGGCGGCGTCGCTTGATGATACGGTGATCTGGCCGCTGCGCACCAATGCGGGCTTTCTGGTCAAGGCGCTGGAGAATGCGGATTTCGCGGCGGCCCGGCTCGACACCGGCCTGATCGCGCGGGAGGGCGACGCGCTGTTGCCGCCGGCCGATCCGTCCGACGCGGCACTGGCTGACGCGGCAGCGGCGCTGACGCCGGGCGGGGCGCTGGCCGGCTTCCGCCTCAATGCGCCGGTCCGGGCGGAAGCGAATTTCCTGTTGAACGGCCATCCCCATGCGGTGCGCTATGATCCGCGCCTGGGCGACGCCCGGCCGCTGGAGGATGTGCTGATTGCCGAGGGCGGGCAGGTCTGGGAAATGACGCCCTGGCGCGTTGCCGGTGGTGCCGGTGGTGCGGCGTCGGACGGTGCGATCCTGTCGCCCATGCCCGGCCGCATCATTGCCGTGGCGGTGACGGCCGGGCAGACGGTGACCAAGGGCCAGAAGCTGCTGACGCTCGAAGCGATGAAGATGGAGCATAGCCTGGTCGCGCCGTTCGATGGCGTGGTCGCAGACCTGAACGCGGCCGAGGGCGGGCAGGTGAGCGAGGGCGTGCTGCTGGCCCGGATCGATCATGGCGAGGATTGAGCCGATCCGGCTTCATGGAATGATAATTGCACTATTGTGCATATTTATATAGAGGGCGAACTATGGCGGGCAGGCATTTTGACGAATGGCAGGTGGGCGACCGGATCGCGCATGAATTGCGCCGCACGGTGACCGAGACCGACAATCTGCTGTTCACGACCATGACCCATAATCCCCAGCCGCTGCATCTGGATGCCGAGGCGGCGAAGGCGTCGGAATTTGGCCAGATCCTGGTCAACGGCACCTTCAGCTTCGCGCTGATGATCGGGCTGTCGGTGGGGGATACCACCATGGGCACGCTGGTCGCGAACCTGGGCTATGACAAGCTGGTCATGCCCAAGCCGGTGTTCATCGGCGACACGCTGCGCTGCGAGACCGAGGTCACAGAGCTCAAGGACAGCCGCTCGCGCCCCGAGGCCGGCATCGTCACCTTTACCCATCGCCTGCTCAACCAGCGGGACGAGATTGTCTGCCAGTGCCTGCGCATGGCGTTGCTCAAGAAGAGGTCTGCATGAAACTCCGCTCGCTGCTCTTTGTACCGGGCGATCGTCCCGAACGGTTCGACAAGGCGGCGGCGAGCGGCGCAGATGCGATCATCCTCGACCTGGAGGATTCGGTCGCGCCCGAGCGCAAGGGCTATGCCCGCGATGCGATCGCCGGCTGGCTGGCGGGCGCGCGCAATTGCACCGCCTTCGTCCGGGTCAATCCGCTGGAGGGCGGGCAGACCGCCGACGATCTGGCCATCATCCTGTCGGCGGCGCCCGATGGCATCATGCTGCCCAAGGCGGAAGGGGCGGCCAGCATCCTGGCGCTGGAGGAACTGGCCGGGCGGCGGCGCCTGCCGCCGATCCTGCCCATCGCCACGGAAACGCCCGCCGCCCTGTTCGAGCTTGGTAGCTATCGCAGCGTTCGTGATCGGCTGGCCGGCCTCACCTGGGGCGCGGAGGATCTGCCCGCCTCGATCGGCGCCACCAGCGCGCGCGAAGCCGATGGCCGCTATACCGCGCCGATCGAGATGGCGCGCAGCCTGACCCTGTTCGCGGCCCACGCCGCCGGCGTCGCGGCGATCGACACGGTCTTCCCCCGGATCGACGCGATGGACGATCTGGCCGCCTATGTCGGCCGGGCGCGGCGCGACGGCTTTACCGGCATGATGGCGATCCACCCGGTTCAGGTGGCGGCGATCAATGCCGGCTTTACTCCGACCCAGGCGGAGGTCGATCATGCCCGCGCGGTGGTCGATGCCTTTGCCGCCAATCCGGGTGCCGGGGTGTTGAAGCTGGATGGCAAGATGATCGATCGCCCGCATCTGGTGCAGGCTCAGCGCGTGCTGGCCGCCATATGAAAAAGGCCCGGCATCGCGGCCGGGCCTCTCATTTCACCGTCGCGATTTAGCGGTAACGGCTCTTTTCATAATTGGTCGACGACCCGGCGCCATAGGTGCCGCGGGTGTCGTCGCGATCGCCGAACAGCGCCTGCTGTTCGCGCTCGATGCGCCAGGCGTGCTGCGCTTCGTCCGCGCTCTTCTCCAGCGTCACCTTGGTCGCATCGACCGACTTGATCCACGAGGACGGGATGGAGTGGTGGACACCGCCGGCATCGCTGTCGCTTTTGGTCAGGATGATGCGGTCGCCGCGCAGCTTGTCGACGGTGCCGACATGCTCGCCATCGCTGCCGACCACTTCCATATGCTCGCGCACCTGCGTCACCGCCTGACGCTGTTCACCGCGACGGGTGCGCCATGTGCCGAATTCGCTGTTGAAGCGATCGCGATGTTCGCGCTGATATTCGGCATAGTCGCGGTCCAATTCGTCGATCCGCTGCTGGCGCCAGCTATAATAGTTGCTGTCATGATGCGCGCCATAGTCCTGCTGCGGGCCGAAGGCGCGGTTGCGATAGCCATGGCCCTCGCTGCCATAGCCGCTGCGCTCCCCGGTATAGGGGGCAAAGCCACGGCTGGGCAGATAGTCGCTGCGCGCGGCCGAGGCATAGCCAAGCCGGCTCGACTGGTCGCGCGGGTCGCCATAGGGGCGATTATAATATTCGTCATATTCGCGGCGGCGTTCCGCCTCGTCATCGCCGAACCAGCTGCGAATCTCGTCGCCCGCCCGGTCGAAGAAGCCGCGCTCGTCGGGATCATAGCCCTGGGGGTAGGGGCGGGCACCCGGCCCGCTGAACTGGCCGCGCATGCCGTATCGATAGGCGCGCTCGTCGCGCGACGCCCTGTACCGATCATTATAACGGTCGTTGCCGCGATCCCAGTCGGTCGAATAGCGATCATCGCCGCCATAGCGGCGTCCGCCTTGATAACCCATGGTCCGTCTCCTTGTGCTTGTCGGAGGATCGCGCCCTCCGGTGGTGCGTGCGTATTGCACCGACAGGCCATCAATGGGTGGGGCGGCCCATCGTTCCGGGCGTTACGGGCGGGTAACGTCGCGCCTTTCAACCGCCCTGTCGAAGGCGGAAAGGGCCGATTTCCGGGGCTCTTGATCGAGATCAGGAAAGGCGGCGATTTTTTGCGCAAAAGACCGTTGCAAGGCGAAAATCCCTCGCCTATAGGCAGCCCACCTTTGGGGCCTTAGCTCAGCTGGGAGAGCGCGTCGTTCGCAATGACGAGGTCAGGGGTTCGATCCCCCTAGGCTCCACCATTTCCCTTCGAAATGAATAACCTGTGCCGTGTGGCATTGGCGGCGCGGACCGGACGCCACTGGCCGGCGCACCCCATGATCATCGGATAGCTTAGCAAGATCGCGATCCTGCACCGGCGGATCAGGGCAGCCTTTCTCCCATCGACGCTTCGAGTACCGCATACCATTCGGCGCGGGTCCATTCGACCTTGAAGGCATCGATGCTGCGGGCAATGCGGGCAGCGGACTGGCTGCCGACAATGGGAATCGGGCGCGCGGGATGCGCCATGATCCAGGACAGGGCGGCGGCGGTGATATCGACGCCATAGCGCTCGCCCTGATCTGCAAGCATCACAGCGGCCGGGTGCAGCGCCTTGGCGAGGCGACCACCACCCAGCGGCGACCAAGCCAGAACCGCCATGTCGCGCGCCATCGCCTGATCGAGCGTGCCGTCATGGAGCGACGCCGTGCGCAGCGCGGAAAATTCAGGCTGGGTGCTGACGATCGGCAGGTCGAGAAAGCTCTGGAGCGCGTTGAGTTCATGAATCGCATAGTTGGACACGCCGATCGCGCGCACCTTGCCGGCTTCGACCATGCGGGTCAGGCTGGCGGCGACTTCCTGCGGATGGGTCAGGAA